>CAZCXK010000052.1:0-36305 GCA_964502605.1 uncultured bacterium
TCGCAAACAATGCCGCCATCAATCTGAAACGACCAGATCCATCAGCAAACTCAATAATGCAGCGCACCTCTGAAGGACGCGCCTGCAAAATCCGTTTTCCTGCCCTGCCCGATTCATCTCCTCTTCATCAAACCCCTTCATTTCTGGTCACAATCTTGTCAATTCAACCGAGATCGAGTCGTTTCTACTGGGCAATCTATTTTTAGACGAGACCCACAGATGCCAACCCCCGCCGTCGTCTTGGTTTTACCCATTGCTGCAATTCAGGCCACTTCCCCAGGTCATCGCCCCAGATCGGCTGCTGCTTTACACACTGTTCACTCGGCTGCTGCGTTACACACTGTTCACATTAACCAACCCATTCACCCTTATTCAAGGCGTATCTATCATGAACACCGTTAATTTTTCCCGTCGCGTTTCCGCCAAAACCATCGATGCCGATATCGATTCCTTCCATGGCCTGAGCTTCATCAGCAACTACATCCCCGCTCGCAGCGAAGCCACCCTCGAAGCTCTCAAAGCCGGATACGAAGCCATGCGAGCCAAACAGCAAAAAGAGACTGAACTCTTGGCCGCGCTCAAAGCTGCCTCCGATGCGGCTCGCCAAGCCGAAGTCGAGTTTCATGACATGGTGATAGCGATGAAAGAAAGCGTGCGCGGCCAGTTTGGCCCCAACAGTGACGAAGCCCAGGCGATCGGCTATAAGAAAAAGTCGGAATATAAGCGCCCCCGCCGCACCCTCAAGGCCAACGCTTTGTAAGACATTCTCAAACCCCAATTCTCAAGGCTCGTGGCCACGGCTTACGGGTCTTTTTTCATGGCGCTAAGACGTTTGAGTGCACCGTGCTGCACATGCTAGTCACCTGCAATGTGGCTCAGCGTTGGCAAGATCCGTTAGTTGTCGCGAGCGAAGAAAATCACAACTGGGATCAGAACTCATTGCCAAATAGACAAAATTCGTGTCTATTTCCGATGACACTCGTAGTTTCATCATCAAATCAGGATAAATAAAACGATTCGGCTCACCTCGATATACGGCTGGAACATCAACATATTCCAAGGTGTTTCCGCGCTGAACAAGAATATCTCTACTGCAAAGCCAAAAAGGGGAGGATGTAGTGGGAGCTGTCTGATGGGCGATCGCATTATTCTGCATTCAAACTTTTAAGGATCTTCTTGGCAAGCAATTCCTTGATTTCTGCATGTCGTGGAACGTCTTCAACGACACCAGTTTGAGGGTTTATCCAAAGATAATGAGAAGCCCCTTCCCGTTTTAAATAGCATCCGGCTTTACGCAACTTCTTTTCTAATTCCTTTCGTTTCATGGAATTGAGATAATTGCCTCAATCGCATCGTGAGGTAGCCCTCTGCGAATATCTTCTAATCGATCGTCCAGGATTAATTGAATCGCGCTTTTGAGGCTTTCTTTGACGTCTTCTATGGTTTCTCCTTGCCCATTAGCCCCAGGTATTTCAGGACAGATTGCCCAATATCCTCCTTCCTCAGCCGTTTCAATAATGGCTGTAAGTTCTGCCTTCATCAGTTAATCTCCCCAGAAGTTTAGTATCGCTTGATCATAACTAATCATGAACTTGACTCACCCCTCAACGCCTCCGCCAGCTTTCGATAGGGTGGGCATTGTCAGCCTTACAAGGAATGATGTCGCTCCACGGTTTGAGTTCAATGGTCGAAGTTTCGAGTTCTGAGGGCAACTGCTCCTGGTTTGAACCCGCAAATTTTGCGCTTCCAGGCTAGACCGCCGAGGTACGGTTCTCAACATAGATGTAGGTTCATCGCAGGGCATAGGATTTCGTTTTGCTAGGTTTGCCGAACCCCCTCACCCGCAAAATTGACAATGGTGCTGTCGATCGCCTGTCCAATTACCTGATTGCGATCGCCCGTTACATCTTGCCGCACCGTGGGTAAATCGGATGAGTCGGGGTTGGGGGCTGGAACACTCATAGAGGCAAGGGGTGTTGATGAGCCAGGGTTAGTCGAATTCGGGTGCCCAGATGCTGGCGACTTCCATTTCCCAGCCGGGTAAGAGATCGGGGACAGTGAAGCGATCGCCATTCTGCAACATCACGGGTTCAGCTTGATCGTGGTAAACCTCAATGGTTTGAGTGCGATAGTCCACTAGGGCACCGACGGTGGTGCCAAGATCCAAGAACTGCCGAATTTTGGCGCGGAGTTTGTCCAGGTCATCGGTTTTAGAACGCACCTCAAAGATTAGATCGGGAACAAGGTCGGCATAGTCTTCGGTGGTGCGTTTCAGCCGTTCAGCTTTGACAAAGGCAGTATCAGGGGCACGAACATCGCCATCGGCATTGGGGAGCTTGAAGCCTGCACTGGAGGCAGTGACGCGCCCTAGCTTGCGAGGTCTGACCCAGTTTCGCAGTTGGGCGACAATCTCGGCAGCGATTTCATCGGATTCAAAACCAGATGGACTCATGACAACAATGGCTCCATCAATGAGTTCGAGGCGGTAGTCGGGGTGTTGGTGCTGGAAGCGTTTCAGGTCTTCAACGGTGAAAGTCATGGTGTCCTCCTTACGGGGTGGGGGCGATCGCGGTACCTCACTCGTCGATCATGATATTGCCGGTCACAGTGCCAAACACGTTGCCGCCTGTGACTTGCCCAATGACCTGATTTTGGTTGCCCGTCACCGTCTGCACAATCTGCGTGCCAGGGGTGCCATCGGGGGCATCGGCTTGTAGAATTTGGGCGATCGCCTCAGCTAGGGCCGCATCCCCTTCCAATAGCTTTTTCAACTGCACTCGCAGAGCCGTTTGCAGGTCTTCATCTTCTGGAGTGGTTGCCAGGTCGGTAGCGGCTTCTTTGGCAGCAGCTTTCGCCTCGACTTTGGGATGCAGTTTTTCCCACACGGCTTTAGCTTTAGTCCAGGCATCTTCGCCAAACTTTCCGGCAGCAGTTTCGGCGGCTTTATTGCCCAACTTTAATAAAAAGGGCAAAAAGGGGGTGAGAAAGGCGGTGAGGGTCATGGGGTCCATAGGGGCAAGGGGGGGTAAATTCTTTGGGGCGGTTCGATATCTGACCCAGAGTGTAGCTCATCCCTTGTGACTCATGCCAAGGGTACCGCAGGGCTTACTCTAGACCTCGGAGGTTTTGAAAACCTCCGAGGTCTCTACTCATCCAATACTTGAATGACTTTCATGATCAGATCGATCAAGTTTTGGTGATCCGTTGCCTCTAATGAACCCATCACGTCAGAGATCGGCTGCTGTTCCTGAGGGGCAATCCAGTCTAAGAACTGTTGACCTGTCGGAGTCAGCTTCACCATGAGTGCTCGTCGGTCAGACGGGTCGCTGTCTCGAGCTACATACCCATCATGTTCGAGACCATCTAACAACCCTGTCATGGCAGCACGCGAGACTCCACACTGTTTTGCCAACTCTGACGGGCTGGCATAGCCGTGGGGGTCGCTGCTGAGATATACCAAAACAGCCAGCTTACTTTGAGATATACCGAGCTTGGTCGAGTGATCATCAGTAATTCGCAAGACCATTCGGGCGATACGCGTCACGATCGCCATAGTGTGAAGTGCTCCCGCCTGATTAGGAGAGTTAACTACGTCATGGGCAATTTCACGCACCAGATGGTTTAGTGTCTCAATTTTATTGAGCTGATTCGACTGAGATGACTGCTGTTGCAAGGGTTGCAGCGATTTCTCTAACTGATGAACCTTTTCATGTTCTTGATGCTCACTCAGGCTTAGCGCCGTCCCGGTTGTCCGTTGTTTAGCCAGTTCTAGCTGAAGCTGCTGGCTAATCTCTGCCAGGTGCGTGAGCGTGGCAAAAGCTCTGAGCGCTGTCACAACTGTGATTAAAAGTTTGCGAGAAGTAAGCTCTGTTTTCGTCTTGTAGTCATCAATGCCATAGTCTACAGCGACTCTGTTTTCGGGAGCCTGACCGGGTTGCCCTGTCCGTAAGATAATTCTGACCATTGAGTTGCCCAACTCATTGCGGACGTAGTCGATGAATTCTAGACCGGCACTGTCAGTTTCCATCACCACATCCAGAAAAATGATGGCGATATCAGGATGTGCCTGCATCATGACCTTGGCGGATTCAGCGGAGTAGGCACTAATGAATACGATCGACTTGCCATCAAAGGTAACGTCGCTGAGAGCTAGCTTTGTAACCTCATGCACTTCGACTTCATCATCAACGATCAAAATTTTCCAGCTTGTGGCAGGTTGCGTTGACTCAGTTTCTTCTGCAAATTGAATTTCATCATCGTCTTGATTGACACGATCGAGCTGATCTTGGGGTTGAGACAATGCGTCTTGCATGAGATTTGATATCAATGACTAGGGTGCCGCTCGACGTGAAACGCGCTCTTGAGGCGCTCCCATTATTTTAGGTAATGATTTTAGGCACTATATTGGGGACGATCTCATCGATGGAGCCACATCACGTCTTTTCATCCCGCTAGCCTAGCAGCAGTCTAATTTTTTCTCAATTTTGGAGCCACCTGCATTGCTCGCTCTTACTGGATGCCCATGACGCACGATTCGAGTTGATAGTCGGCAAGACCTTTAATTCTGGATGCCCGTCCAGCAAATCGGGCGTCACCAATTTGAGTGATTCACAGATCACGTTCACAGATCATGTTCGTAGATCACGTTCAAATATCTGTGGATAGGGAATAGTTGGTGTTGGATATCAACTACGCGCGATCGCCTGTGAAACCTATGATCCATCAGGATATGGTCAGATCAAATCCCTGTGGAATGGTGCGTTATGGCTTCGCCTAACAGCACCCTACAACTGTTGCATAAAATGTAGTTTATCCATCATCTACGCAACAGACCCACCTGTTGCATAAATTGTTTGATGGTTTGCCGATAGGGGTCTCCTCCAATCTCAGCGACATCATTGTGCCCTGCTCCGGGAACCAGAAGCAAGGTTTTAGGATGAGGGGCGGCAGCATGGAGGCGATCGCTCATATCCGCTGGGACAATCCGATCGTCGGTGCCATGAATCAGCAAAATTGGCATCTGCAGCGATCGCACCTTGCTAATGGAGTCAAACCGTTGGGTCAGCAACCAATCAATGGGAAAAATCCGGTATTGAGGAGTTAGCACTGCCATCTCTTTGATTGAGGTAAACGCCGACTCCATGATCAGCCCCGCCGCTTCCGGCTCTCGAATGGCTAAATCTAGGGCGATCGCCCCTCCCAACGAGTGACCATATAAAACAATGTCTTGCGGGGCAACGCCGCGTTCTTGGACGAGGTAGATCCAGGCGGTGTGTGCATCTTCAGATGTTTGGGCTTCACTCGGAAACGCGCCATCACTCAGGCCATAGCCGCGATAGTCAATCATCAAAACCGAAAAACCCAACTGATGAAACTGTTGGGCATAAGAGAGATTTGCACTGATGTTTTGGCCGTTGCCATGGAAATAAAGCATCACTCCAACGGGCTTAGATGCTGGGAGCCACCAGCCATGAATGCGATCGCCATTGCTCTCTGCAACCGTTAGCCAAACCTCTTCATGGGTCAGTCCTATGTCAGCAGGGGTGGCCACGAGTGTCCGAGATGGGACAAACACCATCTGACGCTGCTGGATCACTAGAAACAGGCAGGCACTGCCATATAGCACTGCCACCATCCCCACCAGCATTAAGACTCCTCTCAGCACAGGCATCACCGCTGCCATTAGCAAGATTAAACTAGGTCAACTGTGGCACCTGTTGATGCCAGAGTGTCGATTGCTCATAGGCATAGGCAACCTGCAGTAGCAACTCTTCATGCAGCACATTGCCAATCAGCTGAAGCCCAATAGGCAAACCCTCTGCATCAAACCCGCAGGGCACGCTGATTGCAGGCAACCCGGCCAAGTTAACTGGAATCGTCATCAAATCCAACAGATACATACTGAGGGGGTCATCGACCTTTTCTCCAGCCTTAAACGCTGTCGTCGGAGAGGTCGGGCATACCAAAACATCCACCTGCTCAAACGCCTGGTCAAAATCTTGCTTGATCAGCGTGCGAACCTTTTGAGCTTTGACATAGTATGCGTCATAATAACCTGCCGATAGTGCATAGGTGCCAATCATGATGCGGCGCTTGACTTCAGCTCCAAACCCTTCGGCTCGGGTCTTGGCATACATCGATAGCAAATCATCAGCCTCTTCTTTGCGAAACCCATACTTGACGCCATCATAGCGGGCCAGGTTAGCAGAGGCTTCTGAAGGAGCAATGATGTAATAGGTCGGCAAGCCATAGCGAAACTTAGAGCAAGAAATTTCTTGGATTTCGGCACCTAGCGATTGCAACTGCTCAACTGCTTTCGTCACAGCCTGCTCAACAGCAGGGTCAAGCCCTTGACCAAATGTCTCTCGAATCACACCAACTCGAAGCTTTCTCCCGGCCTTGAGTCCGGCGTTTAGATCAGGCTGTAGGGCTGCAGCGTAATTGGGAATCTCAACGTTAATGCTGGTCGCATCATTGGGGTCATGACCGGCGATCGCCCCTAGTAAAATAGCCGCATCTTCGACCGTGCGAGCAAATGGGCCAATCTGATCGAGCGATGACGCAAAAGCCACCAGCCCGTAGCGAGAGACCAGCCCATAGGTTGGCTTCATGCCCACTACACCACAGAGCGACGCGGGCTGCCGAATCGACCCTCCCGTATCAGACCCCAGCGCCACCGTACATTCTCCTGCCGCAACCGCCGCTGCAGAGCCACCCGACGACCCTCCAGGCACCCGCTCCAAGTCCCAAGGGTTTGATGTCCGCCGAAAGGCCGAGTTCTCTGTTGAGCTGCCCATTGCAAACTCGTCTAGGTTTGTCTTGCCCACGCAAACTGCCCCTGCTTGGGCGAGTTTCTCGGTGACGGTTGATTCGTAGGGCGGCACAAAGTTTTCGAGAATGCGAGAGGCGCAGGTTGTCGGGATGCCGCGCGTACACATGTTGTCTTTAATGCCAATTGGGATGCCCGCTAGGGGGCCAACTTCATCTCCTGCTGCAATCTTGTTATCAACCTGTTGCGCCTGCTCTAGCGCGCGATCGCCCGTCACACACAAAAAGCTATGCAGCTTTGGTTCCAGTTGCTCGATGCGCGAGAGCGCTTCCTTCGTGATTTCGACTGCAGAACGTTCTTTGCGAATCAGTTGATCATGCAACTCACGAATGGATGCCATGAAAGACCCTCACTCCAGCGTTAATCCAAACTTCACTCTAGTCGATTTTGCCACCGAATGGGCATGGCGATCTGTGGCATCAGCCTTCAAGCTTGGGCACTCAATGTCAGGCATGTCGATGACTCTAGCCAATCTTGCAGAAAGCTACGCAGCCACACTTCGACGGCGGGTGCATAGCGGACATGATGCTGAACTTGCTCATCACGCGATTGAGCCCCATCTTTACTCAGATGCTCATACCCTTGGGTTGTCCAATGGTTGACCAGCTCAGCAGTCATTTCTGGATGAAACTGGAGCCCCACCGCATGGTGATCATACTGAAACGCTTGGTGTGGAAAGGTGCTGCCAGTCGCTAACAGCTTGGCACCCGGTGGCAGATCAAACCCTTCTTGATGCCAGTGATAGACGCGCCGCAATGCAGTAAACAACGTCTGACCTGCCGCAGTTGGCGTAATCGGGAAATAGCCAATTTCAACCCTATCGTCAGGGTGACTCTGCACAGTAGCCCCCAGCGATCGCGCCAGTAGCTGAGCCCCCAAACAAATGCCCAAAAATGGCTGTTTCGATGCCAGAGCAATTGGAATCCAGTCTAGCTCAGTGCGAATAAACGGCAATGTTTCATCATCATTAGCGCTCATCGGGCCACCAAACACGACCACAGCGCGATGGTGATTCATCGTCGGCGGCAACTGATCGCCAAGAGCAGGGCAGCGAATATCAAGCTGGTAGCCCATCTCCCTCAAGATATGCCCCACCAAGCCTGGGTTAGAACCCTCTTGATGAACAATCATCAAAATTAAATCTGACATGAGAATTGCAATTTAACGGCAGTGAATCAATAGCCGTCTAAGTTCGATGGACGGCCAAGGCATTGCTAAATGTGTGCATGATTTACACATGATCTGACTTGGTGAAGCTCACCAACTGGTGGAGGCACGAGCATGATGCCATGCCCATACTCCAACCGAATCATCTCATTAGATCAGCACTATCAAACTGCTGATAATTTTGGCAAATTTGCTGTTGACGTGGAGTCACGTAGGCAACAATCAGCTAGACGCTAACTCCCACAGGGCATGTCACATTTGTGCCGCCGAGGCCGCAATAGCCATTTGGATTCTTTGCCAAATACTGCTGATGGTAGTCTTCAGCATAGTAAAACTCAGGCGCAGCCAAAATTTCGGTTGTGATCGTGCCATGTCCGGCTTTGGTGAGAGCTAGTTGATAGGCAGCTCTCGTGGCCTCTGCTAACTGGCGCTGAGTGTCTGAGTAGACATAAATTCCAGAGCGGTATTGGGTGCCTGCGTCGTTGCCCTGACGCATTCCTTGAGTCGGGTTATGGCTCTCCCAAAACACTTTGAGAAGTTGCTCATAGCTGATCACAGCCGGATTAAACACAACTAGCACGACTTCATTGTGCCCGGTTAAGCCTGTGCAGACCTCGTTATATGTCGGGTTGGGAGTGATGCCTGCAGCATAGCCCACAGCAGTTGTAAAGACACCGTCTTGTTGCCAAAACTTGCGTTCTGCTCCCCAAAAACAGCCCAGACCAAACAGTGCTGTTTCCAGACCATCAGGGAACGGCGGCTGAATGGGGTTGCCATTGACATAGTGTTTGTTGAGCACCGATATTGGCTGGGTGCGTCCGGGCAGTGCCTCTTCAGGTGTGGGAAGGGATGCTTTCTTACCAAGTCCAAATAGCCCCATAGTGATTACTCCAATGGTTTTGTGTTCAGAATTATTAACTCTTCTTCATATAGTCTAAGGAATTTCGAGGGTTCCTTGCGGAGCGATCGCTGAGAAAAGGGTTAATTATTGGTGAGCATCACGGGGCAGAGAGGAAAATCGTCATAGTCTGATCACTCCTCTGATTACTCAAGCCCCTTCAACACAAGTTTTACAGTGCAATGGTTTTACAGTGCAATGGTTTTACAGTGCAATCGGATGAATGCATTCTGGGCGATCGTGCCTGGCACTATTCACCACCGAACTCACGGGATAACAGGTCATGGCTTCAGGCGGATAGGGGCGCAGCAACAGCTGTAGCTGTTTGGGATGACTCACATCTGGGTCAAGCCAGAGGTCATAGTCATCCGAGTTGAGAATAACGGGCATACGATTGTGAATGGGGCTCAGCAGCTCATTGGGGGCTGTCGTCAGAATGGTGCAGGATTTGATTTCGCTGCCGTCTGCGCTCTGCCAGTGCTCCCACAGCCCCGCAAACCCAAAGGGCTGGCGATCGCCCAAATGAATGTAAAACGGCTGTTTGCCCCGGTCGAGGCGTTGCCACTCATAAAACCCATCGGCAATGACTAGACATCGCCGCCGCTTAAACGCCGCTCGAAAGGATGGCTTTTCGGCGACTGTTTCTGATCGCGCATTGATCAAGCGCGCGCCCATTTTGGCATCGTTTGCCCAAGACGGAATCAACCCCCAGTGCATGTAGGTAAATTGCCGCGCTGGAGAATTTGTCAAGCGGAACACAACCGGAGCCGCCTGCGTCGGCGATATATTGTAGCGCGGCTCTAGCAAGGGCATCGTTGAAACTTGGAAGGCTGCAGCGATGACGTCTGTTGTCTGACTGAGGGTAAATCGTCCGCACATGGTTGGCTTTGACCTCATTCATCCTGATTATTCTGTGACTCCTTACCGCCGACGCAGTTCCAGGTGTACTGGCTGTAGCGCGCTGGCTGCGGCTGACCTGTGCTCAGCCCCTACACACTTATCATCTCTGGTAAACCTAGCTAAGCGCAAAATCTAATGCGGGTGCAACAACCTCAACCATCATCTCGACGACTATATGAACTCGACGTGCTGCGGGGGATTGCAGCCTTAGGAGTCGTACTCTATCACTACACGACGCGCTATGACCAAATCTACGGTCATTCTCAAGCATTGGCGATTAATTTTGCCTATGGGCGATTTGGCGTCCCGCTGTTTTTCATGATTAGCGGCTTTGTGATTCTGTTGTCGCTCCAGCGGACTCAGCGCCTGCTTGACTTTGTCGTAGGGCGGGTGGCGCGGCTCTACCCAGCCTATTGGGTGGCGATCGCCCTGACCTTTGCGACGGTGGCGCTGCTGGGCCTGCCAGGGCGAGATGTGAGTGGGGCCGACGCCCTCGTCAATCTCACGATGATTCAGCGGTTTCTCGGCATCCCTGATGTCGATGGCGTGTATTGGACGCTGCAAGTCGAGCTATGTTTTTATGCTGTGATGATGGCAATCTTTCAACTGAGATTGCTCAAGCACATTGAGACGGTGGCGATCGCCTGGTTGCTGTTTAATATGGTGCGCGTTCAGTTTGATGTGATTCATCTGCCGCCAGCGCTTAGCCCATTTGTGCTCACTGATTATGCTCACTTGTTTATCATTGGCCTCGCCTGCCATCAAATCTGGAAAGAGGGTGGCTCGCTCGTCCGCTATGGCTTGATTGCCTCTGGGCTGATGATGCACGCCATGATCAGCCACAGCGTATCATTAACCGCCTGCATGATCTTCGCCCTCAGCCTGTTTTTGGCGACCCATGGCTATCTCCGCTGGATCAGCATCAACCCCTTAGTGTTTTTGGGCAGCATTTCCTACAGTCTCTATTTAATTCATCAAAATATTGGCTATGCGGTGCTGCTGCGGCTGTCAAACTGGTCGGTCAATGCATATCTCAGCATTGCGATCGCTCTGATCATCTCATTGGCGATCGCCACCCTGATGGCCTATAGCATCGAGCGCCCGGTCACTGGATATTTGAAAACGCTCTATCGGCACACCCTGCTGAGGTGGTCAATCGTGCTATCCCGATCAGAGGCTCATTCTGCTGAGCCTTCCCACTCTGCTGCTCCTGAGGGGCGATCGCCCCAGTCTAGACACCTCAAACGAGAGCTAGATTAATCGCGACTGAGCTAGGACCAAACACGTCCGATAAATCAATTGCCCCACACGGCACAGCGCTTGTTGATCCATAGTTTTACACTGAGAGCAAAATCTGAGTCTTCACAGAATGCACCAATCAAGCCAAACTGGTTGTGAGAGACACGGGGATCGCGCTGCGATAGAGGTGCTCAAATTTTGTGCGGGGGCATTTCCGTCGTCTGATAGACTTTTAGATTGAGACGCAGTCCGCAAGATCACGCAGAATCCATAGTTGGGAGGGCTTACCTGGTGGAGAGTACACTTGGCTTAGAAATTATTGAAGTCGTTGAGCAAGCGGCGATCGCCTCTGCTCGATGGATGGGCAAGGGCGAAAAGAATACCGCTGACCAAGTGGCCGTGGAAGCCATGCGCGAGCGGATGAACAAGATTCATATGCGAGGTCGCATCGTCATCGGTGAAGGTGAACGGGATGACGCCCCGATGCTCTATATCGGCGAAGAAGTTGGGATCTGCACTCAGCCGGATGCGGCCAAGTTTTGCAACCCAGATGAATTAGTCGAAATTGACATTGCCGTTGATCCCTGCGAAGGCACTAATCTGGTTGCCTATGGTCAGCCCGGTTCGATGGCTGTGCTAGCAATTTCTGAAAAAGGCGGCCTGTTCGCAGCGCCTGACTTTTATATGAAGAAACTGGCTGCACCTCCAGCAGCGCGGGGACATGTTGATATCAACAAATCGGCCACCGAAAACCTCAAGATTCTCTCTGACTGTCTTAACCGCGCCATTGAAGAACTGGTGGTGGTGGTAATGAAGCGCGATCGCCATGATGATCTGATCAAGGAGATTCGTCAGGCAGGCGCACGAGTGCGCCTGATTTCAGATGGTGATGTCTCTGCTGCAATTTCTTGCGCGTTTGCAGGCACCAACATCCATGCGCTCATGGGCATCGGAGCCGCTCCAGAAGGGGTAATCTCAGCCGCTGCGATGGAATGCCTGGGGGGTCACTTCCAAGGTCAATTGGTCTACGATCCTGCAATTGTCAAAACGGGTCTGATTGGGGAAAGCAAAGAGAGCAACCTTGAACGCCTCACATCAATGGGTATCAATGACCCTGACAAAGTCTATAACGCCAATGAACTGGCATCTGGAAAAACGCTGCTGTTTGCAGCCTGCGGCATCACCCCTGGCACTCTAATGGAGGGCGTCCGGTTCTTCTCTGGCGGCTCTCGGACTCAAAGCCTTGTCATCTCTAACCAGTCTAATACGGCTCGCTTTGTCGATACGATTCACCTGACGGGTGATTCTAAGTATCTGCAGCTAAAGTAAGATCCTGGAATGTCGCCATTCGTTGATGATTCATTCAGGTGCGTTGGGTAAAGCCCTAGCGCACCTTTTACATACTATTTGACGATACCGTGCTAAACAGACAGCACTCGTGAGAGGGCAACGGGAAAAGCAAGCTAGATCACATGCGGGACAGGACTCGACGATCGCGGCACAGGAGAGCGATCTAAACCCGCCGATTTGCATAGTATTGAACTGCTTCAGCCCCTCAATTGGGGTTTGGAGAACAGTCATCCAAGCGGGGATGCAGAGACCCAGCAAACACTGAGTGGCAGCGAATGCAGCATCGTTTGGAGCTGTAGCAGTTGTATGTACCCGGTAGCCCTGGATACAGAGATCGGGCGATCGCCAGGATTTTGAATTGACTTAATTAGTGCTCAGCGATGCTTAATTACTGTTCTAAGAGGTAATGTTGGTGCTCTGAGAGGTAATATTGGTGCTCTGAGAGGTAATATTGGTGCTCTGAGAGGTAATGTTGGTGCTCTGAGAGGTAATATTGGTGCTCTGAGAGGTAATATTACTGTTCTGAGAGGTAATATTGGTGCTCTGAGAGGTAATATTGGTGCTCTGAGAGGTAATGTTGGTGAACCTAATTATCTGTAGGATGCATATAGTCTTTTCTACAAAAGGCTGCGTCAGCGACATGGCTAGGCACACATTGCAGGCGATGTGAATGCTAGAGCGATCGTGGAACCCATCAAGTTTTAGAAAATGACGCGTTACGGCTACGCTTAACAGCACTCACACTTAGATATCAGAACCAGTGCAGTCGGGTTTTATCCTGGCAGGCACGGCTTTATAACCGTCAGCCTCTAGAGCTTTGTTAGTGAATCAGGGAAGAAACACAGAACCGGGCCATTGCAAAACTAAAAGAGGCAATTGATTCATTTCAGGAAATTTGCAAATCTAATATGGATAGCTACTACTCTCCTGTTTCAATTGGCGAATTACATGAATTCCTGACAGATGCGTTGGAGGAGTTAGCGTCAGATAAATGCCGACACATCTTAAGTCAATGAAAGGCGGTTCAAAGCTTGTAGGTTAAGGATCAAATTCGGGTACACCAAATCCCGTCATAAAGTTTTGAATTTTTCAAGGTTTTCTAACACTAGCTCAAACAGCATCAATTTTTATGGGATGGGTACTCTATTATCAGAAGATGTCTCTGGATATGTGCATTTAGAGCAAGGACTTAAGTTAGTACGTGATTTACTCTCGCGGTACTGCCTATGTTCAGGAGAGTTGTATATTTCCAAAATAGAACTTGTAGAAACATTTCCAAAACTCTTTTCGCCGTAAGCATCCATGCAACAGAGAGCGACCTCACCAGTTGCCATGATTGAAACTTGAAACCAAGCTAAGCAGCCAATTGGCAGTATCGAATTGTGGGTTCTGCTATCAACATTGCCAATCCAGTTACCTGCTGGCTTTATCATTACGCTAAAGTGTGGGAATTTTCCACTTACCCAGTTCAAAAAATCGACATCTTCTTCCCGATTTCCACTAACTCTACCAATTGTGACACTATGCGGGAATTCACCACGAATAAACTTCTCATGAAGAATCTCGAGATTACCGATTGTGCGCTCAAACTTCAGTGACATGAGCCTTTCGTATATCTCTGGCCTGTGGTCATTCAGAGAAACATTAATATTAATTGGGCGTCGAGCAGCAGCAAGTTCATTTATCTTGCTCTCGGTTAGTGCTGAGCCATTAGTTGCAAGATGGATGTTGGCATTAGGAACTCTGCCTTGCAAGACGTCAATCATTTCAGGGAGGCGTCTCTCTAAAATAGGATCACTGATCTTGAAGGGGCAAACAGTAACCGGAATATGTTCTGGTATATCGGTTAAGTCATTAACTATTTTCATAAAGAGTTCATCTGACATGCGCTGACCTGCTCTCTCAAGCTCAACATATGGACAGAACGTGCATCTGGCATTGCACACAGTTTGTGTCTCGATATGGACTTGTTGAGGGTAATTTAAATGGTGAGAATTCTGCCAAGAATGTACGACTCTCTGATAGTTTTCAAAGTAGCTTTTTTCTCTGTCTGAGAGATGCTGAAATTCTTGGGTCTCGGTTATAACTGACATGACTACTCCTGGGTATTCCAAGTAATTTCTACTTTCTAACTAAAGGTCGGAAAAGGCTGCTTTTGCCAGATTGCCATCCCTGGCGTATACCATGACACAAACTCAAAGTTGATTAGATTGCCTCCATAGATTTGTTTAATTTTGTGGAGTGCCCCAAAGACACGCTGATCTTCATTGGATTCCGCAATTTGATACGTGTTATCAAAAATGACAATACTATCTTCTTCAAGCAGCGGATAAATTAACTCAAACTCTGAAAATACATCATCAAGTAAGTGTGACGCATCGAGGAATGCGGTTCTTACTGTTGTGAGTTCAGAACGAAGCTGGATTAAAACCTCCTTAGAGTCTCCCAATCTTGCATCGATTAAATCATCAACCCCAGCATCGGCAAAATTTTGCTTTGCGATTTCGTAGTTTTCAGGCAGCAGTTCCACTGTATAAACGCGCCCGTCTCCCAACGAATCTCGCAGCGCTTGAGCTAACACAATTGTCGAGCAGCCCTGGTTAGACCCTGTTTCAACAATGTTGTTGTGCTGATTGGGTTTGAGATGCGATAGCAGAATGTAATAAATCAAATTCCACCCAGGATATCCAATCGTATATCCTGTTTTTTCTTTAGCTTGATCCAGTGAATCGACATTACCTTCAAGTTCGCCTAAAAAAGCGTTGGGCAGTAAGGTTCTGTCGTAGTCAAACCGTCTAAAAAATTTGGGTGGTTTCATACCGGATATCCATGTTTCTCTTAATCAAAAAGGAGTTCTACTGATCTCCTATGCAATCAACTTACTTGAGCTGCCTGCGGACGACTCTAAATACTCCCGTTCTCCAACTTGACCCCACAAATTCGACATAGGGATTTGACTTCACTTCTTGATCGATAAACTCTGCGACGTCAGGCCAGTGCTCAGTGGAGTAGTCATCAAAGATAATGTATCCTCCGACATCCACAGCAGCAAGATAGTGATCGAAGTCAAACTTGACGCCGCCATAGGTGTGATCGCCATCAATCACCAGCAAGTTGTATTGTTTCAATCCTACGTCAGCCAGCACCTTTTCATCAGTGCTTAGCCCTTGGATCAGGGTTACATCCTCCAACGGGACATCGACCTTGCGGAGATTATGTTCAAACATCTCGCGAGTAATGGGCACATGAGTGACTAAATCAGTTGCCTGTTCGCCGTAGTAGCCATCCAGTGGATCAATTGCTGTTAGATGAATGGTTTCAAAGAAATTACGGCAGGTTTCATAGAGAATAGCCAGATTAATGCCAAACAGTGATCCAATTTCAAGGATTGATAAGTCTCGGCTCTTGACACTACGCGCAATCAAAATGCGGAGCAGCATATCTTGCACATTGGTCGCCAGACGTCCGGAACAGGCATCTTCGCAGAGGCAAATGCGATGAGCAAGGTAGCCGATCGCCCGCTGATTCAAATCCAGGTTGAGCGCAGGCACCCAAACCTCAAGAAACGTTTTCAAGCTTTCCTGAGATAGTCGGCGCTCAAACGGCTGAAACAGACTGGAATTGCCTCTGACCGATTTCTGCAGCCGCTGCACCTCTTGATTGACCGGGCGAAATTCTTCCGCAATTCGATTGGCAACAGTTTGGGCCGATTGGGCAGCATCCTGGGCGGTTTTAGCTGCTTCTCGCGATCGCCTTGCCATATCCAGGGCAAATTCGGCAGTGCCTTTGGTGCGATTTGCCAGCATCAGCGATGTTTTCGATTGGTCAACTGCTTGCTTTGCTTTATTCAGAGCTTGGTTCGACTTTGTCACTCCGAGGGTTGCCTCAGTGTGTATCTGGTTTGCGGTGTTTTGGGCATGATTGGCACTGGCTTGGGCGCGATCGCCTACTCCTAAAGCGAAATCGGCCTTGGAAGCTGCATGACCGACCAAAAGCATCACTAGCGCGTTGCCTGTTCCGGCAAAGGCCCAGCGATACGGCGTATCAAACACCGCAGCCGTATTGAGGCTAACAGCAAGCACGGCAACGCCCAACGGCCATCGGCTATAGTAACGACCGATGCGTTTGAGGAGGCCAGCAGCTAGCTGAGGCGTCGAGGTCTCTGATGTGGAGGCTGCCGCAATATGATCAGAGGTGCGCGGATGATCCTGTGCTGCTAATGCGTGATCTGGAGCGTTCGCATTTTTGCTGCCATTGTATTGTTCAGGGGCGAGAGTAGAGGACTGATCATTAATCTGTGCTGAATTCATGCCATTGCGTCCTTCTCGGGTATCTTGACTGGAAGTCTGGGAATTTTCTAAGGTAGAGGGTAGAGGCAATTGAGTTTTGACTAACCGCTGCACTACAGTAGAAACTTGGTTGAGGTCGGGTAAGTCTCTAAACGCCAAAATATTGCCCCAAGCATTCGGATCAGCCAACTGGCAGGGATACATAACCAAGCGAAACCAGTCATGCTGGATGCCATATCGAATCACAGGATGCCACTCACTGACCAAAACGGTATAGCCTTGCTCAACGAGATATTGAGCTAACGTATCAAAGGTATAGCCTAGAGGCACTGTTTTGCGATCTTCAAACTCACATTCGATGACGCGTGGACGCAACTGATCCCAAGGCACCCCTTTCAAGACCATCAAATCGTAGCCTTCCGTATCAATCTTTAAGAAATCAATCTGGTCGAGCTGATAGTCTGCACAGATTTGCTCAACAGTGGTGGTTTTCACTTCGCACTTTTGCGCGTGGCTGTCACGAAAGGGAGCGAGCGCACTAATCCCTGTACTTTCATCAGAGCCATAGAAAGGGAGAAGCTCATCAGGGCGATCGCTTACAGCCCGAGTGTCAATCGACAGGTGATCATATTGACTGGCACGCTGCTCTAGCTTTTGGCGGTTGTCGGGATCTGGCTCAAAGGCGACAACATGCCATCCCTGCTTGGCAAAAGAGTGAAGTGCTGTGCCAAAATGTGCGCCCACATCAACCATGACCGCGTCTTTCGGTAAATTTGACAGCAGCTCGAAGACAACTGCTGTTTCATCATAGTGAGCATGAACTTCTCGACCATAGCCCCCCGCCAAGTTTGACCATGAACTGACCAACTGCGTAATCGAACGGGGCTGAGATTGAAACTCTTCTGACCGCGCTCCTGCAATATCAATCACAGGGAAGATGGCCAGCATTGATTTTGGGTTACAGTTTTTGATTGCAATATCCCAATAAAACAGTCGCTTCTTGAGCGCACTCCATGCTCGCAAGTGTAGGTCTTTGGTGGGCTGAGCATTGTCGATTTGGTCTGCATAGTTGCAGTCGATCCCGATGAGATAAATTTGCGTATAGCCCAGCACAGCTGCAAATAAAGCAGCAAAACTCCCGGTGGTAATGGGTTCAAAATCAATGACTGGAAAATTTTTAGTTTGGTCTTCTAGAACAAAGACTGTTGGATAGCCTCTGAACTGCGGATAAATTTCGATAAACGTTTTTCTTAAGAAAAACAGGCGAATACCATTTTCATGCTGGTTTTGAATCAGTCGCTTAATTTCGCTGGTATGGTGCTCAGTCACGGTTTCATCCATGCAGACATAATATGTGGGATACCAGTTGATCTCATCCCAATGGCGATAGGCCGCATTCATGCCGATCGAGTCAAACCCTTCCAGGTCAGTTTTAACGTCAACGCCTTGCAGCGAATCCCCATTACCCACGACAACTATTTTTGAACTGCGTGCAGATGCTAGCCGCAGGCCACTGAGGTAGTTAAAAATGCCTCGATGGTGAAACGTGACGGCTGTTTCATCAATTCCATCTATGTTATCGACAGCTTTTTGAAGCTCTGGGCTTTCACCCCCTGATTCCCAGTTCTTTTTAGATGCCCAAGATGACTTTGAATTCGATCGACAAAAGGAGCGGGCAGATTGAAGTTTGCAATGATATCGTGCTGCCAAAATTGAGTAGATGCTCTGATCTTGCCGATGCCCTAGATAGGAAAAGCGATCGCCCAGCTCACCCAGTGAAACCGTAGCCTTCGCCGACTCGATCTGAGAGATGACTTGGCTATAAATATCCTGATTGCTTTGATTTACCGTTTTTCCATTGTGTTGGGCAGGATTGAGATGCTTAGGCCAGCACACAATCTCTCGAACCTGTGAAAACCGATAGGCTTCGTCAATTAGTGATTGATAGGCTCCGTCGCGTTTATAGCCCACCATTGCAGAACATAAATGCAACCCTAGAGCCTCCTCTACAGTGGCATTCATGCGCTTAAGCGCTTCTGGGTGAGTAAAGTTGATGTTATAGAAAGGCCAAAAGCTGGTGTCGTCGTGGTCGATTAGAAATATTTCGTCGGCCTCGATCCAATCAAACACTTCATTGATGTCTCGAATTGGGGTGACGCCTGCATCAATCCACAGAATTAGCTGATTGGGCGCAACCAACGTGGCACTATGGGCGATCGCTGCACATTTGTAGGAGTAGTTTTTAGGGGCTAGATACCCGTCAAAAAGGCTTCTTACCTCCGTTGGATACTCTAATACAAAAACCTTTTCAAATAGTCTCAAATAGTCTTTTTCAAACTGAGTCAGCCCCAAATCATACACGAAGATTTGGTCAACGGATTGATAGCTGGTACGGTGCAACCCTGCAATTAAATTTAGCCCTTGATTAAAATAATCAGAATTAAATGATGTGATGACCACTCGATCGGTCTTAAAGATGTTGTGATGTCTCAGGGCCGTTAACGTTTCCCGATATGGATATTCGGTGCAATGTTTAATGATCTCTGAGAGAGCACCTATATCCGAGTTCCACTGGTTTAGTAATCGAGCCACAGAAGCTTTTTTGTGTTCAGCATCCTTTAAATCAGCATTCGAGCTGCTGATCACAATGCCATCCATGCCATCTGATAGATATTCTGCATATCGGTCAATCCATTGAATGGGGGCATACCGATAGTGAGATTTAACCGCATCTAATGACTCTTCATATTGCTGTCCTCGACCAGAGCAGGTTTTGGAGTCACGATGTAAAACAGCACAGGCCAGGTTTTGGTCTAGGAAAAAGAATGTTTTACCTGCTAAAGCAATGCGAATCCAGTATTCATAATCAAAGGCAAAGTTATAGTTTGGATTCAACAAACCAACGGCATCGAGTATCTTTCGTCTGAAAAATAATGCTGGCTGTAGAATGCCAACTGAATGTTGAAAAGCAGCCTTCAACTTCTGATCGTCTTCTTGGATATAGGCGTCTCTCAACGTCTCCCCGGCAGGGTCAACAAACTGCCCACGCCCATACACAACATCCACATCAGGACGAGCGCGAAACACAGACGCTACTCGTTCTAAGACACTGTTATCGACATAGTAATCATCAGAATTCAGCCATGCGATAATGTCGCCCGTTGCTTTGGCAAAGCCTTTATTCAGCGCGTCCACTTGGCCGTCATCGGCTTCGTTAATAAGCTGAGCAAATTTGACTTCATTGCAGTAGCGCTCAATCAGTTCAAGGCTGCCGTCTGTCGAGCCTGGATCATAGATCAGATGTTCAAAGGGTGGGAGAACCTGGCTTTTAACGCTGTCTAGATGACGCTGGATGTAAGCAGCCTGATTAAAGCTGGGCGTGATGATCGAAACTCGTAATTCATGATCCAATCCATCTGTTTCATCAACAGTATTGGACTGATTTTTAGATAAGGTTGCTGTTGGTGCTACTGTTGCAAAGTTTGGAGTTGCATCGGGTAGTGATTCGAAATTTGGCGTTGTAATCTGTTCAAAATCAACTTTTGGAAAAATCTGTAAATATCCGCCGATGGTTGCATCTAAGATGCGCCGACCATATTTTTCATAGGTCTGTCTGGCCATGCGATACGACTCTTCAGAACGCTCTAAATCAGGATATTGCCAGACCACACCCTTACCAAAATAATCAGGATGAAAATGGTTGGCATCGTCTCCAGTGGCGGTGACCGCTTTGTTGGCCTCGCCAGAGTCTTTGAAGTAATGATCGACTCCAACTAAAATGACCTCATCAAACCCCAAATGAAAGGCGACCTGCATCGCACAGTAGGTGACAGTCCAGCCTTCATGCCAGGTCAGTTTGGTCAGGGTTTCATGAAAGCGGATCGAACCATCCGACTGCATAAAAAAGGTGTTCCAGTGATTTTTCAGCAGCTCAGACGACTGTTTTTTGACAAACTTTATGGAGTTGAGCTGATCGATTTCTGCCGAAAACTGACTGAGAACATTGGAGTTGACGCAGCAGTAGAACGTCGGCTCAAAGCCCATGTTGGGATAGTTTAAGTAGATGCGGTTCAACCCAATCGTAAATTCATCTTTGAGGCGGGATAAGTCAGTCTTCTTCAGACTGGGGCCATTGCCGATGATGAAACACCGTTTGCCTGCAAATGTTCCTTGAAGATCAGTGATAGATAATAACCCAGAATTGTCTGGTCGTAGTCGATTGAGAGTACGATAGTCTTCAGGTGATCTCGTAACAAGGCACTGTCGATCGATGGGTGTAGCTTCAAAACGTCCACCCAAAGGAAAAAGCTGACGATCGCCCAACCCCTGAGACTTGACTCGACGCAGAACGGCTTGCCGTGCCCCATCATCTTGAATGCCATAGAGAATAGGCAGTTGATTAAAGTATTGCTCTAGAATGTCGTTGATGGTCAAACTGGGGCGATCGCCACTGCTGATCAGATCATTGAGGTTCTCCAGAGAGTCAAGCGGCCAATCTTGCGGATGATTTGACCCGGTTAATTCTCGAAAATAGAGGGCAAACAGCCAATAATCATACGACACTTGGTCGATCGTAAACCGATCGGCAGCCAATGCCCCAGATGTCAGCAAGTCGGAAGATAGTGCTGGGCGATCGCCCAAGGCCCGCCAGGGATTTTCCATCCCGTGCTCAATCAGAGACTCTAGAGGCAGAGCCCGCAGCATTGTGCCACTATACAACGCACAGCGACTCATATGCGTCGGCAGCGTTTGGGAGCCAACGACTTCAGATTCTAAACGGCCAAGAATAGGCTGATGAGACAGAGCAATGACCTGTATGAAGGGAACCGCCCATTGATGCTTGAGAATGACACAGTCTGGAGCGATGGCTAAAAAATGGTCGAGCTGCTGAATGGAGTGGATCAGCGTTAAATTTTGCTGACGGATGCGGTTGGCTAGTTGGGAACCACCCTCCATCGGCTCAATTGAGACTGTCACCGACTTGCTCGCACAAAATCTGGATAAAGACTCCTGAATCGTCAGAGTCGATTCTAAATCTGCGTAGTGAAGGTGGTAGTGGGTCGCAACCCCTGCATCAAATGTCATCAAAAGTTCTAAAAGGGTTCTGGCAGAATATTGAGTCTCCTCACAAACCATCAGAACAATATCTAGACTGCCTAAACCAGATTCTAAAGATGCCGTCATGATTTAAGCTCCTCTATGCAAATGCTGACATCCCGCAAAATCCGGCTCTCCTGGTACACACTACATGAATCTGCATATCAACGGCATCCCTGGCTTCAAATCTTGCCAACTCCAGATGGCAAACCTGATGAGCCAGACTTGCCAGAACTTGAGAGAACCTGCTAGACCAATAGCTTCGATACCCTACAATAGCTCTGAATAGGTCGCCTAGTTCAGATAAGCTGCACCCAAGTTTAGCAAAGACTGCTGCCGTTTTCAGCTCCCGTCATGACGACGTCTATATCATTCACCTTGTAGCTCAAAGTTTTCTATGGCTAATACAAATGGTTCTGATTTTTTGTCTGATCAACAGTTAAATATGTTGCTCGGCTCCGACGACTTCTACAAGAAAACTCGAAATGCGATTGGGCGGAAAATTTTATTTGAAAATCAACTCCACGAAAAAAATAATGTCGAATACCAGTGTGACCCGCAAGTTTTAGAAAAAATCTTGACGCATATCGAGTCCGTATGGACAGAATATGGCGCAACTGAGCCCCACTGGTCGGTCGTATCAACGTCTGCCTTTCGCTCTGACGTTATTGAACAAAATATTCAGGCCTTTCACGATTCGGGACGAAATGAGGTCGAAAATTTGAAGCGGCTGCTGAATCGCACTGGCCTCGACCCTACCGCAGCTCAGGTTGCTCTCGAATATGGCTGTGGCGTTGGGCGTGTTACCCGCTGGTTAGCAAACCTGTTTCCCAGGGTATATGGCATTGATATTTCAACGAATCACCTGAACTTAGCCTCGGCATATTTTGAACAGGAAGATGTTACGAATGTCAAAACACTGCTGATTCAGTCGTTGCAGAGCATTAATGAATTGCCCCGCTATGACTTTTTGTACAGCAAAATTGTTTTACAGCATAACCCTCCTCCCGTTATTTATCTGATCTTAAACACGCTTTGCGAAAAGCTAAATCCAGGGGGGACAGGTGTTTTGCAAATTCCAACCTACTGTCTCAATTACGCATTTAAGGCGTCAGACTATGTTGAATCAATGGGTCAAATTAATCGTATGGAAATGCATGTCCTGCCCCAACCTGTAATATTTGATGTTCTGGCGCGTCACCAGTGCCAGTGTCGTGAGGTTTCCCGCGACCACTTGGTGACGACGATGGATTTTGTTTCAACCACGTTTGTGTTTACCAAAACTGCTTAAGGCCAGTTTTGCAGGTTGCGTTAACGGGTCAATGAGTCGGTTCTTGATAGGCTTGAGGTGGGTTGTGGTGAGAGAGTGGGCAAGAGAAATGAGCTATCTGCGTTGTTCAGTTATTATCCGGTGTTATAACGAAGAACAGCACATTGGCCGGTTGCTGAGCGGGCTGATGCAGCAGACCGTCAAAGATATCGAAATTATCGTTGTGGATTCTGGCTCTACTGACGCCACCGTGGCGATCGCCTCCCGTTATCCGATTAAGTTGGTCACAATTCGCCCGGAAGATTTTTCCTTTGGGCGATCGCTCAATCTAGGCTGTCAGCAGGCTACCGGAGAGTTTCTGGTGATAGCTAGCGCCCATGTTTATCCCGTTTATCAAGACTGGCTAGAGCATTTGTTAAGGCCTTTTGATGACCCAACCGTGGGGTTAACCTATGGCAAGCAGCGGGGTAACGACGTGACTCAATATTCTGAGCATCAAATCTTTGCAACTTGGTTTCCTGAGGAGTCATCTCGCTATCAGCACCATCTCTTCTGCAACAACGCTAATGCAGCGGTGCGTCGTGCTCTCTGGGAGCAACTCCCCTATGACGAATCGCTGACCGGGCTGGAAGATCTAGATTGGGCTCGTCGAGCTGTCGAGATCGGCAGCCGAATTGCCTACAGCGCAGACGCTGAAATTATCCACGTCCACGAAGAAACACCCCAGCGCATCTTTAATCGCTATCGACGGGAGGCGATCGCCCTCAAACAAATTTTTCCACAGGAACACTTTAATTTATGGGACTTTGTGCGGCTATTTGTCAGCAACACCATCAGCGATTACTATCATGCGCTCCATGATGGCATGTTGGGCAAAACCGTCACCTCGATTCTCATGTTCCGCTTCATGCAGTTTTGGGGTACCTATCGGGGCTTTGTCCGACGCGGCGTGTTGACCAGTCAGCTCAAGCAAACATTTTACTATCCCAGAGGTCTGAAGCGATCGCGCTCTGATGCACAACCTTTGACTGAACGGGCGATCGTAGACTATACGCAGAGCAAGCCAGAGACCTCGCTTGAGCATATCCGCTAGCTCAGATCAGCCGCAAAGCCGCATGGCGTGAGACAATACGAGCTTAAAAGAGCTTGAAATCACAGTTGAACTGAGCGCATGACTATTGTAGCTTTCGTCCCGATGCGGCACTCTAGCGAGCGAGTGTCTGGAAAAAACTATCGCCCCTTCGCCGGAAAGCCGCTTTATCACCATATTGTCGAAACCTTGCTGGCCTGTCCCCAAATTGATCTGGTTTGCATCGACACCGATAGTCCGGTGATGATCGAAGAAACAGCCCGCGTCTTTCCCAGTGTAAAAGTGCTGATCCGACCGGAACATTTGCGCGATGGGGCGATCGCCATGAACGATGTGCTGCTGAACTCTATTTCTCAGGTCGAAGCCGACTACTATCTCCAGACTCATAGCACTAATCCCCTATTGCGCCCCGAGACCATTTCTCGTGCGATCGAGCAGTTTCAATCACAGTCAAACTACGACAGCTTATTTGGCGTGACTCGCCTCCAGACTCGCCTCTATGATGCCAAGGGCAACGCCATGAATCATGATCCCAATGTGCTGCTGCGTACTCAAGATTTGCCGCCTGTATATGAGGAAAACTCTAACCTCTACATCTTTACGGAAACCATCTTAAACGAGCGAAAAAACCGCATTGGCCATACCCCGTTGATGTTTGAAATTGAGCGGGATGAAGCCTGGGATATTGATGAGGAAATCGATTTTCGTGTGGCAGAGTTTTTGTATCAGCAGCGAGAGGCACATTTATGAACTGGCGCGTCTTAGTTACCTGTCCACCCATGATCATGACCCTCGATCAGTGTCAAGAACGCTTTGCTCAAGAGCACTTCGATATTCATGTTCCCAAATTTGAGCAGCAAATGAGCGAGGTCGATTTGTGTAACCTGATTGCAGACTTTGATGGGGTGATCGCGGGAGACGATCCCTTCACAGCAAAGGTGTTGGAAATTGGTCGCCAAGGAAAGCTCAAAGCCCTGGCCAAATGGGGCATTGGCGTCGATGCAATCGCCCTTGATGCGGCGAAAGAGTTGGGCATTTTTACGTCCAATACTCCTAACGTGTTTGGCGATGAAGTGGCGGATGTAGCGCTAGGCTACCTGATTTTGCTAGCGCGGCAGTTGCACCGCATTGATGCTGCTGTGCGTCAGGGCACTTGGCTCAAGATTCAGGGCATGTCATTGCGAGGCAAAGTGGCGGGCATCATTGGCGTTGGTAGCATTGGAAGGGCGATCGCCCGTCGCTGTCAAGTGCTGGGTATGGAGGTGTTGGGGCATGACCCATACCCAATTGATCCAGTTTTTTGTACTGAAACAGGGTTGCAACCTGTAGATCTAAATCTACTGTTTCAGCAGGCAGACTGCATCCTTCTCGCCTGCAACCTCACCCCCGAAAATGTTCACTTACTCAATGCTGATGCGTTTGCCCAGATGAAACACGGCGTTTGGATCGTAAACGTAGCTCGAGGTGCCCTGATTGACGAAGCGGCTCTGGTCGAGGCCCTCAACAGCAGCACGGTGGGGGCAGCAGCTCTGGAGGTGTTTGAAACAGAACCCCTAGCAGCAGCGAACCCTCTAACCCAGTTTGACCAAGTGATCTGCGGCAGTCACAATAGCTCCAACACACGAGAAGCCGTATTGCGCGTGAATCAGCTCGCCATCGACAACCTTGTGCGCGACCTGGAACGGGCGATGGCTGGGGAGACGCCGTGAGTTCTACTGTTGCGATTACGGGGGTGGCTGGAGGCATCGGTCATGCCACGGCCCAATGCTTTCAAAAAGCCGGATGGAGGGTGATAGGCCTCGATTGCAAAGGGGTGGACTCTCTAGACGGGGTAGACGACTATATCCAGGCGGATCTAGGCGATGTTGTTGCGGTACAACAGGCGATCGCCCAGGTTTCCCAGGAGTTTTCAGCTCTGCACAGCCTGGTGAATAATGCTGCCCTTCAGATTTGCAAGCCTGTGATTGAAATGGCGGTAACAGAGTGGGATCAGATTATGGCAGTGAATGTGCGATCGGCTTTCTTGTTGGCTCAAGGGTTGCATCCGCTGCTTAAACAGGGACAGGGCAGCATTGTCAATGTCAGCTCGGTGCATGCGATCGCTACTTCTACTAATATTGCGGCCTATGCCGCTAGCAAAGGAGCACTCCTAGCTCTCACTCGTGCCCTGGCAATTGAGTTTGCTCCCGATCGAATCCGCGTCAATGCGGTGTTGCCGGGTGCAGTCAATACCGCTATGTTGCGAGACGGGTTACAGCGCGGTCACCTGAGTGGTGCCAATGTAAATGACTTGCTGACTGATTTGGGGTGCAAAACGGTGATGGGGCGTGTGGGTGAACCCAGTGAGATTGCAGAAACGATTTTGTTTCTGGCAGACTCAAGCCGGTCGTCGTTCTTAACTGGACAATCGATCGTGGTAGATGGAGGAGCGATCGCTCGTCTCAGCACAGAATAATTCGGTTCACTTCACCACTATGCAGAAATTGTTCATCCCCAGTTGAAAATAATGGTGCCGAAACTGTCGAAACCTGGCGTCATGCACCAGCAACTTCTCCAGGCGATCGCGCGTAAAGTAATGCTTGTGATCCCTGATTTCTTTTTCATCTAACACACCAAGTCGGTAAGCCAAAAATTCGAGCAGTGGCTTCGACCAAATTGACGGCACCGTCAGCACTAAAATGCCGTTAGGCTTCAAGACTCTATGGATCTCACGTAAGACTTGCTGACTATATTCAAGATGCTCTAACACAGCTAGCATCGTGACCACATCAAAGTGCTCATGAGCAAAGGGCAGCTCTGCATCTAATCGGAGTGGCAGGGTTTTAATCGTATCTGTTTGCAGGGCTTCGACTTTGAAATCAATGCCAATGCCATACTTGATATGACCAGATATCGCTCGTAAGAACGCGGCTTGGGTGCCACAGCCAATGTCAAGTACCGTAGAGTTGCAAGGAATATACGGGAGCACTTTGCGGAGCCGCAGCCGCCTTAAAAGCGGCTCTAGAGTTGCTTCTTCACCCAGCATTGGTAGTTCTTGCTCTGTCTCAAGTCGCATTAATTGTATGACGTGTTTGCCCATGTGTTGACAAGCACTCTATGGTGGGGCGATCGCCTTTCCTCTTTCCGCTTTCCTCGCAGCCAATACGTGCTGCAAGTTTCCTGCCAACGTATCATTAATCGCTAATCACCCTCCTGGAACACCCCGGCTTTTATGAATGCCATCCGGCGTCAGACAGCAGGTTGAGATAGCTATCCGGGTCAAGATAAAACCAATCTAGATTATGATCTAAAACCTACCATCATTATCTATATTGACGGCTGAATGGCCTGAGAAGGGGGGGGTAATCCTAAGAATCAACTGCCTGAGGCTTCTTCTCATAGCATTGAACTCCAGCACCTGACAAAATTAGTTGATGACCTTGGATGTGGTGCAGCGTGCCTAGTAGCGCCCCTTCCCAGTCATCAAATAGGCGAGCATTGATCAAAAACCGCTCGAATGTCTTGGTTTTAACATTGGCACAGACAATATAGTTGTCGCAAAGTACTTCAATTTTAGTGAAGCCACGAGAATCTGGGCTAGCCATTGGAACGCCATTAAACTTGACCTTGAGTTCAATTTGGCCTTTTGCAGTCATAATCTAGAATAAAAAGCACGTCGTTCGTCTAGTCTATAAATTGGCTTAATTGTAAACAATCTCACCGCTCTTCTTGCCAACGAATCAGAAGTTGACAGGGGGTATCCCACTTTTGTAGCCCTCACATTAAATCCTTCTCCCAGAGTGAGGAAGGAACTTTGAATCCGCCTCCCTTTCGCCATTTTGGGGAGAAGGGGCTGGGGGATGAGGGGCTGGGGGATGAGGGCAAACTTGCAAAACTGGGATGCACTCAGTTGGCAGTTTTTGCTCAGACCAAACTGGTAAAAAAATTCATAATCGACTCTTCGTCTCCAACTGTGAAAGAGGCCAGTTGAACGGCGCAAGACAACGCTTTAATTGGAGCAGACTTACCCAAGAGGAAGGTATTGATAGGAGGATGGTAGGCGAGCAGGTCGCACCTTAACCATCAACTCCTAGGCTCTCCAATCCTTGAACGGCACTGTCTCAACTATCCTCAAACACTGGCCATCAGCCTCAATCAATAGAACAACGTTCATTGTCACATGAAATGCTGTTCGTACTGGTTTCTTCGACAGGAACGAGCGTGAAACCGCCCACACGGACGCCTTCAAAGCCAAACTGCTCTTTTAGAACGGTGCTAAAGCTGTCAATAATGGCTGGTAATTGCTTTTCGATTTCAACACGCAACTGGTCAGCCTCGGGAGGCGGGTTGCCAACGGCTTCTACAGGCATAAGGCAAAATGTCCTAGGTAAATTATTACTTTCATTCTAAGTGAAACTCAAGAGAGATATGAGCTTGAACCATCTGCAGCAAAACCATATACCCCTGAGTCATCATCTGATGCTTGGGAGTTTACCATGCGATCTCTATTCACTTAATAAAACGAGATTGTAGAGGTCGGAATGCCGCCTCGACACATGGATGATAGATCAATTCTGCGACCTTGTGGGTCAATCATCCAACAATCTTGGGTGCTCAACCCTGCCCCAGCAAGGCCGTCATAGCCAATGTACCCACTGGGCAGAGAATTCATAATGGCCACAGACTGTGCTGCTGCTGCAAAATTTAAGGGTGCAGACGGATATTCAATTGGGATGGCGATCGCCCCTGAGTAGCGCTCACAACCGGGCAAATCAGAGATCGTTGCCGATATAGCTCGCCAGTTTTGTATATGGCGACGAAAGGTGATCAGCTCAGCGCGATAGTCAGGCGAAATCGTGGGGTTGGCGATCGCTGGATTAATTGCTCTCAGAGCCTCATTCCATTGATTCAAACATATGGCAGTTTGAGTGGTGGAGTTTAGTTCTGGAACTATTATCCCAGCGGCATTTGCAGATTGAGCGACTCCGACACCCAATCCCATAGAGGTTGCGACCAGCCCAGCCTGCATGACGTTTTTCAGCATACGATTTCACCAAAGACTCAGTTCTGACTGTTTTTTCAAATCAACGAGGCCCGAATCCGGAGATTCAAAGTTGACGTCAACGTCAGAGTCATGGTAAAACCTTAAATGTGATTGAACGAATGCGAATTGGAGAATTTGCTGAACGAGGTGGAATTACTCCTCGGACAGTTCGCTATTATGAGAGCCTAGGGCTGCTCAATCCATGCGAACGAGAAGGGAGTGGGTTTCGCTATTATTCTGAGGTCGAGCTAGTTCGCTTGCAAAAGATTCAGGCGCTCAAGGATCTCGGTTTAAGTCTGGATGAAATTGCGATGGTGATCCCGTTATATTGTGAAGACCCGACCGGGCTGAAGAGCAAGCGCAAGGTGTTAGAAATTCTTCATTTTCATCTGCAAGAAACAGACGACAAGCTCCACGCCCTCAACCAATTTCGATCGGAGCTACAGGCTAATATTACCTGCATTCAACGATGGATTGATGAGCGATCATAGCGCCCTTTAACACTTCTAGTTTTGTGCTTAATCTTACGCTTACGTTAGTGTCGGCTTATTTTGATTGGGAGGCGAAACTTATGCGCCCTAGCCTATAGGCTAAATGTTGCTACTGAGCTAGATTCGGGTTTCTGTTAGCTGAGCGATCGGCTGATGGGGAAATCTCGCTCTATATCGTGCCACTCCTTGGTTTAATGACGCTGCTGTTAACCTTCACGCTACATTACCTAACCTATGAACGCACGAATTTTATTGGTTGACAATAATCTACACTTTGCAACGGAAGTCGGGCAGTTTCTTGAAGACAACAACTACTGTGTCAAGACCACAGACAGCGGATCTTTAGGGCTGCGAACAGTGCGAAACTCTAATCCTGATCTGCTGCTGCTCAACTGGGATTTGACCGATGTATCAGGGCTGGAAGTTTGTCAGCGCTTGCGCGTCGGGGGCAATCGTGTGCCGATCATGCTGCTGAATGAGCGAGATGCTGTGAGCGATCGCGTTACTGGGTTGGATGCTGGAGCTGATGATTATGTGGTTAAACCCATCAGCTTAGAAGAATTGTCGGCACGAGTGCGGGCGCTGCTGCGGCGCATTCGGCGGCAACAGACCACAAACATCTTGCGTTTGGGCGATCTCGTCCTCGATCCTGATACACGAGAAGTCTATCGCGGCAACTACCCGATTGACCTGACTGCAAAAGAGTTTGATTTGTTGGAATATTTGATGCGTAACCCTCAGCGCGTGATCACGCGGGATCAAATTTTGGAGCAGGTTTGGCAATATGAATACATTGGCAACTCCAATATTATCGAGGTCTATATTCGCTATTTGCGCCGCAAGCTTGAAGAATATCACCAAGAGCGACTGATTCATACCGTGCGCGGTGTGGGTTATATGATGCGAGAACCTCAATTAAGGCCGTTCCCCCTCTGCGCATAGTTGGCGCTCGTGTATGAATTGTCTGAAATGGCCCTTGCAAAACGAGAAAATTGTAGTGTTTGGGCATCCGCCCCTTTAAATTTGAGGCTCCAGTTGCTAGATTTGCAACCTCATTTGCTATAAATGAGACTCCAGTTTCTGCAAATGAGACCTCAGTTTCTGTAAATGAGACCTCATTTGCTATGAGCGAGGGTGCAATTGCTGCAAATGAGACCTCATTTGCTATAGATGAGACCTCAGTTTCTGTAAATGAGACCTCATTTGCTGTGAGCGAGGGTGCAATTGCTGCAAATGAGACCTCATTTGCTATAAGTGAGAGCGCCGCAATCATCGACGGTGACTAGATTCATCTGCCAAGATGCGCGTCGAGTTGCGCTCACAGCCTCTAATCCGAGTTAAAGATCCCTGACATTACGCATCTCAAGGCCAAATTCTCTGGGCTACGTCGAAAAGCTCTTTCTGGTACTAACGCGATGGGCAGCGCGATGGCTGAGCTAAATCAGACAAATCACTCGAACCACAAAAAACCGGAGAGGTTTCTCCGGTTTCTATTATTAGTCAATTATCTACTCAATCATCCATTTAGAAGCGTTGGATGAATCAGATGAATTATTAGCCTGGAGCTAACTGCACAATCAGCGATCGCTTATCCATCGATTGAACCTTTCCAGAGTCAGCTAGATCCAATGCAATGCGATCTAACAGCTCAGTAGCGCGATCGCGGTGCTGATGCTCACGACCTCTTAAGCGAACCTGAAACTTAACGGAATCTCCCTTGTCAAGCCACTGTATCGCCCGCTTAATGCGAATGCCATAGTCATTATCATCAACATTGGGGCGCAGCTTGACTTCTTTAACGGTGGGTTTAGACGTTTGGCGCTGCCGCTTTTTCTGCTGATATTGATGCTTACCGTAGTCCAAGATTTTCGCAACTGGAGAATCTTCTCGTTCAGAGACGATCACCAAATCAAGCCCAGCATTCTTTGCAAGCTGCAATGCATCACGAGTATCAACCAAACCATGATTGGTATTCTCATGGTCAATTAGCAAGACTTGAGGAGAACGAATTTGGTGGTTGATAGGCTGCTTCTTAGCGATAAGACTTTCCTCCCGATTTAGTAGTGTTTAGTGTTTAGTTGATCTTTAACTGATCTTCAACTGATCTACAATCAGCGACTTTAGTAATTGAGCAATTAATGGTTAGATAATGGCTAACCGATTCTCAAGGCATTTGCTCGATGCATTGAACTCTTCAATTACTGAATCAAGGGTAACGCACTATTGACATTCTTACATCTAACTTGAGTGAGAATTAATAGGGAAAGCCGTACTGTCAGTGTTAACTTTCTTAACTTTGTAGGAATGGTTCGAGTTGCCGTCAGAATGAACGGAACCTGTCGGGAGGCCAAATCGTCCACGCAGATGATGGGTGCTATATAGACGCAATCAGACGCAATCATGACGTGAATAAATATCTCGCATCAACATAATATTCTTTTAGACCGGTTGCTTTTATTGGCGCTCTCTACTAGGATTGGATGCGATTGAGGGTGCCCTGCAAACAGATGTGTTTGAGCTTGATCGAAACGGTTTAGAACATTATTGAATGTCTTCGTGTGAGTTCGGTTACGCGCTAGGTTCTTCTACCGTAAGGTGACATGTCACGAGTTCTTGATCCAACAACTCCTGCGAGTGAAACTCCCAACTCAGATGGTGGGCTAATTATCCAAGGGTTTAGCAACCAAGCCAACCGCCTCAATGGAACACTGGCCAATGACACTATAGTCGGAGGTGCGCTGGAAGATGCAATTGATGGAGTCGATGGGGCAGATCTGATTTTTGGCTTGGGTGGAGATGATGTTTTATTTGGTGGGTTAGGCGACGACTTCATCAATGGGGGTGACGGAGACGATGTCATTCGCGGCGATGAGGGGGATGATGATTTGCGCGGTGGGGGCGGAGCTGACCTGATCCGAGGCAACCGAGGCGACGATTTAATTGTCGGGGCTGAAGGGGCAGACGATCTGCGCGGCAACGCGGGCAATGACACCATTCGAGGTGGCGGTGGTGCTGACGACATTCGCGGCGGGGGTGGCGATGATCTGCTAGTCGGAGGCCCTGGGGCTGATGAGTTGCGGGGGGGTGGGGGTGCCGACGATATTCGCGGTGGCCCTGGAGCCGATACGATTTTTGGTGGTGGCGGCGATGATGTGATCCGGGGTGGCGCACTGGCAGACGATATTCGCGGCGGGGGCGGTGATGATCTGCTGGATGGTGGCCCTGGAGCTGATACGATTCGCGGTGGTGCAGGCGATGACACCATCATTGGCGGCAGAGGTGCTGACACCCTGATTGGCGGTAGTGGTGAAGATACCTTTGTCTTTGAGTTTTTTGGCAGCCAAAACAATCCTCAGATTGGCCCCGTTGACGAGATCCAGGATTTTAACCCCAGTGAGGATGTCATCCGCATTGGCGGCATTGGCAACAATGCAGATATCGTTTACGACCCAGAGACGGGTTTGCTGTCGGTCAACGGCACTCCGTTTGCACAAGTGAGCCGAAATCTAACGATTACAGACGACAACTTCGAATTCTTTTAACGCCAATTGGTCCATCATTGTGCTATCTGTATCGTCTCTCTCATCGCCTCGTGTAGTCTGTAATGATGCGGCTGAGCGCGCTTATCAGGCTGGTTTAGGCCATCATGATCAAGGTCGCTGGGGAGATGCTCTGACATGTTATCAGCAGGCGATCGCCCGTGCTCCTGATCGAGCTATCTTTCATTTTCAGCTGGGGTTGGTGTATGACCAACAGCAGCAACTGCAGCAGGCGGTAAACTGCTATCGTCAGGCGATCGCCCTCATGCCTTCTCACCTCAATGCTCATAGCAATTTAGGCTGTGCTTTGCTGAAACAGGGTGAGGTTGAGGCTGCGATTCAAACCTTGCAGGGGGCGATCGCCCAGCCGGTGCAACAGGCAGCTCTCTACAATAATTTAGGTCGGGCTTATCAAATTAACGGCCAACTTGAGGAGGCGATCGCGGCCTATCAGCAGGCCATTTGCCTTCAGCCTGACTTGGTGATTGCTCACTTCAATTTAGGCTGTCTCTGGCAAGAGCAAAACCAGATGCAGGAGGCGATCGCCTGTTTTGAACGAGTTGTGAACCTTGACCCCGAACAGGCAATTGCCTATAGCCGTTGGGGGCAAATCTTATGGGATCAGGGGCAGGTAGCCGCAGCGCTCACCTGCTGGAAACAGGCGATCGCCCCCCACTCCGCATGGATAACAGCCTATTGCAGCCAAGCAGCCCAACAGCCGGTTGACGATGAGCTCGATCAGGTGAAACGGTCATGTGTCCAGTTTCTGATGGCATTGCAACACGATGCCTCATCGGCTGGCACCGTCTCCTATCTGGCTCAAACCTATCATCAGTTGGGTGATTTGCTAATGAACTACGGCGGTATTGAGCAGGCCGAGCTGTATTTTCGACGGGCATTGCGCCTGCAGCCGACCCATGCTGACCTAGCGCTTAAATTAGGAGATTGCTTTGCCCACCAGCACCGATTTGAGGCGGCTTTGATGGTCTATCATCTGGCGCGGGCTCAGCACCCCTCTTCACCGGGTGTCTTGCATCGCATCGGCCACATCCTGGAGCGCCAACACCGACCGCATCAGGCTATTCACTATTATCGAGCGGCCTTATCCGGTGCTGCTGATACCCGCTCCGCTACTGTGCTGCATGTCCCACATTATGTTCAGGCGGCACGCGGTGATCAACTGCCTCAACGGCTCTATCGGTCTACTCACGCTTGGGCCACCACCACCAAGCTTCCAGATGTCTGCTACGTGAATGTGATGTGGCAGATCGATCACCCGCTAGAGATAGCAGAGGTGTCTGGTTTGGGCGCTGCGACCAATGCCGGATGTGAGGCTCAGCCCCAGCACCCCGTCGTCGAATACCCGCTCGATCATCTGCCGCAGGGGATTCGAGATCAAGCCTGTGGGGGGGTTACCTGTCAGGTGTGTATTGCTCGCCTCAAAAGCAGATTTGAGCCGATTCAGTGTCGCCCAGGGGTCTATCGCTGCACGGCCACAATGCCTGTGGCTGTTGAGCCCATGCCCACCTTCGTTGTAACGATTCCAGAGGGGCGAGCCTGGATTGCGCCCCAACAGAATTCTTGGATGATTTGCAATAGCATGGCCATTTTGACCCCCGATGGGGCGCTGCTAGCCGATCTCTCGCGGGACTACCCGTGGTATTTGCCGGGGTGCGATCGCCATGACCCGACTCAACACCGGCTCTTGCGGCTGTCTGATCTCCCCCCGCTCGAACGCATTGAAGGTCGAGTCGCAGTTTTGTCTGGGCTTTCGGGGCATGTCTACTATCACTGGATGGTGGATGTGCTGCCGCGACTGAGTTTGTTGCAGCGCAGCAAAATGGACTTGACTGAGATTGACCACTTTGTCGTTAATAATATCAGCCGTCCATTTCAGCGTGAAACACTGGAGGTGTTTGGCATTCCGCCAGAAAAAATTGTAGTGAGCGATCGCCACTCCTATATTCAGGCTGCTGAGCTAGTTGTGCCTTCGTTTCCGGGATATCTCGACTGGGTGTCTGCTGATACCATTACATTTTTGCGCCAGACTTTTCTACCATCGTTGCTTCAAGTCTCCAGCCCACCCTCAACCCATTCTCAACGGATCTACATCAGCCGCAACCGCGCCCGCTATCGACATGTTCTCAATGAAGACCAGGTGATGGCAATCCTGCATCCCTGCGGCTTTGTCAGGGTGGAATTAGAAACACTGCCGCTGGCTGAGCAGGTGGCACTCTTTGCCCAAGCTAAGGTAATTGTGGCACCCCACGGAGCCGGATTGACCAACATTGTTTTCTGTCAGCCTGGAACTCAAATTGTTGAACTGACTTCTCCCCATTATATTCGTGCCGATTATTGGCGCATGAGTCAGCAACTGGGCTTAACCCACTATGTCATTCATGGTGACGTCCTAGCCTGTGTGCCACTGCGGCAGGTCATGTATCAAAACCCCCTCACAGAGGACATTGTCATCTCCCAACAGCCTCTGCAAGCCGTGCTAGAAGAACTGGGTCTAACGTCATCATGTATCCCCACGCGCTAACCAATGCAATTACCGCCTGTGAGCAGGCGCTGCACCCGTCCTTTCAACCGATGGCGTTTGTTTCGGCTTGTCAGCGGTTGGGCAATATGTTGCAGGGCATGGGACGGTTTGAGGAGGCGATGATCTGGCATACTCAAGCCTCTGCATCTGAGCCTGATCGGGTGCAGATCTACTCTGGAGTGGGTCGCGTTTATATCTTGCAAGGCCATTGGCAGGCGGCGATCGCCGCCTATGAGAAAGTCCTGAAGCTCAATCCCAACGTGGCCGACGCTTACTGGAAGTTGGGGTCTATTGCTGTGTATCAAGGCCAGCGCGATCGGGCCTTGCTCTATTGGTATCATGCGCTGGCTCTGGAGCCCCAGAAGTCAACGGCTGATGGCCATGTGAGGATGGGCAATTCGTTTCTGAAGCTGGGTCAGATCAATCATGCATTGGCCTGCTATCGTCGCGCCTTGCGTCTGGATGCTAGCTATGCACCGGCCTATCGTCAGCTTGCACAGGTGATGCAATCACAGGGGAACTTGGATCAGGCGATCGCCCTTTATCAAACCGCGATTGAACGATCTGCTACTCCCAGTTGG
>CAZCXK010000053.1:0-29649 GCA_964502605.1 uncultured bacterium
TGAGTCCTCATGGGCCGATCGTGACTCCCCATAACTCGATAGAGGGTATCCCAACCCTGATGCCGAGTCCTCCCCGGTTAAGGTCGAGTTCTCCTGACATGATCGTGAGTTTCCCTCTCTAAGCCCCTACTGTGTATATACATCTCTGGCGATGGCCAACTCTGCTCTCCGGGGATTTCCTCCCGCTCTTCCGCATCGCGGGAACCTAATTCTCCCGTGCTCTCCCCCAAAGAGGCTGGGGTGAGGCATTTAAGATGGAGGCGACGAAACCTCTGAGACAACACCGACACATAGCGCTCTCATGATGACAGATGGAATGACTCCACTTTACGGCGTTTACCCCAGACTCAAAGCGCCAGTCAGCCCTTTCGTTTGGAGGGGGTTTGGGAGACGCAACCATCTCTCAATTGGGGTTTGGGAGACAGTCCCCCAAGCGGGGAGGCTGAGCCCCAGTAGCCATTGAGAAGAGGCGAATGCAGCATTGTTCGGAGCTGTAGCAGTTGTGTCCACGGTAGCTCTAAGCTCTGAGTAGTTCTAACTCGCCCTCCAGAAAACTCTCTAACCTGCATCCTTGAGTCGATCGATCGGGCTGTTATGCCCGGTGCTAATAAATTTGAGGCACAAAGAATTGCTCATTGCGTGGGGGGCGCACGTAGTTATGCGGAGCGATCTTGCGGGGGGGCAACTCCAGAGGTTCGGGAGTCATATCTACATAGGGAATCTTGCTGAGAAAATGGCTGATGCAGTTGAGGCGAGCCCGTTTTTTATCATCGGCTTCCACTGTAAACCAGGGTGCTTCGGGAATATTGGTATGGGCAAACATGATGTCTTTCGCTTGAGAATACTCTAACCAGCGATCGCGGGATTCTAGATCCATGGGGCTGAGTTTCCAACGACGAGCCGGATCGGTGGTGCGAGACTGAAAGCGGCGCTCTTGCTCGTCATCACTGACGGAAAACCAATACTTCAGTAGGATGATGCCAGATCTGACCAACATGCGCTCAAATTCGGGGCATGTTTGCAAAAATTCCTCATACTGAGCATCGGTGCAAAACCCCATCACATGCTCTACGCCTGCTCGGTTATACCAACTGCGATCAAAACAGACAATTTCGCCAGCTGCGGGCAGATGGGCGACATAGCGCTGAAAATACCATTCAGTCTTTTCGCGATCGCTCGGAGTGCCTAATGCCACGACTCGACATCCCCGAGGATTGAGGGGTTCGGTAATGCGTTTGATAGTGCCGCCCTTTCCTGCTGCATCCCGTCCTTCAAATACAATGACAATGCGAGTTCCGGTATGCTTGACCCAATATTGCATTTTCACCAGCTCAACTTGTAGCCGAGCGAGTTCCTTTTCATAAAATTTGCTCGATAGTTTAGAGCTGCCTTCTGATTCAGAGATGTAGTGTAAGACTGCTCGTTCTGCGTCTTGGTGTTTTGCTTTCTGCTGTTTCTTTGACTTTTTCTTGTGTTTCTTTTTGAGATCTGCATCTGGGAGATGATTTTTTTCGATCTCAGACATGAGCGTATCTCCATGATTTACGGTTGGTTCTAACATCATCTCTTGACGGTTGCAGAGGCGAAGTATAGTAACGTGCATCTAAGTTGCATCCAAGTTGCATCCAAGTTGCATACCTGTGAGGCGATCGCCATGAGAGAATGAACGTTTAATGAGACATCGTTATGCCCGCAGCTTACATTGAAAACGCAGCCGAATTTGATGCCCTTCTGAGTGCAGAACCGTTATTTGTGGTCGATTGCACGGCAGCTTGGTGCGGCCCTTGCAAACTGGTCGCCCCCTTGATTGATCAGCTCGCTGATGACTATGGCGATCGCGCTAAAGTCTTTAAATTAGACCTTGATTCTAATCAAGACGTTGCTAAACGATATAGCATTCGCAGCATTCCCGCTGTAATGATTTTTAGCCAGGGGACTGTCGCCGAAACACTCGTTGGCGCAAAAAAGTATGAGGAATATAGCACTGCTTTAGATAAATATCTGACCTAACGCTGCCCGATCGCCTCTGCTTGAGGGGCGATCGCCCCAATCAAGTTGGCGTCTATCCAAAGTTTTGAGGATGGATGGGGGTTTTTGTCAGCGGTGGAGCCGGAACACCTGTTGCAATTGACACAATCAGACGGCTGAGGGTGCGTCCGTCTTCCAGACGGTACAGATTAAACTCGCCCCCAATTTGCTGCATTAATGATTGACAAATGGCCAAGTGCAGTCCGGGTGGGCGATCTAAGGTTGAAGGTGCCAACAGATCTTCAGAGCGCCCTGTGTGTAGTTCTTCGAGCAGCCGCTGATCGACCACCCCATTGTCGGTAATCGATAGCTCGAGCCAGTGAAAATCAATGGGACGACACCAGATGTCTAGGCGACCATTGGGGGGCGATCGCCGACAGGCTGCAGACAGTAGCTCATAAATCACAAACTCAATTTTAGGAATATCGCCCCCAATATTGAGATTGGTATCATTATGCACTTGTGACCAGAGCTGCCGCTGTTTGATCAGCGCTTCGACGCGCTCGATTGAGCGCTTGAGCAAGCTCACCAATGGTGTCGTTTCATACTCATTGTGCAACTGCCAAGATTCATGCTTTAAGACTGGCGCAGCAGTCGTCAACATATTGCCCAACTGCCGCAGAATCTGATGATAGCGCATGCTGGCTAGTGCATCTTTTTGGTGGCTGAGTTCATTTAGACGGCGGACTTCAGCCCCCAGCGACCGATAGAATTCTTCAATGCGACGGTGTTTATACCAGTTCAGTCGCTCCAGAGTTTCTCGCTGGGCTGTGAGTGATTCTGTGAGCAAGAGATAGCGGCGAGACCACGCCAATTGGCTAGTCAGCATCCCCAAGACGTTGAGCTGACGGTCAGACCACACCCGATTAAGCGCATCTGCAACGAGCAAAATCCCGGTGGGTTCATGTTCGGGAGCCGTTCTGAGAGCGATCGCCAGGATTTGACCCATGCCAGAGCCGCTGAGCCACTTTCGAGTTTCGGGGGTGAGGTGGTCGGCGTTAATTGTAAACAGGCCGTCGGTTTGAAGTGCCCACTGCACCAGCGTATCAGAATGGGTTGAAATGGTGACATCCGAAGACACCGCAAACTGGCTACTGCTAATCGCGGCAGCCGCAATGCGAGCGATTTTTCGACCGGGTTGCCAGGTGATGAGAGCGGCCAGAGGAGCCTCTAACAAGCCTGAAATATGCTGCATGGAAGCTTGCTCAAGCTGATCTAGCTGATGCGTCTGCTGCATCGCCGTCAGCCCCCACTGGATGGCCTGATAGAGTCGCTGCTGCTGTTTGAGTTCGCTTTGTAGCTGCCACTGATGCAAAATCAGGCCGATCTGCTGGCTGGCCGCCCGGACAATGTCGCGTTCAGTGCGTGTCCAGGTGCGTGGAATTTCGTGGCCAATGATAATTAACCCCTCAATAGGCTTGCCGATGGCAGTACTACAAACGAGAAGCGATCGCACCTGCAACTCTAGAAATTCTTCACGCCATGCCATCAGCTTGAGGTCATCATTGAGATTTTCCACCCCAATAGCGTCGGTGCTGCGCTCTAGCATGAGATGATCCACATCATTCAATCGCTTGAGGGGGCGATTGAGCATGCGGCGATTGGGAGCCTGACTCTGGTGGCAAATGGCAAAATTGTTGTGACTGGGGTCATAGGTCAAGACCAAAAACCGCTCAGCATTCAATCGCTGGCGAAGTTGTTCACCACAGGTCTCTAGTGTCTTTGACCAGTCATCATCACTGTAAATTGCGGTGGCAATTTCTGACATCAACGACTGATCGAGCTTAACTTGCTCCAGGCTGGCTTCGTGGTCTTCGGTGGGGGCAATCAGGGCTAGGAGCTGAGCTGCACCTTTGACATATTCTTTTTCTTCGGCTGACCACACGCGGCCTGTATCCCCTTCAACTGATAAAAAACCCAGCAGCTCATCTCGGAACAAAATGGGCGCAGCCAACAAAGACTGAGCGTGCAGCAAGGTCATCAGCCGCCCCATCATGCCTGTTTTCAGGGAGCTATTTGCTTCTCCCACCACCACCAGCTGATCGGCTGTGAGAGATTGATAAAAACTGTTCACATCTTGCACCATAATTTCTGGCGGTGAAGGGGCACTGCTGCGAGCGTCAGTGCGGGCCAGCGGCTGACTAATTCGGTGCCAAAAGTAATGGCGCGTTGGCTCAAACCAGTAAATGTTGGTGCGATCGGGCTTAATAAATTGGTGCGTTTCGGTGGCGATCGCCGTCAGGTGTTGTTCTAGGGTAGGGAGCGATCGCAACTGAGACAATAGATGCAACAGCGGCTGCGCCGGCTGCTTGGTTTCTGAGCGTTGGCGATCGGCATCATTGCGATAGAGTGCAACGGCTAATTCTCCTAGCAGCATTGACAGTCGAGCTTTTTCATCGGATTGAGGCGAAACGCCCCAGAGTTCTGTGCCTAGGAGCACAATGCCCAGACATCGATCTTTGTGGCGAATAGGGAAAATAATCGTGCCCTGGATATTGAGCTTTTGGGCAATTTTCCGCCATTCTCCAGCTCTAGGTTCTTCGCGCAAATCGGGCACCCCCAACGGGCGCTGCTGGATCACAACCTGCTCTAGCAAATCTCCCGGTTTTAGATTAAGCAGCTGCGGCAGAAATTTGAGCTCACCGCCGGGGAGGTCGCCCCCTTGGCTGGTTAACGCGTGTCCAATGCGATCGTATAGCCCAATCCAGCGGGTGGTGTAGTCAAACTCAGTTTCGAGATATGACAAGATGCTGCCAATCAGAGTGTCTAGATCGTCCTCCTCACGCAAGGTTTGCAGCACGCGTCCGAGGGCGACGAGCTGTTTTTCATAGGTTAGGGAATCTTTATGCACACTCATTTCAGCCACTTTCACCCTAGATGGGCGGTTCACCGGATAAACTCAAAACCATCATGAAATATCGGGACACTGTGAATCAATGAACAAGACTACTGTGATCTGTGAACTATTTATCCATGCTCGGTAGGTGCTCTCCAGCTTGACAGGTGATGTCCATGCTCAGTAAATGACAGGAAAGAGCCTCACAACCTCGATTCACCTGACACATCGGCTGAGATCCGAGGATCTTTATCGGAGATGATAGAGATGACATCTCCCCAATCATGGGTGATAGCGACTTGGGATTTGCAGTCTGGCAGGGGGAACTGGCTATCATCTAAGCACGCCCCCATGCAGAGTGGCAGCGATCGCAGAGGTTACCTTGGGCAGAGTAGAGGCTCGTTGGGGCGATCGCATGAGCAGACTAAACCCGTTGAGCCGCAAGCCGATTACATTCATGGATTGAATTTGAATTGTGACAGTTGATTTTTATCAAACGGGGCTACGTCCACTGCTGTTTTCTGTGCTAGCTGCTGATCCAGAATGGGTGCATCAGCAGACGCTGGCGGTTTTAAGCTGGCTAGGTCATCACCATCATCGCATCCCAGCTCGGCTTCTGTATGACCAGCTTGAGCGATCCTGCTGCTGGCAACAGGATTGTCTGCGACAAACGCTCTGGGGATTGCCCTTTGATAACCCAGTGGGGCTGGCTGCTGGCTTCGATAAGGACGGCATGGCCTCAGGGGTTTGGTCTGCATTGGGGTTTGGTTTTGCTGAGTTAGGAACTGTAACGCAACATTCTCAACCTGGAAATCCTCGTCCTCGCTTGTTTCGACTACCTGCTGATCGAGCCGCCCTCAATCGCATGGGATTTAACAATCGCGGAGCCCAAGCAATGGCCGAGCAGCTCCAGATGACTGCAAGCAATCTGCGTCGCCCGATTCCCCTTGGGATTAACTTGGGTAAATCTAAGGTAACACCGCTTGAGCAAGCGGCTGAAGATTATGTTGCCAGCTTCTGCACGCTTAAAGATCTAGGCGATTATTTCGTTGTAAATGTTTCATCACCCAATACTCCAGGGTTGCGATCGCTCCAGGCGGCTGCACAGCTTGAGCCTATCTTAAGCGCTCTCCAGCAGGAAAACCAGGATCAAAAACCACTGCTGATCAAGATTGCGCCTGATCTAGACTGGGATGCGATCGCCACGATTGTCGATCTGGCGCGATCGCACCAGCTAGCGGGCATTATTGCCACGAATACGACCATTAGCCGCGAGGGGCTGACAACTCAAACTCTGCGAGCGACTGGGACATCCATTCAAGCGGAAACGGGTGGTATCAGCGGCGCACCCCTGAAAGCCCGATCAACGGAGGTGATTCGCTTTATCTATCAGAAGACCCAGGGCAGCCTGCCAATCATCGGCGTGGGCGGCATCTTTACTGCTGATGATGCCTGGGAAAAAATCACAGCGGGGGCCAGTCTGATTCAGGTTTATACGGGGTGGGTCTATCAAGGCCCGTGGATGGTGCGCCGCATTCTAGAAGGTTTAAATCAAAAACTACAGGATCACGGGATGGTGGCGATCGCTGACGCTGTGGGCAGCGCCCAATAATTTGCAACAGCGGTCAGATCAAACAGCCAGATCAGGTTTTGACATGAACGAAGGGCATTGGCAACATCGATCACGTTCGCACGTTGCGGATCGTGTCCCCAGCCTGATGCCTTAGCAGCTGCATTAATGAACCGCCCACTTGAATCGAGGAATAGCAGGCGCGTTTCAACAACAGCTTATGCCGCATCGAGTTTTACTCAAGCGTTACTTATCAATCGCACGCATGTTTCAATAACAGCTTATGCTGCATCGAGTTTCACCCAAGCGTTGCTTATCAATCGCACGCGTGTTTCAACAACAGCTTATGCTGCATCGAGTTTCACCCAAGCATTATGTCTCAATGAGACGATCGAAGTCACAACCAGCGTAGGGGCGTCGAGTCTCGCTCATCGATCGGCAGATTAGACCCAAGCCTGACTGAGCAACGATGCGATCGAATCGAGCGATGGTGCGATGATCAAGCCCTGCCCCCTGCTGACGACGGTGGATGCCCAACTGGTAATTGAGCCTCAACCATACACTAGAGGGCGTGTCAGTACGGAGTAGCTCTGTGGACAGAGCGATGAAGAAACCGCCCCAGAAGATGACACGCTCTCGATGATTTGCCCCGTTCGTCGATGGATGACAACCCGGATCTATAATTGCCCTGCGAATGTCTCAATGCTTCAAGACAATGCGATATCGGGGTTTGCCATGTTCTAGTCGGGCGATCGCCTCGTTAACCTGATCAAAGCTAAAGTGCTCGGTAATGGGTTCCACTCCATGACGGGCAGCAAAGTCTATCATGTGGCCTACCGTCGCCGGACTGCCTAGCGGGCTGCCCGAGATCGATTTTTGCCCCATAATCATTGGAAAAATCTGACTTGCAATCGGGCTCGGAATCACCCCGACCAGATGGAGCCGACCTTTTGGGCGTAGGGCGGCAATGTAGGCTGCCCAATCGAGATCGACGTTAACGGTCGAGATAATGACATCAAACGAATTCTGGATAGCGTCTAAAGCCTGGGCATCACGAGAATTAACGAAATGATTTGCGCCCAGCTCGCGGGCTTCGGTTTCTTTGTCGGGGCTGGTTGAGAAGGCGGTGACATCACATCCCCAAGCATGGAGAAAACGCAGCGCCATGTGGCCTAAGCCACCAATGCCAATCACCCCGACGCGATCTGTCGGCTGGATGCCCAACTGCACAATGGGGTTGAAAACGGTGATACCGCCACAAAATAGCGGCCCTGCGGTTTCGGGCGAGACGCCTTCAGGCAAAACCTGCACCCAGCTACGATGGGCGCGCACTTTGTCAGCAAAGCCACCATGCCGGCCCACAATTGTCCCTTCTGCTTGCAAACACAGGTTGTGATCGCCTGACATACACCATTCACAGGTCATGCACGACCGTGAAAACCAGCCCAGCCCCACCCGCTGCCCGACGCTTAGAGTTTTGACGCGATCGCCCACCGCTGCCACTTTGCCCACAACCTCATGACCGGGCACAAAGGGATATTGAGTAATGCCCCAGTCATTCTTCAACATGCTTAGGTCGCTGTGACAAATGCCACAATAGTCAACATCGATTTCGACATCATCGTCTCCCAAGATGCCGGGGTCATATTCAAATGGCTCTAATTTGCCGCCAGGTTCGTGAGCCGCATACGCCTTGATCATGGTTTAGAAGCCTCTACTGATCTCAAAATTATGGTCTAGTGTAGCGTTCCTGCATGAATGGCACCTTAGATCGCTGCTGCATCAACCCCAAACTCAGCATTGCAAATCATCAGGCCAACATTGAAAATGATTTTATTCAGGCAGCAACCCTGACAAAATCAGCGTATCTTAAGGCAAATCCAAGGAATGAGCCCAGAGCCTCACCTAAAATCGAGCCATCGCGCCGACAGACTCTCAGGCAAACCGTCTCGTCAATCAGACCCCCAGCAAGTCTATGGATGTTAAGCACCTTAACGGCAACACCCCGCTCGTACTCGATTATCCCGATGTTGTCTGGACTGTTAAATCTGGACTCGTTGGGGTGTTTGCAATTCGGCTGAAGCGTGGTGTACCAGAGGGGCTCCGTCGTCATTTGTTTAATGCCCAGCCGGGAGACGCCCTATTTGGCCTATCGCTGGCAACCGCGTCTGAGCCAGAACCATTTGGCCTGGTTGCCATCGCCCTCGAACCCGCTGAACTGCGATCGCACCCGATTGACGAGATCTTAGAGCTTTCAGACCTTGCGCCTGATTCTGAAGACCCAGATCGCCAAAGCACACCAATTGGCGGCCTGACGCCAGCAGCGGACTCTGACCCCAATCAGATCTATGCATATCTGCCACCGCCATCTAATCGGCGCGTTGCTCCCAGTTCTTCCCTCACCTGCCAGCGGGCAGAGATTGATAGCTGGATTCATCAGCTTGGCCATGTTGCGGGGCTGCCCCAGCTCAAAACCAATGGCGTCATTCCACAGACGTCCTATTTGTCGCTGATGCAAGGGCAAGTTTGCGAACCGCCGGAGGGGCAAGTCATGTGGGTGCAAATTCGCCATGGCAAAGCCTGGTGGATGGGGGATGCACAGAGGCCGATTACGCCAGAGAGCGGATATTTTCCGCTGGGGCAAGGCATGTGGATCGAGGCCGATGATTATCTTGAACTCAGTACTCGCAGCACCTCGGAAATTAGCGATCGCCCCAGTTTGCTCAACGGGTTGTCTCGGCTCCATGCCCATTTGTTGGGCAGCATTGAACAGATCGAAGCAAACGAGCTCGAAGCTGCCCGACGCCGGTTTCAAGAGCGTCAAGAACTTAATCAGCAGGTCACTCAACAGACGATTCAACAGTTGGCGGCTGTGCTGCAGCCGCAGAGCGATCGCTTCCTTTACAACGATGATCCGCTGCTGATTGCGGCGGGTGCCGTTGGGAAGGCTTTGGGGGTTACGATTCAGCCACCCATGCGATCTGAGAATTTGAAGCAGGTGAAAGAACCTCTAGAGGCGATCGCCCGCGCTTCTAGACTGCGACTGCGACAGGTGCTGCTACGCGGCAACTGGTGGCAAAAAGACGGTGGCCCCATTTTGGGATATACCCGGATGGATCGGCACCCCGTCGCCCTGTTGCCCATCGGCAGCGGCCATTATGAATTACTAGACCCCATTGCTGCGGGTCTTGTTGGCTTTCCCGAACCCGGACAGCGCCCCCAGCCTCGGCGGGTGACGGTCAATGAGGCGATCGCTGCCACAATTGATCCGGTTGCCTACATGTTTTACCGTCCGCTTCCTGATCAGGCTCTCAGTGCCCTATCACTGGTGCAGTTTGCCTTACAAGGGCGGATGCGAGATGTGGGCATGCTGGTGTTGATGGGAGTGGCGGCCACGCTGCTGAGTATGCTGGTGCCTCAGGCAACTGCGGTTTTGATCGATCAGGCCATTCCCTATGGCAACTCAGCATTAATTGTCCAGATTGGGATCGGGCTATTAGCAGCGGCGTTTGGTGGGGCGTGTTTTCAGCTCTCGCAGGCGATCGCCTCCATGCGCATCGAAACCCTATCCGATGCCTCGCTGCAAGCTGCCGTTTGGGATCGCCTCTTAAAACTGCGAACCTCATTTTTCCGGCAATATTCGATTGGTGACCTCAGCTCTCGAGTATCGGGCATCACTGCCATTCGCCGCCAACTCAGTGGCACGGCGTTGCAAACCATCTTTACGGGCACATTTGCCCTGCTTAATCTGGGCCTGCTGTTCTATTACAGTGTCCGTCTTGCTGTACTCGCGCTGGCTGTGGCCGCAATTGTGATTGTGTTTACCACGGCCTCAGGCGCAGTGCTAATTCGCAAGCATCGCCCCCTGATCGAGCTAGAAGGCGAAATTTATGGCCTGCTTGTCCAGCTGATTAATGGGGTGCCGAAGCTCCGCATGGCCGGGGCTGAAGAGCGCGCTTTTGCCCACTGGGGGCAGAAATATACGCAACAGCTCCAGCTCACCTTGAGCACCCAACAGGTCGAAGATGCGGCCAATGTATTCAATAGCGTCATGCCCACGCTGACCAGCATCGCCTTGTTCTGGCTAGCGAGCACTCTGATTAACCCAGAGCAAGTTGTTGAAAGCAACGGCCTCACCGCAGGCGATTTCCTAGCCTTTAATGTGGCTTATGGCACCTTCATTGGAGGGGCAACCAGTCTCAGCTTTACGCTGATCGACGTGCTAGACATTGTTCCTCTCTGGCAGCGGTCAAAGCCCATTCTAGAAGCACAGCCCGAAGTCGATGCCAATAAAGCCGATCCAGGGCGACTGTCTGGCACTATTCTTGTTGACCATCTCACCTTCCGCTATCGAGCCGATGGCCCGCTCATTTTAGATGATGTGACGATTCAAGCTCGACCAGGGGAATTCATTGCGCTGGTTGGGCCATCCGGTTCGGGGAAATCAACGATTATGCGGCTGCTGCTGGGCTTTGAGACCCCTCATTCTGGGACGGTTTATTACGACGGGCAAGACCTTGCGGGGTTAGATGTGTCGGCAGTGCGCCGACAACTGGGCGTCGTCCTCCAAAATGGACGGATTAGCGCAGGCACCATTTTTGAAAATATTTCAAGTGGGGCACTCATCACCTTAGATGATGCTTGGACTGCCGCCGAAATGTCAGGACTGGCCGATGACGTGCGAACCATGCCAATGCAGATGCATACGCTGATTAGCGAAGGCGGCGGCAACCTTTCTGGCGGTCAGCGGCAACGGCTCATTATCGCGCGCGCTCTGGCACTCAAGCCTCGAATTTTGCTACTCGATGAAGCCACCAGTGCCCTAGACAACCGCACGCAAGCCATTGTCAGCCAGAGCCTCAATCACCTCAATGTTACCCGCGTTGTGATTGCCCATCGGTTAAGTACGATTCGCAATGCCGATCGCATTTACGTTCTCGAATCAGGACGGGTGGTGCAAGTCGGCTCATTTGATGAATTAGCTCGTCAGCCCGGATTGTTTGCCCAACTGATCCAGCGACAAGTAGCCTAACCTGGGCGAATGGATCGTGCCCTCGCTCATCCCATTACTTTTGACAGATAACGTCGCCTGAAATATTAAGTAAGGTTAAGACAACGTCGTAAGTCTAAAGGTTTTTCCATGGAAGATATCCAGAGCACTCTCCAAGATACCGTCCAATCTGTTAAGAAATCCCTCACTGCTCCGCTGTCTACCCCTCCTGAGTTGACCTCATGCGCGAGTGCGTCTGATCTAAGTAACCGCCTCAATTGGGGAGAGCCCGCTTTGACGATTATCGATGTGCGCGATCGCCATGCTTTTGACCAAGAGCGCATTACAGGAGCTGTGAATATCCCGATGGCTCAACTTGTTGAGCAGGCTCAGGCTCATCTTGAGGTCAGTCGAGATATTTATATCTATAGTGATTCGAATGACGAGACGGCTCAAGCTGCCCAGTCATTGCGCTCAGCCGGATTTGAGCGAGTTGCAGAACTCGATGGAGGACTCTCTGGTTGGAAGGCGATCAATGCTGCCCTGGAAGGGGCTAGCGTCTAGTTCTGGTGTCTAGTTAGAGCTATTCAGCTTTGCAGGTCGGGCTTAACAGTATTAGACCCTAATGAGCCTAATTAGCAGCCTTTTTACGAATCGTATCGACAAGGCTTCAGAGCCCCCTGGTAGAAAACTTGGCGATCGCAATAGGTGTACGTACACCGTCGATCAATGCGCTGTTGATAATCAGGGGGCACTCTGAAGTTCAGATTTGCACTCAATTGTTATGATTAAATGCCAGGATTTTCTTCCTTATCGACTTTAGGTACATAGTCTGGACGATCTTTGCCTTCCCAGCCAGACGGGCGCTTGGAATTAAACCAGGCAATCGAACCGATAGATACCGCAGCCACAAACCCGACTAACAGTACCAAAGTTGCTGACACTGGAAAATTAGACGCGTTTGTGGCTACATCTGTTGCAAATAATAGATTCATCAATCGATCCCTCTTAAGCTTGCATTTGATTGATGCTTTTCAGCCTAGGGCACTCTTCACAGTGATGCATCTTCCCTGGTAAATAGTTTAGTAAGCTCCTGAGTCAGCCTCTCGGACTATTTCTCAGAAAGGAAAAATAATCTAGTTTATTTGGTATAGACATGAATGTTTGATTTTAATCAATCAGGCGCTGACTGATACAATATAGAGCTATCGCGTCAGCATCTTGAATTTGCTGAGCTCGGATTCGTCGCATCGGACTTGAACGTGTTAGACCCACAAGGTTGGCCAGAGATCTTCCTTCGCATCCTGTGTACTTTAATTGTGGGAGCCATTATTGGTGCTGAGCGGGAATCTAAGAACAAGCCTGCTGGCTTAAGAACCAATATGCTGGTGTGTTTGGGTGCGGCGATGTTTGTGCTGGTTCCGATTCAGACGGGGATGGTGCAGGCTAGCACGGATGCCTTGAGTCGAGTCATTCAGGGCGTGGTGACTGGAGTTGGCTTTGTTGGCGCGGGCACGATTTTGCGTGACACGCGGGTGCGGGGGCTGACCTCAGCGGCAGCAACATGGGTGGCGGCTTCGCTAGGGGTTGCAGTGGGCTGTGGTCTATGGCAGCTTGGGCTGATGGGAGCGGCGATCGCCTGGCTGATCTTACGTGTCGTCGAAAAGGTTGAGAAACGGTCGAAAATCTGAAGCCTTGATCTGACGTATTCGTCTACCAGGGCTTCAGAGCCCCGCTGCTAAACTCTCAAAATCTAATACTCCAGATACATCGTATTAAATTCCCCAGAATGAGGCTCTGGGGCTGGCCTGTTGCAGGGCTTGGCGATCGATGGGGTATCTGTAGTGCTACGAAATCGCTGAATGGTGGCTTCTGTACTGGCAATCTGCATTTCGATGGCATCGAGTCGGTGGTTGATATCCTGTCGCCGCTGCTCAAAACTGGCTAGCTCTTGCTGCAAACGTTTTTTCTCAACTACGAGCTTATACATATCCAGTAAAGCTGCTGCTTCTGACCGCTGGTAGGGCATCGTGCTAATTTTAGGGCGAATTGTATTTCTACGAATGGAGGAACGGTGCATCAGAGAGACCCTCATAAAAACTGCCTCCAGTATGCCCAGAAGGGGCGATCGAAGTGGATATCATAGGCAATTCAGCCTGACATTCAACGTTTTGTTACATCGTTTTCTGGGCTACAACTCCGTCTGAGACTGTCGCTCACAATAAAGGGTTTAACATTGGCGATGATGGTTGTATGGTAGACATCCGCTCAACGGCTTCTGCTCAGTCTTTACCGATCACCAAACCCCGCATTATCGTATGTGGATTAGGGCGGACAGGCTATCAGGTGTTTTGTTTGCTCAAGCAGCAAGGGGCTTGGGTTGTGGGCATTCACAATCGCCCATTACTCAAACAACAGGCGCATCATGCCGCTGATGTTATTGTGGGAGATTTGCGATCGGTCGAAACCCTCACTAGTGCCGGGGTGCAAGAGGCTCAAACGTTGGTTTTGACAGCAGGTGATGATGCCCTCAACCTGGCAGTTTTAACTCAGGCGCGGGTGCTCAACCCCCGGATTCGCATTATTAATCGCTTGTTTAACACGAGCTTGGGCGATCGCATCGATCGGACTTTAGCCGATCATGTGTCGATGAGTGTCGCAGCGTTGGCGGCTCCTGTGTTTACATTCGCTGCGTTGGGCAACTGCGCCATTGGACAACTGCGACTGGCGCAGCAAACCTGGCCTATTCATGAAGAATGCATTGACGACGACCATCCCTGGCTGGGTCGTCCGCTCAAAGACTTGTGGGAAAATCGTTCTCGCATGTTGATCTACTATTTGCCCACTGCTGGACATTCAGATGGACGCTCAGATGGACGCATAGATTTGGTATCAGCCGTGACTCAGGGACGGCGATTACAGATGGGCGATCGCCTGATTGTGGCCACGCAGCCAAGCATTCGCACGGTGCGTCGCAGCTTGACTCAGCGGCTTCATGGGCTATGGGTTAGTATTCAGCAGTTTCAGCGCCATATCCGCCCGACTCTAATTGTGCTGCTGGCTCTGCTAGTAACTATCATGGCGGCAACGCTCACCTATACGGCTGTCAGCCTAGAGACCTCGGTAGTTGATGCGCTCTATTTTTCGGTGGGCATGATTACGGGGGCAGGGGGCAATGAGGCGATCGCCGAACAGGCATCTACCAACATCAAAGTGTTTACTGTCGTGATGATGTTAGTGGGCACTGGGGTAATTGGTATTTCCTATGCCCTACTTAATGATCTGATCTTGGGGACACGCTTTCGGCAACTGTTGAGCACGGCTCGCATTCCTCAACGCCACCATTACATTATCTGCGGCTTGGGTGGGGTGGGGGTACATGTGCTCAACCAACTCCATGCCAATGGCTGCGACGTAGTTATCCTCGAACAAGATCCCAATAATCGCTTTCTCAGTGCGGCGCGATCTCTCAAAGTGCCGATTATCCAAGGCGATGCTAGCCTGTCAACTACGCTAGAAGCGGCCAAAATTCATACGGCTGAATCGCTGCTCGCTGTGACGAGTCATGATATTACCAATTTAGAAATTGCCCTTAGCGCCAAGGGGTTAGCTCCTAAATTGCCTGTAATTGTGAGAACACAAGACCCAGAGTTTGCAGGCTTAGCTCACCAGGTCTTTGATTTTGAGGCTGTTCTGAGCCCTGCCGATCTGGCTGCTCCTTCCTTTGCTGCCGCTGCACTAGGAGGGCGTATCTTAGGCAACGGCATGACAGCAGGCATTTTGTGGGTGGCGCTGGCAACGATTATCACCCCCAACCATCCATTTTGTGGCGATCGCGTTCGAGAGGCAGCCATGCGAGCCGACTTTGTCCCACTCTATATCGAGACTCAGAATCAAACCATTCATGGCTGGAACTTGCTTGACATTAGCCTGGAAGCTGGAGATGTCCTCTATCTGACGATTCCAGCGACCCATCTCGATCAGCTTTGGCGATCGCCCAAACTATCTACTCTGCATTAAAATTCGAGTCGTCCAGTAACAAGTCCGACGGGACAAACCAAACCAGGTCTTGGGAATCTACCCTCACAGGTAATTGGCATTCCTTCACCATCTAGCAAAGAAGTTCCTATATTCTCTTTGCATGGATGAACGTGCAGCATGATTCAAGCATTTAGAATCCGCGTATCCTACTCCATAGGGGCATGGCAATGCCATGCCCTTCCAACTATCATTCTCCAAATCAGCAATGCTCAAACAGCCAATGTCTATAAGTTAGACAATTTCGAGCAATTGAATATCAAACTCTAAATCTTGGCCTGCAAGCGGATGATTTGCATCCAGGGTCACCGTTCCAGCCGATAATTCGGTAACTGTCACTGGAATGGGCTGTCCTTGCTCCTGTCGAATAAACAGTTGCTGCCCGATTTCAACTGGTAAATCCTCGGGCATTTTGTCGCGTTCAACAGCAATTACCATATCAGGATGGCGAGGGCCATAGGCTTCATCTGATTTGAGTTTAGCAGTCTTTGACTCGCCGGGTTCCATACCCACCACTGCGTTTTCAAACCCCGGAATAAACCCGCCATCGCCAATGGAGAACTCTAAGGGTTCACGGTCTATCGACGAATCAAACACGGTGCCATTATCTAACTTGCCCGTGTAGTGAACCTTTACAGTGTCACCTTGCTTTGCTTGTACCATCATAATCATTAACCTCTACGAGAGAGCTTCAAGTCTCAGACCGATCTCTTTCTTCTTAACACCTTGAAGTCACAGACGGGCTCTATCCACTGAATGAATCAGAGCATCCCCAAACATTCAAATAGTCTTAAGAAAGTCAATCTGAATCAACGCCCCTCCTTTATCGCATCCATCTGACGCGAGGGTTGGTAAAGGAAAGAATATCTTTAGAGTCTGGAAGGGGCTGCTAAAAGCTGAGAGGGGCGAGTGGCTTTGCCTATTTGCCGCGTGTAGGTTTTGTCCATCAACTTCTACAGTGCAAGCTGCCTCGTTACAATCACAGCAGAATCACCAAATATTAAGCGGTTCAACTGATGCAAGATGCAGATGCAATTGTGATTGGTAGTGGCATTGGGGGGTTGGTGGCAGCCGGTCTACTCAGCCGTTATGGGTGGCACGTTATCCTGTGCGAAAGCCACAGCATTCCGGGAGGAGCGGCCCATAGTTTTTCTAGAAACGGGTTCCAGTTTGACTCAGGGCCGTCATTTTATTGCGGATTGGGCGACCCCCACTCACTCAATCCGCTGCGTCAAGTGCTCGATGCGCTGGGTGAGTCAGTGGAAACCGTGGCCTATGATCCGCTGGGGCACTACCACTTTCCTGAGCAGACCGTGCCGATTTATGGCAATGCCGAGCGATATCGGCAGGCGATCGCCCAGATTACGCCTCAGGGTGCCGCTGAGCTAAAGCACTTTGAACAGCGGCTGCTAGCTCTATATAGTGCGTTGCGAGAGATTCCGACACTAGCTCTGCGAGCTGACTTTAAGGTGATGCCGACGCTGCTGTGGCGCTATCCGTGGGCATTGGCAAAGCTGCTGCCCCACCTGGGCATTGTGCAGGGTTCGGTGGGCAGGTTGGTCAATCAGACGATTGACGATGCCTGGGTGAGACGATTGATCGATGTCGAATGCTTCTTGCTGTCGGGGCTGAAGGCGAGTGGCACGATCGCCCCTGAGATGGCATTTATGATTGGCGAACGCACCCATTCGATAATCGACTACCCCATTGGCGGCAGTGGAGCAATTGTCAATGCTCTGGTGCGTGGTCTGAAAACCTGGGGCGGCACGCTGCGCCTCAATACTCATGTCGATCAAATTAGGGTGGAATCAGGGCAGGCTGTGGGGGTGCAGTTGCGAAATGGCGATCGCCTGACAGCTCCTGTCGTGATTTCGAATGCCACCCTTTGGGACACCTACACCTCGCTACTCACACCTGACCATCTGCCTGCATCTATGCGCCAGAGCGTACTCAAAACTCCGGCGGTTGACAGTTTCATGCATCTGCATTTGGGCTTTCGAGCCGATGGGCTAGAGCATCTCACCGGGCATCATGTGGTGGTGCATGACAGTGCCACCGACATCACTGTTCCTGGAAACACCTGCATGATTTCGATTCCCACCGTATGGGATCGGAGCCAAGCGCCACCTGGCCATCATGTCGCTCATGCCTACACGCTAGAGCCATTTGATCAGTGGCAGTCAGACTCATCTGGGCACCGGGAAGACTACAACCAGCGCAAACGTCAGCGGGCAGAGCCGCTCTTTCGAGCCCTCGAACGGGTGATTCCCGATGTGCGCGACCGGGTGACGCTAGAGTTGATCGGCAGCCCAGTAACCCATGCCCGTTTTCTCAGGCGCTATCGGGGCACCTATGGCCCAGCGATCGCCGCTGGAGAGGGTCTGTTTCCCAACTGCTATACGCCGATTCGAGGGCTCTATCGCGTGGGAGACAGCACCATGCCTGGAATTGGCGTCCCGGCGGTGGCGGCATCGGGCATTCTCTGCGCCAATAGCCTGGTCGCACCGCAAACAACCGCACGATTACTGACTCAGCTTAATCTGTAACTGAGTCTGTCAAAGAACTGAGTCTGTCAAGGGTGTTTGCCTGGGGTCGCATTGTCTGTGAATCATGCTCTCGTTTTAGAATTTAGAGGCGAACTAGCCGCCCTTGCTGCGGCGCTGATCTGGGCGATCGCCTCGGTGATATATGTCAGCATTGGGCGCTCGATCTCTCCACTGGCGCTCAACTTGGCAAAAGGTGGAGTGGCGATCGCCGTGATTGCCCTGATGCTGGCAGTGCGGGGTGATTTAGTTGGCTCAGTCAGCAGCATCAGCGTTGGGCTACTGCTAGTAAGCGGGGTGATCGGCATTGGGATTGGCGATACGGCGTTTTTTACAGCGCTCAACCAGTTAGGCGCGCGCCGCACATTATTAATGGAAGCGCTGTCGCCACCGCTGTCTGCCTGTCTGGCACTGATATTTCTTAGCGAACAGCTCAGCCTCAACGATTATTTGGGCATTGCTCTCACCGTCTCAGGTGTGGCCTGGGTAATTGCCGAACGCACACCCGACTCTGTCATCACCACGGCGCAACTGAGTCGGGGCATTGGCTTTGGCCTGTTAGCTGCACTCAGTCAATCGAGTGGGGCGGTGCTGTCGCGAGCCGCTCTGGCCGACACCGCCATCAGCCCCCTCTGGAGCACGTTGGTGCGATTGCTAGGCGGTATGGGAGTGCTGCTGCTGGGGGTATGTCTCCGCCGCGAAAGCCTGCAAGGGCTCAAACCATTGCGATCGCCCCGATTTCTAGGTCTGGTTGCCGCTACGTCTTTTTTTGGCACCGTTTTAGCAATTTGGCTGCAGCAGACCTCGCTCAAATATGCGGCTACCGGAGTCGCTCAATCGCTGAGTTCAACGAGTCCGCTGTTTGTGATTCCGCTGGCGCTGTGGATGGGCGATCGCGTCAGCCCACGAGCGCTGATCGGGGTGCTCATTGCCCTCGCCGGAATTTGGCTCCTGTTCTGACTGGGTAAAGGGTTTGCTAATCTGCTCAGGCTGTTAGTTGGGGCATCCTTGAAGATAACCTGCTGAGATGCATCACTTTGGGCAACTTAGTAAACTGCTGCTTTAGGCAACGAGTGAGGACATCAAACCCTTTGTAGAAGGTTATCTTTGAGAAAGAGTTTTGCCCTTCTCGCTGTTGAGTATGCCGAAACAGACCTATGGCTGGAAACGATTTTGGTGCCCTCGGTCAGGTCAGATCAGTCTGGCTGATGGCGGCTATCTGTATAATCCAGAGGCAGAATGGGGAGAGGCACATAACCCAGATTTAGTAATTTTTGAGGCGATCGCCCACTTGCCATGCTTGGCACTCTTGGGTGAACCAGGAATTGGCTGATTCTAAATAAGTTTGTGTTTTGTGACTGGAGGAAAATGATGCAAATTACGATTAATCTACCGCCAGATCTTGAATAAGCTCTGATTCGTCAAGCAGCGCAATCAAACGTTTCGCTTCAAACCTTGATTCTGCAAGCCTTACGTCAAATGACTCAAATTCCCCATGTTTCCACTTCTCGGTGGTCGGAGGTTATATCGTCCTACGAAGGAATCCCTGATTTTCCGGCGTTTGAGTCTTACCGGGATGAACTCCTGCCACCCCCTGAGTCGAGGCTATTCTGATGCGATATCTACTGGATACTTGCGTCATCAGCGACTTCATCAAAGGTGAAGCTGGAACTACAGCTAAACTTAAGCAAACCCCACCTGTTGATATTGCCGTCTCGGCAGTTACGGTCATGGAGTTGCGCTACGAATTGGCACTCAATCCTCAACGTGCCCAGAAGGTTGCACCAGCGATCTCTAGCTTTCTGTCTTCTGTAAGAATTCTCCTGCTACAGTTCTACATGCTTGACTCGCGTTTCGAGGCTGGGGTCAAGAGCCATGGATCAAATCTATGCCCATCTGGTAGCTACCTGACATCCTGAGAGCGTTAGGTATCACTGTGTTCTCAAATGTTTCAGAATAGAGGTTTTTAAGGCTTCACCCCAGATTCTTTCAGGAGCAGTCTCCCGAGAGAGGCTGCTGCCATAGCAAGAAATATATACACAGTCGCTATCATGACAGAGGATGCCGTGCTCCTCCCAACCCCATTCCTGGCAATCACCAACGCCAACAGCCGTTAATGCTAGCGTTATAGTCACCCTTCACGCTGAAGTGACTCCCATGGATGCCATCTACTCCGCTCTTAAAGAATGGGCGATCGCCATTACCGCCCTAGCCCAAGGTCAAACAATTTTGCTGATGCGAAAAGGAGGCATTCGAGAAGACCGGGGCCGATTTTCTGTTCCTCATCGGCGGGTTTGGCTCTACCCCACCTATGAACATCAGCGACCGCATTTGCTCAAGCCAGACTATGCGGCTCAGGTGACCACCATAGACTCAGGCTGGCATCCCCAATCGGTGCCGATTCTGGCATGGGCAGACATTACGCATGTGCTCCAAGTGAAGGATGCAGACGCCGTTGCCGCGCTCATGCCGTTTCATATCTGGAGCGATCGCTTTACAACTGAGCGCCTGCATTGGAAGCCCAACTCACCGTTCTATCTGCTGCTGCTGCGAGTGCATGTGCGATCGCACCCATACGACTTGCCCGTTGGCGCTGACTATGGAGGCTGTCGTTCGTGGATTGAGCTTAAGGAGGCGATCGCCCCTCTAGATTCATCTCCAGCGCTAACGGATGCGGCCTATCAGCACCAGGTTAAGGCAATTCACGCTAGACTCCAGGCATTCTAAATGGCAGCCGGAGCCGACTACACGATATCAACATCAGATTGAGGCGATCGCCGCTAGACTCAGCCAAACTGGAACTGAATCAGTTCTGACGTTTGCATTGTGAATGCAGGGACACTTCAAGCATTACATCTCAAGCATCTCCAAGCCTTAGCCCGACGATGGCATAGCATCGAGATAGTTTTGCACCCCTAGATGCTCTAGTCGATCTTGCTTAGCCATTACCATCTCAGTCAGATCTTGGCGATAACGCTGCACCCGCGCCAACAGTTCAGGGCAATGACATGCCAGAATTTGCACTGCTAGTAATCCGGCATTCTTGGCATTGCCGATCGCCACCGTTGCCACTGGGATGCCCCCCGGCATTTGCACAATCGAGTAGAGCGAATCGACGCCGCTCAAATGTCGCGTCGCCACCGGAACGCCAATCACCGGCAGGGGGGTCAATGCGGCGACCATCCCCGGCAGATGGGCTGCCCCTCCGGCACCCGCAATAATGACTTTTAGCCCTCGGGTATGAGCCGCTTGGGCATAGGCGACCATGCGCTCAGGGGTGCGATGAGCCGAGACAATCGCCACCTCATAGGCAACGGCAAATTCATCACAAATGGCGATCGCCCCTTGCATCGTAGGCAAGTCAGAATCACTGCCCATGATGATGCCAATTTCAGGATTTAGGTTAGTCATTGAAACATGATTAAAACAGACAATGCAAACAGACGTGAAATCGGCATAAATATAAGTATAGAAGCCGCAGCAGAGCACTAATTGCCAGAAAAGGTTTCTACTCGACCAAAGAGTTGATTCAGCCTGAGGCGATCGCCCTCTGGCAGTGGAGGCCGCAGCAGCGATCGCACGTTGGCGTGCAGGTGATGTGGGTTGCCAGTGCCAAACAAGACAACGTCAATACCGGGTTCATGGCGACAGTAGCGATAGGCCGCATCTTGCAGGCTATTAGCAGCACCCTCTCGAATCAAGAACTCCAATGGCTGATCAGGATCATCTAAGTCTTGGGGATTAATTTGCTCCTGTGCAATCAATTCGGCGATCGCCCCCTTGAGCGCCTCAGAGTGACTGAGCGCCCGTCGCACTGCAAACATGCCCAATACCCCGATGTTGTTAGCCTGGGCTGGAGCCAGCACCTTCTCCCGCGCCGACTGGTTAAGCAGATTAAACCCTACCATGACCACATCCCAACAGTCATCTTGAATGGCACGCTCCAACATGAGATGGCGCGTGTCAGTGTCAAACTTTTCGGTAATGCCCAGAAAGCGAATCTTGCCCTCATCTCGCAAAGCCAGCAACGTTGGCACCAACTCTGTCAGCGTATAGAGATAGTTGCCTGGTTTTACTGACGCCAAATGATAGATATCAACGTAGTCAGTCTGCAACTGGCGCAGGCTATTTTCAAGCTCGGTTCTAATGGTTTTAGGCTGAATGGGATACCCACTATTGTGCGATCGCACCTTAGTTGACAGCACAACCTGATCTCGAGGAATAGAGCGCAAGGCTTTGCCAATCAGAGATTCTGTCTTGTAATCGTGACTGGTGTCAAAAAAATTGATGCCCAACTCATGGGCAAACCGCACAAGATTGATTGAGTCTCGTTGATTTTTGTGTTGCCCCTGGCCAATCCGGCTGCGCCCGCCACTGCCCAACCCCATCACACTGACCGTTAGCCCAGTGCGCCCCAAGCGGGTATATTCCATTTGCATCGGAATCGTCTTCAGGGCTGCAAAGGGATCATTCGTCCCAGAAATAAACCGATTCAAGAATGGATTGATTAGACGAGAACGCATACTCTAGACCTATCTATATATGGTTTATATGGCTTATATAACTTGATGACTTGATGACTTATCTGACTCGGTTTTCGGTAGAAACACCCACCAGATAATCCTAGACAAACACCTCTAAGGTTGTCAGTCAATTAGCATTAATACAACATGCCAAAACGCAGGAGTCTTTGGCCAAGCAGCTGTTAGTTTGGGTGCATCAGAGCATCGGCTCCTGGGATTTGTACTGGCGTCTCTAACGCATAGCGCTGATGGTGCTCTTCCAGGATAATTCTTTGCGCAGAATCTCTAAGGCACGCTGATCGGTTCCGGCAAATAGATTGAGGGCAATCAGCTCAGTCAAAACTTGCTCTGTAAGCTGAGAGGCAAAGCTGCCGCCGCATCGCAGCAGATGGCTGTAGTAGTTAAACTGAGGGCGTCCGGCGGCGGTAAGATGAAAGCCATGAATTTCGTCGCGGCTCATCAGAGACACAGGCGTATTAAACGGGACGACGATGCGCGGAATGCCCTGAATGCCATATTGCTGCTTGCCATTGGTTTCTAGTGTCCCGATGAGCACGATGCCCAACAGCGTTCGGGTTTCGTTGATGAGGTCGGGGGTAAACAGGGGGTCGGGTTCGCTCGACAAGCGGGGGCCATTATTCATCAAATTGGGATTGACTAGCAGGGAGTTGTAAACGATGCCGATCGCCCAGTGACGCCCCTCCTGTTCTTCGAGCTTCACAAAGCTACTAAACCCATATATATCGGCAGATGGGGGACTTTCAACTGTCATCTGATCGTCAACCTGCACCACATAATCACAGTGCGAATTTGATTTCACCACCTTGCCTAGTTGCATTGCTAATTCCTCGTGTTCGTAAGACTCAAATACATGACAGCAGATAATTCTGGCAAGCTCATGTAGCTATCTCGACTCTCTGCTTGATCGATGTGCTGTATTGCAATGTTACTAGCCAATGATTGCGGTGCTCAATGATGTGCCGGATTAGAGCCGAGATTGAGCTGATTTAGATAGTGCAGGATCAGGATGGCGATAATGATGCTGAGGGCGAGTGCTATCCAAAACCCATAGGCCACACGAGCAGACTGATCTAGCGCCCATCCTCCAAGTGGGGGGCCGATGAAGTAGCCGATCGCCCAGCATTGAGAATTAACGGCTAGATAGACGCCGCGCATTGATTCTGGAGCTAAGTCAACCACCAATGACGAGGCGGCAGGCAGATAGGCCACAGTGGCGATCGCCAAAATGCCCAAGGCGAGAATAGCCCACAGCAGATGAGCACTGGGAGCCATGCCGGTGATGGCAATCAAGAGAAACCCAATCCCCCAGAGGAGTGCAGACCCGATCAGAGCATGAGGGCGGCTGAATCGGTTGAGCCAGCGAGCGACGGGGAGTTGGCAAAGCGCCGTCAAGACGACATGCCAGGTAAAGATGGCGCTGATGACAGCGGGCGAAAAGCCCTGGCGGGTTTCACTAATGGGGATGAAGTTGCTGAAATAGAGCGGCATTGTGCTCTGCACCTGAGCTAGGTAGGTCGTAAACAGCACGTTGACCAGCACATAAATCAGCAGGCGGCGATCGCCCAATGCTGTTTGCCACCCCTGCGCGAGGGGGGCGGGTGTCGCAGATGGCTTCAGCGTTTCGCCAATTGCGAAGTAGATGATGACGAAAAACACTAGATAGGTGATGCCGTCAATGACAAAGAGCGATCGATATGCGCCTGTCAGCTCGATCAAGATGCCGCCGAAGATGACTCCCAAGCTGATCCCCAGGCTATCTGCTAGCCGCACTAGGCCAAAGGCTTCATTGCGCTGATCGGCGGCGGTGAGATCTGCAACGACGGCTTCAGTGGCTGGCCAATAAAACCCAATCCCTAAGTTCATCAGCATGTTGCCGATGATGAAAGTGGGCCGGTCGGTGGCGATCGCCAAGACGCCATCTGCTGCGGCTGAGACAGCTGCTGAAAGGAGCAACGTGTTGCGTCGCCCGATGCGCTGAGAGTCGCAGAAGCCCCCCCCTAAGAATCGCCCCAGCACCCCAGCAATGGAGCCGATGCCCAAACCGAGACCCACTTGGCTTGCCGATAGGCCCACCTGATTGACAAAGAAGATGGGCGCATAGAATAAGACAAACCCGTTGCCCAGTTGTGACAAGAGCCGCCCAAATGACAAAATCCAAACTTTACGATCAAGGGAGGGTAATCCTGCTATGAGGGCGTTGGGGAGATGCTTCATAGCTCCAGGATAAAGGCGAATGGCGGGGCAATGGAGTCAGCCCCTAGAACTAGCCCTTGTGTGAGCTTCTGCCTCGCGGGTGGGCGATCGCCGGAGATGTATGTACACAGCAGCTTTAGGAGTAGGCCGTTGCTTGTTGTCCGAAAGACATAGGGCGTGTGTAGGTCTGAGACTGTGCGTAGCAGCAGGGGTTGGGGGATGAGGAAAAAGCCATGACCACAAGGGTTTCAGGACTTATGTGTGCTTGGCACCCCCTCTAAGAGCGTCAGAATTCTGCCAGTTTCTCGTTAACGCCAGTTTCTCGTTAACATAGACGTAAGCTAATCGAGAAGGCATAATTAACGATTAGAGTCACTAACGGTTGGAGCACGACTTCAATGTCCTACTTACCAGCGCATTGAGCCTAGTGCATGGCCTTACGATTGTGACGTTGACACCAACGAGTTAACGAGTTCGTATGAGACGAAGACCCAAAGCTCCTCCCAAGCCATCGCGTTATCCAGATCGATATTCGGATGATGTGCCACAGCGATCATCGTTCAGTTCGATGATTAACTCAACAACTTTGGCCATCATGGGAGCCATTTTGATGCTGGGCGTTGGTTTGGGCATTGCCTTCAGCACGACGATCAATATTTCACCAGAAAACGTTGCCTCTCGCGTAGTGATTGAGGAAAGCGTGCCCAATGCCCAGGTCTGTGCTCAGTATGGGGCTGGGGCGATCGCCCTTGATTTGCGAGCGTTTGTGACGCTGAGCCCGTTTAACGTTTACATCTCCCAGCCAGCGATGCAGCCGGGATGTATCTTACGAAGCAACAACTGGGCAGTGCTGGAAAGCCGCAACTTGGTCTCCGATGATGATGTCCGCGACTGCCGCAGACGGTTGAATACCTTTGGGTTTACGGGAGATATTGATCAGCAAGGCAACCAAGCCAAGATTGATTGTGTGTACCAAAACGACAGCGCCAAGAATTTGTTCTTGCGCCCAGGGGGTGCAGCCCAGCCAGAGAGCGATCGCTTCTAGGCTGATATCTAATCGGGTTGAGCCTGGTTTGATGCCGATCTGGCTGATCTAGTTCAATGATTTAGTATCAATCTTGCTTAATGGGGCGATCGAACGATTGTCCCATTTTTGTTGATGGTGTGCAAATCAGCCTGCCTGCTCTGCAAGCGCGATCGCCACTCGGACACCGCCACCTGCAGGTGAGATGGCAGCCACTGATCATACTGCGGATAAATAGGTAATCGCGGCTGCAAGCGCCAGTTGGCGGAGTCTAAGATCTCAGTGATGGCGGCTAACTGCGGATGCGGATAGTCGGGATTCACTTCGTCTTTAGGGCCAATGCCCCCCAAATCGCGCGCGCCCTGATCTAAACAGGATCGCAGTAGGTCTGGGTGAGTCACCAAATTGGGCGGAATCTGTAGCGTAATGTCATCAGGAAGGGTCTGACGGGCGATCGCCACAACGTCAACTAGTTTTTCTAACGCAAAGGTTGCTCTAGCCTCAGCCTGATGACTGCCAGTGCTGTGAGGCTGAAGAATAACCTCCTGAATGTGCCCATAGGTTTGGTGCATCTGGGCGATCGCCTCCAGTGACTCGCCCCAATCGGTCTCAGTTTCACCGATGCCCACCAATAGCCCCGTGGTAAACGGAATCTGCAATTCTCCTGCCCACTGCAATTGCTGCATTCGCACCTGAGGCACCTTGCTGGGAGCATGGCGATGCACTGTATTAAGCAGTTTTGGGGTCAGCTGCTCTAACATCAGCCCCATCGACACATTCACCTGCTTGAGCTGCGCCATTTCGTCAAGGCTGAGCGGCCCCACGTTGGTATGCGGCAAAAACCCCAACCGCAAAGCCAGATCACAGAGGCGATAAATGCGCTGAAACCATGCCTGCCGCCGCCGACTACCCGGATGAACCTCGCCACTGAGCACCAAGATCTCAATTACCGAGGGCGTGTGAGCTGCTGGATCTCGCCAGGTTGCTGCACTTGTCACCAAGGGCTCTAGGGTTGCCTTGGCCTGCTCAAGCGTCATCCACGGGTCGCCCCCCGGCTCTGCCCGAAAATTGCAATAGGAGCAGCGGTTAAAGCATTCATAGGTTGGCACCAGCGTTAGCGCAGGGCTATAGGTGATGACTCGATCGGTAGGCAGGTTCACAGGCGCGTTCACAGGCCCTATCTGGATGTTTGTACGGTCTGACTTGATGAATGGTCTGAGTGGAGTCGCGCTTAGCCGCTTACCAGTTCAGCCCTGTATGAATGAAACGGCCTAGTGCTGCGTCACAACTAAAAATTAGGTTTGGTAGTCAGTGCTTTAGCGCTTCAGCGCTAACTACGAGCCAAAGCGTTACCCTAAAATTAAATGTTGACTCTGCACTAGTCTCGCACCCCACCCTACTGAAAGGATAATCAATCGCGACAACATCCGTAAGGTCTGATACCTTTGCCATTTCCTGGGCTGTGATAGCGTTAGCCAGATAAATTACAGGTTCAAGAAAATCAATGGCTCAAATGATGGTCGGGGCGATCGCTTCTATCTGGCGCTACCCAGTCAAATCAATGCTCGGTGAACAGCTCGACTCTGTTGAAATAGGGGCTCATGGGCTACTGGGCGATCGCGCCTATGCCCTCTGGGATGACCAGACTCAGCGCGTAGCTAGCGCCAAAAATCCGAAAAAGTGGGCTAAACTGCTAGATTTCCAAGCGGCTTTTGTCGAATCTCCCCATCCCGATCAGCCGCTGCCTCCCGTCAAAATGACTCTGCCTGATGGCCTTTCAACCACCAGCGACGCCCCCGATATCAGCGCCACCCTGTCTCAGAGCCTCGGGCGAACGGTTCAGCTCTTGTCTGCGCCTCCAGATGCGCCCAGCCTTGATCAATATTGGCCCGATGTTGATGGCACCCCCCATCAAGATGTAATAACGCAACTGTTTATGCCACCCGGAACGTTTTTTGATTCCTGCCCGATTCACGCAATCACAACGGCGACCTTGGCTCAGTTGCAAACGCTTTATCCTGCTGGGCAGTTTGCACCCTGTCGATTTCGCCCCAATATTTTGATTGAGCCAACTTCATCTGAGCCCGCCTTTGTTGAAAATGATTGGGTGGGTCAGGTGTTGGCGATCGGCAAGCAGGTGCGACTGGCAATTGATACAGCCTGTCCGCGCTGCGTGGTGACGACCCTGGCTCAGTCGGGGCTTCCTGATGACATTGATATTTTGCGGACGACTGCTCAACACAACAGCGTGATTGCGGGCATTCGCATGTCTGTTTTACAGGGTGGCACTATTCGCAATGATGACCCGGTTTGGCTGGAATCAGCGGACATATCGCACTAGTGAAGAGATCTGGGTTCAGCGATCGCCACCATTGCCACTAAATCACGATCGCTCTCTAGCTCAGATAAGGGGGGCACAATGATCGGTCGAGGCTGCATCAGCACCCGCAAGGTCACAGAGGTCGAGGCCACGATGATGGCAGATGTCAAAAAGGTTAAGGCAAGCTTCATGGCGCGTCAGCAGCAAATGAACATTATTATTGTTTCGCAAAATGCCCAGTTGCTCGGTGATAGTCGGGCAGCAGTTGGGTGAGATTGGTCAGGTGCCGTCGTGATAGAAATCACCCTGCCAGCCGCGATCGCCCTCTCCCCTCACCGATTGAGAGTCCTCTATATCATGCGGGAACTCTAAAAATGAACTTATTTTGGGGTATTTCCGATGGTTGACAATCGAATTAGCGCTGAGTTTTCTACCCAAGAACAGCACACTGTCATGGAGGCGATCGCCACTATCCGCGAGTCGCTGCCGTTTTTGATTGATGTGAGTCCTGATGAACGCAAGTCGATGCTAAAGCTGGGCGATCGCAATCGAGCGTTTACTCGCAAGGCGTTGGAGATCGCCACCCAGACTCCTGACTTTTTGCCGCGATCGTTTGATATTGATGAGATGCGCCGAGATCTGGAACTATTTGAGTCATTGCAGCCGATGCTGTTGGCGCTGATGAAGCTGCAAGAGCTGATTGAGGATACGGCTGTGGCGGCGGGCAGTGAGGCGTATGTGGCAGCGCTGGAAGTCTATCGCTATGCCAAGGCCAATGGCTCGGTGGGAGGTCTAGATAGCCTGATTGATGAAATGGGCCGGCGGTTTGCTCAAAATGGCAATCGTGGGCGATCGACGGCGCAAGTGCCATCGGGTTCTTGAGCTCGGTTGGCTGGGGCAAGGCCACGACATTATTGCTGATACCGCTAGTTTTGTAGGTTAGGTCGTATGACCTGGCCTATTTTTTTGAGTATTGCTGTTTGAGCATTGCTGATTCGAAAGATGATATTCGTAGGGGCAAAGCACCGCGTACCCATCACATCAACAAAGATGGTCACGAAATAAGATCACCCCGTCGGATGGGCAAAGCACCGCGTGCCCATCACAATTGCTAGCTGAACGTGAGGCTGGCTTACCTGAAAGTCGAGCTGGCTTACCCATCGAGGTAGGCTGGCCTAGCTGGGAGTTAGGCTGAGTCAACTGTGACATTAAGCTGGCCTAGCTGGGAGTTAGGCTGAGTCAGCTAAATGGTGAGCTGAGTCAACTGTGACATTAAGCTGGCCTAGCTGGGAGTTAGGCTGAGTCAGCTAAATGGTGAGCTGAGTCAACTGTGACGTTAAGCTGGCCTAGCTGAGAGTTAGGCTGAGTCAACTGTGACGTTAAGCTGGCTTAGCTGGGAGTTAGGCTGAGTCAGCTAAATCTTAAGCTGACGTCGCAAAATGCTGGGTTGGGTAAATGCTGGGTTGGGTAAATGCTGGGCACGCGCTGCTTTGCCCAGCCTACAGGTGGGGTAAATGCTGGGCACGCGCTGCTTTGCCCAGCCTACAGGTGGGGTAAATGCTG
>CAZCXK010000053.1:29749-35521 GCA_964502605.1 uncultured bacterium
GGCACGCGCTGCTTTGCCTTTGGGGATTCCTCCGAAGTGATGGAAAGAAGCCCAAAAACTTGGCCGCCCCAAACATCGACAGTGTGGGACGGCCTCAGAGTACCATGTACTCAGCCTCCCAGTCTGGTGCTTCAGGCTTGGGTGGTTAGCCGCTGGTTGGAGCTGGTATCTCCTGCCAGTGGCGATCGACCAATTTTTTGGGAAGACAAGCTGCGATACAGCTATAGCTCAAGACTGTCGCCCATTGAGAGCTTGGACGCAAGTAAAAAATGTTACGAGCCGACGCTACAAACCGCAGGATAGGCGCAATGTAATGTGCCGATCACGGCATGGTCAAGTCCGCATGGTCAAGTCACAATGACAGGGCGATCGCCTCTTCTTCCATTGCGCTATCTGTATTTTAATGAGGGCAGCGGTTAGCTTTTACGAGATAAATAGTCGGCGATCGCCTACAACACCAGTTCAGCCTGAGAGCGCCCAGTCTGAAGCGCAAGCTACTCTAGAACCTAGGATGGGACGGTCTGCCACACTTTTAAGATACAAGGATGGGCACGCGGTGCTTTGCCCATCACATCAGCAAAGATGGTCACGAGAGCGATTTCTTTAACTTCGGCAGCCCATCACATCAGCTAAGAGTCAATCCAGTGAAACGTCTGTGACCGCCTAGCTTATTTCTTTGAATGAATCCACTCCTGCATAGACACTATGCAGGTTTTTTTGTAGTTGTAATTATAAACACTGCTGTTGCTTCAGCAAGTTACAACGATTCGACGTAACGTGTCTCTTTTCTTACAGGTGAGACGTGCTACGCACAGGCAGAGCCTTTCATGCCGCGCAGTAAAACGCTCCTTGCCTACAGCCAGTTGCCGAGTAAGACATAGGGAGCCCAATAAATAGGATGTCGATAGCTGGGGTTATGCAACATCGCCAGTTGGGCTTGACGCAGCGACTCTGATTTAGACTTTCGCTGCTGGAGCAGCTGATCATAAAACTGATTGATGAACTCTGCAGCAGCGGCATCATCAATGCTCCACAATGATGCCAGGGTGCTGCGAGCCCCAGATTGCACGGCAAATCCGGCCATCCCCAGAGCAGCTCGCTGATCGCCTGCGGCGGTTTCGCAAGCGCTGAGCACTAGCAATTCGATCGCATCGGTGCGAGTGACGTCGCGATCGCGCAGCAAGGTATTCAACTCATTCACTGAAATCGGCTTATCCCATGCCAGGATAAAAGTATCGCTGGCGTTAGAGCTAAATTGGCCATGAGTCGCCAGATGCACCACAGGAAAGGGAGACGCATTAATCTGACGTTGCAGCGTCGAACTAGTGAACTCTTGGTTAAGCAAAATCTGACTCGACGCCTCAGATGCCTCAATGTTTTCCAGTTCTAGAGCAACGTTTTGTAGGGCACTAAACCCATGCCTTTCTTCGGTCAGACCTGCGGCTAAGATTCCTAACCTCAGATTTGAAAGCGGCTGGGGGTTCAGCAATTGCAACCCCGGAGCTAGGGCAACACTGTAAGTTTCAATCAGATAGTTTTCACCATCAAACAAAGCTGCCATGGGTACATTTCGCAATACACCATCTAATACAAACACAAGGGTTGCAATCGAGCGCTGGTCTAAATCTGCCTGCAGCGGACGCAGCAACCAATCAAACACCTCTTCTCCAAACTGTCTGCCATCCGGAGAGGTAAACGGTTTCTCTAGATCAAATCGCCACTGCTGCAGTTTGGCTTCGACTTGCGCCTCAGAAACAGTCGTCGTATATTGCTGCAGGTCTTGACCCGGCAAGCTGAGAATGATTTCCAGGCGATCGCGCAGAATAATTGGATAAATCACCGCAACCCCAGATTGGTCAATCTCTTCAATGGCTACGCTTTGTCCGTCTAGGCAGGCTGTGCGAAAGAAGTTGTCGAGTTCAGCAATTTGCAGAGACTCAATCACATCGCGAGCCTGTTTGAGGTTCTCTGGATCATTGATTGAGGTAGTAGGATGATCCAACAACAAATCTACAAAGTCTCGGTAAATCGGCTCCACACTTTCTCGAAATGAGAATTGTAGATCTGGATTGGTGGCAACCAGATCACTCCGAATCGACTGCAACGTCATATATGCAATCTGATAAGCAGCAATAGCCTCTTGGGTCTGGCCTTGGGTTTTGAGCAATCGCCCAAGCTGCCATTGCCACTGATATGTGACATCAGACGCGCTGATCGCTTGAGCAATTAACAGCGCCTGCTCAGTCAGGCGTTGCGCCTCAGACCATTGTTGACTCTGTTCATATACATGCCCCAAGTAGCCGAGGGCATAGGCTTCAGCGCGCTGATCGCCCAGATCTCGCGCCTGTTGCACAGCCATCGCAAAGACGCGACTTGCCGACTCAAACTGATTACTTTGGCTAGGTGCATACACCCCCCATTTCATCAGACTTTGCCCGAAGTTGATGCAGGCATAGATTGCAGCTCGGCTGGGGGCAAGCTGGCTGATCTCAGCCTGAATGGTAGTAATCAATGTGCCAACGGGCTGGTTAAGTTCAATCAAAAGGCTGAGCTGATTGAGCTGCACTTGCACTAATGTCAACCGATCGTCGGCGCGGGCGATCGCCCGTTGATAGTAATCGATTGCAGTAATGGTCTCCTGTTGGGCTCGAGCCGTATTGCCAAGACTCGTCAAAATCTGGCTGCGATTGAGGTTGGGTCTACTGGCTTGATCCAGCTCATCCAACTGCTGGGCGATCGCCAAACTCTCCTCTAAAACTTGGCGAGCGGTTTGAAAGTCGCCAATCTGTGACAAAACCTGACCAAGATTTTGTAGCCCGATTGCTTTTAGCGCCGAGTCAGGTTGCTGATAGAGCGATCGCCCCACCTCATCTAACGTTCGACGCGCCTGAAGAAATAGCCCTAGTGATTGCTGTGCCTGAGCCTGATTAATCAGGCTGCCGAGCTGATATTGCAGTTCTCCCGCCCGGTCATAGGCCATAGTCGCTTGTTGCCAGCTCTCAAGCGCCGCTTCAGTTTGGCCTTGGGCAAATTGCAGACTACCCTGCGTATTAAACACCTGGCCGACAATGCGAAAGTATATCGATGGGTGACTGGGTGACGTTTTCAGCACCTGCTGGCTCAGTGCCATAGACTGGTTAGCCTCTAGCCACTCGCCCAACTGCTGATAGGCCAGCGCCAGATAGCTGAGCGCCAATGCTTGAAGCAGTGCATCACCATCTGACTGATAGTGGAGAGCAGCCTGTTGCCAATCATCGGTAGCCTCAGCATAGCGGCCTCCATAGTAGGCAACGCGACCCTGAGCTAAAGCCTCATCTCCGGCAACAGACACCAAAATGGGGGGCACAACGTCAACGGTATCTAGCACGATATCTGACGAAACCAGTAATTCGTCACGCCCGGCTGAACGTTCAGGTGAGACAGAATGCGGCTGTGCGGTTGACCCCAAAACATTTAAACAGATGGCCACAAGCAGGCTGATTAGGATCAACCTCAACCAGCGGCCTAAACGGCGTTGGATACACGTAAACAACTTAAAAAAGTACTAAACGACTGAAAAGTTGGGGGGGTTTTGAGTCGAGTTTTCTTGCTCTGAGAGCAACTTTTCCGTAACGATTGAATGACCGCTGATTTAGATGATCACATTCTATCTCCACCCCAATCACAGTTAATGCAGTTGATGCACTCATAATGCACGCTCAAGCAGAGTAATAATGAGTGACTGGGTATCAGAAGTCATGGTGTAAATTAAACACGTTATTGTCCATGATGCAGGTGTCAAACCATGCCCTACACCATTTCCGCTCTCAATCAAATGGAACATCCTGCCTTTGTTGCGGCATTGGGCGGCGTGTTTGAGCATACGCCTGCGATCGCCACTCAAGCCTGGTATCAGCGCCCCTTTACTGACGTAGAGCACCTGCATCGGGCAATGGTTGAAATTATGCATCATCTTAACTCAGATGCAACCTTGGCACTCATTCGTGCCCATCCCGACTTAGCTGGAAACGCCGTCATGACCGAGGCATCTGTTGCTGAGCAAGCAGGTGCAGGATTCGCCCGCTTACCCCCTACTGTTGTCGAACGGTTTCATCAGCTCAACCAAAGCTATAAAACCAAATTTGGATTTCCGTTTGTAATTGCGGTCAAACATCACACACCCGCCACTATTCTCGATATGTTTGAGCAACGGCTAGCCCACTCCCCACAGCAAGAACTCAAACAAGCCCTCGCCGAAATCGCACAGATTGCCCGCTTCCGACTACTGAGCTTGGTGCTAGACGAGTGAGCACCTAGAGAGCATCCCACGTTTGCAAATTTATTGCCCGCCCTGCGGGAAGAGCAAGCTCTACATCCCTTACCCCCTTTTCCAAAAATCGCTACTAAGTACACACAAGTCGAGCCGATTCTCCCTAACCCTCCTTAAAAAGGAGAGAAGGAGCTACAAAGGTGGGATGCACCCGATCCCCAGTAGTCGCCTAAGCATTGAGAATACCTACTTTAACGAACTTATGTTCCCTGATTTGGAGAACCAGCCGTATCACGATTGTCTGACCGCCCCGCCAGCCTGTTACGTTTCACCTGCCAAGTTGACTCGCCACCCCGACATTAAGCAATTTTAAGAAGTAAAACCCTGGCCCATAAAATTGGCTTATTCTATACTGAAATTCTGGGGCTTTCATTAATTCAGTTTCTTCAGTTCAATTATCGCTCGATCGCGCAGTATCGCTCTAAACCGCTCAAGATATAGGGTCTTGCTTGAGTAAATTTAATCCCCACACACCATGTAGGTGAACATTCAGGATGTTTAACGCAACAGAGCTGCTCATTGACGACTTTGTTCGGAAGCTGAAAGAAGGCTATCACCGAACCTATGGCGGTTGGAAAACCAACTATGAAGACATTATTGGTTGGGTAGGCGCAATGGCGCTCGAAAATATTGCCAACAGTGATGCGCTCTATCACAACGTCGAGCATACGATTTTAGTCAGCTTGGTCGGGCAAGAAATTTTACGAGGGAAACATATTCGTGAGGGAGGCGTTTCTTGCGAAGACTGGTTACATTTTATTATTTCGCTGGTGTGTCACGATATTGGCTATGTCAAAGGAGTCTGTCGTCAAGACAAAGACGGATGGTATGCCACTGGACGGGCTGAGCAAAAAGTTCATTTATTGCCAGGTGCTTCTGATGCAGGTCTGACGCCTTATCATGTTGATCGAGCCAAGCTATTTATTGATGAGAGATTTGGTGGCCATCAGCTGATTGAAGCAGAGGTGATCAAACAAAACATTGAGCTGACACGGTTTCCAGTGCCCAAGGCTGAAGATCATCAAGATACGGTCAATTACCCCGGCTTGGTGAGGGCGTCTGATCTGATTGGGCAGTTGAGCGATCCTCGTTATCTGAAAAAAATTGGCGCACTGTTCTATGAGTTTGAAGAGACAGGCGTGAATCAAGCACTAGGTTACCGACATCCGGGTGATTTGCGCGACAACTATCCTCGGTTTTATTGGCATGGAGTGTTTCCCTACATTCGAGATGGCCTACGCTATTTAGAGTTAACACAGCAAGGGCAACAGATCATTGCCAACCTTTACTCAAATGTCTTTGTTGTCGAACATGAGCGCATTGTGGCCGAGCAGATAAGCTAGGGCGTGTCATCAATTGCAGCTGAAACCCTTATGGTCAAATCCTTGCCGCGCCCGCCCAAAAAACAGGCTAGTGCTGCGTCACAACTAAAAATCAGGGTTGGTAGTCAGTGCTTTAGCGCT
>CAZCXK010000054.1:0-33168 GCA_964502605.1 uncultured bacterium
TCCAACAGTATATGCCCTGCTGGGCTAGAATCTGCGATCGCCACCATCATTGAACGACCAACTTTTGCTAGTAGTCGCTGGGGTATCTTGATCGAAGCAGCTAACTCTGGTCAGACACTCTACTTTCACAATGCAGACGACTTTCTGATTCCTGCGTCTAATATCAAGCTACTAACAACCGCTGCGGCCTTGCAGGGTATGGAGTGGCGATCGCCCCATGAGGCTCTCTCCATTAGAACATGGGTTAGAACGATTAACCTCACCAGCAACAACGGCCATGCCGATGCGCTCCTCAATCGGATCGGCGGTTCTCAAATGGTCAAAGATCGGTTAACCGCGCTCGGCATTAATCCCAATAACTATCGACAAGTTGATGGGTCAGGTCTATCCCGATATAACATGGCGACGCCATCAACCTTTGTTAATGTCCTGAAAGCAATGTCTGCTAATGAAGAAAGGACTATATTCTACTCCTCACTACCTGTAGCAGGTGTCAGTGGCACGTTAAGACATCGATTTCAGAATACGTCGATCCAGGGACAGCTTCGTGCTAAAACAGGTACCTTACGAGGCGTTCGAGCCCTATCAGGGTTTCTCAATCATCCTGACTATGACATGCTCATCTTCAGCATTCTAGTCAATCAGCCCAATCAGTCAGGGGAGGTGCTCATTGGGGCGATCGATGAAATTGTGATGCGTTTGAGCCAGCTCACATCCTGTGATTAAGATCATGCATTGCAGATTCGGCTGTTCAATATTACTGGCTGATTAGTGTTGCCGATTCATCAGTATTGCCGATCAATCAGTATTGCCGATCAAACGGATGAAGATTACCACTGATGAATTGCAGCAGCGATTGAGATGGTATGAATATGGGGATACTTGAGAGATATACACTACGTTCGGGCGTTCCCGCATATTATGTAGGTTAGACTCAGCGTATCGAGAGGAAAGCTTTAGACTCGTCACGATGGTGAAATCTTGAACGTCAAAACTCTGCCTCATCGTACTCGTAGCGGGAATTGAGGAAATCCCAAGATGATTGTTTGTCCACATTGTCAATTCGAAAATCCAATTGACCATAAGTTTTGCCAGAAGTGTGGGACTTCGCTCCAGCCCGCAACATCATCGATGAATTCATCTCACACTCAGTCGGCAAAGCCGCTTAATCTTGTTCAAACAATTAGCACCTCAGACGTAACGTGGCAGGCAATTGTGTCTCGGCTCTCCACGGCTCAACAGCCGTTAGCCTCATGGCATGATACTGGATCTCCTGCCTCAGCCACCTCACCTGTCGAGGAGTCCTCTGTTCCAATATTTCAGATTAACGCTACGTCTCCTTATCTCGATGCCCAAGAGCGCTACCAGCTTCTAGAGCCCATTACTGCACCCTCTGAAACGTTTGCTGATGTTGAGGCACGGGTGTTAGATCGATTTCCGTTTGAACCGTCTCAGCTTGAAACGCTGGTAGACAATCAGTTGGAATATGCTGATCCGAGCGTTGCAGCTAGCCCTGAGCCACCTCAGTTGGTGTCACGCCACACGTTTCACGCTCTGCCTGCGATCGCCCAAACCTACCTCACCCTTCAACATCAGCTCTATCCATCCCTGCCGCAAATTCATGATGCTTGGGAGCAGAATGGGCATGTCATCATCTTATTGGAGGATCGGGCTGCACTGCCGTTACTGACTGATACCTTACACCACGAACGAGTTTGGCCGATCCAGATCGTGCATTGGTTTTATGAAATGACTGATCTTTGGTCAGCTCTTAAGCGTTATCAATGTTGCCAAAGTCTGCTACAACCGACAAATCTTCGCATTGATGAAGACCAGATTCTCTGCCTCAAACGCTTATATATTGATTCGCATGATGTCAATTCATATGACGCTTCAATTAGGCTGAGTGATCTGGGTAGAATCTGGCAAACTGTCTTACATCATTCTCCACAGTTGCAATCAGAGCCGATTTCGCAGCTTGCCCATCGAGTAGAAACTGGTGAAATTGATAGCTTAGATGATGTGCGGCTACAGTTGGAAGCTTTGGCTGATCAGTTACAAATTGATGACTCGATGACATCACCCCATGATTCTAATTGGTTGCAATCGGGTGGCGTTGACAATAGTAATGATGATGATGATGACATTGACGATATGGATAGTGAAAATACAATTCCAATGGACGAGCCATTTTTGACCCTGTCGTTTGATGAGTCTGCAATGACTGAACCCAAACCACCCCGAATCAGTGATCCATCCGACAATGACATTCCTCTTGAGATGGATGATGTACTGCCGACGTATGGCGAATATGATGACGATGATGGAGATGGCATCGCTGGTGATGGAGATGATGTTCCTACGGTTGTACTGCCAATGCAGCTATTTAACTTGGCAGATTCAGGACGCACGGACATCGGTCGCCAACGAGATCATAATGAAGATTGTTTTAGCATTCAAACCGACATCCGCAAGATTGAAAACCCCACAGGACGAATTCTAGGCGCAAAGGGGCTATATATTTTGTGTGATGGAATGGGTGGACATGAGGGCGGAGAAGTCGCCAGCGCACTTGCGGTTGACACCCTCAAGCAATACTTTGCAGCAAACTGGAGCAATCGCCTCCCCTCTGAAGCGTCAATTCGCACGGGGATCGTATTAGCTAATCAGAAAATCTATGAACTGAATCAAACTAATGCCTGTCATGGCAGTGGTCGCATGGGCACGACGCTGGTTATGGTACTGATCCACGATACCAAAGTGGCGATCGCCCACGTAGGAGATAGTCGAATCTATCAATATACGCGCAAGCGCGGCCTTGAACAGTTGACTCTTGATCATGAAGTGGGGCAGCGCGAAATTTTGCGGGGCGTAGAGCCTGGAGTCGCGTATGCTCGCCCAGACGCCTATCAGCTCACTCAGGCACTTGGCCCTCGCGATGATTCATTCATTAATCCAGACATTCAATTCTTTGATGTCAGCGAAGACATCTTGTTTGCACTTTGTTCTGATGGCTTGACCGACAATGAACTGCTAGAAGCTCATGTTATGAGCCATCTTGACCCTTTACTAAGCTCTCAAGCTAGTTTGGATGAAGGAGTAAATCAACTAATCGATTTAGCAAATGAACACAATGGGCATGACAATATCACTGTAGTCTTAGTTCGAGTGAAGCTACGTCCTTATATCGAATCTCTGCGTCAGAATCTTTAGAATCTAAGCTAACATTTCTAATCACCTGAAATGTTCAGATGAATATGCCAAAACCAGCGATTCGCTGCTGAACGTTAGGATTTGACTACTTATCGTCGTCTTCCCAACTTTCAACCGCTAAAAGATCGCAAATCGGATCTTGCATCGAAAATTCAAAATCTTCCAATTCTCGCTTTAGGTAAGACCACTCATCGCCATATAGAAGTGCTATCTTCCAAAGGCTATCTGTCTCACGGACGAGTTTTGAATTAACGAGCGAACGCACTTGACGCTGTAATTTCACCATAGGGTGAATGACCTGCTGGATCATAGCCTCTTTGTTTGACTCTTCAAATTTTTAAATTTCTTTCTATCAAGACTGGGTAGACTGCAGCACTCAGATTCAAACGAAGCTATCTAAGCTGCTGATTTTCGTTTTTTCCCAGAAAATCATGTCCATAAGTAAGGTTAACACACGCCTGCCTGATTCAGCGTGCATTTGATTTAGATTCTCACGTCTGGGAATATCTAATTTTTATTTGACGGGCAGTTTGGAATCAGAAAATCTGACCAATTTAAGACACTGACCACCAAACGTATGAGAGAAGTTGTCAGAGATATCTTCGTTCTACAAGCCAGTCTTGATAATCCAATTTCGATCTGGGTTACTATTGGCAGTAGCTTAATTAAGCATCACGCCGCACTAGAATCGGCTCAGGGAAATTCATAAAAGAGTCTTGAGTTTGTAGTCAGCGTCATTTATAATGATTGTTTTGAATAAGGTTCGAAATAGAGAGGAAGCTGCATGTCGAGATATAGAGGCCCTCGCCTCAGGATTGTCCGTCGTCTTGGAGAATTGCCCGGTTTAACTCGTAAGACTGCTCGTCGAGCATATCCCCCAGGACAACATGGGCAGGCTCGTCGCAAGCGTTCTGAATACGCTATTCGCCTTGAGGAAAAGCAAAAGCTGCGCTATAATTATGGGCTGACCGAGCGACAGTTGCTCCGTTATGTCAAGAAGGCGCGTCGATCAACCGGCTCAACCGGCCAAGTGCTCTTGCAACTTCTAGAGATGCGCTTAGATAACACGGTCTTTCGTCTCGGAATGGCGCCGACTATTCCGGCAGCAAGGCAGCTTGTCAATCATGGTCACGTTACAGTGAATGGTCGCTCGGTCAATATTCCGAGTTATCAATGTCGCCCAGGTGAAGTGATTAGTGTGCGTGATCGGGAATGCTCGAAAAAGTTAGTCGAAACGAATCTACAGTTCCCTGGTCTGGCTAATCTTCCAAGTCATCTAGAATTTGATAAAGAAAAAATGACTGGCAAGGTCAACGGTGTGGTTGAACGCGAATGGATTGCCTTGCAGATTAATGAATTGCTGGTTGTTGAGTATTATTCTCGTCAGGCCTAGTGATTGTTGAGGGTTCACAGAACTTCGTTTGTTTATGTGATCATGTGCCTTTGCTCGTGATCATGAGTTTACTACCGACTAGATGGTGTAAGGAGTCTCCAAGCAGTTTGCCTGGAGGCTTTTTGCATTGTGCGACAGAGATGTGAAGGATGATGACTCACAAAGATTTTCATCCGAAACTGGGCATTTTGGATGGCATATTTTTCTACATCCTGACCTAGACCCCATAATGCAGTTATCCTCCAATTTGAGACATGGTGCGTCGGTATGTGCCGTCTGAGCTTGATTCACGCAGCTTGTAGTTGATATCAGGTTTGATGGCGAGAAGCTGAGCAACTTGAGCTTGAATGTCGGCTAAGTTTTGTCCTTGGCGCAATGCTGTTTTGAGATCAATTTGCCCAGTTTCGTTGAGTAAACAAGGGCGCAGCCACCCATCGGCGGAGAGTCGCATGCGATTACAGCGATCGCAAAAGCACTCTGACATTTGGCTAATAAACCCAAGGGTGCCTTGAGCACCTGGGATTCTGAATACATCTGCGGGGCCGTTGCCGCGCACTTGCCCGTCAATGAGTCCCCAGCGCTGACGCACGCTTTGACGAATTTCTGCTGACGACACCCAACCGCGATCGCCAAACAAGTTAGCATTACCAATTGGCATAAACTCAATAAAGCGAATATGCCAGTTTCGGTTAATCGTCAGAGCTGCCAAATCAAGAACTTCAGAATCATTGACACCGGGCACGATAACAACATTGAGTTTTAGCGGGTCAAATCCTATTTCATATGCAGTTTGAATGCCAGCCCAAACCTGATGCCAGCGCGATCGCCCCCGATTACCAATGATGCGATCAAACGTTTCAGGCTCTAGAGAATCCAGGCTAATATTAATGCGACGTAATCCAGCGTTGTAGAGATCTTGCGCCATTGATGCCAGCCTAAAGCCGTTGGTTGTGATCGAGAGATCACGGGTTGCGGGTAGGGTGGCGATCGCCCTGACAATGTCAACTACATCAGGGCGCAGCAACGGCTCTCCCCCAGTCAGACGAAACCGCGTAAACCCACAGGGGATAAAGACCCCACACAGCAGAGTCATCAGCTCATCTCGACTTAGAACCTCCTGTCGCTGGAGGTAATCTAACTCAGACCCCTCCGGCATACAGTATTGACATTGAAAGTTGCAGCGGTCAATCAGGCTAATCCGCAAATAATCGACTAGATTCATGCCTCTCCATCGGTGATGCGTTTGCAGTCTTAGAGTTTTTCAGTCTTAGAGTTAAGTTGATCCTAGCGAAGCATATCAATACTTACGATGACCGTACTTACGATGACCGTATTCGATGTCTGACTTATTGTCATCCAACTCCTTACCTCGTGCGGGGCATACGTTACCTGTGTTTGCCTGTGCAGCTGCGATCGCTGCGCTAGGGCGGCTCCAAGATGGTACGTTTGACCTACCGTCAGTATCTATAAATTTATTAAATCCTCCTGAACGCGTCGAAATCCCGATTGAGCAAATAGCTCGGTTAGATTCACATTCTGCCTTAGCCGTGACGCGCAGCGACCCAGGAGATAATCTTGACCTAACACGTAATACGCCAATTTGGGCGTGGGTTGCTTGGGGCGATGATTCCCAATCTGACCCCATTGAGCTGCGCGGTGGAGATGGGCTCGGTCGTGATGCCGTTAATAGCACCCCCGCAATTTATGCCTATGCACAACGGCTTCTAGACGAAAACCTGAGCCAGCACCTGAACCCAGGGGAGCGCATTCGGGTCACGATCATTTTGCCTGAAGGGCGATCGCTTGCCGAACGGACATCCAATGCTGCATTTGGGATTGTTGACGGGTTATCGCTCTTGGGCACCTCTGGGATTTCTCAACCGCTCAGTGCTCCAGGGCAGTTAGACGCATATCGGATTGAGGTTCAGCAGAAGGCGCACAATCATTCATGTTTAGTCTTTTGCATCGGAGAAAATGGATTGGATTTAGCTCGACAGATCGGAGTGCGAGAATCATGTTTGGTTAAAACTGCCAATTGGCTGGGGCCACTGCTGGTCGAAGCTGGGATTCAGGGAGTGACTCAGCTACTGCTATTTGGCTACCATGGCAAGCTGATCAAGCTAGCAGGTGGCATCTTTCATACGCATCACCATATGGCTGACGGACGGCAAGAAATTTTAGCGGCCCACTGTGCACTACAGGGCATGACGCAGTCTGAGGTGCAAACGGTGTTTCACAGCGCAACAGCAGAAGCGGCGCTGAGCTATTTATATCAGCTGTCGCGCGAAACTCCTTGTGATTGGGTGAGCCAAGTCTATGGGGCGATCGCCCATGAGATTGATCGGCGATCGAGTGAATATATTCGAAAACATTGCCTCAATCAGGTTGCAGTCGGGTCAATTCTATTTGATCGCCAGCGTCAAATTATTGTTCGCAGCGATTTGGGTGCGGCACTTTTCACCCAAGTTTGCTAAGCTAATTTGAACAGCTTTTGACAGTTCTAATGGCCAAGTCTGGAGATCCGCGATATCAGCTCCCAACCGGGCTGAGTTGTGGGGGCAGTTCAAGGTCAAAATAGTTCTTCTAGGTCAGGATGAAGGGCATATATATGGCGATCGCGCCAAATTTTTAATCGCACCAAATTTTTAACGTAACGTTTGTCAAAGTCGTGCTAGCTGGCTTTATTCACGTTCATTAGCTAATCTTGTCGTCTACGCGCATAATCGGTGCAGGAACTATCGGTGACTCTTCAAGTAAAACACGTTGAACGACCGCCGCAATCATCTACCACAGAGCGAATTAACCGCCAGATGATCATCATTCTGGACTTTGGCTCTCAATATTCTGAGCTGATTGCTCGACGAATCCGCGAAACCCAAGTCTATTCTGAAGTTCTCTCCTATCGGACGACAGCTCAGCAGATTCGGCATCTCAACCCCAAAGGCATTATTCTCTCCGGTGGCCCTAGGTCGGTCTACGATCCAGGTGCGCATCATTGCGATCCCGAGATTTGGAGTCTTGGCATCCCGATTTTAGGCGTGTGCTACGGGATGCAGCTGATGGTGCAGCAGTTGGGCGGAGAAGTTATGCGAGCCGATCGCGGCGAATATGGCAAAGCTTCGTTGCTGATTGATGATCCGACTGACTTGCTGACAAATGTTGAAGACGGCACCACCATGTGGATGAGCCATGGCGATTCAGTTGTGCGCTTTCCGGATGGGTTTGAGCTGTTAGCTCACACTGATAATACTCCCTGTGCGGCGATCGCCCATCACGGGCTCAAGCTCTATGGAGTCCAGTTTCATCCAGAGGTTGTACATTCGATTGGAGGGCTTGCCTTACTCCGCAACTTTGTTTACCACGTTTGCAATTGTGAACCGACATGGACAACGGAGGCGTTTGTTGAGGAGTCCATTCGCGAAATCCGAGCGAGAACGGGCGGTAAGAGAGTTCTGCTAGCACTCTCGGGTGGGGTTGATTCTTCTACCCTCGCCTTCTTAATGCACCGGGCGATCGGCGACAAGCTCACCTGTGTCTTTATCGACCAGGGATTTATGCGCAAGAATGAGCCTGAACGCTTGATGAAGCTGTTTTCTGAGCAGTTCCATATTCCGGTTGAGTACGTTAGTGCGCGCGATCGATTTCTGGCTCAAATCGTCGGCATCACGGATCCTGAGGAAAAGCGCAAGCGCATTGGGCATGAATTTATTCGCGTATTTGAAGAGGAGTCAAGACGCCTGGGCCCCTTTGACTATCTGGCTCAAGGAACCCTATATCCTGATGTGATTGAGTCGGCAGATACGAATGTTGATCCACAAACCGGAGAACGGGTCGCCGTCAAAATTAAGAGCCATCACAACGTAGGGGGATTACCCAAAGATTTGAGGTTTAAGCTCGTTGAACCCCTTCGGAAGCTATTCAAAGATGAAGTTCGCAAGGTGGGACGGGCGATTGGGTTACCAGATGAAATTATTCAGCGTCATCCGTTTCCTGGCCCTGGCTTGGCAATCCGGATTTTAGGAGAAGTTACGCCAGATAAGCTAGAGATTTTGCGAGATGCAGACTACATCGTCCGCCAAGAAATTAATCGCCGAGGGCTCTATAATGATTACTGGCAAGCATTTGCTGTGTTGCTACCAATCCGTAGCGTTGGTGTCATGGGCGACCAGAGAACCTACGCTTACCCGGTTGTCTTACGATTTGTTTCTAGTGAAGATGGTATGACTGCTGATTGGTCTCGCGTTCCATATGATGTGCTGGAAGCCATTTCAAACCGCATCGTCAACGAGGTTCGCGGTGTCAATCGTGTCGTTTATGACATTACCTCTAAACCACCTGGAACCATCGAGTGGGAATAGTCCTGCTGAGATATGTAGAAGTTTAATTACAGTCTGATTCTATGATTTGGTTTGAGCTTTGCAATGGGAACATTTAGGTTTTCGTGAAAAAAATCGTTCCGTATAGTCGGTAGTTTTTCTGTGGAAAACTATTGTTTTCTGTGGAAAACTCTTTCTGTTTGTGGAAAAGTACGGCTGTTCTTGTGGAAAACCATCGCTTCCTGTGGAAAATCTTGAAGCTTTAGCCTGGATTTTTGATGCTGAATTCGAAAGGTAATGCCAACTGGTTCCTGAAATCGTTGTGCAAAGTTGTTGAATCGGGCATCGTCAATAGCATTAGCTATGAAACCATCCGAGTCACCCTAGACGTGGCATGAGCAATCGCCAAATTCAGGATTGGGTGATTCTGCTGAGCAAAGATGGTGAATTTGTTGCGTCCGTTGGAAATATGCTCGATATTATTTATGCTTACCCTTATAGCCCGAAACACTTGGTTGTTTGTATGGATGAATAGCCCGTGCGGCTATGTTAGGACGTGTGCACCCCTATCCCGGCGATCGCTAATCATCCCAATAGGGCGATTACGAGTATGAGTGTGCAGGAACCGTCAGCATGTTATGTTCACTGAACTCTTGCTAGGCTGGCGTCAGGCTAGTGGGTGGGAGAGGCGCACGCGAGTGGACTGGGCAAGACTCAACTGCTCGAAGTCGGCATAACGGCCCTCGGACAGTTCGCTCTGGTTTGCGACCAGTTGACGATATGGGTGGAATCAACCGGGGTCAAATTCTTGTTCAACCGTTTCGAACTTTGAACAGCCATGATCTGGAAGACATAATGGAACAGGCCTGCGGCTTGCACAATTGTCGCCTGACACACCAGACAAAGCCGGAAGCCTTCTGCTCTAAGCTGCTGAGCCCCAAATACGCAGAGAGATGCTGGATCACAACGCGGCCTTCCTTATTTCAGATAACGTCTCATAGTGTAACGTAGCAAACTTTGGACAGAGTATCGTTACAGTTGTGCCTGAGGTACCCTGCGCCGCCATTTATTTATGGCTGTTCATTTATATAATTCTTGAGAATTTAGTGCTATTTCATTTTTTTGGCGATGCCACTGCATTGACTCATATAAGGTGTTGGAGTCTCGGTGGATTGGTCATGTCGCTTAGGTTGAGCAGGGCATAAAAATTATTTTTACATTGCAAACAAATTCATCAGTTGTGATATAGTACAAATATACTATAACGAATCTTTGCAGCGGTCAGTTAAGTCAGGAGCCGATATGAACGATTCGCAGGCAGAAATTCAGGCAATTCAGGCGCGGTTGCGCAAGATTGGGCGGCGATCGCCCGGAAACGTCCCCTCTCCATCATCACTAGTATCAGCAGACTTAATCTCAACAGAGACTAGTCTGCCGTCATCGCCACAGACGACCTATCGGTTGCGGCAATCTGTCCGTTGGCAGGCTGGGGAGCAACCTGAGCATGAGGTGATCACGACTCCGCTCCAACTGCCCAATGTCAGAAGGTATGCGACCGTGCCAGAGCGTGTAACCACACCCACGACTACACCAAAATCTATGCCAGAGGTGGATCATGCTGCTAACGAGACTGAACTGCCTCTAAGGTCGTATGTGCGATCGCCCATTCTGTCACCGTCAGCTTCGAGGGCGTCATCCCCAGCGGCCTCTTCCTCATCGACTCCGTTGCCGCGAACGCGCCGCACTGCCTGGCAAGATACGGGTGATCTGCAGCGGCTGGAGGCTCAGGTGCGACGCATTAACGAATTATCTGCGGTGCAAGAAGCTGCAATGTTAGAACTTAAGGCGATCGCCGAACAGGTTGAATCTGGTCAGACTGCGACCACAGATCCAGATCAAGACACGACTGAGCGCACAGGCAGACCTCGTATCCGGTGCGAATACTTGCCGACTGCGGTTCCAGCGGTGGATCGCGATCGCGTGAGTGGGGCCTATGTAGTGACTGCGCGATCGATTAACTTGCTCCAGAAAGAGCAGGAAGCTGAGCAAGACGCCATGTTAACAGCTGCCGCGCTGCGACAATTTTCTCATCGTTCAGCGGCTGACGGGTTGGCCGCTGATTTGCCCCAGCGGCGCTCGCGATCGCCTGTCAAATCAGCTCTAGATCTGGGCATAGGCAAGGTGCTTAAGCCGCTGATTGCCCCGATTATGAGTATGCTGAGCCACTGGGTGATGGTGCGCCCAACTAGGCGTCCGACTGGGTACCCAAAACGGTCAAAGCAATCCTCGCAGATGTCGAACTCTGAGACAGCGGCAATCCCGAGCTTTACGATTCAAGATGCGGCTCTATGGACAATTGGTGCAATTGCTGCTCGTGTGGGCATAGATATGTTGCTGGCATCATTTCCAACGTTGTGGCTACCTGTGATTGCAGCAGTTATGGCTCCGGCGGCGATCGCCATTTATCAGTCCACTGTTGATCCAAAGTCGGGATTTACTCTGGGCTACCGCTTGCTGCTAATTATGATTGGGCTGTTGCTGGGAGGTCGATTGTGACTATCCTTGGGCAGGAATTATCACAATAAGTTTAAGAGTGGATTGGGTTGACAGTGACTGGCTTCCCATGGGCCGATCCAAGACTGCCCTTAAACGAGACAACTCCCATGTTCGTTACAACGAGACTCGTATTCAGACCTTCGGTATGAGAACATCCATTATGAACTCCCAAAATCTAGAGCGATCGCCCCTCACGCCGTTGCTAATGGGTGGGCTAATGTTTGCCCTGGTTGGTTTAGTGATTGACGTTCGAGGCGTCTCCCCTCAAAATCAAGCCAGTGAACATTACACCGAATGCCAGGGAGACATCCAGCCGGATGTCGTGTTGTCGAGAGAACAGCTCGCTCAGGTTCTCACCATCCCAGAACGAGATTCTAGAGAAAAAGTCCAAGACGTACTAGCAACCCCCTATTGTCAGCTGCCGAATCTGAAGATTCGAGCGGGAATTGCCGCAGAACGAGTCGCTTACCCTCTGGCGTTTGATCCGCAAACTTGGCTGGTCATTCTCTATGAGGGCGATGAATATGCAGGATATCAGTTTAGTTTTCAATAAGGTGGCGATCGCACTCGTGATGGCGATAATCCCCATGGGATGTCGGTTTGAGCCCTCATCAGAGCCAGCACGGGTGATTCAGTTGCAACAGGCGTGGGAGCTGCAACCCGGAGATTATCTTGCTGGACGCCGCATTGGTGGCAGTCTGGGTGATATCTCCATTGAACTTGATGGTAACCGGGTCTTTGCTCCGTTTGCAGGTCGGGTTCAACCCGATGCTGAAATTGAGGGCTGCGTCATCTTTTCGAGTGCTGATGTGCCTGCTTATTTGTTTCGGCTGTGCGGGCTACGAAATCCGCGATTGGGCAATTTGCAGCAGGGCGATGCGATTGGTACAGGTGACTATCTGCACTTTGCTGCATTAAGGCGTCAGCCAGATGGCACATGGGCCATGGTTGAACCTTCAAGTAATATTCTCGAAAGCATTTTAATAGAACCTCCGTAAGGTGGCTTAAAGATGGCTGATTTGAACCGGCTGGATCGTTCTGATGAAGTCCATCAGGCGTTGTTTCTGTGGAAAAATTATCGATTCATTCCAGGAGTATTGACTGCCGGTATGGCAGTTGTTTGTGCCCTGGTTTCTGGAGGGCAAACTCCAGCTTCTGCCCGTGAGCCTGTTCTTGATTTTAGCCTGACGCCCCATATGGCAAATGAGTCGATCGGCAATACGGTAGAGAGCCGAGTAGCAGGTGCTCCTGTACAGTTAACCGTTCCAGTGGCACAGGTGCCTGTTGGGCATTCAAATCATGGACGTTCGAGTGATGCGGTTGAGTCTCATAGGGCGATCGCCGCCGAACTAGGTGGGGGCGATCGCCCTGTTATTCTTACCTTTGCGCTCAACCCCATAGCTGACAGGTCGGTGGCTGCCGTAGATCTCCCCACAACCTATACCCATGAGACTGCTGTTACTCAATCAGCCTTGCCTCATCAAATTGCCGTCCTGCCACCTGATTGGTTTGAGGGAGGCTCAGATGCGATCATTGCCCGTCTGATTGGCGTGGCCGAAGGAACTCGTACCCCCAGCGGACTACCAACGCCTGCCTATTTCGGACATATTGATCCCGGCAATCGTGCCTGGAATCTAGGCAGCTTTTCCTATCAGCATGGGGCTGCTACTCCTACTGAAGCTGATGAAAAACAAATTCAGCGTTTGCAGCGACAGGCTGAAATGCTGCTGCGTCAGGCTGCAGCCCATCAGCTGAACTTAACGGTGGCAGAGGCAGTCAATGGCCTAGATCTGGCTAATCAGGCACCTCTTGCTGCTCTAGGACGAGAGGGCTATATTGACCGCCTCTGGCAAGCTCATCAGATGGGTTTAAGCGGGTATGATGCAATCCTCTGGGCCAGAACGCGATCGTTTTTAGATCCTGACACGCAGCGCTGGAACGCCCCTGGCTTGGGTAACACAATTGACAGCATCTCACGGGATCAGGAGCGGCGCATGAAAGCGATCGCGACTGCACAAGCACACCTGATCCTCAACTCAGATTCAATAGCTGAGATGTCTGCTCATCAGGCAAATTCATCCACTACGGCCCAATCTAAACCGAAACCTGAATCTGTAATCGATCAGATCCTGACTCTTGATTTACCTGATCTATAACGTCACGAAACCACAGGAATCACCAACCTAAAATGCTACTGGACTGCGTGGCAGCAGGCTGATCGGACATGATGCTACCGATTGGGATTACCCCAATGGTGTATTGATCATGCGAGTAGATCATGCTTCAATTTCAGGATTTAATTTCAGAATTTAAGTGCTTTAGGTTGTTCATATGCGGCTTAAATTAACTCACCCATAAAATTCCACCCATAACATCACCACCGCTTAGGCAGTTTGGTATTGCGATGCTTAAGCTTCACCATTGAAAACTATAGAACTTCCTCATCAATTAGAAGCCATCAGACAACCGTTCAGCCAGTCAATGAACGATATACTGGGCATAGATTAAATCAAGAATCTTTACATTCCAGTTTTGCCCACCTCGTTTCCCAGGAAGCATGAACCCAGGAATTGATTTACAAGGAAGTTTTGTTCAGCTGTTCACCGACTTTGGCTTGCCTATCGGGGTCGCTAAAGTGTTGTGGATTCCGCTGCCGATGCTCACTATTTTGATCGGCGCAACATTTGGTGTCTTGGTCACGACCTGGCTCGAACGAAAAATCTCAGCTGCAGCCCAACAGCGCATTGGTCCCGAATATGCTGGCCCGTTGGGGATGTTGATTCCAATTGCCGATGGCCTCAAGCTTCTGGTCAAAGAAGACATCTTGCCTGCTAAAGCTGACCCTATTCTCTACACAATGGGGCCTGTGCTAGTTGTCGTGCCTGTGTTCTTGTCGTATCTCATCGTCCCCTTTGGCCAAAATCTACAAATGACAGATTTGGGGGTTGGGGTGTTTTTGTGGCTGGCGCTATCGAGTATCGCGCCAATTGGTTTACTGATGTCGGGTTACTCGTCCAATAATAAGTATGCATTGCTGGGGGGGCTGAGAGCGGCAGCCCAGTCGATTAGCTATGAGTTGCCTCTAGCATTGTCGGTTTTGGCAGTTGTCCTAATGTCAAACTCTCTCAGCACGATTGACATCGTTCAGCAGCAATCTGACTACGGGATTTTGAGCTGGAATGTTTGGCGGCAGCCAGTTGGGTTCTTGATTTTCTGGATTGCTGCACTAGCTGAATGCGAACGATTACCCTTTGATTTGCCTGAAGCCGAAGAAGAATTGGTTGCTGGTTATCAAACCGAATATGCTGGGATGCGGTTTGGCCTATTTTTCTTGGGGGCATACGTTAATTTGGTGTTGTCAGCACTGTTATTTGCTGTACTTTATCTGGGTGGATGGAGCTTCCCGATCCCTGTTGAATGGATTGCCAGCTGGTTGGGCATTCAAGAAACCGTTCCCTGGTTTCAAATCATTACTGGTGCACTAGGCATTCTCATGACCATTTTTAAGGCCTATTTACTGGTGTTCTTGGCGATCTTGCTGCGCTGGACTCTGCCTCGCGTTCGCATTGATCAGCTTTTGGATCTGGGTTGGAAGTTCTTGTTACCCGTTTCATTGGTTAATCTGTTGCTGACTGCTGGCCTCAAGCTGGCATTTCCTGTCGCCTTTGGCGGTTGAAAATTCTGAGGTGTTTCTGCCTGCCCGTCTCAGTAGCTGCCCGATGGGTGATATGAGCGAATTCTGAAGCCGAACATGTTGAGAGAGTGATACTTTATGCTGAAATTTCTAAAGCAAGTCGGTGACTATACTAAGGGAACCGTTGATGCGGCTCGTTATATCGGTCAAGGTCTGGCTGTGACGTTTGACCATATGCAAAGACGTCCGATTACGGTGCAATATCCCTATGAAAAGTTGATTCCGTCTGAGCGCTATCGAGGGCGAATTCATTTTGAGTTTGATAAGTGCATTTCTTGTGAGGTCTGCGTTCGAGTTTGTCCCATTAATTTACCTGTGGTGGATTGGGAATTTAACAAAGAAACCAAAAAGAAAAAGCTAAAGCATTACAGTATTGATTTTGGTGTGTGCATTTTTTGTGGCAATTGTGTGGAATATTGCCCAACGAACTGCCTCTCAATGACTGAAGAGTATGAGCTAGCTGCTTATGATCGCCATGAGCTGAATTATGACAACGTTGCGTTAGGACGGCTGCCCTATAAGGTGACTCAAGACCCAATGGTTCAACCCCTGCGTGAGCTAGCGTATCTGCCGAAGGGCGTGACTGAGCCCCATAATTTACCGGCTGGCTCGCGTCGAGCTGGAAACAGTCCTGAGGAGATTCTGGAGGAGATGGAAGCTAACGGTGATGCGGCAGCGACTTCTGAACCTGCATCTTCTAAATAGAGGTTAACTCGCTTAATCTAGTGATAATTTGTGATCTGAGGCAAGGAGAAAACTGACGTGAATTTAGCCGATGGGGTTCAGCTCGTTTCCCTGGGCTTGTTGGGGTTGATGATGATTGGCTCGGCACTTGGCGTTGTGCTGTTGTCAAATATTGTTTATTCTGCATTTTTGCTGGGCGGCGTGTTTATCAGCATGTCAGGGCTATTTATTTTACTCAATGCTGGATTTGTGGCTGCTGCCCAAATTTTGATTTATGTAGGTGCAGTGAACGTCTTGATTCTGTTCGGAATCATGTTAGTTAACAAGCGCGAAGATTTTGTTGTGATTTCCAATGCTTGGTTGAGTCGCATTGTCACGGCTTCGGTTTGCTTCGGTTTGTTTGCTCTACTTAGCACGATGGTTTGGGTCACGCCGTGGGCGCTGTCGATTGATGTGGCGGCGGGAGACGGGGCAACGGTTGAAATTGGGAAGCATTTGTTTAGTGATTTTTTGTTGCCGTTTGAGTTGGCCTCAGTCTTACTGCTGATGGCTCTGTTGGGAGCGATTGTGCTTGCTCGTCGGGAGTTCTTTCCGGATGATAGCGAGACGGATGAGCCAGCGAGTCGCTCGGTGCTGACCTTGCCTGAGCGCCCTCGTGAGCTAGCCGGAATCGGCAGTCCGAAAAAACCGTCTAAAGGCTAAGGATCAGCGTGAAGTTTAAGGAAGTCAAGCATGCAACTCGAATATTTTTTGTTTCTCGCGGCGGCACTCTTTTGTATTGGCATTTATGGGTTGGTGACGAGCCGTAATGCGATTCGAGTGCTGATGTCGATTGAGCTGTTGCTGAATTCTGTCAATCTCAACTTGCTCGCATTTTCTAGCTTTGTAGACCCAGCGACAATTAAGGGGCAGGTCTTTGGCGTGTTTGTGATTACGATTTCGGCGGCAGAATCAGCAGTTGGCTTAGCAATTGTGCTTTCGATTTATCGTAACCGCGATACTGTGGACATGGAGCAATTTAATCTTCTGAAATGGTAGGGGCGTGGAGCTAAACCAGGTCATCATTGCCCATAAAGCTGGAGATGTTCAGAGCAAACACTGGGCCGATATTTGTGCTCGAGAATTAGAACAGCGGAACTGTAGCGTGTTGATGGGGCCGAGTGGAGCAAAGGATAATCCATATCCTGTGTTTCTGGCATCGGTCAACCGACCTATTGATCTCGCTGTTGTGCTAGGTGGTGATGGGACGGCTCTGGCAGCGGCACGACACCTCTCTCCGGATCACATCCCGATTTTGGCTGTCAATGTTGGTGGCCATTTAGGGTTTTTAACAGAATCGTTTGAGGAATTTAAGGACATTAAGCATGTCATTGATCGCCTCCAGCAAGATCGCTTTGCCGTACAGCGGCGGATGATGCTCCAAGCCGTCACCTATGAAGGCAATCGCACGAATTTAGACCCGATGAGCGATCGCTATTTAGCGCTCAATGAGATGTGTGTCAAACCTGCGTCTGCCGATCGTATGATCACCTCCATTCTTGAAATGGAGATTGATGGCGAGGTGGTCGATCAATATCAGGGGGATGGGCTGCTTGTGGCCACACCGACGGGTTCGACTTGCTATACCATAGCGGCTAATGGCCCGATCATGCATCCAGGTATGAATGCGATCGCGGTGACTCCGATTTGTCCGTTGAGCCTCGCCAGTCGCCCGATTGTTTTGCCACCAGGTTCTGTGGTTAGCATTTGGCCATTGGCTGACCTTGATGTCACGACAAAATTATGGATGGATGGGGTGCTGGCAACATCCATTTGGCCTGGTCAGCGGGTCGATATTCGCATGGCTGATTGCCCCGCCAGCTTCATCATTCTGCGAGAAAACTATTCATATTACAAAACTCTGCGCGAAAAACTCCAGTGGGCTGGAGCACGAATTCATTACAGCAATAACCACCGCAATTAACAGGTCGTATCCTGATGGATTGACCAACGAGCGATGGGCTTGCAGCGTTGCCAATGCAGAAAATGTGTCGCGCCTGAAGCGTCATTTGTTGATGCCGTTTCGAGCATGTGAGACCACTGATTTCATTTTTTACAAACCTCAGAGTGTGTATTGGTACGGAGATATCAATATTCTCGCCTTCTATCTTTGGGTGCAGTCACGGCCATATTATCTGGATCGTCATCGTCTACATCGCTTGGGTGTTCGGCTATGCAAACTTAGTCTGACGTAAACCTGGCCGCAGGTTTGTTGGGTGTCCGCCCAAGCAATAGCCACTCTGCTCACTGAGCACTTAGAGCCGATGTGGTTGCAAGGACTGCTGAACACGTTAATAGTTTGTAACTACGACTAAAAAATCTGATAGCTAGAAAAACAGTATCTTGGGCTACTTATGTGAAGTAACATGAATCATTTTCAGCCTGCTCTGCACCGATTCGTCAAAACGTCAAGTTCAACACCTTGTAGTTTTGTCAGTTATTTTGGAGGGCACTAGTCGGCTTGACAGACCATACAATTACTTTTCTGCAAGGGTTTTAGCTAGAAAAGTTAATCCAGGCTGGACAACCTTGATCTATTGCATCAAACCTTATTATCAGCATGAATATTAATAATTCTTAAATAAATCTTCCGTTTTTTGTTTTATTTCCTCATATATACGATAAGTCTTAACAATTTGTAAAAAATAAAAAACCGACAGCATTGTATAAAGAAGTCTGGAGGGACTCAATAACAGGATAGAAGTCAATCAAAGCAACTGTTTATGAGACTGTTAAGCTCTCTCATAATGGATTGTTACTCTTCTCAGAATTCTCTTGCAGCGATGCGTAGTATTCATAAAAGTTTGCAGCGCGATCTGTAAGAGACATGAGCTAAGAGTGTTGATCATTCCGTCCACGATAGTTGTTGGCGAGTCTCAGGTTGCCTGAATGGTAAACCAGACGGCATATGCCGATTCCCATTTTGAATCGAAGCTAAACAAGCAATTTCGAATTAGGAGTACTGAGTCGATGTTTGACGCATTCACTAAGGTCGTTTCCCAGGCAGATGCACGGGGCGAATACCTCTCCGCTTCTCAGCTTGATGCTCTGAGCCAGATGGTTGCAGAGAGTAATAAGCGGATGGATTCTGTGAATCGTATCACCAGCAACGCTTCCAAGATTGTGTCTGATGCTGCTCGCGCGCTGTTTGCTGAGCAACCCCAGCTGATCTCCCCTGGAGGCAATGCCTACACCAACCGTCGCATGGCTGCTTGCCTCCGCGACATGGAAATCATCTTGCGCTATGTAACCTATGCAATCTTCGCAGGTGACCCCAGCGTTCTCAACGATCGCTGCTTGAATGGTCTCCGTGAAACTTATGTTGCTCTGGGAACTCCTGGTGCTTCTGTGGCTGTTGGTGTCCAAAAAATGAAAGAAGCTGCTCTGTCGATCGCCAACGATCCTCAGGGTGTCACCAAGGGTGATTGCAGCTCCTTGATGTCTGAAATCGGTAGCTACTTTGATCTGGCTGCTGCAGCTGTTGCATAGGCAATTGCCGCAACGCCTTCATGATGTTGACGGAAGTAAGACAAGGCGTTCTAATTCGTCAACACACCATGTCCACGAAAACTTTGCAAAATCGTAGGGAGATAATTTTATGAAGACCCCTCTCACCGAGGCAGTTGCATCTGCTGATTCTCAAGGTCGTTTCCTCAGCAGCACTGAACTTCAAACCGCTTTTGGTCGTTTCCGTCAGGCTTCAGCTAGCTTAGAAGCTGCTAAAGCATTGACTCAAAAGGCTGATGGCTTGATTTCTGGCGCGGCTAACGCAGTCTACCAGAAGTTCCCTTATACCACCTCGATGCAAGGGCCCAACTATGCCTCTGATCAGCGTGGTAAAGATAAGTGTGCTCGTGATATCGGCTACTATTTGCGGATGGTGACCTACTGCTTGGTTGCAGGTGGAACAGGCCCCATGGATGAGTACCTCGTTGCAGGTTTGGATGAAATCAACCGCACATTCGAGTTGTCTCCTAGCTGGTATGTTGAGGCGCTGAAGAACATCAAGGCAAGCCATGGTTTGAGTGGTGACCCTGCTGTCGAAGCGAACTCCTACATTGACTACGCAATCAACGCTCTAAGCTAAGTTTTGTAGGAATTTGCCCGGAAAAATTGGCGAGTGTTGGCGCGAATGCTGCTAGCAGTTGCAAGTTTTTCCGGGCATTGTTTTAAATCCTGTCTAGTCAGATCTGTCGTTTCGTTAGTGAAATGCTCCAGATTTCGAACTAGAACTGGTTTAAGAAGCCATCTCATGTTGATTGAGCGGTGATTGAGCTGCTATTGACGATGTGAGATCTCTTCGACCCACTTTTGGAAGATTCTGAAAATAACGAGTTGTGTTGAGAGGGCTTTATGGCAACCGCTTTAGTAGCTGCAAATTTAAATGCAGCAGGACGGCTGGGCTTAGATGCATTTGACGGCACCCGAGTTGAGCTGCGCTCAGATTGGTCTGAAGACGATCTGACAGCAGTTATTCGGGCCGCATATCGTCAGGTGTTGGGTAATGATTATGTCATGCAATCAGAAAGGCTGGTTTCGGCTGAGTCTTTGTTGAAGCAAGGTGTGATTACGACCCGAGATTTTGTGCGGGCGATTGGTTTGTCTGATCTGTATAAGGCAAAATTCTTTTATTCCAATAACAATCAGCGCTTTGTTGAGCTTAACTTCAAGCATTTCTTGGGACGTCCTCCATATGATGAGGCTGAGTTAGCTGCTCACACTCACCTAGTTGAAGATGATGGCTACGATGCCGAAATCAACTCCTATTTTGAAAGTGAAGAATACGCCAATAAATTTGGTGACAATATTGTTCCTTACTTTACGGGTTTCCAGGTGACGGCTGGTGTGAGAACGGTCGGCTTTAGCCGGATGTTCCAACTTTATCGGGGCTATGCCAATAGCGATCGCAGCCAGATTAGCAGTAACAAGAATGGCGTCTTGTTTAGCGATTTGGCTAAGAACCAGGCGTCTTCGATTGCGTCTCCATCTGGAGTGAATAAGGCTGCCAAGCTGGAAACACCCAAAACTTCGTTTGGTGGCGTTGGCAACGAAGCCGCTCGGATGTATCGCGTTGAAGTCACTGGGCGCATTGGGTCTACCCTGCGTGATTCTAAGGTTCGGCGTTCTACCCAGGCGTATCTCGTGCCTTACGACCAACTGTCATCTCGGATGCAGCAAATTCTTCGCAGCGGTGCCAAAATTTCTAGCATTCGTCCTGCTTAGTTGGTTTAAGACCGAGCAGGTCAGGAGTGATGGTGAGCCAATGCACAAGGTATTCTTGCTATCGCTTTGTAGGCAATGTCTGTTAGGCAACGTCTGTGTAGTAGTGTGTTAGAGCAAAGGGAGATGGTTGCGTATGATGGGTACGGCGTTTAGTAGCGGTAGCGCTTACGGTGCCTCGGGCTCTCGCGTGTTTGTTTATGAAGTTGCGGGTCTTCGCCAAAGCGAAGAAACGGACAAAGCGAATTACCAGATTCGTCATAGCAGCAACGTGTTTATCAATGTGCCCTATAGCCAGATGAACCGTGAAATGCAGCGAATTACTCGCATGGGTGGGCAGATCGTGAGCATTAAGCCGCTAGATGAGACCTAAAATGGGGCATCATCGACTGGGTCGGCTGACAAATAGGTCTGCTCAATCGATACCATGTTAGGTCAAAAGGTGTAGGACGTGAGGGCTGAAAGCGAGTTTCGTTTTTGGTTCTTGGGTGCTACACCTTTAGTGTCTCTAGACTGTTTGTGCAACTTTAGTAAGTGATGAATCAGCCTTCTGAAGCCGCCGGGTCGTTAGCCGATGGCTCCTTAACTGTAGAGCAAGCGATCGCCAATCTGAAACAACCTGAAGACGCTAGCAGCCGATATTATGCTGCGTGGTGGCTGGGGCGATTTCGGGTTGACGATGAGGCCGCCATTCAAGCTTTGCTTGAGGCGCTAGCAGATAAAACCGATCGCTCACCCGATGGGGGCTATCCACTACGACGTAATGCTGCGCGAGCCCTCGGAAAATTGGGCGATCGCCGTGCGGTGCTGCCGCTGATCGAGAGCTTAGACTGTCACGATTACTATGTGCGAGAGGCTGCTGCTCGGGCGCTAGAAGAATTGGGCGATGCAAGCTGCGCTGATGCGTTGCTGGCATTGCTGGTTGGGGGGCTGGCTGATACACAGCCCATCTCAGGGACGCCCCATTTGCAGCAGCCCTATGAAGCAATCATTGAGGCGCTGGGTACGTTGGGCGTTGTTGAAGCCATGCAGTCAATTCAGCCGTTTCTCGATCATCCGGTGCCGAAGGTGCAGTATGCGGCAGCTCGGGCTTTGTATCAGCTCACCCAAGACTCGGCCTATGGCGATCGCCTGGTAGAGGCGCTCCGTGGGTCTGATTTGCAGCTCCGCCGCTCTGCTCTGATGGATTTGGGGGCGATCGGGTATCTCTCAGCCGCTGAGGCGATCGCCCAGACCCATGCCGAAAATAGCCTGAAGCTGATTGCGCTCAAGGGGTTGCTCGAAGCCCAGATCAGTCAATGTGACGCTTCGACGATATCTGATCAGGCCATTCGAGTGATGACGTTGATGGACACGCTGTTGTAGCCGCTCATCCAGTTAACTGTTCGTGCTGACTGCGATTCTAGCAACTCATAATTCTGGCTGCTGCTCCTCATGACCCAAGCAACTCACATGCCATCTGACTTAATTCGTGCTGTAGAAGATGCTGATTCGGCGGCAAGGTTGGTGGCGGCGGTTTACCGACTGTCAGCTGCTCAAGATGACGCCGCAATTCCCACATTAATTCGCGTATTGGGCTTCAACAATCCGGGGGCTGCGGTCGCTGCCGTGGATGGCCTGATTCAACTGGGCGATCGTGCAGTTCCGCTGCTGCTGGAGCAAATTGATGGCTACAACTACGGTGCCCGCGCTTGGGCTATTCGGGCATTGGCCGGGATTGGCGACCCCAGAGCTTTGCCTGTGTTATTAGAGGCTGCTCAGTCTGACTTCGCCCTGAGTGTACGTCGAGCAGCTGCCCGTGGTTTAGGCAGTTTACGCTGGCATCTGCTGCCCCCTGATGATGTGCAATCGGCACAGGCACAGGCACTAAAGGTGCTGATTGGCGGGTCGAATGATCCAGAATGGGTGGTGCGCTATGCCGTTGTGGTTTCATTGCAGGCATTGGCGATCGCCTATTCCCAGCGTCAGGCTGAGATTGAGCCCATTGTTAAACATCTGTGCGATCGCCTAGCTAGTGAAGAGACTGTAGCCGTGCAGGCCAGAATCGCATGGGCTCTGATGCACCTTGTTAGCTAGGCTTAGCAAGCTCAAATGATCAATCAGTAGCGCTCATTCTACACTTGCATCTTACGCTTGCATCTTACGTTCAGACCTGGGAAACGGGATAGCCATCTACACTATCCAAATCCAGATCTGACGTCTGCTTCAAAATCCAAGCGCGCACAATCGGATTGACCTGTTCTGGCGCTTCATCTTGAGGACAGTGCCCTGCATCAGTCAGCGGAATAAATCCATCAACCATCGGAAACTCAGCAAACCTGCGTCCCAGCTCGATTGGTTCCCACGGGTCATCTTCACCCCAGAGAATCAGCGCCTTGCAGGGCAGCACACTCAGCAAATCTTCGGGCAAAGGCCCACCCGAATATCGCGTAAACGCTAGAAACACATCCGCTGCACCAGGGTCGGAGGCCGGAGCCATCAGCATGTTGACCAGCTCATCAGTGACGGCCTCTGAGCGTGCATAGGCCTGCAGCAGGATCTTACGCACCGTCTTGGGTCGGGCTAAAAGATAAAAAAACGAATGCCCAAGCCATCGAACCGCCAAAATATTCTGTAAAATTGGAGCCCCAACTCGGCGATGCCATGGTAGTTGAGCGCGGCGGCGATCGTGCAACAGCCGCAGTGAACAGTTGATCAGCACCAAGCCACGACACCAGTCAGGCGCATCGACAGCGGCCTGCATCGCTGCAATGCAGCCAATCGAATTACCCACCAAAAACGCAGGCTCTCCCACGACCTCGCGGCAAAAATCGGCAATCTGCTGTCCCCAGGTTTCAAACGTATAGGAGATAGGGTTTCCTGGTATAGGTTTGGCGGAGCCGCCAAAGCCGACTAGGTCAATGGCATAGACGCGGAAGGTGGTTGCGAGAGATGGAATCATCTGCCGCCAGTGCCCCCACGACGCCCCAAACCCATGCACCAAAATGACCGCTGCCCCGCTTGTTCCTGCTGACTGATAACAAATGGGCAGACCATTCCAGTCCCAGTAGGCTGGATCGGATAATCCAGAATCAAGACGTGGAGGCAGATGGGATGACAGGCTCATGGGGTTTAACGGGCTGAACGAGAACATAATAAATCGTAATAATGACGATTTATTACTTTCATTGTGACATGAAAACCAAAATCCCCCAGCGACAAGCTAGGGGAGATATCACTCATGCCACACCTATTGTCAGGCGCATGTCAGGCGCAAGCCATCTTAGCCGAAGCGGCCAGATACATAGGCTTGGGTTGCCTCTTGTGCCGGATTTTGGAAGATTTTCTGAGTTGCGTCATATTCGACCAGATAGCCAACTTTGCTCCCGGTATCAGTTGCCTCAGCGTTGAAAAAGGCTGTCATGTCAGACACACGCGATGCCTGCTGCATGTTGTGGGTGACGATGACAATCGTGTATTTCTGTTTCAAATCTTGCATTAGCTCTTCGACCCGCAAGGTAGAGATGGGGTCAAGGGCTGAGCAGGGTTCGTCCATGAGGATGACTTCAGGCTCGATGGCGATCGCCCGTGCAATACACAACCGCTGCTGCTGACCACCCGATAGAGACAAGCCGCTGGCTCTGAGCTTATCTTTGACCTCATCCCAAAGAGCCGCACCTCGGAGCGATTGCTCTACGAGCTCGTCCATATTGCCCTGATAGCCATTAATCCGCGCCCCAAAGGCAATATTCTCAAAGATTGATTTGGGGAATGGGTTGGGCTTTTGAAACACCATACCGATGCGCCGCCGCACTTCAACCGGGTCAACACCCTTCGTATATAAATCCGTTCCTTGAAATGTGATTTTGCCCTCAACGCGCGCCCCTGGAATCAGGTCATTGGTGCGGTTGAAGCAGCGCAAAATTGTGCTCTTGCCGCATCCAGATGGCCCAATCAATGCGGTAATCTTGCTTTGGGGAATATCTAGAGTCACATTACGGACTGCTAACGTAGAGCCGTAATAGACAAACACATCTTTTGCTCTCAGAGCAGCTTCAGTTATGGTTTGGTTCATAGAGTCAGAAATCATGGTGGCAACTCTCTAGGCTAGCGGCAATTATTCGCGTCAATTTTCGAGCTTAATAACAACAGATTGTGATCCAAACACTTCCCATATACCGATTGATCTCACGCGCACTAGTTAAGCCAGGCGTCAGTTTAAAACGACTTTTGGAACCGATTACGCAGATAGACAGCGGTGGCATTCATTGTCAGCAAAACCACCATCAATACAATAATCGCCCCTGCAGCTAGGTTGTGAAAATCTTGTTGAGGACGAGAGACCCAATTGTAAATCTGAATTGGAAGCACCGTAAACGGACTTTGCAGCCCTTCTAAAGACAAATCCGGTAAAAACGGAATGTAGGTGAGCGCCCCAATCGTGATTAGCGGTGCCGTTTCGCCAATGGCTCGGGAGAGTGCCAGAATCACCCCTGTCAGCACACCCGGTAGTGCCAAAGGAAACACATGCTCTCGAATCACCTGCCAGCGGGTCGCCCCTACGGCATAGCCCGCGAGCCTGATGCTATTGGGCACTGAGCGCAACGCCTCGCGAGTGGCAATGATCACAATCGGCAGCACCAGGAGAGCCAGCGTCAATGCGCCCGATAACACGCTGCGCCCATTGGTAATGGGAAAAAACACCCGCACAAACACTTGGAGACCCAGCAAGCCATAGATAATCGAGGGCACAGCTGCCAGGTTAGCAATATTAATCTCAACCACCTTGGCCAAGAAGCTATCGGCAACGAATTCTTCTAGAAAAATCCCAGCTCCAACTCCGATTGGGAATGTAAACAGAGCGACCAAAATCATTACCCAAATCGTTCCGACTAGAGCAGAGATTAGGCCCGCCTCAGCAGGTCGGCGAGACGGAAACGACGTCAAAAACTGCCAGCTGATGCGGGAGACCCCATCGAGCGCCACGTCAACCAGCAGGATGACTAACACAGCCAGCGAGAAGACCACGGCTAGCAATGCCAGGATTGAAAACACCCGGTCGAGGTTATAGCGCTGGCGCAGAGACTTGAGAAATGTTTCTCGGTCGATATTCCAGCCGCTTTTAGACTCGGATGCCTGTTGATTAATCGATGTCATTCGTACTTCTCCCGGAACGTGCGAACAAACCAGAAACTAAAGATATTGAAGATCAGCGTAATCAAAAACAGCATCATTCCGACTGCGAAGATCGACAAAAACGCGACTGAACCGGCGGGTGTATCTCCCAAGCTAACCTGGACGATGTAGGCAGTCATCGTCATGACAGGCACAAACGGGTTGAGCGTCAGGTTGGGGTTTTGGCCAGCGGCCAGCGCCACAATCATGGTTTCACCGACGGCTCGCGAGATGGCCAAGATGCATGATGCCACAATGCCAGACAGGGCAGCAGGCAAAATCACATTGGTGATTGTTTCTCTCTTAGTGCATCCGAGGGCATAGGCTCCTTGCTCTAGGCTGGAAGGCACTGAGAAAATCGCATCTTCACTCAACGATGCGATCAGAGGCGTGATGGCAATTCCCATAACAATGCCTGCACTGAGTGCATTAAAACCGCCTAACCCCGGGATGAAACTCCTAAGGAATGGTGTCACTAGAAGTAGTGCAAAGTAGCCATACACCACAGTGGGGATACCTGCCAAAATTTCGAGGGCAGGCTTAAGCCACTTACGAAGCGTGGGCGAGGCATATTCGCTGAGATAAATCGCAGAGAGCAAGCCCAGCGGCAGCGCCACCACAAGGGCGATCGCCGAGGTGAGAAATGTCGCACTCAACAAGACGAAAACGCCAAACTGGGGATTGGAAAATAACGGCGTCCACTCGGTATCCGTTAAAAACCGCCACAGAGGAACTACTTGAAAGAAATCAATCGTCTCAAAGATGAGAGAAAGCACGATGCCAATAGTGGTCGCTACTGACACAAGGGCAAATAGGCCAAACAGCCACACGATGCCTTTTTGCACTAGCTTGCTCAGGCGGCGATTGGGCTTCCATAGGTCATTTGAACTGGACGAGTTAAAGTTGGTAGTCATCGCTAGAGAACTCTGAAACAGCAGGAGGGTCAGCCTGAAAGCACTGACCCTCAAAGCAACTAAACAGGCTTAAATCTGGAGACGCCTTGCGGCTCAAGGCTCATAACAAATCTCAGATCTAGAGCACTTCCTCTAGCTTGACGCCAATGGTGGCACCGCCCTCAAACACGCTGCCAACTTCGCCGCGCTGATAGCGCTCATTGGCTTTGGTATTCACTGCATCGGGCAGAGACACATAGCCCACTTCATCGACTAGGTAAGCATTGTCAGGAGACAGATAGAAATCTACAAACGCCTTCACGTCTGGGTCTTCGGCAACCGTCTTTTTGACGTAGATAAACTCAGGGCGAGACAGGGGCTGATAGGTGCCATCTGCAATGGTTTCTGGGCTAGGCTCAACGCAGTTGCCATCTCCCCCGTCGATCGCCAGAAGCTTTAAGCTATCCTGGTTCTCAACATAGTAGGCATAGCCAAAGAAGCCGAGTCCATTGGGGTCAGAAGCCACACCCTGAACGATAACGTTGTCGTCTTCGCTAGCAGTGTAGTCACCCCGGCTTTCGCCCTCGGCACCAATTGCTTCCATGAAGTAGTCATAAGTACCGGAGTCGGTGCCTGCACCATAAAGACCCAATGGTGCATCTGGAAAGTCAGGACGGATCTGGTTCCAGTTGCTGATGGTGCCCTGAGCAGCAGGCTCCCACATGGTGAGCAGCTCGTCTGTCGTCAGGCACTCAAGAAAGTCGTTCTCAGGGCTGACAACGACGGAAAGACCGTCAAAGGCAATGGGTAGCTCGATATATTCGATGCCGTTTTCAGCACAGAGGTCGATTTCTTCTTGCTTAATCGGGCGAGATGCACCAGTGATATCTGTCTCATCAGCGCAGAATTTCTTAAATCCACCACCTGTACCCGAGACACCAACTGTGACAGCTACGCCGGGATATGCCTTGCCAAATTCTTCAGCCATGGCTTCGGAGACAGGGAAAACTGTGCTGGAGCCATCCACCAAGACTTCACCTGTAAGGCTGGCATCTCCAGAGGCTTCTTCAGTAGCAGCAGGCTCAGCAGCGGGGTCGGTAGCCGTATCTTGACCCCCTGCGCAAGCAGCCATGCTGCCAACAATTGCTGCAACAGACACTGCGTACGCTAAGCGAATTGCGCGTTTTTGGAAAACCATAGTTGTCTACACTCTCTCTGTTTCTCAACGGACTCATTTGACCATTCGTGGAGAAGCATACAACTCCAACGTAAAGGTCAGGTTAAGAATCATGAGGATGTTGTCAGGGCTGTTCAATTCAGCCTTGACCCAAAAAGTTTTTTTTGATATGCAATTGCTTAGTAGCACCCGAGCAGATGATCGTCTCAGGCAATTGATCTGATCAGGCGATCGCCATGTTGGCTAAGGTTATAACTGGATTAACACAAGGTAATGAATGGGAGAATTTTCATAGATTAGGCTTATTAAGATTGTTTGATATATATGACTTATCTATAGATTAAATAAAAATGGATGGGTTTGTTTGGGTTAGTGAGCTAGCAGGAGCGATCGCCCCCAAGTTGTCTTGTGATTTTGTATAGGATGGTTGATAGACCCTGATGGCCCCAGGGCAGGCAGACTGCCCACCCTAGAGCAGGGAGCTTTATTAGACCTCATTCATTAGCCAAACCGACCGCTGACATAGTCTTGGGTATATTTCTCTTGGGGATTCGAGAAAATCATTTCTGTCTCGTCGTACTCCACCAAATAACCATAGCGGTTGCCTGTTTCATCAGGCTGAGCATTGAAGAAAGCCGTCATATCAGACACTCGCGACGCCTGTTGCATGTTGTGAGTCACGATCACAATCGTGAACTGCTGCTTTAGCTCATGCATCAGTTCTTCGATACGCAGCGTTGAGATGGGGTCAAGGGCAGAGCAGGGCTCATCCATAAGAATCACCTCTGGTGAAATGGCGATCGCCCGTGCAATGCAAAGTCGCTGCTGTTGACCGCCCGATAGCGAGAGGCCACTTTCTTTAAGCTTATCTTTAACCTCATCCCAAAGGGCTGCTCCTCGGAGCGATCGCTCCACTAGCTCATCCATATTGCCTTTAACGCCATTGATCCGAGCTCCAAAGGCAATGTTGTCATAGATAGACTTGGGAAACGGATTCGGCTTTTGAAACACCATCCCAATCTTGCGGCGCACCACCACCGGGTCAACCTGTGGGTCGTATAGGTCTACATCATGGTAAAGCACCTTACCATCTATACGAGCAGTCGGAATCAGATCGTTCATCCGGTTAAGACAGCGAATCAGCGTGCTTTTGCCACAGCCGGATGGGCCAATAAACGCCGTAACTTTTTTGGCTGGAATGGCCATCGAAACGGTTCTCACTGCATGGGTTGAGCCATAGTAAACCGAGACATCTGCAAGTTGAAAGACTGTGTCAGTTTTGACGCCGACATGAGATTGCTGTTGCATGGATTTCCATCAAACCTCAAAAACCGAAAGGAAAGAACATGTCAAGTTCAAAACGTCTTAGCACGAGTAACGAAGCGAGCGGCAATGCTGCAAACTAAAACAATGGCTAGCAACACGAGCGCGGCTGCCCAAGCCAAATCTTGCTGAGCTTTATAGGGAATGATGGCAAAGAAATAAATCAGAACTGGGAGCGTAGCAATAGGTCTAGATGGATCCGTAGACCAAAAATTGTTGTTGAGCGCAGTAAACAGCAGCGGAGCTGCTTCTCCAGCCGCCCGAGCCACTGACAGCACCACTCCTGTTGCCACTGCTGGCAGTGCAGCCGGTAACACAATGCTGGCGACAGTCTGAAACCGGGTTGCGCCAATGCCGATTGCCCCCTGGCGCATTTCTTCGGGCACCAGTACTAGTCCCTCTTCAGCGGCTCGCATCACAATCGGCAGCATCAGCACGGAAAGAGCCACACCTCCTGCAAAGGCAGAAAACGTGCCCGTGGTTAATACAATAATTGTGTAGGAAAACAGACCGCAGAGAATCGCTGGAATGCCTGTCAGCACGTTGGCTGAAAATCTGACAAGGTAGGCAATGCGCGTGCCTCGGCCAAACTCAGACAGGTAGACCGCGGCCAAAATGCCAATGGGAATGCTAAATGCTGCTGCGATGCCCAAGGTAATCAAACTGCCTACGATCGCATGGCCAAAGCCGCCTTCGGTCAGCCCTGGTGGGGGAGGCAATTCGGTGAACGAACGAAGGCCCAACTGATTAATGCCTTTGCGAGCTACGTCATAGAGCACGGCAATGAGTGGAATCAAGACCAGCGCCGTGAACAATCCGCTCAAGCCCGTTAGAACCCGACTCATCAGGTTTCTACCTGGGGCGATCGCCCCAGTCGTCAAATCGTCCCCAGTCATCGCTGCCGCTGACTCTGATGAAAATTGCTGATTGTGCTGCCTCACCATAGATTTAAAGTCTCCTTGCGTCTTACCTCCAAACTGCCCACCTACCGTTCCACATTCTGAAACTTCTTAATGATGAGTTCTGCACAGACATTAACAACCAATGCCAGCAGCATCAGCACCAAACCCGCATATAGCAAGGCAGCCACCTGCACCCGACCCGCCTCTCCAAATTGAGAAGCAATCAAGCCTGTAATCGTCGCACCCGGCTGCAGGATAGAAGCGCTCACCCGGTTGGCGTTTCCAACCAGCATGGCTGCCACCATTGTTTCTCCTAATGCTCGACCCATCGCAATCATCACCGAGCCAATGATGCCCGACAGCCCAGCAGGAATCCAAACCCGCAGAATCGCTTCCCATCGTGTTGCCCCTAGCGCCATTGCCCCCTGGCGCAAACCGGGCGGCAGAGATTGAAACGTGCTGCGGGTAATCGAAATGATGATAGGGCTTATCATCACAGCTAGCACCATGCCGACAATCAGCAAATTGTTGCCTCTAGGTGCTCCGCCAGCAAATAGCGGAATCCAGCCCAACGACGAATTAAGAAACTGGAAGAAAGGCCGCACAAACGGAATCAGCACAAAAATTCCCCACAATCCCAAAACAACGCTGGGAATTGCCACAATCAGCTCGATGGCAAAGGCAATGGGAGTGCGAATATAAGCTGGAATGAAATCTTCAGTCAAGAAAATTGCCACCCCAACTCCGACTGGCACCGCAATCAGGAGAGCAATAAACGACGTGACTAACGTGCCATAAATCTGGGGCAAAATGCCGTAAATATTGCCAACCGGATCCCAGGTAGTAGTCACTAGAAACCCTAGCCCGAAGGTGCGAATCGCGGGCAATGAAGATAGAGCCGTTTGGAAAATGATCCAGCCCAAAACGGCAGCAACACTTAGCGCCATGATCAGGGTTAATCCCCAAAACCCGATGTCGATCACACGCGCCGTGCTCAAGCGTTTCTCAATGCCAATTTGAAGCGCACCTGGGGATTTACCAGAGAGCGATGTCATGGTTACCCTCGCTGTTTAGATAGACCAAACTCAAATTTTGAAAAACCAACCTGCACGGAATGAAAACTCACCCAAGCAATTCTTTTTAGGCAGGGGCGTAGCATCCCATATCCCTAACTAATCTGAAGACCGTTGAGAGTTGGGCAGCACGGTTGCCACCCAACACAGCCAGTTTCGAGAAATGACGGCTATGCCTGAACCTGGTTAAGAACTTCTTCAACCCGCTCAATAATGCTGTCGGGCATAGGAACATAATCCAGCTCAGCCGCGATGTCTCGGCCATCGGTGAGTGACCACATGATCACGTCCTTTGTGGCTTCCCACGTTTGAGGATTGCCATATTCTGGGTAGACCAAAATCCAGGTTAATCCAGCGATGGGGAATGCATCAGGGTTTGATGGATCCGGCACCAGTAGACCAAAGTCTTCAGGGATTTCTTCCCCGTCGAATGCCAGCGATGCAGCATCTGCCGATGGCATGATGAAATTTCCAGAGGCGTTTTCAACCGCAGCCGTTGGAATGTCATTCAGCTTGGCATAGGCATATTCAACATAGCCGATGGTGCCTTCGTTTTGTTGAATCTGTGCAGCCACGCCTTCGTTGCCTTGGCCACCGACGCCGACAGGCCAGTCAACCGAAGTCCCTACTCCGGCTGTCCAGTTGGGGCAAACCGCATTGATGTGGTTGACGAAGATAAAGGTCGTGCCGCTGCCGTCAGAGCGGTGAGCCCAGGTAATCGGGAGATCAGGCAATTCCAGATCTGGGTTGGCTTCAACCAGTGCTGGGTCGTTCCACTGCGTAATGTCACCCTGGACAATGTCACAATAGACATCACGGGGCAGATTCATGCCCTCATCAACTCCAGGCAGGTTATAGGCAAACACAACAGCACCACCTGCCATCGGCACTTGAATCGGGTCAGCCGAATACGCATCCAGGAAAGACTGGAGGCGATCGCCCTCAATGGGAGCATCACTCGCGCCAAAGTCAACCGTTCCGTTGATGTATTGCTCCAGACCGGCACCACTGCCCACCGACTGGTAGCTCACCTGCACTGCCGGATCAACCTCACGGTTGTAAGCGTCAAACCAGCGCTGATAGAGCGGAGCCGGGAATGTAGCACCTGCACCACTAATAGCAATAACATCACCACCACCAAGAGCATCTGACACAGGAGCCTCGGCATCAGGTGCAGATGTATCCAGCTCGCTGCCGCCACAGGCCGCAGCACCTACAGAAAGAACAGCCGCCACTGACAAAAGAGTCAGCTTGCGAGCGGAAAGGGGATTAAAAGGTAGCATTTTGCCTCAATAAAATTCAAAACAACGTCGTCAGATTTATCGATGAATGGTCGAGAGAAATCGTTAAAACGTTGAGAGAGTGTAGGATTTGGCAAAATGGCATTGACAGCTCAATTGTTTGCCCCCTTTAGAATTGCAAACAAAACGGACAGAAAAAGGACAAACATCTCTCTGCTCGTGTTTGGCCCTGATCTGGCCCTGATCTGGCCCTTGTCTGAGTTGTAATGAAGCTTCTGAGCGGGCTTTCG
>CAZCXK010000054.1:33268-35104 GCA_964502605.1 uncultured bacterium
TGGCCCTGATCTGGCCCTTGTCTGAGTTGTAATGAAGCTTCTGAGCGGGCTTTCGATGCTGGCAACCAGGCTAGTGGCCTTGCATCTATATCAGTTTGATTTCAATAAACTGATCTCAATAAAGAAACTCTGGGTGATTATGACTCCACCCAGAGCTTGATGACGAGCCTATGGTGTTTTGCTTTTAATCGCCGATTTAAATAGAACTCTGCATTTGCCGTATTGATCGTAGTTCTAAAGTTTGATCGGCTGTCGTTTCACGTTTTCACGAACAGAGCTGTCGCTCAGGTCAATAGCAGAATCTCTTGGTCTGAGAAGACTCGTTGAGGCGGGCGATCGCCCTACAAATGGGATTCTAACCAGGTTTCTAAATCAACTAAATCGTTGAAATCTAACAGCGCTTCCCCCAGTGCCTCAAGCTGTTCCAGCGTCAGAGACTGAATTTGTGTCGTCAATGCTGGAGGAAGGGCACCGATTTGGCGGGGCAGTTGTTTCAAAATGAGCGATCGCCCCTCTTCCTGCCTGCCTTCCTGCCTGCCTTCCTGCCTGCCTTCCTGTCTGCCTTCTTGCCTGCCTTCCTGCCTGCCTTCCTGCCTGCCTTCCTGCCTGCCTATCCGCTCACCTTCTCGCAAAATCTCCTGATACCAGGGTGACTCTTGCAGTACTGCCATATCCCACCTCATGATTTGCCTGACAACATCACTATCCAACACAAAACTAGCAAAAAATGCTAGTAGCGACTCCAATTCAATCAACTGCTCATCTTGGCGGAGCAAGCTCAAAGCCTGTTGCACTGTAGAAACCTCTGCCCCTTGCTTCAACACAGGCACAAAGGGCAGTAAAGCCCTTAAGGACTGCTCAAACACGACTGCTACTTCAACGTCCCAGAGGTTAATGACTCGGTAGTCTTGATAAGCTCGGATACCCAGGAAATTGGACTCAAAGCGATCGGCAATTGTGATGGTTGCAGGTGGGGGCAGAATGTTGACCAGAACTGGATAGACGGGCAAAGCATACTTTTCTTCTGCAAGGGCCGCGTAGGCTCGCATTCGTGAGGGCAGATTGGATGTGTAACGCAACTGCAACTCGTTGAGGACTAGAAACTGGCCCTGCATTGGACTGATCACTTTCACCAATACATCATTTTCTCGGCTGACCCACTGAAACTCTGATCCTAGAATTTCTTGAGCAACGACATCGGGTTGCTGCGTCACCCATTTCACCCAGGCGGTTGGAGCTAACCCGATCAGCCGTTTACCGCCGATGTCTGCTTTTTTTGCCACAGTTGCCTTAGCTGTCAAAGGCTTTAGCATATCGTGCAAGGCTTTTCTTTGAACAGATCTCGAGATGTTTTCTTCACCAACATTATCGGCATCTGAAAACTCTAATTTGGAAGGTGAATGAGTCATTTGCATGGAATGCATCAGCATACTGCAGTGGGCAATTTACAGTCGCACTCATGCGGTTTTGCTAAAAGTCATTTATGGCTCCTAACAATGCTGCAACTACCTGCCGTGTAACATCCCCCAAACCCCCAATTGATGGACGGTTGCGTCCCTCAAACTCCCTCCAAACGAAATAACGGATTGGCGTTTCGAGGCTAAGGGGGTAAGACTTATGCTCTTACCCTTTAAGGGACTGCCACAGCTCTTTAAGGAGCCTCTGAGAGTGTTGAGAGAGCCTCTGAGAATGTCGAGAGAATCTTTGAGAATGTCGGGAGAGTCTTTGAGAGTGTCCAGACACCTTCTGAGAATGTCGAGAGAGTCTTTGAGAGTGTCCAGACACCTTCTGAGAGTGTCGGGAGAGTCTTTGAGAGTGTCGGGAGAGTCTTTGAGA
>CAZCXK010000055.1:0-34826 GCA_964502605.1 uncultured bacterium
TGGCATCATCCTGACTGTCATTTATCCCTCTTTCATCACTCTAGGCAGAGGAAAACTGGTGAGGACTAGGAAGAGGAAGCCATCCTGGGAACTGGTTAATGCACTCAATCAATCTCACAAAGCCTTGCTGTAGAGCAGGAATCACAAATACGTCTAACCAGGGTTGGATTGAACAGAAAAAGATAACCGGTTGAATCAGCAGTCGCAGATTATTGAGCCGCCGTTTCCACCCTTGCGGCTCATTCCAGTACGGATGCTGCGCTTGAAGCGAAAGTTGGGTGTGCCTTGCGTCGTAGACCGGGTGATCCAGCAAGCCATCTTACAAGTGCTCACGCCCCTGTTTGACCCGGAGTTCTCTGAGTCAAGCTTTGGGTGCCGACCGAGGCGCTCTGCTCATGGAGCTATCGGGCAGGTCAAAGCGTTCGTTAAATCTGGGTATCGAATTGCGGTGGATTTAGATCTGGAGAAATTCTTTGACTGTGTCAATCACGATGTTTTGATGTCCCGGATTGCCTGCAAAGTTGGAGACAAGGGAATCCTAGGCTTGATTGGACGTTATCTGCGAGTAGGCATTTTAGTGGGTAGCTCCGTCCAAGCAACGGCATGGGGGACACTGCAAGGCTCCCCGTTATCGCCGTTGTCGCCGTTGCTGTCCAATATCCTATTGGAGACCTCGACAAAGAGTTGGAAGCTAGAGGACACCGCTTTGTCCGCTATGTGGATGACTTAGTGATTCTAGTCAAAAGCAAACGGGCTGGGCGACGGGTGATGGCTAAGATTAGTCGTTACCTGAACTAAAAGCTGACGCTCAAGGTGAATCGGGACAAAAGCCGAGTGGTCAAAATTGAGGCGTTGGAGTTTCTGGGATTCACATTCCGAGGCATTCGAATCTTTGTTTGTGACCAAGCGATGAAGGATTGCAAAAGCCTCCAACTCTGGTGGAATACCACGGACTGCTTCACCAATAATTGCAAGATTATATAAAACTGCCCTGATGAGTATGAAGCGGCGATCGCCCTTTCTCTAGGGCAAAATCGGATGTATTATGCGCTGCGAGGGCAAGGCACAGTTGCTGGAGCGTTAGATGCGGGGCTGACAGCCTGTCTAGTCGTTGGCGATCGCGCCGCACCGACTTCAACAGCATTCTCAATGGAGAATTGGCTGGAGCCGTGCTGGAATCGGGCAAGTTTATGCATTGTTACGACGTTTGACGGCCAGCCATTGCCGCCGCTGCACACCAGCAAAACCTATATGCGCCCTGGCCTCGTGGTAGCCATATCTGAGGCAGTTCACGCTGATTTACTCAGAGCTATAGGGAATATGTGTATATAGATTGGGTCGTTTCTTGCTGTTCTGTATCTCAGACTTGGGATCAATCACGGCAATTTTTAACGTGAGATGGATGCACAATCTAGGAGAGTACTGATAAATAACTGATAAATGCTGTGCTGTCGATGCACGTTTGTCACTATCGAGTTGCCCATAAGCGCTATGGCTAAATCTACAAAGTCAGAGAAAGTCCCTCAGGCAATGCAAGAGAAATTTAATCGCATTGCTGCTATCACAGATGATGTTTGCAAGCAGCATCTGAATGATGAATATGCACAGATGATCCGGTTGGCGATCGCCGCTCTATGTCGTAAAAAGCCATCTCCGCTGGCTAAAGGCCAGGATAAAACATGGGCCTGTGGCATTACCCACGCCATTGGCATGGTTAACTTTCTCTTTGACTCATCACAATCTCCTCACATCAGTGCCAAAGACTTATATCAGGCATTCGGCGTTGGCCAGAGCACCGGGCAATCAAAGTCAAAACTGGTGCGAGACCTGCTCAAAATGAGTCAGTTTGATCCCGATTGGTGCCTACCGAGCCTGATTGATCAAAATCCGATGGCCTGGATGATTTCGTTTAACGGATTCATCATTGATGCCAGATCTGCTTCTCGACCCGTTCAAGAAATTGCATATGCACAGGGTCTAATTCCTTATATACCTGGAGAAGCAAGCCCTCAAGCCGAATCCGGAAAACCGTCTCGAGCCCAGGCTCCCTCGGTCGGGTCATCCTCAGAAGCGTTACGAGATGCCCTATATGTGCTAAGTGTCTTCTTGATTGATGGCCCTGTGACCGATGAATTTGTTGCAGCCAACCCAGAAGTATCGCGTGTAATTGAAATCAAAGGCAGTAACACACTCGCAGATTTACACCAGATTTTGTTTCAGGCATTTGACCGAGAAGACCAACATATGTATGAATTTCAGGTCGGAGGGTCAGGGCCGCATGATCCCAATGCCAGACGATATGGCTTGCCACCAGCTGGGGCAGGATTGTCAATTGATGTGCATTGTACTCTAGTTGCCGATTTGGATCTCTCTGTCGATGATGCGTTTGGATACTGGTTTGACTTTGGAGATGATTGGTGGCATCAAATTAATGTCGTTTCAATTATCGAGAGAGCACCGAACGGAAAGTATCCCAAAATTACGCAACGAATTGGAGACAGCCCGCCTCAGTATCCAGATTTTGATTAAGTAGCAAAGTAGATTGGAGAGTGCTACCACATAAATACTGAGGCTTGAGTCCAGGTTCTACCTCATTTTCGGGTGTGCGGGGCATAACAGCGGTCATCCATGATTCCTGATATGCTGGTCTACTGTCTTCGGTTCTCTTTGCTTGCTGATCGCTTTTTAGTCGCTGATATCATGCGCGTTTCTCGCTTTGTTAGTCTGCTCTGTTTCATAGTGATTTGGGCTAGTTTTATTGCGTTGCCAGTTAGCCCCTTACTGGGAGCAACATTGACCGCCGCTTCAGTATCTGAGTCTGTGAGTCTGAGTCCAAGGTCTGTGATTAAACCAGCTCAGTTTCTGGCTCATTTTTTAATAGAGGAGCAGCAAGGACGAGCCCTTGCTCAGAGGTTGCTCCAGGTGCCGCTATCTGGGACAGATCTCGCACCGGGTTTATCCCTATCAGAAAATACAGCCCCCCATGAACCAGCTTTAGATGAGGCTGAGCTAAATCGCTCGCGGTATTCGCCCATTTGGACATGGGGATTTTTGCTCATCGCCCTGCTGCCGTTTTTACCGCTATGGTTGCGAGAGGCACACACGCATGAAGAAGCCGCTCCCGTTAACGAGACTACGTCTGGTTCTGTTGTTTCTCCTCCGATCGAGGCAGATGCAGAAACGCCTCATGATTTGCCTGACAATCTGTCAGAGCTGCAGCTAGTCGCATCTGAGTCTGAGAATTATGGGTCGGCTACGGCTGCTGTTACGCTGGCTGCAGATGTGGCCTGGGCTGAGCGATCGCCTTCTTTGACTGAGGCCGCACCTGCTGATAGAGCCATTGATAACAATTGGGCTGAGGCTGAAAATCTAGAAGGCGATCGCCAAGATGCTGCCCCAGATGAAGGCTCTCAGACTGATGTACGGCTTGAGGATGTTGTTGAAGATTTAGATGCAGGTGATGATGACGGCTTTCCGGCTGGAGAAATTGCAGTTCCGGTCACCCCCGTCGCTGTGGACTCAACAGGTGAAGCGGATATTAACACTGCTGAAGATCAGCTAACCGCGCAAAGTTGGCCGCAGCGCTTAGTGGTAAATGGCCACCAGGATTGTTACACACTGAGCGAAGCTCAGATCCAAGGGCTCCAGTCTTCTATAAATTCGGTTATGCTGGCACCGGGTGATTATGCGATTCGCATTCGCGCAGGGGCATTTAGCTATACCGATCCCAGGCATGATCAGGTGCATCAATTTAATGCGGAACCCTGGATTGTTCTCTGGCTCCATGGTGGACAATTCATGAACAAACAAACCCGGATCAAGGCAAGTACAACCTGGACAACGCTTAATGGCTACCATGATTTGCTGATGCTTCATGTGATAGAAACAACGACGCTGTGTGGGCTGTTTTTCGACACATTCAAAGACGATAATCAGGGCGAAATCACACTATCAGTGCTTGATGTGACACCCAGCTCATCGAAACTAGATGAACCTAATTGAAAATGCAGTTGCAGGAATAGAAATTGATGCGCTTAACCGTTGATAGCCAAAACCATTGTGTTGTATTGGATGATGACATCCTATCGACCCTTCACACCTCGACTAATTCGACACAGCTCGACGTGGGCACCTATGTCGTTCGGATTGAGCGCGGTAGCTTGAGGGATGATAGTTTAAGGGATGATAGTGATGGCCAACTGATTTCTGGAGAACCGTGGGTGCTGCTCTGGATTCATGGGGGCAAATTTATCAATCAGAAAACGAATGCCAATGTGGGTGCTACGTGGTCGTCGTTAAATGGTTATGACGATACGCTGACGCTAGAGGTGCTGGAGCCAACTATTCTATGTGGTCTGTTTTTTAATACTGACGGAGGCCATTATTCGGGTGAAATCAGGCTGTCTGTGTTGAAAGATTTCTAGTCTTAGTGGCTATTGCGATTGAACAATGACTTTCAAATGGCGGGATGTGAATAGATGAATGTGCCTAACTGAACCCGCCTATATCAATGCGTCTATCATCTAAGCGAACGTCTCAATGATTATGATATACGCCCTATGTTAACTCGAACAACTGTCTTACTTAAAATTCTGGTTTGGTTGCCAATGGCGATCGCCTCCCAGGCTCCAGCGATCGCTCTACCAAATCTGCCGAGTCATTCTATCGATTCACTACTACTCTCTACTGTTTCTACTGCAGGGGGTTCGGCGGCTGATTCTGCTGAAACAGATTCTGCTGAGACAGATTCTGCTGAGACAGATTCTGCGGCAGGGCTATGGTGGATCATTCCTCTGCTGATTGGCGTTCCACTCTTGATCTGGCTGTGGAAAGGGCGCAAACCGTTACAACGTCATCAGGTGTCGGAGTCATCTGTGGCTGTTCTGTCTGATTCAGAAGCAGTTGCGTCAGAGTTTGTTTCATCCGAAACGAGTTCCCAAAAGACGGTTACGTCAGAGACTGCTGCTCTAGAGACTGGTTATCCAGAGGCCGTTGCTTCAGAGGCTATTTCCGCAGAAGCTATTGCTTCAGACCCTATCTCAACGCCAGCCTCAGAGCCTGAGGTGGCTACTTTAGCGTCAGCGCCTGCACCTGCAGCTGATTCTCTCTCTGCGACTGAGAGCCCGTTTGATCGGGCATTGGAGCCCGTAGAGCCTCCCTTGGATCTGGCTGATAATGACGTATCTAATACAGATATCCAACTATCTAATCCATCTCCAGCTACTTCAGGTTCTGACTCTAGGCCGAGCGACCTTGGTGATGACGCTGCGACAGATCCCTTGGCTCCAGAGACGACAAGTGCAGAACTGTTGCCGGTTGTACCTGAGCCTGCTGCAATGATGTCGAGAGCAACTACAGAACCAGTTAATCACCTTGCTGATAGTTCTGTTACTGATAGTTCTGTTACTGATAGTTCTGTTACTGATAGTTCTGTTACTGATAGCTTTGTTGATGATAGTTCTATCAGTAATGAACCTGCTGATAGTTCTGTAGGTAATAGTTCTGTTGGCGATGAACCTGCTGATAGCTCTGCTGGTGATGACTCTAAACAGACGCAACCCATTGTACTCGACTGCGTTGATGAATTGCCTGAGCCGTTATCGGCGACATTGCCCACTCCATCAGTGGATGCTGGCATCCCGCCAGGAGAAAATGCGCTTCTCCATGATACTGAACTGGCAGATTTCTCCCCAACTCTGAATGATGAACTAGGCTCGGCAGCTCAACCTGCGTTAAGTCCGACAGATCACGAATTAGAAGATGATGGTCAACCTGGAGATATAGACACCGATCAGGCTTCTGATGCAAGCCTGCAGAATAGAGTAGACCCGTTAATGGGTGACAATTTGGCGGTGGCTGCAACTGCTGAACCGATGCTTCTGTCTGAGGGCTCTGAGCAGAATGAACTGGTTGATGCAGGACTTGCTAGTTCTATTGAGTCTGGAGAAGCTGATGCTCATGCTGCACCAGAATCGCAACTAGAATCACAACCAGAATCTATCGTAGATTCTGCTCTGACCTCAGATGGGGATAGTGTTTCAGAGGGTTCGGAAACCGATTCTGAGCCTGCAATACATGAGTTGACATCGTCTGATGATGGGCTGCTCTCCGGGGCAGATTTGTCAATTGAGCTGACGCTTACTCCTCAGGCTCAGGGTGACATGATGATTCAGTTGGCGATGTCAGACGACGCCCGAGCCGCATTGCAACAGTCTGAGGTGCTCCTCATGTTGAGGCTGTATGATGCCACCGCAATTGAGCTAGATATCCAATCGCCCCACTCTGTTCAAGCCTATCGGGTTGATCCCTATGACCTTGAAGTACAGTTCTCAGCCCCAATGGGCGATCGCGATTATGTAGCTGAATTGGGATATGAAACACCCGCTGGGGTATGGGCTTGTTTGGGGCGATCGCTCCATGCACGAGTGCCTGCGGTTCAGCCGCCAGACCTGAAGCCGCCCAAACGGCTGGTGTCGCCCACACTAGAATACGAAGCCCCCACCTACACGGCGCTTAGCTTTGTTCATGCGACTGAGCAACCCTCTGCTACAGAGCAATTATCGATATCTGTGGTTGATCTACCATTGGCCTCTGCGGCTGCCATGCCAGCCGCTGCCGCTGAAGCCGCCGAAACAATGGATCTTGCAACATCAGAGCTGACAGAGCCTCTCCCCATAGATGATGAGTCTGAAGAAAACGAGTCTGATGCGGTCACAGCGACCGATCACGTTCTGCCAGAACCAGTTGAAAACGGGGCTGACGCTGTTGACGACGCAACCCCATCGCCGCTTGACGCAGATCTCCGCGACGCAACCGCCTTGGCTGATACAACCCATCTACCCTCAAGCTGTGATGCTCTCGCAGAAATAGATCTCCCAGCGGGTGCATCGCTCCTAGAGCCTGACGCTATCCCTCGGCCTGCCGAGAAGACAGTGGCTAACCTCGATCCCCAACCTGTTGATGAAGTACGCTCCTTGATGCCAAGGATGTCTCTTAGCTTCCAGCAAACTCGCGGCAAGACCTCGCTGACAATTCATAGCCGTGAGCACTGTTATCCCTTACGGCATACTGATATGCAGGCGGTGCAATCTCCTTTGAATACGACCGTCTTGGCCGCAGGCACTTATATCGTGTGTCTCGAAACGATGCCATTGGGCGATCGCCCCGATCATCCAGTTGATGCTGAGTCATGGGTTTTGCTCTGGCTCTATGGGGGCAGGTTTGTAAATCAGCAAACCCAGATCGAATCTCAAAACACATGGGTATCGCTGCATGGCTTTAGTGATGCCCTAACACTGAATGTCATTGAGCCTATGACCCTGTGCGCTGTGTTTCTAGCTCCACCAGGGGGCAATCTTGTCAGACAGGCGAAGGTGCTCATTGTCAAAGATGAGTAAGCGGCCAATAACGCAGCCAGTAACGATGAGTGAGAGCCCCACTCGATGCTCTATCTATTCTGTTTAATAACTCCCGAAGTAGCCTTTAAGCGCGGCGTTGCAGGTAGTGCGTGGCCTTCTCTAAAATCTCGGATGGGGAGTCCGTTAAGCTAATATCGACGTGCTGACGCAGCCACCGTGTTGGATTACCTGTTGGTCTGCCCATCTCCTCCCAGGCGTCTCCTAACTGCTGACCCAGTTCTTCTGCTTTGGCGATTAGCTCTAATGCATCGGGAATGGTGGTCTCAGCTGTTTGGGTGAGCATTTCATCATCGAGCTGGTCGTGAGCCGAGAGATGCTGCTGCAGCATCTCAGTCAACTTAAACTCTATCCGCTTTTTCAGTTCGACTGCGACGTCGTTCATTCCGGTGTTTCAGCCCCAATACTAGGGGCGATCGCTCAGCTAGTATGCCATTAATTCTCGCAAAGAATGGCTGATTTGCAAGATATATAGAGCACGTTTAGAGTGATTGTTTACAGGGAATAGTGATGATAAACGTTGCACCGTCTCCAGGTGATGAAACACATTCTAATATCCCTCGATGGCGCTCAGTGATAATTTGATAGCTAATGGAAAGGCCCATTCCTGTACCCTTGCCGATGGGTTTGGTTGTAAAAAATGGATTGAAGATTTGAGATTGCGCCTCTTCTGGAATGCCAGATCCATTATCTTCAATATATATTTTGACCCACGAGTGGTCTAAGAATTCAGTTTTAATTCGAATGGTAGGAATCTCAGCGTCAGACAAGGTTGTTTGATGCGGATAAAATCTTGATGAACGTGGGAGAGCGTCTTCTAGGGCGTCAACGGCATTGCTAATCAGGTTCATGAAGACTTGATTAAGCTGCCCAGCATAGCATTCGATCGGAGGAATTTCTCCGTAGGTCTTGATAACGCGAATGCCAGGATGATTGGGGTTGGGCTTGAGACGACTTTGCAGAATCATCAGCGTGCTGTCAATGCCATCATGGATATTGACCGGTTTCATGTCTGCTTCATCCATGCGTGAAAACATGCGGAGGGAGGCGACGATGTGCTGAATCCGCTCTGCGCCAGTCTCCATTGATTTGAGCAACTTGGGCAAGTCTCGGAGCAAGAAGTCTAAATCGATGGCATTGGCGATCGCCTTAATGCCTGACACCGGGTTAGGATAGTGCTCCTGATAGGCGTCAATCAGTTGAAACAAGCCTTGAACATAGTCTTTGGCGTAGGCTAAATTTCCTGAAATAAAGTTAACTGGGTTATTAATTTCATGGGCTACCCCGGCTATAAGCTGCCCCAAGCTAGACATTTTTTCACTTTGCACAAGCTGAAACTGAGCCTGTTTTAACTCATGTAATGACTGTTCTAATTGATGGGCATAGGCCTGAGACTGTTGATAGAAGCGAGCATTTTTGATGGAAATGGCAGCCTGAGAGCATAGCAACGTTAAGACTTCTAATCGTCTGACATCAAATACGCCAGCCGTCAGCGTATTTTCAATGTAAAGAATGCCGATGAGCTGTCGTTGGTTCAGAATGGGTGTACACAGGAAACTCTGAAGGACGTGATGAATAAAGTAGGGATCAGCCGTAAATAATGTGTCGCTATTAACGTCATTGACAATGACGTTCTCCTGAGAACGCTTAACGTAGTTGATCACGGCCATTGGCAGCAAACACCCTGGCTTTAATTCAACAGGCTGCAAATCGCAGAGAACGCGCTGGTAAGGTCTCTCTGTCAGGGAACTGTCCTTTATTTCATCGGGTTGATAGTTGGGCGGGTCATAGCATCGAGCTACGATCTCCCACTGGCCATCATTTTGCAAGATTAAGGTGCCTCGATTGGCTCCTGCATTTTCCAGAATGACTTGCATCAGAGTTGCCAACAAGGTATCAAACTGGATTTCGCTTGATAGGGTTTGAGACGCTTTGATGACAGCTTCTAAGTCAATACTTTTAGACGCAATTTCATGATTAGACGTATATGATTTTGCCGTATGGATTAACGATGATGGAGATGGATTTGCGGTCGAAACCGTTGCCAGCAAAAACTCCTGGTAGCGATGTTCTAAGTCATAGACTTTGGCTTTTGCGCCCCAGCGAGCATAGCCATAATAGGCATCGGCAAAGTAGACTTGAGCGATCTTGCGTTTGTCTTGCTGCACATAAAACTTAGCTGCTAGTTCGTTGGCGATCGCTTCTTCTAACAAATACCCCTGCTGACGGGCGTTGGCGATCGCGCCATCATACAGTTCAAAAGCAGCCCAGTTAAGCTTTTCGACTCGACAGCGCTCAGCTTCAACTAAGTCATGGCGGTGCTGATAGTTCATGGGAGCAAGCATAGACCATGACTTGAGCAGAGTTTGGTTGTGCTCCACTTGGTTGAGATACTGACGTTGCTGGGCTGCATCAACATTGGGATAGGCAGCCAGTCGCGCTAGTGAGTCATAAAAGCGATGAACTCCAAAATAAAACCAGCTAATCGTTGACTCTGCATACTCATAGGCGATCGTTAGATATTTTACAGCTTGAACTGGATCGTCAAATAAATAGGCCCACATCCCATTGGCTAAGTAGATGCTAAAAAGAGAGAACTGATCATTTTCCTGCTGCAGGCGGGCGATCAGTTGCTGATCCTGCATGAGTTCCACATCTGTATATACTAGTTCTGGTGACGTATGCTGAAGGCTGAGTGTAAACTGATGCCAGATACCACCATAGTTGATGGGCAACTGATTTTTGAGACTGTGCAAAAGATGAATGTAAGGGCGCTGTTTTTGTTCAATGAGCTCTAGCCCATCTTCAATAAGCAGGAGAGCGCTGCAGTAGTCTGCGGCACAATAGCTGGCATAGAGATGATCTCCTGTATCGAGCCCACTCTGAACGCCATCCAGCAGGGGTAGCAGGCTAGCTCTAGGATGTTCTTTCCAGGGCCGAATAAACGCATTGAATAAGTTGTAGACTTGACTCGTTAAATGCTTAGCATTGAACTGATCCAGGAGTTTAAGAGCTAGTTGCCCTGCCTGGTAGCCTGATTCCACATCTCCCAGAGTGCCACACAGCAATAGCCCATACCAACTGTAGGCAAATGCCGATAAATCTGAGTAACCATGGGTCGTGCAGAGGTCAATCTGAGTCAGCACAATTGGGAGCAAATACTCAGGCTGGGCATTGAGGGCGGGAGAGGTGATCGCTGCTAAGATTTGTAATGCCGAGAGATGGGTGGGATCAGTCATGCGAGGTAATGTTGCAACGGCATCCAGAGATGGCACCGGCAACGACTGCTCTCCATTGGATAGATCAAGTAAGGAAACACCGATAGTTTCTAGAACCTGTAATCCCAATGCAATGGCTTCAACCATCCGGTTTTGAGCAATGTAAGACTGGATTTTTAGATCATAGGCTTTAGTGCGATCGAAGGGCATCAGCGCATGATTCAGAATGACATCAACTACGCTTTCTGACTGCTCAAATTCTGTTTTGAGATAAAACACGTCAGCTGCTTCAACATGGAGATTAAGGGCGATCTCATATTGACTGCTCCAACAGTTAGCTGACAGAAGTTCCATGCCTATGGTCAAATATTTGATGGCGATGTCATAGGCTGTAGAGGCTTTGGCCTTGCGTCCTGCGACTAAGTTCAGTTGAGCGACAGCGTCTTGCTCGGCCTGCGTTGTAAGACATTTGCGCCCGATATTTAACTGATTGACTGTCTCAAATAGTCGGGGGTCTTGGGTTGGGTCTGAGAGTTGGCGCAGGAGTAGTTGACCAATTCTTAAATGCAACTGCTGTTTTTCGGCATCTGAAATCAGGGAGTAAGCGGCCTGCTGAATCCGATCATGGAGAAACTGATAGGTAGGAACCGGGTGAGGCTGGTGAAAGTTGGCATCAGACGAGTCGTTTCTATCACGAGGAGGAGACAGAGCCTGGATACTATCACGCTCATTGTAAAGTGAGTAGACGTTATCCTTCGCCAGTAACAATCCTTCTTGTAGGGCTATCCAAACGTCAGATGCAGTTGCTGCCTGCGACTTGTCTAGGGCGATCGCCACGGTATCTAAATCAAACTCATTACCGATACAGGCGGCGATCTTGAGGGCTGCTTGGGTGTTGGGTGGCAGTTTTTGCAACTGCTCAATCATAAATTCAGCGATATCATCAGTTTGCACCAGGGCTGTAATCTCAGCCGTATCGTAATACCACCGCCCAGTGTCAGTGTTGAATTGAATCAGATGTTCGTCGTAGAGCGACTTCAAAAATTGCAGGATAAAAAACGGGTTGCCTTGAGTTTTTTGGTAGACCAAGTTAGTCAACGATTGGGTGTGTTCAGTCGAATCGTTGAGTGCATCCGCAATCAGGATGCCCACGTCTGCTTGAGAAAGCGGTGCCAGGGTCAGGGTTTGAACTTGGTTGGGTGCAGCGGTGGGCGATCGCTGAATCTGCTCTAACATCAGCATGACCGGGTGTGTCGCATGTATTTCATTGTCACGGTAGGCTCCAACTAGCAGCAGATGGGGCTGCTGAGGCTCACTCATTATGAGTTGGATCAGCCGCAAGGAGCCCATATCGACCCATTGCAGGTCATCTAAAAACACCACGAGTGGATGGTCAGCGATCGCAAAGATCTGGATAAATTTTTGAAATAGCCGCTTAAAGCGATGTTCGGCAGCATGGCCTGATAGTTCTGTGACGCTGGGTTGTGGCCCGATAATTTGCGCTAGCTCTGGAATCACATCAATGAGAACTTGGCCCTGCCCTCCCAGGGTAGACAAAATGCGGATTTTCCACTCAAGCAGGCGATCGTCGGTCTCAGTTAGAAGCTGTTTCATCAGTGACCGAAAGGCTTGCACAAATGCCGAAAAGGGGATATCTCGGTGCATCTGTTCAAACTTGCCCTTGATGAAATAGCTCTGCTGTTGCAGGGTATCACTACGGCTCTCGTGAACGGTTGATTTATAAATTTCATTGACGACTGCTGTTTTGCCAATCCCAGAAAACCCCGCAACTAAGATCATTTCGGTGGTGCCGTTTGCCACGCGTTCTAAGGCTGCAAACAGTGCTGCAATTTCAGGATCGCGGCCATAAAGCTTCTCTGGCACCGAAATGCGATCGGCGGCATCTCGTTGCCCAATTTTAAAGGGGGCGATCGCCCCAGTATATTGCCACTGCTCTAGACAGGTTTCCAGGTCATATTTCAAACCAGACGCACTTTGATAGCGGTCTTCCGCATTCTTGGCCACTAGCTTATTCACAATCTCAGCCAGCACCCCAGGCACCGACGGGTTGACGCTCACTAGAGAAGGAATCGGTTTGGCAATGTGGCTATAGACCAGTTTGACGGGGTCAGAGGTTGTGAATGGAAGCTGCCCGGCAAGGAGTTCATAAAAGGTAATTCCCAGGGAATAAAAATCAGTGCGATAGTCGATGCCCCGATTCATGCGCCCGGTTTGTTCGGGAGACAGATAGGCCAATGTTCCTTCTAAGACATGGAGACCTTTCAGCTCTTGAGTTTCTCTCGGTAGCCGCGACGCCAAACTAAAGTCAGTTAGCTTGACCGCTAACGTCTCCGGGTGAATCAAAATATTCTGAGGCTTGATGTCTTTGTGAATGATGTGATGGTGATATAAATCATCCAGGGCTTGAGCAAGCTGCACTGCCAACGTCAAGAAAGTCGTCACGCTAAACGGGGGAAATTTAGAATCAGGTCGAGCACTGATCCAATCATCCATGGCTTGCCGCAGAGAGACGCTGCCATCGTCTGACATCACCAGGGCGTAGCTGTTGCGATGGGGTTCGAGGCTTAAAACCTTGACAATCGATGGGCAATTGACGGGTTGGGCAATCGCATATTGATTACGAAAATGAGTTAATTCATTCAAGCTAGGATATTCGTTACGCATTAGCTTGAGTACTACTGGCTGATCATCAGCCAGCCGCCGTCCTCGATACACTAACGTCGTTGAACTTTCGTAAAGGGTCTCAGTGACCACATATCCAGGCATTTGAATGTTGGCGTTAGAAGTGTCTGCCATTCTCTTTGCAAGCGTCAATAATGCGAGTTCTCCAGGCTGTCAGTTAGATTACCCAGATAGGTGCGGTGTCTATATTCGAACGTTGATTAATCGGGAGCGATCGCCACCGTTAGCGCAGCTCTCGATAATAGGGTTTTCCCGATGCTGCTGGCGCTTTGACCTGCCCGACTAGTCCGACTAGCGCAAACAACGACACAAGATAGGGCAGCATGACAAAAATTTGATATGGAATCTCTGGATAGTTGAACTGTAACCGCAACTGCAGTGCTTCACATAACCCAAACAAGACACAGGCCAACCCAGTGCCAATGGGATGCCAGCGACCCAAAATCAGAGCGGCCAGCGCAATAAACCCTCGTCCAGCACTCATACCCTCAGTAAACACATATACCTGGCCGAGCACGAGCACCGTGCCTCCTAGCCCAGCCAGCAAGCCACTCAGCATAACGCAGCTATAGCGAATGCGGGTAACATTAATCCCTGCGACATCACTGGCACGGGGGTTTTCGCCTACCGCTCGAATGCTAAGACCCCACGGCGTATGAAAGAGGAGATACCCCGATAGCGGCACCAGCACCAGCACCAGATAGGTCATCACATTTTGTTGAAATAGAATCGGCCCTAAGCCCGGAAGGGCGGCAAGGCCAGGAATTGGGAGGCTGCCAAATCCTTGAACTCGGGCCAGTTGAGACCCACCTGGAAACGCTTGACGGGCTAAGAATGCCGTCGTTCCGCTGGCCAGAATATTCACAGCAATGCCTGCGACACTCTGATCGGTGCCCAAGCTGACGGCTAAAACAGCCAAAATCAAACCGAAGGCCATACCGGCAAGCCCCCCGCCCACCAAGCCTAGCATAGGAGAACCGCTCCAAAATGCAGCCATGGTCGCACCCAGAGCCCCACCCAACATCATGCCTTCTAGCCCAATATTAATTACGCCGCTGCGCTCGGCAAACAGCCCCCCCAGTGCTGCAAAGGTGAGCGGCACCGAAAACCGAATCGCTGTGCTGAGCAGATCTACCCAAGCATCGGGCGTCATGATGTTTCTTCCTCTGGAGTTAAAATTGGAGAAGGTTTCAAGGGTGTCGCCCAGCGCCGGTTGGCCCAACGCAAGGCCACGCTGGCCGCGACAAACATGACTACGAGCCCTTGAATAACCAGCACAATAGTAGACTCAACGCCTGCCGATGTTTGCATCGTGCGAGCCCCCGCTTGCAACACCGCCAAAAAAGCGGAGGCTGGAATTAATCCAGCAATTTGCCCGGATGCTAAAAAGGCGACCACCAACCCGTCGAATCCATATCCAGCGCTAAATAGGTGAAACAGCCGATATTTGGTGCCCAAGACCTCATACGCTCCGGCAATGCCTGCCAATGCGCCTCCGATGGTGAAGGCCCAGATGAGGGACTGAGAGACAGGCATACCCGCATAACGCCCGACGTCTGGGCTGTGGCCAATCACCCGCAACACAAACCCAAACGCTGTCTGCCGCAAGGTGGCGATGACGATGAGTGTAAATGCCAACGCTATCAGCACGCCTAGATGGGCATCGGTGCGCGGTAACAGCGTGGGGAGTTGATACGAATCTGGAATCTTGGCCGAATAGGGATAGGGGGCATTGGGGGCTCCCATAGGCCCTGCAACCAGATAGCTGACTAAGTTAATGGCCAGGTAGTTCATTAAGAGCGATGCGATAATCTCGTTGGTATCGCGCACGGCCTTGAGCCAGCCTGGAATCAGACCCCAGAGCCCTCCTCCTAATGCGGCTGCAAAGGTACAGAGAATAATTCCTAACCCCCCTGGCAATTCGGGCAGATACAGAGCGGCAGCAGTAGCGGCTAAGGCTCCCATGTAGATTTGCCCTTCTGCGCCTAAGTTAAACAGCCCAGCGCGAAACGGAATGGCAACGGCCAAACTCGCCAGCAAGAGCGGACAGACTTTATTGAGAGTGGCTGCAAACCCCCAATAGTCAAACAGGGCACCTTGAAGCAATGCGCCATAGGCGACCATTGGATTAGCCCCTGTCAGCAGCATGATTAGCCCGCCAATGCATAGGGCAAGTAGAGCCGCCCACAGGCTTTTGAGACGATAGAGCCAGCGCATTGCATTCATGGCATTGCTTTTCTAATTGAGACGTGGATAGCTAGTGAGTCTTTGATCTATGACCTGCCATCAAGAGGCCGATCTGCTCTCGGGTCGCTTCGGCCTGGGACAAAATTCCCATGATACGCCCACGGTAGATCACAGCAATATGGTCAGCCACTTGGAGAATCTGCTCTAGCTCAGTCGAGATATAGAGGATAGCGGCTCCTGCCGCTCGCTGCGCCATGATTGCGTTTTGTACAGCGGCGATCGCCCCGATATCGAGCCCTTTGCAGGGTTGTTCGGCAATCAGCAGCATGGGTTGGGTATTCAATTCGCGCCCCATGAGCAGCTTTTGCTGGTTGCCCCCTGACAGCATTCCCACAGGAGTATCAACTCGATGCACCCGCACATCATGCTGCGCGATCAGTTGCTGCGTCTGCTTGCGAATCGCCGCAAAATTGAGCAGCCCCCATCGCCCCATAATTGGGGGGCGACTATAGTCTCGCAAAATCACGTTATCTGTAATGGGTAGATTCATCACGAGACCGACCCGCTGGCGATCGCCCGGCACATAGGCCATCTTCAACTGCCGCTGGCGCTCAGTTACTGAGACCCCAGCGATGTCATGTCCGTTGACCCGGATGTGACCATTGGTGAGGGGGCGCAACCCTGTCAGCACTTCGGCTAGTTCAGCTTGACCGTTGCCATCTACACCCGCAATGCCTAGAATTTCGCCCGCTTGCAGGGTAAATGAGACACCCTCAAGCGCCACTGAGCCGCGATCGTTTTGAGCACAGAGGTTGTCTGCCTCAAGGGCGATCGCCCCATTTGAGATCCCAGTCGTAGGCAGCGACACCACTGGGGGCACTTCATACCCCACCATGAGGCTGGCCAGAGTTGCCGCATCGGTGTCTACTGTTTCTCGTTCGGCTACAACCTGACCCTGACGCAGCACGGTCACCCGGTCGGCGACGGCCATCACTTCGTCTAGCTTGTGCGAAATGAACAGAATCGTGCGGCCTGACTGAGTCAAATCTCGCATAATGGTGAGCAGGCTGGCCGTTTCTGACGGTGTCAAAATGCTAGTGGGCTCATCGAAGATTAGCAGGTCAGCCTGGCGATAGAGCACCTTCAGAATTTCTACCCGCTGGCGCATCCCCATGGGCATTCGCCATATCTCAGTGGCCAGATCAACGTCAAACCCATACCCCTGACATAGCTTAACCAATCGAGCTTTGTGCTTGGCGAGATGAAGCTGCCGCTGCGGCAGCCCCAACACGATGTTTTCAGTTGCAGTGAGGGTATCGACCAAGTTGAGATGCTGATGCACCATGCCAATGCCGTGGGCCGTTGCTGTGGCTGGGCTGGCGATCGCCATAGGTTCGCCATTGAGAAAAATTGACCCGTCATCGGGCTGATATAGCCCCGACAAGATATTCATCAACGTGGTTTTACCGGCTCCATTTTCCCCCAAGACAGCATGGATGCTGCCCGCTTGCACATACATATTAACGGTATCTAGAGCAGTGAGCCGCCCAAACCGCTTGGTGATCCCCTTGAGCACTAATCCATCCACATTGTCACGTTCCATTGACGGCATCTAGGTCTAGGTCAACGCAGGCCCCTGACCTGCCCCAAAGTCTGCAATCAGTTTGTCAACTTCGGCCACTATGTCCTCTGGGATTGCCGGGTTATAGCTGGCAAAACTAGCCGCTGGTGACTCTAGCCCATAGACATATTCTTTTCCAGTGGCTTCGCCTGCTGTTGCATCGTCAATAAACGACACCAGCGCCACGTTGACATCCATAATGGCCGATTGCAGTACCGTCTCTGGCCAGTCGGGTAACGCATCGTAATAGAGGCCAAAGCCATAGATACCAGCCTCTTGAGCGGCAGTCAAGCTTCCGACTGATGCCGTATCCATCGTCGGGAAAATCACATCGGCTTGGCTGCTGATTTGGGAGATAGCCGCTTCCTTGCCTTTGGCGACATCGTTCCAATCGCCAATGTAAGTCACGAGCACCTCCGTGCCGGGTCGAGCCGCTTCGGCTCCCTGCTTGTAGCCATCCTCCAATTCTGTCGAAAACTTAATCTCAAAGGCTCCGATCCAGCCAATGGTTCCTGTTTCAGTCATTTTCCCAGCAAGATATCCCAAGATATAGCCGAGCTGCCGATAGTTGAAATTGAGGGTGGCCAAATTTTCAGCAGGCGTGGTGCCAGAGCTAACTAAAAACAGCACGTCAGGGAATTCGGCAGAGAGCTGTTCGGCTGGTTCTTGAAACTCCCCGCCATGGCACACGACCACGTCATACCCCCGTTGGGCATAGTCGCGCATGGCAGCGGGCTGATCGGGTTCAGCAACATTCTCAACGAAGGCAAATTCGATGCCCTGATCGGCTTCCGCTTGCTTGAGTCCTTCATAGGCGCTTTGATTCCAGGCTGCGTCTGTAATGGAGCCTGGGAAGACTGCACCTACTCTCAGCGTGTCGCTAGCATCAGCGGGGGACTGACCCTCAACTGGAGGCTCAGCTTCGGTTTGGGGTTGCCCCTGGCACCCACCCATGAGAAGTGTTCCTTTAAACAGTCCTAAAAAACTGGCGGTCATTGCCGCCCGCTTGAGTAATCGCCGCCGACTTAGATTGCTCATACTGCTCCTCGGTTAACCCCGTTTTGATCACTGCGCTTTTATGGTACGACAGGCGACTGGGATTAGAGCATATCTTGTCAAACTCCTTGCCATTAAAATTGCTCAGCAATGACACTTTTGATAGAGTGATAAATAATATTTTGTGAGCTTGATTGAGGTGGTTTGTTCCATGAGTCGGCAAATAGCTATAGGCTGAGCCTGATGAAATGTGTGTCCGTTGGACTATGTCTGTTCGTGGCAAACGTTAAGATCATGAACTAGGTGGCGAGGTGGTAGGTGGCAAGGTGGTAGGTGGCGAGATGGGCGATCGCATTTGACTGAGTTATGTCCTGAGCATTTGACGGCATTTAATGTTTACGATCATCGGGGATGTCTGCTATGGAAGTTCTGCAAACAGGCAATGGCATTCGACAGATACTATCACATGGGCTAGAAGCCAAGCAGATTCCGTTTGAGTCTATTCCTGTAATTGACTTTGAGGCTATGCATGGTGGCGATCGCACCGTTCAACAGGCTGTTGCTGATGCCCTGTGTCGTGCCTGTGTGCAAGTGGGTTTTTTTTACGTCAAAAATCATGGCGTACCCCAGGCGGTAATTGACCAGGCGTTTGCTCAATCGCGGCAGTTTTTTGGGCGATCGCTAGACGAGAAGATGCAGGTTCATATTTCCAAGTCGCCTAACCACCGGGGCTATGTGCCTTTGTTAGAAGAAAATACCGATCCGACTGCCGATGGCGACCTGCATGAAGCACTGGACTTTGCTCTGGACGTGCCTGCCCATGATCCCGATGTGTTGGCGGGTAAGTCTCTGTATGGGCCTAACGTCTGGCCTGCAGGTCTTCCTGGCTTTCGGGAGCCGATTGATCGCTACTACTGGGAGCTCTACGAACTCGGACGCAAAATCTTCCGGGCATTCGCCCTGACCCTCAATTTGCCCGACGACTTTTTTGAGACTAAAATCTCCAAGCCCCTGGCACAGCTGCGCTTGCTCCATTATCCGCCGCAGATGGGAGCCATCAATGAGAAGCAGATTGGCATTGGGGCTCATTCAGATTACGAGTGTTTTACGATCTTGGGGCAAGAAGATGTCCCGGCACTGCAAGTTTTAAACAGCGCTGGTGAGTGGATTTCGGCTCCACCGATTCCGGGTACATTTATTGTCAACATTGGCGATCAGATGGCTCGTTGGACAAATGATTTATTCTCATCGACGGTGCATCGCGCCATCAATTGTTCTGGGCGGGAGCGCTATGCCACAGCCTATTTTTTCGGCCCCAATTACGATACGATCATCGACACCTTGCCTAGCTGCATTACACCCGACAATCCGGCGAAGTATGCACCCGTGACCACTGGAGACTATATTCTCAGCCGCTTTAATGAGACCTTTGCCTACCGCAAATAGGGGAGACTAAACCGTTGGTCAAGCCAGCTACCGCAGCGATCGCCGCGCCCCACTACTGACCCAATCTACTGCAAACGTGAGCACCATAAAGCAGCCTAGCGTGGCAACCACTCCTTGATAATCAAAGCTGCTGAGCTGTTCGGTGAGCAGTCGCCCTAGCCCACCCGCGCCGACCAGCCCCACAATCACGGTTTCTCGCGTGCATACCTCCCAGCGGTAGAGTGTGTAGGCCAGAAACCGAGTCAACGTCAGAGGCAAGATGCCATAGAGAAATACGAGTAGAGGCGGCGTGCCCTGAGCTTTGAGTGCAATTAAGGGGCGTTGATCTAGGTTTTCAGTGACTTCGGCCATCAGCCGCCCGAGAATGCCCAGATTATGCAACCCCAGGGCGATCGCTCCTGGCAAAATCCCTGGAAACACAACGAACAAGGTCACCAATGCCCAAATTGGTGCAGGAATGGCACGACAGAGCAGCAGCACTATTCGGGTCATGACTAAGCCTAGCCATGCCAATGCCTGCCGCCAACGGCTCTCATGTAAGCCACTAAGCACCCCACCCGATAAAAACATTGTATGAGCCGCTGGAAACGAGAGCAGTGCACCTCCCAAACTTGCCAGGGCGATCGATCCTACATTCAGTCTGCTTATCACACTCCGCCCTTCGACATTATCTTGTGATGTCAAAAAGCAGTCGCCACGATATCAAGTAATTGAGTTGGGCAAATCTCGGCAAATAACGCAAAATTGAGGAGTAAAGCCGCGCTTCTAAAAGAGCTATGGTAGACCCGATAACGACTCTGACGACTAGTGCGATCGCCACCCTCGCATTTCAGAAGTTTATTGAATCGAGTGCTGGGGAGTTGGCAAAGAGGTTTAGCACAGAGGCGATTTCTAAAATGGACACCCTACGTAAGCGCATCTGGTCAAAGCTGCAAGGAAAGCCTCGCGTGGAAAACGTTAAGGCAGAGATTGAGCAAAATCACAACATTACTCCTGAGCAAGTTAACCAGATTGCAGCTTATCTTCAAGTGGCGATGGATGAAAACCCCCAGTTTGTCAATGATGTTCGGATGCTGGCGCAGGAAATTAATGCAGGGAAGCTGATTGATCAGAGCAATATGACGCAGAATAATTACGATCAGGCCAAGGGTTGGCAGACTAAAGTAGAGGGTGGCACTGCCTATATTGGGGAGATTCACATTCAGGGTAAACCCGATTAGGAAAGCGTGACGATGACTGACCCGATCGCCCGACTGTGCCAAATCATTGCGGAGATGCTGCGGGATGCACCGGAGATCTCTCAGGCTGAGCTGGTGAAAAAAGTGGAAGGGGCGATCGCCTTTCTTGAAGGTGTTAGCGAAAATGGGAAATAACAAACATTGAACTAAACGGACTCAAAACCATGCAAATTAGCATCGATCTTCCTGACAACCTGGCCCTCACAGAATCAGACCTACGCCGAGAAGTTGCGATCGCGCTTTTTCAGCAAAAGATCTTGCTCATCGAGCAAGCGGCTCAAGTCATTGCTATAGATGTAGACGACTTCTATCAAATTCTCATCGATCGAGGTATCCTCACTCCCCCAAGCGACCCTGACAGCGATCCAAATGAACTTATCTGTGCTCATTTGCGGATCTCCCTACAGCAATTTAAAGAAGGTAACTTGAAGCCCATCGCCGAACTCTGGGAAGGCATTGATGCCTGACGCTCCATCTATTCAAATCTTAGTTACTCTCGATTTTCAAGGACAACTTCGCAAGTTAGCCAAACGGTATCGCAGTATCCGGTCTGATTTACAACCGCTGTTTGATGACCTCGAAAGTGGTAACTGTCCTGGCGATCAAATTCCGGGTACGACCTACACTATTTTCAAAGTCCGTATCAAGAATAGCGACATTCAAAAAGGCAAACGTTCGGGCTACAGGGTCATATATCAATTGCGAGACAAAATCTGCATTCTGCTCGTCACGATCTATTCCAAATCTGATGAAACGACTCTCGCAGCTCGTGAAATTCGCGAAATTGTTGAGCTTCAATGAAGCCACTGCAACCCCTAACTCGGAGATCTGAGCAATACAATTGGTGAGATTCACATACAGGGTAAGCCGGATTCGCTGACATGACTGACCCGATCGCCCGACTGTGCCAAATCATTGCGGAGATGCTGCGGGATGCACCGGAGATCTCTCAGGCTGAGTTGGTGAAAAAAGTGGAAAGGGCGATCGCTCCTACATTCAGTCTGCTTACACACTCTGCCCTTCGACATTATCTTGTGATGTCAAAAAGCAGTCGCCACGATATCAAGTAATTGAGTTGGGCAAATCTCGGCAAATAACGCAAAATTGAGGAGTAAAGCCGCGCTTCTAAAAGAGTTATGGTAGACCCGATAACGACTCTGACGACTAGTGCGATCGCCACCCTCGTATTTCAGAAGTTTATTGAATCGGGAGCGGGAGAGGTGGCGAAGAGGTTTAGTACGGAGGCGATGGCTCAACATATTCGCAAAAGTCATGGCTATGAGAGAAACATCAGGAAAATCAATGAACCCACTAAAGGGTAAACTTGCACCGATAAACTGTCCTAATCATCCTCTCAATTTTATAAGAGACTCATTCAATGACCTTTGCAGACTCCCGTAATGATACCGTTCCTGTTCAGCTTCCTAATGGAGCAATTATCAAATTTGAGGTAACGCAAACTGGACGGGAAGACGTAAGTTTTGACTCAAAAAAGTTTCAGCCTATTGCTGAAGCCATTGAAGGCGTGGTTCAAATGATTGCGGCACCGATCCAGAAGGTGAAACCCAAGAAAGCAACGGTGAAGTTTGGCATGGAATTGGCGATCGAGTCGGGGCAATTGACAGCAACCGTTGTCAAGGGTTCTGGCAAAGCCAATCTCGAAATCACATTGGAATGGGAAACCCAACCGAAAGAGTAAGCGATGAGCCAATTAGATAAGCTGCTGCAACAGTGTACGGTCAAGGTCAAGATTTCCCTGCCGAGTGGAATCATATGGGGGACAGGCTTTTTTGTGGCTCCTGGATTGATACTCACCTGTCATCATGTGGTGCGGAAGGCGAATGGTCAGCCTGTGCAAGTGCAGAGGCAGCAAATTGAATTGGAAGCCGTAGTCGAGCGATCGCTGCCTGACCCACATGACCTGGCACTGCTACGAGTGAGCTTGTCAGCCAATTACAATCCACCTTGTGTGTATCTGGATGAGGAGGTTAAGTCCCGCGATCCACTTTATCTATTCGGCTACCCTGATGAGGGCGATCGCGAGGGAGAACCGCGCACGTTTAACTGCAATGGCATTACAGGTAGTGAGATTGCCTTTATTTTTAACGGGGGGCAAGTGCGACCGGGAATGAGCGGATCACCGTTACTGAATCATCGAACAGGGAAGGTTTGTGGAATTGTGAAGTTTACGCGCGATCGCTTTACCGACATGGGTGGTGGCGCAATTCTAGCCAACGTTATTCTAGAGCAATTTCCACAACTGCGAGAGTGGCAGCAAGAGTTTCATCAGCGAGATAAACGCTGGAGCAACTTGGTTGCAGAGTTACCTCGTGATGAAACAATAAATCCAACTAATTCAGGTGTTCCGAGTTATCGAACTCAGACTGGAATGGACAATACTAATTTTATTGGAGGTGTGCATCATCATAATCACCATCTTGACTCATCACCAGTAGATCAGACAGTCAAGAAAATTCTCATACTATCAGCCAATCCTCAAAAGGCTGAACTACCAAATAGAACGGAAGAGATTAAAACAATTAGAGCCGTACTAAAGAAGGCGTTCGCTGACAGTGGAAATTCTATTGAGATAAACAGTGTACCAGGGATAGATGCAACTAATCTTTCTCAAGAGTTATCAGCGATTAAGCCTTATATTATTGATATTTTTGGCTCTGAGGCTGGGATTGAGAGTCTAGTTATAGAGCAGCCTTTCAATGATGCTGGAGCAAAAAATGAAAAGACAATAGGGGAGTTTTTTGAGTTTTACACTGATCGCATAGAGTGTGTAATCTTAAACGGATGTTACTCAGATAGTCAGGCAAAAGAAATTGCTCAGCATATTAGTTTTGTAATTGGTATAAATCGTAAACTTGAAGATACTGAAATCATCAAATTTCTCGACGACTTCTACTACCATTTAGGTTCAAAAGAAACAATAGAATTATCGTATAAGATAGGTTGTAATCGTCTCAAAAGGAGCCTCAAACTTGAAAATCATCAGCTATTTCCTATATTATTAGGACGAAATAATGAAAGACAGCGAAGAAAATTAGAAGAGAAACTAAAGTCTTGCAATACTCAAATAGAGCTAAATGAGGATAGTGCAGAGTTATGGAAAGAAAAAGCTAAGTTACTTAGAGATTTAGGACATTCTGAAGAAGCAGATAAGGCATATGAAAAAGCCTCTTCTCTTGATCCTGAGAATCACAAACTTAGAACCGAACAAGGAGATGCATCAGAAGAGTTAGGAAACCATGAGAAAGCAGTTCAGGCATATGATAAGGCGCTTGAATTAGAGGAGAAAGACTACACAATTTGGTGGAAAAAAGGTAAGGCACTTGCGAATGCGAAAAAATACTCTGAGGCGCAAGAACCTTACGAGTATGCTCTAATACTTGCGCCTCCTTCCCCAGATAATTATGTGATTTGTAGAGAATACGGTTCCATTTTATATAATCTAGAACAATTTTCGAAAAGTGTAGAACTGTACAAGAAATCGCTGGGTACTGAGCCAAGACATCGAGTATCAAGTTATGAAAAAAGGAAAGTTTACAAAAGGATATACTTTGGGTGAGTCCGCATTTAATCATTGAGCTATACTGAGCAGCATTACGGTATCTGTAGATTAAATATCGATTTCCATTGACTAAACGCGATGGTGTATTTCAACGGCGACTTTATGCCGCTTCGTGATCGCTAAGTAGCTTAGTAACGAAATTGCTTACTACTTGCTTTGCTTGTGCGGAAGACGTGGATATATCTACAGATGCCTTCCTTTTTCTCATGACTTTGCTGGCTTCTTATCTGCCAAGATAACATTAGGCAAAACTGGTTAATGTTTAACAGAAATCACAATAGGAATTCGTCTCTATTTCTGTATAAGAATTGTGATGAACTAAAGAAAGAATTTTACGAACTTAGAACGCCGAGAGACATAGCCAAACTGCTAGAGGTTGAATATAATCAACTGGTTTACCATCTCTATAAAATTCGTGAAGATAGTAAGTACACGGAATTTTCAATCTCTAAAAAATCTGGGCATCCTCGAACAATATCAGCCCCTGCAAGCGCCCTGAAAATTATACAAAGGAAGCTAAGTCAAGTTCTATACAGCGTTTATGAACCGAAAGCCCCTGTCCACGGCTTTGTGACGAGTCGGAGTATAGTTACAAATGCAAACCAGCACTTGCGAAAGCGATTTGTACTAAATATTGATCTAGAAGATTTTTTTGGCAGCATTCATTTTGGTCGAGTCAGAGGAATTTTTATAGCGCCTCCTTACAAACTCTCCAAAGAAGTATCAACGGTCTTAGCTCAAATTTGTTGCTTCTCCAACAAGCTACCTCAGGGTGCCCCGACATCTCCTATTGTTTCTAATATGATTTGCGCTCGCCTTGACAGTCAGCTTCGACTATTGGCAAAAGAGTTGAAGTGTACTTATACGAGATATGCTGACGATATTACCTTCTCGACAAAGCTGTCTAACTTCCCAGCAACACTAGCATATGTAGATATAGAGGAAGGGAATTCACGAATAAGATTGGGCAAGAGATTGGATTCAACAATTCAAACTAATGGCTTTAAGATTAACGAAAATAAAGTTAGATTGCAGCATAAAATTCATCATCAAGAAGTGACAGGATTAACTGTCAACCAATTTCCTAACGTGAAGCGTGACTATGTGAGAAAAATTAGCTCGATGCTTCATGTATGGGATAAGTTTGGGTTAGACTCTGCTGAGCAAAAATACGTTAAAAAGCGATCTGAAGAGTTAGGAGTATCAGAAGAGGAAGTCCCTCCATTTCGAGAAGTGCTTCGAGGAAAGATAAATTTTCTTGGAATGGTGAAAGGGAAAGATGACGAAATCTATCGTAAGTACTCAGCTTGGTATTACAGTCTATTAAAGCGTAAGGAATAAGCACCAAAAGCCCATTTTTTCAGCTTGTTGTGCATCGCTGGAAGCTCTACAAACCCAACTCAACTACCACCTCACCCTGCTCGAACGCCAAGGCATCATCACTAGTTGGAGCGATCGCCAAATTCTCCCCGGCGACGATCGCACCCAAATCATCAATCAGCAGCTCAACACCGCCGACATCATTCTGCTGTTAATCAGCGCCAACTCCCTCGCCGACGACAACTGCTATGACCTCGAAATCCAACGGGCAATAGAACGACAACAGGCAGGCGAAGCTCTCGTTATTCCCATTCTGTTGCGTTCGGTAGATTGGTCGGGTGCGCCCTTCAGTGAGCTAACCGTGTTGCCCAAAAACCATCACCCCGTCACCCTTTGGAATAATCAAGACGAGGCGTTCCAAGAAATTGCCGAAGGCATTCGGAAAGTCGCAATGCAGGTAAGCAAGGAAAAAGCAGAGGCCGGTAGTAAAGAAGATGAGGAGAAACAAGGCTAAAGAATAAAGTGGGGAGTTCAAGCTATTGAGAAAACCCGACAGAGCATCTAACTATAGAATCGAGTTATGCAAGAACGCCAATTTGAGCAGTCTACTAACTACTACTAACTACTACCACAAGGGATGAAGAGGAGCCAGAGCGATTAGATGGCATTCTGGGACTTAACGTTAAGGCTCAATAACTGATCGATGGCACTCTCAGGCGTAACGATAAGCATCAAGAGCTTAAACATAAGGGTCAGAACCTTAAAAATAAGAGTCGAGTCTCTAAATTTAAGGATGGAACACTGAAACTTAAGGGTCAGATGCCTAAATTTAAGGGTTGAATGCTTAAAAATAAGAGTCGAGTCTCTAAATTTAAGGATGGAACACTGAAACTTAAGGGTCAGATGCCTAAATTTAAGGGTTGAATGCTTAAAAATAAGAGTCGAGTCTCTAAATTTAAGGATGGAACACTGAAACTTAAGGGTCAGATGCCTAAATTTAAGGCTCAACACCTCAGCATTATTTAGTACATTAATGCTGATGGACGGACAAAACTATTTACAAACCCAACCCATATCCTGCATTGGGTCAGCAGACCTGACCCTTACATCAGGTGAAATACTGTAGGGGTGCGGTTTCCGCATCCAATGCAGAATTTTCTGTCAGTCAACTAGCGTCGATGTCGGTTAGGCTTCTCACCTAACGGTTTATAAACGAACCCTCTGCCAAAAAAACATCGCGGTAAGATTGTAAGTGTATGCGTGTTTTTCCTGAGACGGTGCCAGTTGCTTTAAGTATCCCAAGTCCAGATTGAAACTTGGAGCTTCTTCACAGGCGGAACTCCACCTCTGGGCTGGGCTGAGATTTATAGTTGGCAATTGGGCGATCGCTTTCTTCTGATTTCGCTTCATCCAGACTTCAGGTTCAAGATCATGCATCCTGCTGTGGCATTGCCCAAACCACCATTTAGTTGCAACAAGATGATTTGAACCATGAATACTATTTGGTGCTGACCCTGTCGTGCGATCGCCCCTTAAGCGTACTTGTCCACTCAATAGGGAAATGGCTATGACAACGACACACACGAGCCGCAACGGGTATGTTCGCTGGTTTGATCAGGTCGGTGTTCAGGATATTGGCGAAGTCGGTGGCAAAAATGCGTCATTAGGTGAACTGATTCGCTCGCTCAAGCATGAAAATGTGCATGTGCCTGACGGCTTTGCGACTACCTCTCAGGCTTATTGGGAGTTTTTAGCATCGAGCGGCATTCAAGCACAAATCCAGTCGCATTTAGACCATCTGGCCCACCACAAAAAAACGTTAGCGCAAGTTGGCAAGGCGATTCGGCGGCTGTTTCTGCAAACACCTTTCCCAGATGCGCTCTCAGGCGCGATCCGCACGGCCTACCGCGAGTTGAGCCAGCGCTATGGGGTTGATGAAGTCGATGTCGCCGTTCGCAGTAGTGCTACGGCTGAAGACTTGCCTGACGCTAGTTTTGCTGGGCAGCAGGAGACGTTTCTCAATATTGCAGGCGAAAAAGAATTATTAGATGCCTGTCGGCGCTGTTATGCGTCGCTGTTTACCAATCGAGCTATTAGCTATCGGCAAGAAAAAGGCTTTGATCATTTGCAGGTGGCACTATCTATCGGCGTCCAAAAGATGGTGCGTTCTGATCAGGCCGCTTCTGGCGTCATGTTTTCGATTGACACCGAATCGGGCTTTCCAGATGTGGCGATTATCAGCGCTGCCTGGGGTCTGGGTGAAACAGTGGTGCAGGGCAGTGTCAACCCCGACCAATACACCGTTTTCAAGCCATTGCTGAGTTATCCCAGCCTGTGCCCCATTGTGGATAAGGTCAAGGGTAGCAAAGAAACAAAGATGATCTATGCCACTGAGGGCAGTGAAACCACTACCATCGTTGACACGTCGGGCAAGGAGCGACAGGCCTTTGTGCTCAGCGATGCCGAAATTTTGCAGCTCGCGCGGTGGGCTGTGACCATTGAGGCACATTATCAGGCTCCGATGGATATGGAATGGGCCAAAGATGGCGAAACGGGGCAGTTATTCATTGTGCAGGCGCGCCCTGAAACGGTGCAGTCACAGCGGACGGGCAGTTCGATTAAAGCTTATAAGCTCAAAGATCAAGGAACCCGACTGTTAAGAGGGCTAAGCATTGGGGAGGCGATCGCATCGGGTCGGGTTTGTCGCGTACTCAGTGTCGAAGATATTGACAAGGTCAAAGACGGCAGCGTGTTGGTCACTGAAATGACTGACCCTGACTGGGTGCCAATTATGAAACGAGTTGCTGGCATTGTCACTGACTACGGCGGACGTACTTGCCACGCGGCGATCGTCAGTCGAGAATTGGGCATTCCGGCGATTGTGGGGACGGGCGATGGCACCCGCACGCTCAAAGACGGCCAAGATGTAACCGTATCTTGTGCGGAGGGCGACGAAGGCATTGTCTATGAGGGCCTGCTCGACTTTGAAACTGTCGATGTCAGCCTGGACGATATTCCGGAAACCCACACCCAAATTATGATGAACATTGCCAGTCCGTCGGCGGCCTTTCAGTGGTGGCGGCTCCCGGCTCATGGCATTGGCTTGGCGCGGATGGAATTTATCATCAACAGCATCATCAAGATTCATCCGATGGCGCTGGTGCATTATGACGAGCTTGAGAATCGTAATGCCTGGAGGCAGATTCGCGATATGACCAAGGGCTACAAAGACAAGCGCAACTACTTTGTAGAACGATTGGCACTGGGAATTTCTAAAATTGCGGCATCGCAATATCCCAACCCGGTGATTGTTCGCATGAGCGACTTTAAGACCAATGAATATGCTAATCTGATCGGCGGGCAGCAGTTTGAGCCCAAAGAAGAAAATCCGATGCTGGGATTTCGGGGAGCCTCTCGCTATTACAGCGATCGCTACCGAGAGGGGTTTACGCTTGAGTGTCAGGCGATCAAGCGTGTGCGAGAGACCATCGGCTTCGACAATGTGATTATTATGATTCCGTTTTGTCGGACATTGGAGGAAGCCGACAAGGTGATGGATGTATTAGCTGCCAACGGCCTCCATCGCGGCGAAAATGGGCTGCAAGTTTATGTCATGTGTGAAATTCCGGCAAATGTCATCCTGGCAGAAGACTTCTCCACACGGTTTGATGGTTTCTCGATTGGCAGCAATGACCTGACGCAGCTCGTGTTAGGCGTTGACCGGGATGCGGGCGATCTGGCACATCTGTTTGATGAACGCAACCCAGCCGTGACGCGGATGATCGAAATGCTGATCAAGGCCGCGCACGCTGCCGGACGCAAGGTGGGCATCTGTGGTCAGGGGCCGAGCGATTATCCAGATTTTGCGGAGTTTTTAGTCGATGCAGGTGTTGATTCGATGTCGCTCAATCCAGATAGTGTGATTCAGGTCAAGCGTCTTGTCGCTGCGCGGGAAGCTCGTCTATGAGCGCCATTGGCATTGGATTAAGTGTGAATGAATTACGATCGCCTGTTTGACCGCATTCAAGACTTGGTCATGCTACACTCCCCCAGTGGAGCCGAAACCGAGATAGATACGTGGCTCATGGATCACTTTCAGACCCTGGGGGTTGAGGCTTGGCTCGATGAGGCGGGCAATGCGATCGCCAAAATTCCAGGACGCGATTCGACGCGATCGCTGGCGATTACTGCCCACAAAGACGAAATCGGCGGCATTGTCAAAGCCGTGGAGGCTTCCGGGCGGCTGGATGTGCGGCGGCTGGGAGGTTCATATCCTTGGGTATATGGCGAAGGCGTGGTCGATATTCTCGGGGATGTGGCCACCCTCAGCGGTGTTCTCAGCTTTGGGTCGCGCCATGTTTCGCACGAATCGCCCCAAAAAGCTCTGCAAGAGAGCCAACCGCTCACTTGGGAACGAGCCTGGGTGGAAACCAAGCGGACAGCTAAAGAACTGGCCGCTGCTGGCGTGCGTCCTGGCACTCGCGTCGTGGTTGGCAAGCATCGCAAACGCCCCTTTCGGCTCAATGACTATATTGCTAGCTACACACTTGACAACAAAGCCTCTGTTGCCATTTTGCTCGAACTGGCCGCCACCCTAACTGACCCTGTCGTGGACACCTACCTGGTAGCGTCATCAAAAGAAGAAGTTGGGGCGATCGGAGCCTTATATTTCACCCAGCGACAGGCCGTCAATGCGCTGATTGCCCTGGAAATTTGCCCGCTCTCGTCAGAATACCCGATTCAGGATGGGGCGGCTCCTGTGCTGCTGTCGCAAGATGGCTATGGGCTGTATGACGAAGACCTCAATCAGGCGCTGCGCCGCACGGCAGTTGAGTGCCAGATTCCGGTGCAGCTTGCCACCATCAGCGGGTTTGGCAGCGATGGCTCGATCGCCATGAAAAATGGCCATGTGGCTCGGGCGGCCTGCCTCAGCTTCCCGACTCAAAATACTCATGGCTATGAAATTGCTCATCTAGGGGCGATCGCCCACTGCATTACATTGCTACAGCACTACTGCATGTAACAAGCTGTGACGCGCGGTCGGTTGATCCCCACGATTTCCTACAATAACCTAAGGACTCTCAACCTACCGATATGTCTATAACGACGACTGTTGCTGACTTGATGACCGTTGACCCCATTGTGGTCAAGCCCGAATCGCCGCTGCAAGAGGCCATCCGACTGATCGCTGAAAACCGCATCAGCGGCTTGCCTGTAGTCAATCAGGAGGGCAAGTTGGTTGGTGTCATTTCAGAAACTGATTTGATGTGGCAAGAAGCGGGGGCGCGGCCTCCAGCTTATATCATGCTGCTTGATAGCGTCATTTATCTGGAAAACCCAGCGAACTATGACCGCGAGCTGCACAAAGCCCTCGGTCAGACCGTGGGTGAAGTGATGAGTAAGGAGTTTATGACGGTCAAAGCCGAACAGCCCCTGCGCGACGCGGCTCAACTGATGCATGAGCAAAAAATTCAGCGGTTACTGGTGGTGGATGCCAACAAACACCTTGCGGGGATTCTGACCCGTGGGGATATTGTGCGCTTTATGGCGTCTCGGCAGTAGCGATCGCCCGCTCCAGTACTTGCCTAATTTCCAATTTAGACGATGCAGCCACAGCCCAGATCATTCTGGGCTCCAATATCTGCTTAAACATCTTGACGTTAAGACTTTGTAATTCATATGAACGTTACGCCCGAATCGGTCAGCCAACTCCTGCATTCAGATGATTATGGCGATCGCCTCAGTGCAGTCAATCAGATGCGCTATCTAGACCCCGCGATCGCCTTTGAGATGATGCAAACCGCTGTGATCGATGCCAACTCGCGCGTGCGATATTCGGCGGTGAGCCAGCTGGCCTCCTTGGGGCATTACAACCCCAGCAAAAGCCTGGAAATTTTGCGCGATCGCATTCGCACTGATGGTGAAGTGGATGTGCGCGCGGCGGCGGCAGATGCGATTGGGGCACTCCGACTCACCGAAGCCTTCGATGACCTGCACTATCTCTATCACAACACCAACGAATGGCTGATTCAGTTCAGCATTATTGCTGCCCTTGGAGAGTTGGGCGACAAGAGAGCCTTGCCCCTGCTAGAAGAAGCCCTACACTCTGAGACTGACCTAGTCAAGACTGCCGCCATTGGCTCACTTGGAGAATTGGGCGATGCAAAAGCCGTGGCGCTGCTGCTTAACTTTGTTAGCGATCAAGACTGGCAGGTGCGCTATCGTGTCGTCCAGGCGCTCGGTCGGCTTGGCGGTGCTGAGGCGCAATCGGCCTTGTCAACCTTGGCACATGACGATGTCATGCAGGTGGCGCATGAGGCGCAATCATATCTGGGTGCTACGTCCTAGCCAGCCCTGCTGGTTCTAACTCGCCTATCTAATTCCAAAATGGCATAGCGCTCACAGCAAAATTCCGGCGATGGTCGCAGTCATAAAACAGGCTAGCGAGCCACCAATCATAGCGCGAACGCCCAGCAATGCTAAATCTTGCTGACGATCGGGCGCAATGCCACCAATGCCGCCAATTTGGATGCCAATTGACGCAATGTTAGAAAAGCCGCAGAGGGCATAGGTGGAAATGATCACGGCGCGTTCTGAAATGCCACCCGCTCCTTCGATGATTTCACCATTGGCCGAAATGCGCCCACCTTCGATCAGCTGCTGCAAATCGAGGTAAGCAATAAACTCGTTGAGAATCGTTTTCTTGCCGAGTAAAATCGCTACCTGCCCCGAATCAGCCCAGGGCACCCCCATCAGCCATGCAATCGGTGCGAGCACAATCGACAAAATCAGTTCAAATGACAAATCAGGTATACCTAACAAGCCCCCAACCCATCCCAGCAGCGCATTAAACAGCGCCAAAATGCCCAAGAAGGCAATGATCATAGCCGCAATGTTGAGTGCAAGGCGTAAGCCGTCGAGTGCGCCACTTGCCAATGCGCCGATCGCATTCACAGAGGTGTGTTCAACGTTGATATCAACAGTGCCGACGGTTGCCGAGGTTTCCAATTCGGGGTACATGATTTTTGATAGAGCCAATGCTGCCGGAGCCGACATCACCGATGCTGCGATTAGATGCTCAGCCGGAATGCCAAATGAAATAAACGCCGCCAATACGCCCCCCGATACGGTGGCAAACCCTCCCGTCATGACGGCATGTAATTCAGACTGAGTCATTGCCGACACATAGGGCTTGATTAGCAGCGGTGCTTCAGTTTGCCCCACAAAAATGTTGGCTGCCGATGAGAGTGACTCGGCTCCAGAGGTATGCATCGTGCGGATCATCAGCCATGCAATCCAACTGACCAAGCGCTGAAGAATGCCGTAATAATAGAGCACGCTGATAAATGCCGAGAAAAAGATGATCGTCGGCAACACCTTAAAAGCAAAGAAAAAGTCAGTAAAGTTGTCGCCAAATACAAAGCTAGCGCCTGCATCTGAGAAGTCGAGAAACTGGCTGACAATGCCGCCGAGAAACTCAAATGCGGCAAAGCCAAACGGCGTTCGTAGGATAATCAGCGCAAAGATCAGCTGCAGCGCAATCCCCCAGAGCACCGGACGCCAGCGGATCTCCTTACGATTGATTGACAGACCGTAGGCGATCGCAATGAAGACGCCCAGCCCCAACAGAGAAATTAACCGTTCCACGGTAGCGCCCCCTTTCCTTTATGTCTTACTTTGGTCATTCCAGTCTTGCCAAGCCTGTGGCTGTCGAAATCGATAGATATCGTGGATGGCTTGCACCCAGCCGTCTGATACAGACTCTAAAATGCGATCGCCCTTTGCTTTTGTCGCCACAGTTGGGTCACCCAACACCCCGCTGCGGCTCAAGTCGCGCGTTGTCCAGGCAAAGGGCAACTTCCCCTCCATGCTGAGCAGACTCTCGTCTGGCAACCCATGAGGATATTCAGCCGCAGCGCGTTCCATCTTGACCTGATCCGGCAAGACTGCCAGCATCAGGCTAGTTTCGGCATCGCCAGCATGAATGCCGAATTCCTTTTCTCTGGCCGAGAGCAAGTTGCCAGCCGTATGAGGCACCCGCCAGGTAAACAGCGGAAACACCATAAAATCGTCATGGATTTGGTGTAAGTCACGCGCGACAATCTCCATGACTTGCGGCTGCCCTCCATGAGAATTCATCAGCACGAGCTTGCGAAACCCGGCCCGATAGACACTGGTAGCAACCTCAATTAACAGCGTCATTAGCGTTTGAGCCGTCAGCGTAATCGTGCCCGGAAAATGCCAATGCTCATTTGACTTGCCGTAATATAGCGGCGGCAGCGCATACGCCGGAATCTCAGGCTCTAGTTTTTCCAGGGCTTTTCCCAAAACGGCCACCCCGATCGCGGCATCAACAATCAGCGGTAGGTGAGGCCCATGCTGTTCGACGGCGCCGATAGGCTGAATCAAAACAATATTGGGCTTGTCGGGCAGCGCGTGGATGTCCGTCCATGTCAGGTAGGGGAAGAAGCGTTCAGGGGGAATAAAACTATGCATCATGCAGCAGTGACTCCGGTTGTATTGTCTCGCAAGACATAAATCAGAAGTGTAGCGTAGTCATTCAATGACGGACGAACCATTTTAGAGAGCGGTAATTTCCAACCTAGTTGACTGACAAAACTAATCAGCGGCATAGCAGTATATGTGTATTTTGAACTCGATTCGATAGGTGCGCTGCTCATGCTGCTTGCGAGATGCCCTAGCGGGTTCAGGATTGCGGTTATGGGTGAAACAGACATGACGGATGAGTGGCCACCCGTTCTCTAGGGCCGCTTTCAGCCAATCCCACCCAATGCGAAAGTAGCTATTGCCGCGAAACCAATGAGGGTCAACACCATCCAAAGGCAGGTCGTCAGATGGCCACGATGTGCCCTGGGCAACGATTGACCCAGCTAGGCGTTCAAGGCATTGTAGAGGGGGGAGTTTTTTCACAGCATTTACGCTTTTGAGTGGTATCTAAGCTTAGAACGCTGGCTCCCCTCTCTCTCCTCAAATCCCTGAAACTACTGCGCCACAGGTTGTTCAGAAGCTTTCATCCAACTTTTGTCAGTCAACCAGCACCTTGAGAGGTCTAAAACTGAGGCTGCTGACTTAGCAAATGCG
>CAZCXK010000056.1:0-12835 GCA_964502605.1 uncultured bacterium
AATTCAATATGCGATCGCACCCCTTTTTTGTCTGTTTCTAACATGGCGATCGCCATGTTAATACGAGCTTGTGGGTCTTCTGGATTAAGCTTGACAGCCCGCTGAGCCGCCTTGTAAGCCTGAGCTGGCTTATCGTCGAGCAAATAGAGCCATGATAGACACGTCCAAGCGGGGCTGCTCTTAGGAGCGCGATCGCACACATCCTTAAAGATTGGAATTAAATCTGCTGCTGGTTCACCGGCCTGATACCGTTCAAGACCATGATCAAAAAGTTCATCAACCGTTTGAGTCATCGTTCACACTATCCAACTACAACAACACCATTCAAAATTCAGAATACAAACATAGGGGCCTTGCACTGCAAAGCCCCCGTAATACCTTGAGGAATGGCCAAGGCTGAGCCCCAGAACCAAATCAATACTTACCCAAACGACTTGCCGCAGCCACAGGTTTGATTGGCATTGGGATTCGTAAACTGAAAGCCACCCCCAATCATGGCATTACTATAATCCAGCACCAAGCCGTAGAGATATAACATGCTCTTGGGGTCGCAAACGACCTTAAAGCCTTCATAATCAAAGACTTCGTCAGTCTCTCGGACATTAGAAATATCTTCAAAATCCATCGTGTAGGACATGCCAGAACATCCGCCCTGACGAACACCTACGCGCAAGCATAGATCTGCATTGCCTTGCCCTGCCTGGAGCGATAGCACCTGTTTGAGGGCTGCATCAGTCATCATGATGCCACGCTGTTGAGATTGAGTTGCTTGTGTCATCTGTATCAACGACTCCTTGCGCCATCTATAGCGTCTGCTCTGCAATTCACTCTAAGCCTGCTCCAACTAGACCTTCAGGTGCCAGCGGTTGCAATTGCGACTGAGCTTAGAGGTATTCTTCTCCAATATAGTCTGTAACTCAGATTTCTCTACAGGATGACTGAGTTCCGGTGTCGCATCACCTGAGTTGTAACAGGATGTATCAGACATGTGCACCCGCTGAGGCATCCGTAGAGGATTATTTAAGATAGAATCTGAAACCCGATGACAGACTTTAGAATTAGCAGTATTTAGGCTTTTCGCTTAGCCTTAATTCCATAGGGCTTACCATTCGCGCCTTTGCTTAGATGTCACTCGTTAGATATTGGATTTATGACTACGCTCAATCGCTCTACCCGCCGTCGGCTTCAGCAGTTGCAACAGGTTTCAAGTGTTTGGGAGGGCGATCGCCGTTCGTTAGCGTCTGGGTTGGCAACGAGTCTAGAATCTGCGGAAGAAGCGCAAGGTGAATGCATCTTGTGGGTAGATGGAACAGACGCGATCGTGCGGGCGATGGATATTGTTGCGACCGAATCAGGGCCTGAAGCCCTGGTTAGAACGCTGCTTCGGGCGATGGAGTTTCCTCATAGTGCTGCCCCACCTGCGCGGCCTCGCAAAGTCGTTGTCCGCAGTCGCGAGGCTCAATTTTTCCTGCGAGGTGTGCTGCAAGATCTCGATATCACTGTGGAATATGCTCCTAGCCTACCGCTGATTGATGAAATCTTTCGGGGGCTGCAAGAATCGGCGAGTAACCGTCCGCCTCAACTCCCTCCAAGCCAATCTGACGCAATGCTCAAACTGGCTCATACCATTTGGCATGATGCCCCCTGGGACCTGTTAGACGAAGAAAAAATTATTTCAGTCAAGCTCAACTACGAGGATACAGACACCCTCTACATCTCACTGCTGGGTATGTTAGGAGTTGAGTATGGCATCTTAATGTATCGTTCGCTCGATTCCTTGAAGAAATTTCGGCAATCAGTTTTGCAGGCTGATGAATCGTCTGAGCATCTGGAAGAAGCATTTCTAGAGCAAGACTGTTTCTTTTTAACTTTCGATCAAGACGACGACTATGCCGTTTCAGACGACGACGCCTCTCTATTTTTGACAGAGGCTCATACTCCAGTGAGACCGACGTTTGGCAACCTGCACCCGTTAGAAGGGATGCGTCCCGTGTTGCACGAAGCTGAGGCAATGACAGTGAGAGTGGCGCTCGAAGCACTCCATCGGTTTTTTGAGCAACACCTCAGCCGCTTTGGACATGACTTTCCCGCAATCACCAGCCGCTATCGAATTGCTGATCCTGCTGACGCTAACACGAAGGTGTCGGTTAAAGTGGCAACAATGCCTGATCTGGCATCTGAGCTATTTGAGATGTCTGCTGAGCTGGTGCCTGAGATGACCGAAGCCCTCCTGTCAGAGTCAGTCCCGATCTTACGCAATGATCTGATTCCCCATGATGCCTTTTTCAGTTTAGGTGCTTTGCCTTGGGAGGTTTTAGAGTTTTTGAGAGCTGGAGCAAAGTTTTATCAACCGGCAGATGCTCAGTTTCCAGCCCAATCGGATGGGTTTCCGATTATCTTAATTCAGACCTCTCGACCTAAGGCTCTGGCATTAATTGAAGGGCTGCAAGCCTCGGGAGGGCTAGAATCTATTTGTTTTAATCCGGGTGAAGACCCCTTTGCCCATGTGCGCTACGATCTGGGGATTTTACAAACCCGTAACGGAGAGTTGCATATCTTCGGAGAGTTTGATGAGGCCGATCCGGTGCATATCAATGCTCGTCAAAAATGGGATCGACGCTGCAAGAAAACGGAAGGATATTGTGGTTTGGTGGTGGCCAGAGGGCTAAAAGGCTCATCGCGTGGCAATCCTGGCTTTCGAGATATGATGGCGCTGTTTGAGGTGCGATCGCTCTCTCCACAAGATTTGGGGCTAGGAGCGCTAGAGCTTGTTCCCCATATGGAGATCCCTCATTCTTGAGAACTGTAACAGATCCTGACAAACTCGAAATTTGGTTAAGCTGCAGTGATAGTATTCCAAACAAACTGTTCAGAGAAGGATTTATGACCGAAACTCTTACTGGACAAACTCCTAAGTTTGGCGGCAGCACCGGCGGGTTGCTTACAGCAGCTGAAGTCGAAGAGAAATATGCGATCACCTGGACCAGCTCTAAGGAGCAGGTATTTGAAATGCCTACGGGTGGCGCAGCCATCATGAATGAAGGTGAGAACCTTCTATATCTTGCTCGTAAAGAGCAATGTCTCGCGCTCGGAACCCAGTTACGTACCAAATTCAAGCCCAAGATAGAAGACTTTAAGATTTATCGAATTTATCCTACCGGCGAAACTCAGTACCTACATCCGAAGGATGGGGTCTTCCCCGAGAAGGTTAATGACGGGCGTCCGTATGTGGGCAAAATCGATCGCAAGATCGGTGACAACCCAGAGCCTGCGACGGTCAAGTTTACGGGTCGCAAAACCTACGAACCATAGATCGTATCTTAGAGATCTGGTATCACGTATCTGATATGACGTATTAGAAGTCATCCTGATTATCAGCTTTGGCTTTTGTATTACATTGCCGAGTTGCTAGGGGCGCGAGTTTCGTGCCCCTCTCCTTTTGGAATGCCCGTCTATCTTTGGAATGTAAGAGAATTGTGCTTTAGAATGAATGGCAATCTGCCAACCAATCATCCATGATCGCCCCGACGTTTGAGCACTTTTTAGAACTCGCAGCCCATGGCAACTTTGTTCCAGTTTATCGGGAGTGGGTTGCTGATTTAGAAACTCCGGTCTCAGCGTGGTATAAGGTCTGCGCGGGGCAGCCCTATAGCTTTTTGCTGGAGTCTGTCGAAGGTGGCGAACACCTTGCCCGCTACAGCTTTTTGGGCTGTGACCCTGTCTGGACATTGGAAGCTCGGGGCGATCGCACCACACAAACCTTTCGCACGGGCGATCGCCACTTGTTTGAGGGCAACCCGTTTGAGGTGTTGGCCAATTGCCTCCAGCCCTATGCCCCGGTTACTCTACCGCAGCTGCCGCCGGGAATTGGGGGACTGTTTGGGTTTTGGGGCTATGAGCTGATCAAGTGGATCGAGCCTCGCGTGCCGATTTATCCTTTGACTGAGACAGATTTGCCCGATGGGTTGTGGATGCAAATTGACCACCTGCTGATTTTTGATCAGGTGCAGCGTAAAATTTGGGCGATCGCTTATGCCGACTTGCGCGACCCCCAGGTAGATTTAAGGCAAGCCTACGATAGCGCCTGTCAGCAGGTTGATCAGATGGTCAGCAAGCTGCAACTGCCCCTATCGGGACGCGATACGGTTCTAGAATGGACACCTCCAACAGGCGATCGCCCCGCCATGCACTACACCAGCAATGTTGGAAAAGATGCCTTTTGCGCCAGCGTCGAACAGGCCAAAGCTCACATTCAAGCTGGAGATATCTTTCAGGTTGTGATTTCTCAACGGCTGTCAGCCGACTATGAGGGCGACCCATTTGCGCTCTATCGCTCGCTGCGCCTGATCAATCCGTCACCCTACATGGCCTACTTTCACTTTCAAGATTGGCAAATTATTGGGTCTAGCCCCGAAGTGATGGTCAAAGCTGAACATACCCCAGATGCCCCTTCAACCCTGATTGCTACGGTACGACCCATAGCTGGCACCCGCCCCCGAGGCAAAACCGTCCAGGATGATGTCGCCTTAGCTGATGATTTGCTGCACGATCCTAAAGAAGTTGCCGAACATGTCATGCTCGTCGATCTGGGGCGCAATGATTTGGGGCGTGTGTGCGAACGCGGCTCCGTCACCGTTGATGAATTAATGCTGATTGAACGTTATTCGCATGTGATGCACATTGTTAGTAATGTCATTGGCAAGCTGGCGTCTGACAAGACGGCTTGGGAGCTATTGAAAGCCTGCTTTCCTGCAGGAACGGTCAGCGGTGCCCCCAAGATTCGAGCCATGGAAATTATTCATCAGCTTGAATCTTGTCGGCGAGGGCCCTATTCAGGAGCCTATGGCTACTATGACTTTGAAGGCCAACTCAACACGGCGATCGCCATTCGCACTATGGTTGCTCGGCGGCAACCCGATGGCCGCACGGTGGTCAGTGTCCAGGCAGGCGCTGGGCTCGTCGCCGATTCTGACCCTGAGCGCGAATACCAGGAAACGCTCAACAAAGCCAAAGGGATGCTAGAAGCCATTCGGTGTTTGACGCCTTAGCTCACTTGAGCACCCATGAAAGATTGTGATTAGAATCACAAAAAACTTAACCTGTTCTAAATCTGAGTTTCACCATTCCTTTAGGTGGGGAGATTAGTGTGTGAGATGGGTCTTAAGGTGGAAAACACTATGCTCCATGGATTTGTTTCAGAAGTACCCACTCAGCCCGATCTGCGCCAGCTCTTAGAAGAACTGTACCAAGGGCGATCGCTGCATCCGTTTTCGAGCGGTCAGGCCATTCCGATGAAGCCAAATGAAATTTGGGTTGTGTGTCGCGGCATCGTTCAGCTTGGAACTCTTTACGATACTGGAGATGAGTCCTTGTTAGGGTTGGCATGTCCGTCGATGCCATTCGGGTTGCCCCTAGCGCTGATTCGTCCTTACCAAGCGACCGCCCTATCCAGTGTTGACTTGATGCGGCTAACCCTCGCAGAAGTTGAGCAGTCTCCAGCTCTTGCCCAAGGCATTTTTCGCCAGGTTACCCGGCGGCTGCGCCAGACTGAGGCGATGCTAGCGATGGTCGGCTACCGACGCGTCGAAGATCGACTCCGCCACTTTTTGTTGTTGCTTAAGCAAGAAGTTGGACAGCCGATCCACGAAGGCGAAACTCGAATTTCAGTTCGGTTGACGCATCAGCAGCTCGCCAACGCCATTGGTACGACGCGGGTGACAGTGACTCGACTTCTTAGTCAGCTGCGCGAAGAAGGGTTGCTGACGGTTGATCGCAATCGACACTTGATTATCTCCCACCATACTTCTGTATAGCGATCGCTGTTGATCTGTCCAGGTTTAGATCAACTCAAGCGGTTGCTGAGTCAAATGAGTATTGCCAGATGCAGCCTCTGCATTCATGTCACCTCCTTAAATGACGCTATATCAGCGCCATTGGATTTGGGCGTGGGTTAATAGGCTCTCGATTGCTTTCGCTTTCGTCTCTGGTGGCATAGAGCAAGATTCTAGCTCTGGGATGATAGTTGAGAATAATGTCTGACTAGCGTTGAGCCAGTCGGAGAGCTTCATTATTAGCTGAAGAGGCGGTCGAAGAGTCAGACGGAGCCTCATTGGTGGATGCGATCGCATCCACAACGGGCATCGGAGCTGCCTGCATGATCGTTGCCCGATACGGAACGACGCCAGCGGTTTCGCTGCCCAGACAGATGGCTGCTCGACGCGACAGATCTAGCGATCGCTTGCCGATATAGGGGCCACGATCGTTAATCCGCACCACAATGGTGTGATCATTTTTGAGATTTGTTACCCGTAGATACGTATTGAAGGGCAATGATGGGTGAGCTGCCGTCAGTTCATTTTGGTTAAATCGCTCACCATTTGCTGTTAACCGACCATGAAAATAAGGGCCATACCAAGAGGCAATCCCTTCAAACTGCTGGCCGGTTGCAGCCAAACTATGGGCTGCCGCTTGCGCCTCTGCCATCGGTAAGGAGGCTGTGCCTAAGGCATTGCGTAAATTATTGACCCAGGCGATCGCCACGACATCTACTGGACGATTGAGCGCTTTAATGTCCTCATGGTTGACGTGAAGGACAAGCTGATTGTTAAGGGTTGCACCTGGATAACCAGCAATAACGACAGGCTGCAACGCTGCCGGGTCAAAAGAGAGGTCACTCAGCAGTTGCTTGATCTGATCGGCCAATGCTGTGGCTAGTGCCTCAGTGGGCACTTCAGCAATCATATGATTCTCAATACGAACTTGAAACTGATCGGGGCGATCGCGGTTAGATTTGAGCAATGCTTGAGGCGTCAGACATGCAACTTGAGACGACGCGACAGCAGCCAATTGTGTCACCGATTCATCATTGACGTTAGTTGCCTCGCGGCCTGCTGTCGGGCGAACCACACTCACGTTTAAGAAATCTGTCTCCACGACTTTTCGCAGTTCTTGAGTCCAGAGATCAAGGCGAGCCGTTAGCTTGATAGGGTTCGCCTCGTCATGTCGATTGACATGCCGCCGTTCGGTGCTTATTGGCAGCGCCGAGGCCATCACCTCAACGTCTGCTGAAGCCTGCAAAACCAGGCTGGTATGAGTCAGGTGATGTACGACGCGGCTAGCTGCGCCAGCAGGATCAGAGAAGGCTGGCGAGGACACAACGCTAGCCAGATGAGATGCAATCCACAGAAATCCCAAAACGCTCATGATTATTAAGATTTGAACCAGTTTATGTTAATTTTTGGCAATAGTATTTGATTTTACAGATCTTGAGACAAAGTGTGAAAAAGTCGGCAAAGGATCTCAGTTCCGCTTTAAAGTCTTCCCATCGGGAATTAGAGGCTTTCTTGCTCAGGAAAACCGTTATAAAACGTTACATAGACTTAAGCCTTTGATCCCCAGCCTTCTCAGCTTCTTTAGTGGCGGTATAAAGCGCCTAGAAGCAGTTTCAATTGGTTTTAGGTTCTAAACCAACTTGACCTGGAAGATTAAAAATGGTAGGCGCTCAGATGATGGTTCGGCAGCGATCGCTGAGGCGATTATGCATCCGAAATTTGTGGGACTTAATGGCTGTCAGTCTAATCTCCGCTTGCTTGCTTGATCAGCCTGAATCTATGGGCCAAATTTCCACCAGAGCTGTGGTAACTCGATGACTATTGCGTCATGCTGGTCTGGGATCAATACATAGCAATGCACAGCAAGGATGTGATTGAATGAGAATTAGATTTTCTGGGGGCGATCGCTCTTACATGGCATGACCGCATCATCGATACAATTCTCATCGACACAATGGAGTTTCTTGCTGCGGCACTTGGGTGTCTGGCGGGGATCGTTTACTCGACTCGACTCGACGGGGCAGGAACTTGAAGACATTCCGACCTGTGTTTCTCTAGAAGGGCTCGATCAAAATCAGGCCATTCGTCAAACCATCCAGCGCTTCTCAGCCACGACAGGCGACCTCTCGGATGAAAAAGTCTTAGAGTATCGAACGCTGAATCGCAGCACTCTTGTGTTCGAAAATGGCGCGTTTTCTCAAGGGTCTATGCAATACGGCCCATTTTCAGAGTTTGGTGCCGAAATGGGTTTTGTCGAGGGCGATCGCCGCATGAGACTAGTAATTTTATATGGCCCTGATGGCTGTTTGTCGCGATTGACCCTCATTCGTGAGCAGCGACAGGGCTCTCAGGCTCCTCAACGGCCAGCCCTGACCGTAGAGCAGCTATTGGGCGTTTGGCAGGGACAGGCAACCACGCTCTATGCCGATTTGCGACCTCCACAAGCTGCATCAACAACCCTCTCTCTGACCCAATCAGGCGATCGCGTCCATCAGCGTCTATCCTCTGAAACCGTTGACTTTAGTTCAGTGGCTCAGCTTGAAGGCTCACGGCTCGTCTTCGACTCCAGCTCATCTCCAAATCAGGTGTTCTTACTGCCCGATGGAGCCTCATGTATGGTGCCCACTGCTATTCCTCAAGGGCGACCGTTTTTGCTAGAAGTTGGCTGGTTGCCGTGCGAAAACCAGCGACAGCGGATCATTCGCAGCTACGATGCCAGGGGAACTTGGGTCAGCCTGACATGCGTATCTGAAACCAGAATGTTGGGCTAATGGTTCTCACATCCCACGACGACAAAACATGCGATCGCGGCCTACCGAGAATACTCTCAACCTTGTTCAAATCCAGATGCGGAGTTTTGTGACAGGAAAATTGGAGATGCCAAACTGGGTGTGGGATAAATATCTGTCGATTGGATGATTTTTGACCGGGTTGAGTGTCAACTTATGTCACACTAAGCGTGGAGATTTACATCAACATTTACTTTGGGCTTAGACCTTCGCAGCTACGTATATATTGACAGTCTGCAATCTCAACATGCAGCATATCTGGGCACCGAAGCACAGGGTTTTCTGCCATTACCAGGAGATTCATCTCTATGGGTTGAAGTTTCACCGGGCATCGAGACCAATCGACTGATGGATATTGCGCTCAAGTCTGCAATGGTGCGTCCGGGAGTCTTGATGATTGAGCGGCTTTATGGGCTGCTTGAGGTTCATTCTAGTAGGCAGAGCGATACGAAAGCTGCAGGGCAGGCAATCTTAGATGCGATTGGGGTTCGACCCAGTGATTGCTTAAAGCCTCGGATTATTGCTAGTCAGATCATTCGCAATATCGACGCTCACCATGCCCAACTGATCAACCGCACTCGCCGGGGTAACATGATTTTGGCTGGGCAAACGCTGTATGTCTTAGAGGTTGAACCTGCGGCCTATGCAGCTTTGGCCGCCAATGAGTCTGAAAAAGCAGCGTTAATCAATATCTTGAGAATTTCGGCAGTTGGCAGTTTTGGCCGTCTCTATCTGGGTGGAGAAGAACGCGACATCATTGCCGCATCACGGGCGGCTATTGATGCGATGGAAAATGCAGTCGGACGCAGCGATCGCCTCGATACGCGCCATGAATAATTCACCCAGTTTGATGCGTAGAACGAAGGGAAGCCTCAGATGGCAAATTCACAGCATCTTGCGCTATTACAGCAAGGTTCCACCCGTTGGGCTGCTTGGAGACGAAACAACCCACAGATTAAACCGGATCTAAGTGATGCGCCTCTAGCCAAAATGCAACTAGAAGGGGTTGATTTGCATGAAGCAAACCTCAGCGGCGCAGACCTGAGCTACGCCCTTCTCAACGGTGCAAACTTCAGTGCAGCCAATCTGAGCAATGCCAACCTCAGCAGCGCCCGTCTTGATCGAGCTAACCTTGCCCAAGCTGATCTGATCGTGGCAGTTTTGGTGGATGCTCATCTCGCTATGGCAACTCTGACCTCAACAAACCTCATCGGAGCTGATCTACGCAAGGCTGACTTGAGCCATGCCGATTTGTATCGAGCCAATCTGATTGGCACAAACCTGCATCGAGCCAATCTACAAGGCGCAGACCTCAGTCAAGCCCAACTGCAAAGGGCTAGTCTCGGTCAAGCTCTGCTCTGTGCCGCCAATCTCAATGAAACCGATTTGCGAGAAGCTACTCTGCACGATGCTGAGCTAATTGGAGCATATCTTTGCCAAGCAGACTTGAGAGATGCTAGCGCCTGCGGCGCTCACTTTACTGGAGCTTATCTATTTGGAGTCGATTTTCGCAAGGCCCATTTGCAAGGCGCAGATTTTCGCTGGGCCAATCTGATCAGAGCTGATTTTAGAGGCGCACATCTCAGCCAGGCGACGCTTAAAGGTGCGACGTTAAGTCGAGCCAATTTACAGGATGCAGATTTGGACGATGTCAATTTGAGTGCTGTTGATTTGAGTCAAATCGATATAGACCCTATGAAACGCTATGATCCTGCATGACGCTTAAAGGGGCTGGTCTGCCACTTTCGCAGCAATCAGGGATTACTCCAGTTGATACGAATAGGCAGGGCGATCCTTCCTCAGAAGAACCGCCCTCATAAACGCTTCTCATCGCATGGCATGATTGATGTGCCGACTCCGTCAGTCAAACGCCTCAGGATCAGCAGATAGTTGGAGCCTTTGCTATGCAGATCTGCCAACTATAGCGCCCTGCCCTTCTATCAGCTCATTTGCACAGCGGCTCCCAGCCCCGCTGCCATCTCTTCTGGGCTGATCTTGCCATCTTTGTCGATATCCAGAGCGTCAAAGACAGCATCAGTCCCCATCCATTCTTCGCGTGTGATGAAGCCATCGCCATCGAGGTCGTATACGAGAAACACATCATGAGCCGCATGGCTCAGAGTGGTGCCGCTCTCAAGCTTTACAAGTCGGGCTTCAAGCAATGATTCAAGGGTGGCGATCGCCTTAGAGAATCCTTGGATGCCTTCTTCCAACTTCTCACTTGCCATACGATCGGTAACATGCATGCGGTCAAATGCGGCCTTGTCTAGAGTCATCTTGTCTAGCTCTAGAGATGATGCCTTCGCTGGATCAAGCTTGCGCGGCAAGTCACCCGTGGTTTCTTGCAGTTGCTTCAGCAATGCCGGAGAGATTGTCAACAAATCGCAGCCTGCCAGTTCCGTAATCTCATCAATGTTGCGGAAGCTAGCTCCCATCACTTCGGTCTTGTAGCCAAACTTGCGGAAATAATTGTAAATCTGCGTCACTGAGACTACACCCGGATCTTCGTACGACGGATACGAATCACGACCAGTTGATTTTTTATACCAGTCGAGAATGCGTCCCACAAACGGAGAAATCAGCGTCACCTTAGCATCTGCACAGGCCGCCGCTTGATGAATGCCAAATAGCAGCGTCAGGTTGCAATGGATGCCTTCTTTCTCGAGCGATTCGGCTGCCTGAATGCCTTCCCAAGTAGACGCAATCTTAATCAATACCCGATTTGGATCCGCGCCTGCTGCTTTGTATTGACCGATTAGATAATGGGCTTTAGCAATGGTAGCTTCAGTGTCATATGAGAGACGTGCATCTACTTCTGTCGAAACCCGACCCGGCACAATATTGAGAATACGAAGGCCAAAGGCAACCGATAGCTGGTCAATTGCTAGATTTACTACCTGTTTGGTGCTGGCATCGTGACCAAGCTCTTGGCGCGATCGCTGGAGTGTTTCATCGACAATGTCTTGATAATCGTCCATCTGGGCGGCTGCCGTAATCAGAGATGGATTCGTTGTCGCATCTTGAGGCTTATACACCTCAATGGCCTTAATATCTCCTGTATCTGCAACGACAACAGTCATTTCACGGAGTTGATCAAGCAAGCTTTGACTCATGTCTGTCTCCTTACAGGATGAACTGAACGGTATTGCAAACTAGGCTAGTTGCAAATTGGGCTAGTTGAAACGACGCCTCAACTCTGGTCAACTTAGGGTTGGCGTCTTGATTCACTATAGGCTGGCTCCGCTAGAACCGACCTAAGCTTTAGATGAAGTTAACTTAGGCTGCATCCAAGTCCCAGAATTAGAGTTCTGTTGATGAGAAAGTTCCGGCTATCGATCTGGGCTTGGTATAGGCGAATGTTTTAAATCTCGTTAGTCTTGCTGGAAACTGAAAGCCATCTGGCGATCGGGGGCACTGGGGGCTCACATCGGCAAGACATGGAGATGTATAGAATGGCGCTGATACAACGGCAACTGAGTTTAACGTTGTCGTGAAATCAGAATCAGCTGGGCTAGCTGCAGCACTGCATAGAGTGCAGTGGCAACATACGTCCAGGCAGCAGCCTGCAAAACCTTGCGGGCTCCCCGATTTTCATCGCCTTGCAAAATACCCAACTGATCAATCAACTTTAATGCTCGGCTAGAGGCATCAAACTCTACTGGCAACGTGATGATGTGAAAGGCGATCACAGCTAAAAACAGAGCAATGCCGATGTTGATAAACACAGTCGAAACACTACCCATTGCATTGAAGAAGATGCCCGCAATCACTAGCATAGGGCCAATTTGCGATCCCAGATTGGCAGCAGGCACCAGCGTTGCCCGAACATTCATAAACATGTAGCCCTGTTTATCTTGGAGCACATGCCCACATTCGTGAGCGGCGACAGCGGCAGCAGCTAACGACGTGGAGTTATAAATGCCTTGTGATAGCCGGACTGCCTTAGCATGAGGATCATAGTGATCGGTTAACTCTCCGGCAACAGGTTCGATCCGGATATCGGTAATTCCCATCTTGTTCAAAATGGTATGAGCGACTTGGGCTCCCGTCATGCCCATCGTCGATGGAATCTGGGAATACCGATGATAGGCTCCTTTAACTTGACTTTGGGCCCAAAACATCAGGATCATGCCTGGGAGCAGCAGCAGATAAGACCAATGGAAAAACATAGGGTACTCTCCGTACTGTTAGAACCATGTACCGTTGAACCATGTA
>CAZCXK010000056.1:12935-33194 GCA_964502605.1 uncultured bacterium
GAACCATGTAGCGTCAGAACCATGTGCCGTTAGAACCGTGTACTGACAGTACCGTGATGTTAGGAGTAAATTAGACCATACTCAATTGCCATATTTCTTTAATACTCACCTTTACCTCAGCTTGTCTATTTGTCAGAACACGGAATTAACTAAGTTCCGTTGACGTATTGTTAAGTCTTACTACAGGAGTGCGATCGAGAATCCTCTCCTGAGGAAAGATTGAAGCTTAGAACTTTGACATGTATCAGGAGATATCACGTTGACGTACTTAACTTTGCTTGCTGCTGTTCCAACTACACTTGAATGGAGCCCTAAGGTTGCCATTGTGATGATTGTTTGTAATGTTCTGGCGATCGCCTTTGGCAAGTTTACGATGCAAAAACCTGCTGAGGGTCCAGAGTTGCCGATGTCTCCTATGTTTGGTGGCATGGGTCTGCCAGCGCTGCTAGCGACAACTAGCTTTGGGCATTTGCTAGGAGCGGGTGCAATCCTGGGGCTGTCCAATTTGGGCGCACTCTAAGCTGTGATTGCAGCATATACCTACAGCTAATGACGCCGAGTTTATTCTTGACATAGTCTTTACATAGACCTTAATCGCGTCTAGCTCTCTTCTCAAACTTTCTGATTGGGCATAGGCGATTACCTATGCAAAAAAAGCCTCTCCTAATTTTAGAGGGGCTTTTCTTGTGCCAATGTTCTTGAATGGCCAGTACTTTCAACCCAAGGTTTTCAGGAGCAGCATCCCATGGTTGTCGGGGTTAAGTCCATTGCCATCGGGGCGATCGCCCTGGATTATTTGGCAGCGACATTAACGGTCAGCACCGTTTCTGCTTCAGCACCATGATTAGTCTCGGTTGAAGCAACCTGCTGGCGACGATTAATCCATTCTAGAAATAGCCGCGATAGCTCAGCAGTCAGCAGCGTTGCTACTACACCATCATCAATCCAACCGATGATGGGAATAAAATCTGGAGCAATATCAAACGGGGTAATCAAATAGGCAACGGTTCCCAGGATAATGATCCAGCGATATTTTGCATTACCAATGGTGTTGCGATACCAGGTGTAAAACGCCTGAACCAAATTTGACGATTTCATAAACTTTAACCCTGTGAGACGGATATCTATTATCCTGACAAGTTTTGCTGACTGTTGAAAGTAGGGGTTTTGCACGGTAGAGGGTCGTGAAGTCCGCATGATTGCCATCCGGAACTATCAAGCAGAAACCGCCTCCATGCTGCTGCTGCACTCCGTTCTAGAGCTTGACTCACTTGCTAGTCGAGTTGTTATCCGGCTGGTGTGATCCAAATTACAGTGGTCTCAGACGAAAATCACAGACTTCATCATTTCACAATCACTTAGTTTCAACGAATAATCCTCGATAGTAGGGTATCGATATTCCGCTGTCGCGTTTATGCGATTCACTTCATTGCTTTGGGAGACACGCACAAAATGCCTCGCCAGTCTGAAAAACCTTTACGGACTAACCCGTATATGACTTACCGCGACCCAGCAACGGGGCGATGGGTCGTGATTAAATCGCCTGCTCTGAGCCGCTAGTGATACATTTGGATAGAGAGTGCCTGAATGTAATTTGGGCGACGATGCCTCGACCAATGTGAAACAATGACCACATGGGAGAGGGCTAGGGTGAGGGCGATGCGGACAATGATGCCAAAGGTTTGTCAACTAACCAGGTGGTGAGGGGTCTTTTCTGAAGTTCGGTATAAGCTATTGTGCCCTACCCTGATTTATGTCATCATCCTTTTCTCATTCTCCTCATGCAAATGCAAGGTTCTCTACCCATTACCCACGTCATCTATGACTTAGATGGGCTTTTGCTCAATACAGAGGTGTTGATTGAGCAGGTTAATCAGGTTATTCTTCATCGGTATCAAAAGACTCTTGATGCATCAGTACGAGCAAAAATTGCTGGGCGCAGCGCCTTAGACTCTGCCCAAATCCTGATCGACACACTTAAGTTGCCCTTAACTGCTGAGGACTATTTGAGCTTGAAGTATCAGCTCATTGATGATATCTATCCTCAAGCTCAGCCTATGCCAGGAGGGGTGCAATTGATTCAGCATTTACATCGTCATCATATTCCTCAGGCCGTTGCGACGAGCTCATCTCGATATCCGTTCAGTCTAAAAACTAAGTTTCATCAGGTGTGGATATCACTCTTGGATTGTGTTGTCACAGGAGATGATGCTGACATCGCATTAGGGAAACCGGCCCCCGACATTTTTTTGGTGGCAGCACAACGATTGGGTGCAGTTCCAGCGCAATGTTTGGTGTTTGAAGACTCACTTGCGGGGGTGGCAGCGGCGCAAGCAACAGGGATGGCGGTGGTCGCAGTACCCGCTGCATCAATGGATTGGCAACTATATCAAGGGGCTGATCAGATTTTGAGGTCGTTGACAGAGTTTCGACCTGAGCATTGGCACCTGCCGCCGTTTGAGGAGGCGCTGCTCCAGACTTCAAAACGAGGGCGATGATCTGACGATCGTCTGTTTGAGAAGATGTGATCTTGACGCATGAGCACAGCCGTTTCTTAGATCTTTATAGATCTGTGCTGGCGATCGCACCGGATAACAGTAGACTCTCACGTTACCGATCACAGCCTGACTCAGCGATGGGGGTGCCCATTGGCCTATGGCGCTCAACTAACCTGGCAACATCCTCCAATTTCACCTTGCTATACCAACTTTCGCTGGGCAAGACCACCACCATTGGCCCATTGCCACATCGCCCCAAGCAACCACAGGCAACCACTTCCGCCACCGGATGGGCTCGAACACGCTGCTGAAAGGCGGCTAAGACAGCTTTGGCACCGACATTGCGACACGAGGTATTTTGACAGATTAAAATCTGGTGAGTGAGAGTCAATGGAGATTCCTCAGGGCGATCGCCTATTGGGTTGAGTCAGGAAGCAACTGCTTCTGGATTAACCAATCACGGTTAAATAAGCGCGACTGATACCGAGCCCCTCCGTCGCACAGCACCGTCACAATGGTATGACCGGGGCCAAGTTCTTTGGCTAGAGCGACTGCTGCCCCGACGTTGATACCCACCGATCCCCCCATAAACAAGCCATCGTCGTAAAGCAATTGATACACCACTCGAATCGCGTCCCGATCATGCACTTGAATCGCGTCATCAATGGGCACCCCTGCCATATTGGCCGTAATACGACTGTTGCCAATGCCTTCAGTCACAGAGTTTCCTTCGATGATAATGGTGCCGGTTTTGATGTAGCTATAGAGACCGCTTCCCATTGGGTCAGCCACCACAGCTTTTACAGCCGGATTTTTTTCTTTGAGAAACATTGAGACGCCTGCAAATGTGCCGCCCGTACCGGTTGCAGCGACCCAAGCATCAACCTTACCGTCGGTTTGCGCCCAAATCTCAGGGCCTGTTGTCTCATAGTGGGCCCGACGATTGGCAAGGTTATCAAACTGATTGGCCCAGATGGCATTTTCCAGTTCATCAGCCAACCGCCCCGACAGCTTGACATAGTTGTTGGGATCCCGATATGGCACGGCAGGCACCGGGCGCACCTCGGCTCCCAGCGTGCGGAGCATGTCCATTTTTTCTTGAGATTGGGTTTCTGGAATTACAATCAGGCACTTGTAGCCCTTGGCGTTGCAAATGTGAGCCAATCCGATTCCAGTGTTACCTGCTGTGCCTTCAACAACAGTGCCTCCAGGCTTGAGCAGACCCTGCTCCTCGGCATCTTGGATAATGTAGAGCGCAGCCCGATCCTTGACTGACCCTCCCGGATTTAGGAATTCGGCCTTCCCCAAAATTTCGCACCCAGTCTCGTTGCTGAAGCTGTTGAGCCGAATGAGAGGCGTGTTGCCCACCGTCCCAACAAACCCGTCTTTAATGTCTACCATGCCTCTTCCTACCTGTATCCCTAGCCAAGATTCTAAAGCGTTGAGGCCCAACAGCGTTGAAAAGCCTAATAGAAGTTGAAAAGCCTGATGGAAATTGACCAGAGTCATCCATCAGGCTTTTCAAGGATTGCAGTACCGTGGCCTCAACTTATTTGTTGGGCTGTGGAGTCATGCGGAGATAAGGCTTGACCTGGGTATAGCCCTTGGGAAACTTTTGCTTGAGCTCTTCAGGATCTTTAATGGATGGCACAATCACACAGTCGTCGCCATCTTGCCAGTCAGCAGGCGTGGCAACGCTGTAGTTGTCAGTTAGCTGCAGAGAATCAATGACGCGCAAGATTTCATCGAAATTGCGTCCTGTGCTGGGGGGATAGGTTAGCGTGAGGCGCAACTTATGGTTGGAGTCAATAACAAACACCGTGCGCACTGTGACCGAGGCGTTGGCGTTGGGGTGGATCATGTCATACAGGTCAGAAACCGACCGATCCGCGTCCGCCAAGATCGGATAGTTGAGCTTAGTACTCTGGGTTTCTTCGATGTCTTTTGTCCAGCCAAAGTGAGAGTCAACGTCGTCAACACTGAGCGCGATGACCTTGACATTGCGCTTGTCAAACTCGGGCTTGAGCTTGGCTACAGTGCCCAGCTCGGTGGTGCAAACAGGGGTATAGTCGGCGGGATGTGAGAACAGAACAACCCAGCTATCACCCGCCCAATCGTAGAAGCTGATATCACCTTCTGTTGATTTCTGGGTGAAGTTGGGCACGGTATCACCTAATCGAAGTGTCATCGCGAAATTTCCTCTCTAATGTCGTCTCGTCAGTTCTTTAGGCCAGAAATAATTGATAGAGATTATCTCAAGACTGCGCTCAACCTTATCATGCCATAAACCCCGGTTTTCCGATCGGAGTTTAGTTCTTTAATTCTGAATCTCAGTTAAAAATTTTTAGAAATCAATTCTTGTTTTATAACGGAGCGATCGCCCCATTTCTTTGCATTTTTGTAACAAAGTTGACTGAAACTTTGGTTCTAGACCAAAGAGGATCAATCAGACATGCCTGCTTCCACGGTTTAGCCTGGGCTCAAGATGCGATCAGTTCCGGTAGAAATGTCTTCGCACTTCGGCAGATATGTAAATTTTCTGTAACACAATGATCGTTAAACGTAATTCGTTCCATTACTGTTTAGGTATGGATGCGTTTCCCTCAGATCCTGTGATTGAATTCCTGATTTACCTGATTCACGGGTGCATTCGTCTGATCCAGCCTGTGATTTCTCCACTGTGCTTTTTGGCCGCATGGCTGCTTGTGTTGTCAGCAGTGTGGAGCGTCACATCTACGCTGCGAGATGGCCTGGTTCGAGCCAAGCAAATGCACCAAATCCCTTGTGCAGGCTGTCGATTTTTTACTAATAGCCACCAGCTCAAATGTCCGGTGCATCCGTCGGTTGCCCTTTCAGAAGAGGCGATCGGCTGCATTGATTTTGAACCTGAGCCCTCGCCGGGATATCCAAGACGATCGATTTATTGAAAGCACTGTAAAGCAGTATGTTGATAGAAGCGCTATGGTGAATTCGCTGTCTTGAGTCATGGAAGCTTTGTTGTGAGGCGTTATCATGTTGATTCGCAAGCTGCTTGACTGTGAAGAATTTGTTGCTGGAGATGGGACGCTGCTCAGGGAGTTGCTCCACCCCGACAAGCAGGCGATCGCCCTCCGCTACAGTCTGGCGCATGCAAAAGTCCCAGTTGGGCAGACCTCAACATCCCACGCCCTCAAGACCAGCGAGGTCTACTACATTCTTAGTGGGCAGGGTGAGATGCATATCAATGATGAATGTCAGCCTGTCACTGCAGGCGATGCAGTATACATTCCACCTGAAGCCAAGCAATACATTCACAATAGCGGTTCAGAGCCTTTGATCTTTGTTTGTATCGTTGATCCGGCATGGCAGCTAGACGATGAAATCGTCTATCACGACAAATACGACTCTGTAGATGGCTGACACATCGCAGCGCAAGCCGGCTATGGAGTCAATTCCGTTACAAATCATGATCTATTTCTGTTTCTGCAAAATATGGCGGAAACCTCCGGAATACGTAAAGTTTTGAATCTGCCAATTCGATGAGTACCAAATAATTGTAGTTTTATATACAGAATTACATTCCTCAGAATTGGTGCAATCATTGCTAATGCTTATTGCTTACCTGATCGTTGTTTAGCATCGGCATTGAGTGGGTGCAACTCTCAGGGGCTTTGCCATTGCCTCCTTATCATTAGGGTAAAACCCAACTCATTGGCTGATGCAAGCGTTCAATCTCTCCTAGTGATGTTGAGGTTGACATCAGTCCTAATCGCTCCTCCTCATTCGTTGCCATCAAACTTATCGCTGAGTTCGGTGGCCTGTTTAACTTGATTCAAGGAACGTCCAGTGATGATGTCTAATTTAGTGCTCAAAAAGAGAAGACTAAAGCGCAGGAGCAAGTTCAAATCAACTGGTCTTGCGTCTCTGTCAACTGTTGATGCAGTTTTTGCAAAATTTTCTAGCCTATCGCGCACATCGTTGAGATGGCTGGCGTGTGTCCCGCTCACACTTCTCATTGTGGGGGCGTGGAGCTTGGCGGCCTCGGCACAAGAAGATGCTATTACTCCTGATAGCGTCCAGGCTGTGCTTGACAACATTTGGATTTTGGTTGCTGCAATTCTCGTAATTTTCATGAATGCTGGATTCGGCATGTTGGAAACTGGGTTTTGTCGGCAGAAAAACGCTGTCAACATCTTGTCCAAAAACCTGATCGTGTTTGCCCTGGCCACGTTGGCCTTTTGGGCGCTTGGGTTTTCATTTATGTTTAACCCTGGCAATGCGTTTATTGGTGGTGGTGGCTGGTTCCTATCGGGAGATGAAGCCACATATGGACTGGATGGCGGAACTCTGACCATCCCTGTGTTTTTCTTGTTCCAGGCTGCGTTTGCTGGTACTGCGGCAACGATCGTTTCTGGAGCTGTGGCAGAGCGAGTTCACTTTGTTGCTTTCATTCTATTCAGCCTGTTGCTTACGGCTGTTTTCTACCCCATCACTGGCCACTGGGTCTGGAGTGGGAATGGCTGGCTCTCAGCTGCTGGGTTCTCTGACTTTGCGGGGTCTACCGTAGTGCACTCTGTCGGTGGATGGGGGGCGCTAGTCGGTGCTGTGCTGCTTGGCCCTCGGATCGGTAAATATCAGAATGGTCAACCGAGTGCGCTGCCCGGTCATAATCTTAGTCTGGCGATGCTGGGCTGCTTGATTCTGTGGATCGGCTGGTTTGGGTTTAACCCAGGATCTCAGTTGGCAGCCGATTCGGCGGTGCCCTACATTGCGGTGACGACCAACCTGGCGGCGGCGGCGGGTGCTGTAGCAGCGACCATCACGTCTTGGGTGACCTCTGGCAAGCCTGATCTGTCGATGATCATTAATGGCGTTTTGGCTGGCTTGGTGGGAATCACTGCTGGCTGTGCTGGCGTTAGCTATCTAGGAGCGGTCATCATCGGATTGATTGCAGGCATCATTGTCGTGTTCTCTGTCTTTTTCTTTGACAGCATCAAGGTTGATGACCCAGTCGGGGCGGTGTCAGTTCACTTGGTCTGCGGCATTTGGGGAACCCTAGCCGTCGGCTTATTTAGTACTGAGACTGGTTTGTTTTATGGGGGCGGTGTTGCTCAGCTTGGTTCTCAAATTCTAGGAATCGTTGCGATTGGTGCCTTTACCGTGATTGCTTCGGTGATTTTCTGGAGCATCTTGAAAGCGACTGTCGGCATTCGTGTTTCTGAGGAAGACGAGCTGATGGGTCTCGATGTCGCAGAGCATGGCATGGAAGCGTACAGTGGGTTTGTCAAAGACGCAAGTGGCGCTGCTGGTGGTGCTGCTGGTGTGCCAGGTGGCTCTGGCATGGCGTCTACCTCGTGATAGAGTAATCCTGCTTGACGGGTGGGTGTGTTGCTGTTGAACTGCAGTGCCCTTGCCTCAAGGTTGGCTAACACTTAGCTTTGACACGAGTTTTGACAATTGAAGACCGTGATTTGAACTGAATGGCACGGTGATCCGATGAGATTTTCTCAGGAATTCGCGGATTACCGTGTTTTTGTTTGAGATATGGATCGGAGACTTGATCCCTAAATTTTTTACCCACCCTTGAGGCGAGTGATTTAAACTAATGCACGATTGATAATGCACGGCTGCTCCATGGTGTAGTAGGTAAGACCAATGCGCGATCGCCACCTTAGTCATGTCAAACGATCAACGGCTCGATCGATTCGGTTTGTGGTTCATTCGTCGAAGCTCAAACCTCTCTTGACCTGGTGTTTGCTAGTCTTTACGGCCAATGGTGTGCTCTTACTCGTGGCGATCGCCCTCTGGCTCAACGAGGCTCAGCTGCCATCGAGTGCAATCAGCTATGCGTCAGTGGCCGAACCCTATGCCCAGCCGTCAGCTCCATCTATTGCGGCTCCATCTATTCATGTTGACGATGCTCAAGGTAGTGACCTAGCTCAGCTTGGAGAACGACACCAGCTCACCTACCCAGAATGGCTCATGCTCTTAACTCAAGAAGCGCAGGCCGTAGCAGCCAAATCACCCGAACGCTTAACCATTTTATTGGGCGATTCGCTCAGTCTGTGGTTTCCACATAACTTGCTGCCAGACGACCAAATCTGGCTCAATCAGGGCATTTCTGGCGAAATCTCAGCTGGCCTGCTCGACCGATTGGACATCATTGCCCCGACTCGACCTGAAACGATTTTTATCATGATCGGCATCAATGACCTAATTCGGGGCATCGGTAGCGACACCGTGCTGGCCAATCAGCAGCTGATTATGCGTACCCTCCGAGCAGCACATCCAGATTCTCAAATCGTAGTGCAGTCGATTTTGCCCCATGCTGCTGAGCAAGCCACCTGGGAAGGCCGCGATCGCCTGCTTGAGATTTCGAATGCCCAAATTCGAGACCTCAACCGTCGGCTAGAGGCGATCGCCACCGATGAAAATATCCATTACCTTGATCTCTATTCGTTAGTTAGCGATGCCCAGGGCAATCTGCATTCCGATCTGACAACCGATGGCCTTCATCTCAACGAACAGGGGTATCGGGTCTGGCGCTCGGCACTGATGCTTTACAGCCAGCTAGAGCTGAAAGAATAGGAGACACAGGTATAAGCATCCTCAATCAATCACGAAACCTAGACTGTTCTAGACTGTTCTCACGGGCAGATCTCCAGTTCTAGAGTGAAATAGTTCTAGAGTGAAATAAGGTTTAGAATTGCGACTCCCTCGATTTTTGATAGTCTAAAAACACATCCGCAAACACATTCGCGTTGATATATCAAACCCCGCATGGATACTAAAGCCTTTAAGCGATCGCTCAACCAGTCTGAGAACTATTACCGCAAAGGATTTGGCCACGACGCTGAGGTGTCTGGCGCGATGGATAGCGAGTATAAAAGCAATTTGATTCAAGATATCCGCGACAGTGGCTATGTCTTGACGCGCGGCGATGTGACCATTCGGCTAGCAGAGTCGTTTGGGTTTTGCTGGGGGGTCGAACGGGCTGTCGCCATGGCCTACGAAACCCGACAGCACTTCCCCACTGAGCGCATCTGGATTACGAATGAAATTATTCACAATCCGTCGGTCAATCAACGGCTGCGCGAAATGAAGGTCGGGTTTATTGATGTCGAAAACGGCATCAAAGATTTTTCGGGTGTTGATGTTGGAGATGTGGTGATTCTGCCTGCTTTTGGCGCGAGTATCCAAGAAATGCAGTTTCTCAATGAGCGCGGCTGCACCATTGTCGATACGACCTGTCCTTGGGTGGCTAAAGTCTGGAATTCGGTCGAAAAACATAAGAAGAAACGATTTACCTCCATCATTCACGGCAAATACAAGCACGAAGAAACTGTTGCCACTAGCTCGTTTGCCGGCACGTATCTGGTCGTGCTGAATTTGGAGGAAGCTCACTATGTCTGCGATTACATTCTCAATGAAGCCGAATCGCCTGAAGCAAGGCGATGCCGCCGCGACGAGTTTATGGCGAAATTTAGCAACGCCCATTCCTCTGGGTTTGATCCTGACCAAGATTTAGTTCGCCTTGGCATTGCTAATCAAACCACCATGCTTAAAGGCGAAACCGAGCAGATTGGCAAACTGTTTGAGCGCACATTGCTGAAAAAATATGGCCCTACCGCGCTGAATCAGCATTTCATGAGCTTCAACACCATTTGTGATGCCACGCAAGAGCGGCAAGACGCCATGTATGACTTGGTCAAGCACCCACTCGATCTGATGGTCGTGATCGGAGGCTACAACTCGTCGAATACGACCCATTTGCAGGAAATTGCCGTTGAGTATGGCATTCCGTCGTACCACATCGACAGCGCTACTCGCATTGGCAACGATAACCACGTCGAGCACAAGCCGTTGCATATGGATCTCGTGGTGCAAGAAAATTGGCTCCCTGCTGGGCAAATTGTAGTTGGCATAACGTCGGGGGCATCTACGCCCGATCGAGTTGTCTCCGACGTCATTGAGAAAATTTTTGAGCTGAAGGGGGCAGTGGCGATCGCCTGAGTTATCGAGTGCCAAATAGGCGATCGCCTGCATCGCCCAGCCCAGGAAGAATATAGCCATGCCCATCCAGCTTTTCATCAATGGCTGCGGTATAGAGGGGCACATCGGGATGCTGCTCATGAAAATGGTGAATGCCTTCGGAAGCGGCGAGCAAGCACACAAACTTGATCGACCGAGGGTTGGTTTCTTTTAAGCGATGGACTGCCGCCACTGCCGAGTTGCCGGTTGCCATCATCGGATCTACAACCAACATGTCGCGCTCGTCAACATCCTGGGGCACCTTGAAATAATATTCAATCACGACCAGCGTCTGCGGATCGCGATATAAACCAATATGGCCGACCCGTGCCGATGGCATCAGCTCTAACATGCCATCTAAAATGCCCTGACCCGCTCGCATAATTGATACGATCACCATCTTCTTGTCAGGTGCTAACACAGGCGCATTCATTGCAGACATTGGCGTTTGGATTGTCTCTAACCGCAACGGCAAATCGCGGGTGACTTCATAGGCCAGCAACATGCTGATTTCCTTCAAGAGCGCCCGAAACTTGGCCGTACTGGTTTCAGCTCGTCGCATCAGCGTTAGCTTGTGCTGAATCAGCGGGTGGTCAATGATAAATACCTCAGCAGCCATAGGCGTTACGTTCCATGCCCTGATGAATGATGAATGAATCAGCCTAGCGCAATACCTGATAGAGTGATCTCCTCTGGCAAATTGCCGCGAGCTTATGACCAATTGTAAAGGGCAAGCTCTACGGATTGGCTTCCGACAGCTCCCAATCTGACCGGATTGAGCTGCTCTGGATTGAAGTTGCCAGGATTGAGTTTAACCGGATCGAGATTGCCAGGACTAAATTCGCAGAGTTGACCTATGACAACGTCATCGCCAACCCCATCGCCAACCCCATCGCCAATTCCATTCCCCATGGCATCGCCAATTGCTTCAGCGGTCGAGGTCACGGTGCCCGCCACTACGGCCAACCTCGGCCCCGGTTTTGACTGTTTGGGGGCTGCACTGACGATTTACAATCGCTTCCGGTTTGCGCGGCTGCCTGCCGATGCGCCCAACCTAGTCAAAATCGATGTGGCTGGCGTGGATGCTGAGCGGGTGCCGACCTCGGCTCAAAATCTGGCCTATCGTGCCTTTGCTGCGCTCTATCGGCAGCAGCAGCAGCCCGTGCCGCCTGTGCAGATCAGCATTCAGCTTGAGATTCCATTGGCTCGGGGCTTGGGCAGTTCGGCCACGGCCATTGTGGGGGGGCTATTGGCCGCCAATGCGTTCCTCTCGCAACCCATCTTGGATGCTGAGATCATGGAACTGGCGATCGCCCTTGAAGGCCATCCTGATAATGTGGTGCCAGCCCTGCTGGGGGGATGCCGACTTACAGTGTCAGAGCCGGATACCGCATCGGTCGTCTGCCAGATCTCGTGGGCAGATACTCTTATGCCTGTAGTGGCCATCCCTGATTTTGAGCTATCGACCGCTGAGGCGCGACGGGTGTTGCCGACGACCTACAGCCGGGCTGACGCGATTTTCAACATGGCACATGTTGGCTTACTCATTCGGGGGTTAGAAACAGGCAACCCTGACTGGCTGCGAATGGCTCTGGGCGATCGCATTCATCAACCCTATCGTCAGGCTCTCATTCCCGGATATGACAAGGTATATGCCGCAGCGCTGTCGTCTGGAGCCTATGGTCTGGTGATTAGCGGTGCAGGCCCGACGCTCCTCGCTCTCACCCATCGAGACCGAGCCACGGCTGTAGAGGCAGCGATGAAAGATGCTTGGGCTCACAACGGCATTCAGGCTGAGGTGGTATCACTCCCTGTTGATGTTCGAGGGGCGATTAGCCAGCCATCTCGTTTGACGAGTTAGTTGATGCATTGAGCTGTGGCCAGCACATCTGCGTTTATCTCGTTTTCTCAAGAAGTTCTACGAGATTGTTAAGCGTCTAAGCCGAGCCATATCTCTCTAAACACCCGTTATTCAAGCTTTATGGCGATCGCCCTTAGCCATCATCCTGAGGTTGGGGTCATTAAGTCTTCTTGCAACATCGCCTGTTCTCCCAGCGGCGTAAGGTTCAATAAAACTATCAAGAGCAAATCTCCTGATCGATGGCTATCAAAGGCACACAGCAGGCTTTGATGTGCTCAGGAGCCATGCATTTGAGAGAACGATTGGTTGTCAGGTTGGTGCCTTTAGATCAGGCGATCTTCACAGCACAATAGGCATCCATCTGACGCTGTTGGGCTCTTGTTTAAGAACACGCAATGGCAACGCATTTCAATATAAGAGCTTTACGATAATGAACTGGTATTCTCAACTGACGCGATTAATCCTGGACTTTTATCGGGAAAACCCAGCCGAGCTGCAAACGCTGAATGGTCTCCATGCCTGTCGTTTGTCGAGATGGTGGGGCGTGTTGCGGGTTAACTGCCGCGATCGCGAGACGGCTGAGGCACTGGCAGCGGCTAGTGAGCTATTGAGAGAGCCGATTGCTCAACTGCGGCTGGCTCAGCAAATCAAAATCTTGGTCAATGGCACGCCATTTCGCTCGTTACCTGTCAGTGTGCCCCATCCCAATCAGGGGCAGACGGGTGAGTATCAGTCTGGGTGAACGCCAAGGGGCGATTGGGGTATTATTTGAGACGATGTCTCCAAACGCTGGACGATAGGTATGGTCACGTAGCCGTTTGCCTGTTTAGCACCGAGCCGTTAGAGTCTGGCACTTTAATCGGAGACATCTTTTTCGCAAGGTACGATAATAATTTGCAACGTTTCTCTGTGATTATCACAGCCGTTCTAGATCGTGCTAAACCCCGCCCTCGAGCAGCTCAAATATCGTTGGAAGCGAGTGCCCATTCGGGTTGTTCTCGTTTTTCCTTTTATTCTGCAAATTTCAGCGATTGTCGGCATCACAGGGTGGTTGTCGTGGCGCAATGGTCAAGAAACCGTTCACGATGTGGCTAGCCAGCTCGAAAATGAGGTTTCGCAGCGCATTGAGCAAAAGCTGTCGAGCTATCTTGAGACGCCGCATCTGGCGAATGCCGTGAATGCCCAAGCGGTTCAGTTAGGGCTGATTGACCTCACAGATGTCGAACAGTTTGATCGCTACTTTTGGTATCAGCTCAACTATCAATTTGGCGACCTTAGCTATATTGCAATTGGGACGCAGGCGGGTGGCTATAGTGGGGCTCAGCAGCTCGATGATGACGAAATCTTACTCGAAATTCTGGATCAAACGCCATCGCGCAATCTGCTGACTTGGAGCACCAGCCGGGAGGGCGATCGCCAAGAGGTGATCAAAACCACGGCTCATTATGATCCTCGGTTGCGTCCGTGGTATGACGCTGCTGTCAGAGCGCGCGAGCCCGTTTGGACTGAGATCTACTCCTATGTCAGCACCCAACGGTTGGCAATCTCGGCTAACCAGCCCATTTATGACCCACAAGGGGCTCTGCTTGGCGTTGCCAGTGCAGATCTGACCCTGTCAAAAATTAGCGAATTTCTCAGAACCCTCACCATTGGTAAAACTGGGCAGACCTTTATTATAGAGCGGTCGGGGCTGCTAATTGCCACGTCCACCTCTGAAAAACCGTTTCGACAGCTCCCAAATAGCGACGAGCAAGAACGTCTGTCAGCCGTGGCCAGTCAAGATTCGTTGATTCGTTCGACGGCTCAATATCTGATTGACTCGTTTGGCAGTCTCAACCGCATTACGGCGGCGCAGCAGCTCGAATTTAAGCTAGAAGGCGATCGCCAATTTCTGCAGGTGTTGCCGTTTCAAGATGGTCGCGGTATCAATTGGCTGATTGTGGTCGTTGTGCCTGAGGCTGATTTTACCGAACGCATTGATGCCAACACCCGCACCACCGTCTTACTCTGCTTTGCAGCACTAATCGTAGCTAGCATCGTGGGCGTCTTTACCTCAGAATGGATTACGCGCCCAATCTTGCGGTTGAGCGATGCTAGTCGGGCGATCGCCGGTGGTCAGCTCGATCAAACGGTTGAGCTAGACCGAGACGATGAGCTGGGTAGCTTGGCGCAATCGTTTAACCGCATGGCCAGCCAACTGCGTGAGTCATTTGCTGTCCTCGAGCGGCGGGCTCAGGAGCTTGAAGATCGCGTCAAAGAGCGCACAGCCCACCTCGTTGATGCCAATCAGCAGCTCCAAACTCAAATCGAGGAACGCAAACGCGTCACCGAACAGCTGCAAATCTCTGAGCAAAAATATCGTGCTCTGCATGAAGGTACGCAAGACTCGGTCAGCTTGCTTGATGCGGGTAGATTTGTAGCCTGCAATGCTGCGACGCTCAAAATCTTTGGCTGCTCGTCAAAAGATCAATTTTGTGGCAAACAGCCGATTGATTTTTCCCCAGAGCTGCAGTCTCAAGGGCGATCGTCTGCAGCTCTGGCCAGCCAACACATGGCGACGGCTCTGCAAACTGGAATTTGCAACTTTGAATGGCTGCATCAGCAACTCGATGGCACTCAGTTTTGGGCTGAAGTCTGGTTGACTTCTGTCGAGATTGATGGCAATTCCATGCTGCAAGCGGTCGTGCGTGACATCACCGAACGCAAGCAAGCCGAATCTGCTCTCCACGAACGGGTTCACCTGGCAGCATTAGGATCGGCGATTGGCATTGCCCTCACCCAAGGCGATACGCTGCCGGATATGATGGGGAGATGTGCCGATGCCTTTGTCGAACACTTGGGCATTGTCTGCGTCTGCATCTGGACGTTAGAAGACGGAGACGAAGTTTTAGAACTGCAGGCTAGCCGAGGTGCAGTGGTTAATCCCGAAATTTGTCAGCAGTCTGTGCCGCTGGGTCAGTCAGAAATTGGTCAAATCGCGGCCAGCCGACAGTCCTGCATTATTCAAGACGTTGCTCAAGACGAACGCTGCGTTGACTGCGACTGGCTGCACCATGCAGAGATTATCGCCATTGTTGGCTATCCGTTGATTGTAGAAGATCGGGTGGTTGGCGTGTTGGCAGCGTTTGCCCAACAGCCCGTTTCTGAGGCCACCCTGCAAGAACTGGCCTCGATCGCCAACGAGATCGCTCTGGGTATTGAGCATAAGCAATCCGAGCAGGCTCTACAAGAAAGCGAAGCCCGATTTCGCGGCACGTTTGATCAGGCGGCGGTGGGCATTGCCCATATCGATCAGGCAGGTCACTGGCTCCGCTTTAATCAGCGCTATTGCGACATCTTGGGCTATTCTCAAGACGAACTCTTGCATCTGACCTTTCAAGATGTCACGCACCCTGACGATCTGAGCCACAGCCATTATCAAAAACTGTGGAACGGAGAAATCTCAGACTTTACCGGAGAGAAGCGCTACATCCGCAAGGATGGATCGATCGTCTGGGTGGCTCTCACCGATGCCCTGGTTCGTAGCCCTACTGGCGAACCCAAATATGTCGTGGCAGTGGTAGAAGATATTAGCGATCGCAAAGCCGCTGAGTCAGAACTGCAAATGGCGAAAGACGCTGCTGAAACGGCCAACCGAGCCAAGAGCGAGTTTCTAGCCAATATGAGTCATGAGCTGCGCACCCCACTCAATGGCATCTTAGGCTATGCCCAAATTCTGCAGCGGGCCCAAACCCTGACGCCTCAGCAATATGATGGCCTCCGCATCATTCAGCAATGTGGTGAGCATCTGCTGACGCTCATCACCGATATTCTCGATCTTTCGAAAATTGAAGCCCGCAAAATGGAACTCCATGTCAGTGAATTCTTGCTGGCTGATTTCCTCAAAAGCATCGTCGAAATCTTTCGCATTCGGGCCATGCAGCGAGGCATTACATTTCTTTATGAGCCATTAACTGATTTGCCCATTGCTGTGCGTGGAGATGAACAGAAACTGCGGCAAATTCTGATTAATCTACTAGGGAATGCAATTAAATTTACAAATCAGGGTGGCGTCGCCTTCAAAGTTGGCAAACTCGAATCTGGGCTAATTCGCTTTCAGGTGGAAGACACCGGCATCGGGATTCCGGCAGAAAAGCTAGACGAAATCTTCCAGCCTTTTCAGCAGGTGGGAGAGCAGCGCCACTTTATTGAAGGTACTGGGCTGGGTTTACCCATTAGTAAGCGATTGGTGGAGATGATGGGCAGCACATTGCAGGTCAAGAGCGGTCTAGAGCAGGGCAGTATCTTTTGGCTGGATCTTGACTTGCCCGCCGTTGATGACTGGCACCCAGTAGCCGAGGTGAGCGATCGCCTGATTGTGGGCTACGAGGGCGATCCCAAACGCATTCTCATTGCTGACGATAAATGGGAAAATCGATCGTTCCTGATTAATTTGCTGTCGTCACTGGGGTTTGACCTGGCAGAAGCAATCAACGGCGAGGAGTGCCTGCAGCAGGCGTTTCAGTTTCAGCCTGACCTGATCTTGATGGATTTGGTCATGCCAGTCTTAGACGGCTTTGAAGCGACTCGCAAGCTTAGACAGTCTGATCAGCTGCAGAATGTGATCATCTTGGCGGCATCGGCTAGTGCCTTTGACAATGACCAGCAAAAGAGTCTGGCATCGGGTTGCAACGACTTTCTCTCGAAGCCGATTCAGACACAAGACTTGTTGGCTGCCTTGCGGAAACATCTCAACTTAGAGTGGATTTACGATCCTGACCACGCCAGCCCTAACCACGACACATCAGGCTCCCAGGCAGAGATGGTGTCGAGCGATCGGCTCAACCCCAGACCGGGCGATCGCCCCTCTGCAATCATGCCTAGGGTGTTGCCGTCTCACTCTGAGCTAATTCGGCTGCAGCAGCTGGCTCAAATTGGGGATATCGGCGGCATTCTGCAGTCCCTTGACCCGATTGAGCAGTCTGATCCTGCTCTCACCCCATTTGTCGATGAGCTGAGGCAGTTGGCAAGAAGCTTCCAGATCAAGCGGATACAAAAAATTCTGAACGCTGCGTTGACGGATGCCCCATGAGCATTGAAAGCCTCGATAGTAAGTCTACTCAGGGCGTCATCTTATTGGTCGATGACAACCCTACCAATTTAGGGGTGTTGTTTGACTCGCTCAGCACCTCAGGATTTCGGCTGCTCGTCGCAGAAGATGGCGCAGGGGCTCTAGAGCAAGTTGGCTACGTCAAGCCTGACTTGATTTTGCTAGACGTGATGATGCCCGGTATGGACGGCTTCGAGACCTGCCGCCGCCTCAAGGCCGATCACAGCACCTGCGATATTCCGGTCATTTTTATGACAGCGCTCACCGACACGATTGATAAGGTGACAGGGTTGAGCATCGGCGCGGTTGACTATATTACCAAGCCCATTCAGCCGGATGAGGTCTTAGCTCGGATTAAGACCCATCTCATGGTGCATAGCCTCAAGCGCCAACTGCGGGCGCAAAATGTTCAGCTTCAGCAAGAGGTGCATGAGCGCCAGCAAGCAGAACAAGCATTGAAGCTACTGTTGAGAACGGTTTCCCATGATTTGAGAAACCCAGTGACGGGGATGCTGATGGTGCTGAAGAATTTGCTGAGAATGCCCGCGTTAGACCCGGAACCGGAGCCTCCATCTGCACGAGTGCCGTCGTCACCGCTTCCAGTGCCAGCCCTACAGCTTCCTGATGATTCGTCGTCAAATGCGATTCTAGTGCCGCGCCCAATTCTTGAGCGCATGGTCGAAAGTGGCGATCGCCAACTTAAGCTGATTAACTCACTGCTGGAATCGCACGCCAGTGATGCCCATCACTTAGAGCTGGCCTGCGAATCGGTGCATCTTGATCAACTGGTATCTAGCATTGTTCAAGATATTGAGCCGCTTGTCACCAAAAGTCAGGCTACGCTCAAAAGTCTAATCTCATCTAAACTGCCTGCTGCCTATGCTGACCCCAATCAGATTTGGCGCGTCTTTGAAAACCTGGTCGTTAACGCCCTCAAACACAATGCCCCAGGGCTGCATATCGTCATTGATGCGGGCATAGTGGATGCTGATGTAATGAATGGCAATGATGAGGCTGCCCCCGCCCAAGCGGCAATGATTCGCTGTATCATCCAAGATGATGGGGTCGGCATCCCCAAAGACCAGTGCGATCGCCTGTTTGAGCCCTATAGCCGGGGTGCTAATGCACGCCATACTCACGGGTTAGGATTGGGGCTTTATCTGTGCCGTCAGATTGTCGTCGCGCACGGAGGAGAAATTGGGGTCGAAAGCACCTTGGGGCAAGGAGCCACCTTCTGGTTTACACTGCCTATGGCACTGACATAATGCCTATGGCACTGAACATAATGCCTATGGCACTGACATATTAGGAACCCAGGGATGAAAAAGCTAGTTAAAGGTTTGCGAGAGTTTCAGAGTGGCTACTTTAGTCAATATCATGAACTATTTGAACAGCTAGCCCACGGGCAATCGCCGCGAGTGCTGTTCATTGCCTGCTCCGATTCGCGCGTTGACCCCAACCTCATCACTCAGGCGCAGATTGGCGATCTGTTCGTCATTCGCAATGCGGGCAATATAATTCCTCCATTTGGGGCTACCAACGGCGGTGAGGGCGCAGCAGTCGAATATGCGATTCAGGCGCTCAACATTGATCAGATTATTGTCTGTGGCCATTCCAATTGTGGAGCCATGAAAGGGCTACTCAAGCTCGACAAGCTCGAAGATGAAATGCCGCTCGTGCACAGCTGGCTCAAACATGCCGAAGCGACTCGCCGCTTGATCAGAGAAAACTATAGCGACCGTGATGGCGAAGACCTGCTAGATATTACGATTGCAGAAAACGTTTTGACTCAAATTGAGAACCTGAAAACATATCCAGTGATTCATTCCCGCATCTATCAGAGCAAGATTTCGATTCACGGCTGGATCTATCACATCGAAACGGGCGAAGTGTTTGCCTACGACCCCGTCAGCCATGCCTATCTGCCGCCACAAAGTCAAATTCCAAACTATGAGCCAGAGCCCAACGAAATGCCATCGATTCAATTCCCTGGCTCAAAGTGGCTGTCGCCCCACCAAGCTGAGCGCATCTATCGTGGCAGTGGAACTCACTAGCCGATAGAGCTAGCTCAACGTCCGATGTACGGCATGCACCAATGCCTTCGCCGGTAATTTCACCATGTCGCCTGCGTGGTAGCGGTGCGAAAGATTGATCCCCATTTCGCTTTTTACCACATACAACAGGCGCAGGCATACGATTATTGACAAAGTTAAAATTGCCAGCTGCGTTCGAGTCATATGCGATTCATTACATCTAGATCGATCTAGTTATAGCAAGTTTAAGAGACGGTTATGAACCCACGCTGACGGCTTGAATTAGGGAATCTAGATTTTCCAAGATGAGGGCTTGCATTTCATCATCGTCAGCAGGCAGGTGAGAAATGACATCGGTCAGCTCATCTGAATCATCTGGAGTGAGGTTAGCAATCAGTGACCATAGTTCTTGTGGCATCTCCATGGGCTGCATCTCCTGTCAAGATGAAGGTACGCTTCTGATCTTGATTCAACGATTGAAGACTAAGTTCCGGAAATAATTGACATGGAGTCAGAGGCGATCGCCCCTCACCTCAGCGCCCACTGGTAGTCAGACTATGTTCTCTCAACGATATGCTGCATCGGCGACGCATTTTCAGGCATTACCCTGATGGTTCTGGCAACGAGCAGGCGCGGAGTGAATGCAGTTGCGTCTGGTTCAATAACAGCTTATTGATCACTTGATTAGACCAAAGCATTTCTTATCAATCGCGGGCGCGGAGTGAATGCAGTTGCGTCTGGTTCAATAACAGCTTATTGATCACTTGA
>CAZCXK010000056.1:33294-34779 GCA_964502605.1 uncultured bacterium
TTAGACCAAAGCATTTCTTATCAATGGCAGGCGCGGGGTTAATTCTAGGGCATTGGTATGCGATCGCGTCGATGCTATTTTCCCCGCCAAGCCCAGGTTTTTGACCCACGGTGCGGCAAATTCTATATGCTGAAGACACCATACCGATGCTGCTGTTAGAGGGGCTGCCTCGCTGGCCTTGCCATCTAAATCATGCCTGACCCCAATCTAGATCCCAGCCTGACCCAACGGTTGCGATCGCACCTTGAGCAGATCGTGCGCGAACGCAATCCTTATCTGGCGTCAGAGGGGCATTTTTACGTCCGAGAATATATCCGCGAACAGCTTGGCCATTGGGGCACCGTCGAGGTGTATGAGTTTCAGGTGCAGGGGCGTGAGCATCAAAACCTGATTCTCGATTTGCCAGCTCAGCCCAATGAGGTGCATCGTCCGCCTATTCTGATTGGGGCTCATTATGATGCGGTGGTGGGCACCCCCGGTGCTGACGACAACGCTAGTGGCGTCGCCGGACTTTTAGAACTAGCCCGCCTGCTCAGCGATCGGCCAGCGCGGTTTCCCTTGCGGCTGGTAGCCTTCGATATGGAAGAATATGGTCTGCTTGGCAGCCAAGCCTATGCCCAAGCGCTGAAGCAGCAGGGCGTGGCGTTGCGGCTGATGCTGTCGCTGGAAATGATCGGCTATTGCGATGTGACGCCAGGTTCGCAGCATTATCCCAAAGGGTTGCAGGCGTTTTACCCCGATCGGGGTGATTTTATTGCGCTGGTTGGCAATCTGGCCACGATTCTAGATTTGATGACGCTCAGCGGCGCGATCAAACGCAATGGCATCCCCTGTCAGTGGCTTCCAGCGGGGCAGCGAGGTCTGCTGGTGCCTGAAACTCGTCTGAGTGATCATTCTCCCTTTTGGGACTGCGGCTATCGAGCGCTAATGGTGACTGATACCTCATTCCTGCGCAATCCGCATTATCACAACCGCAGCGATCGCCTCGAAACCCTCGACCTCGATTTTCTCTCTGGGGTCTGTCAGGGCCTAGCGGCAGGTCTTCGTCGGCTCAGCTAGCGGGCGCTAGAGATTGCGGCAAGCAAGCAACTGGGGGCAGCGATCGCCCCAGCCCAGCGAGGCTGTCGTGTATACACAACTGCTATCGCTCCGAACAATGCTGCATTCGCTGCCTTTCAATGGCTGCTGAGTTCCTGCATCCCCGCTTGGGGGAGTGTCCCCCAAACCCCCAATTGAGGGACGGTTGCGTCCCCCAAACCCCCTCCAAACGAAATAGCTGACTGGCGTTTCGAGGCTGGGATGAACGCAGTGAATTGAAATGATTATGTGTCGTTATGGTCTCCAATGTTTCAGCATCTGGGTTTTCAATGCTTCACCCCAGATGCTTTCGGGGGGGCGGGGGAGTTAGGTCCCCGCGATGCGGGGGATCGGGGGGAAGTCCCCCGAGAGAGGCTGAGACTATAGATACGAGATGTGTGTACACGG
>CAZCXK010000057.1:0-5767 GCA_964502605.1 uncultured bacterium
CTCGACGAGCCGATCATGATGCAAGTCGATAGCCCGCTCTATCGACAAAATCGATATATCCAGTGTTGGCTACGCTCAGACCATCTGACGTTGGGGCGAATTGATCCCCTGCGAGATGAATTTGCCGAACTCGGTCTGGCGCGAAAATCAGACCGCGAATTGCAAGCGCGGCTCACAAATCCGACCTATGTGGATCGTTTGGTGCAGCAGTTGCAGGTGTCGAACTATCTGGTACAGGGATGCCTGCTGCTAGAAGGGCTTGACATCACGGCTCAAGCCATCATCCAGAGCATCACACAGCTGTTAATCGATCACGACTCGATTCTCAAGCCCCAAAAATTTGAGGCGCTGGATTGCAAGATGCGGCAGCTATTTGCCAGTGATGAAACCGTAATTGTCAGTATTGAGGGCGATCAGGTGCGCCTGTTTATGAGCTCGCTTGAGGCCGATGTGGAAGTGGGGGAATACTCTCTCCAAACGCTGCAGCGATCGCACCTAGTACGGGCTCTGAGCACCAATCAGGTGCTAGTTGTGCCTGACTTAGCCAAAGATTGCGAAACTGCAGTCGGTAAGCAACTGGTGCAGCGCGGCGTTCGGTCTCTGTTGCTCATGCCACTGGTTAACGAGTCGTATAGTCCTCATCAGGAGGCTCCTCAACCGATTGGAGCCGTGTGCCTCATGAGCTATCAGCCTGGTCGATTTGATGGTCTCGACTGCCGCCATGCTCAGCAGTTGATTCCGGCCTTTACAATGGCTCTAACCACCGCACTCCGACAGTTGCGCCAGCGTCACCTGCTCAACAACATCCATCCGGCAGTAGAGTGGCGGTTTGCTCAAGAAGCCGATCGCCGCAGTTGGGGGTTGCCCCCCGAACCCATCGTCTTTGAGCAGGTCTATCCGCTGTATGGCATTTCTGATATTCGTGGCTCATCTGCTGAGCGCAATCGCGCTATTCAGCTTGATTTGCTAGAGCAGTTCCAGTTGGGGCTAGCGGTCTTAGATGCCGTGGCTGCCTGTGAGGCTAATGCCCTCACCGAACAAATTCGACTCGATTTGCTCGACCATGTGCATCATCTAGAACGCGACATCACCGTAGACTCTGAGATTACCGGAATTCAATATTTGGGCGATCGCCTAGAGGTTCATTTTGATCATTTCTCGTGCTGTAGCCCCATAGTGCAAGAGGCGATCGACACATATCGGGCGGCCTGCAACACCGAACATGGCTGTGTCTATACGGCGCGGGCGCAGTATGACAGTATTCTTAGCCAGATCAATCGGGCACTCCGAGAAACCTGGGATCAATGGCAAGATCGGATGCAGGCGATTATTCCCCATTACTGCGATATCGAAATCAGCGATGGCATTGACCACATGCTCTATGTGGGCACATCCATTAGCCCCAAGTTTTCAGCGTTTCACCTCAAGAGCCTGCGCTATGAACAGCTCCGAGCCATGTGCGACTGCGCCCGCACCGCACTTACCATTCAGGGCACCTCTGATGTAGCGCTCCAGGTAACGCACCTCATTTTGGTGCAAGACATGACGCTTGATATTTTTCATGACGAAGAAACCGAGCGCATGTTTGATGTCAGAGGCACCCGCGATATGCGCTATGAAATTGTCAAAAAGCGGATCGATAAGGCGGTTGATGAAGCCACCCAAACCCGGATTACGCAACCGGGCAAGCTTACCATTGTTTACACGACCGAGCGAGAACTCGACGAATATCAGGAATATTTGCGTTATTTGGTGCGGGAAGGCTGGATTAATGAAGACGTGGAAGCGGGCACCGTTGAACCCTTGCAAGGTGTCAATGGGCTCAGGTTTGTGCGGGTGCAGGTCGTCCTCTAAAAAGCATGGCCTGTTGAATGGGGCTACTTAGTTTGCCGATTGAGCGACCAGTCATAATCGAGCAGCTTAAGTTGGTAATCTCCAGCTGCCAAATATTCAGCATCGTCAGCACTCACATATTGACTGATGAAATTCAGAACAGCCCGCTCCTTTTCGCTGCCTGTAAAGCCCTGGTCGGTGGAGTAAGACGCGAGCCAATCCTCCCCAAACCAATCAAAGATTGACGACAGAGAGACCTGATTAATATTGCGATCAATCCTCAAGCCGCTGTCGGCATTGGCAAGCCAGGTACTGACTTGATCCTCAAGCTGAGCGTCTAAGGCGTCTCCGGTGTAAGGCTCTGGGCGCAAGGGAGGGCAGCTGATCGCCGCACAGACCAAGGCAGCATGGATTCGAGGTTCATTAAACTGCGATCGCAGCGTTTGATGTTCGATGTTATCAAGAGTTTTTTGTTGCCCTGCAATCGTAAACGCCCGAATTCGCCAAACACCTGGGATATCTCGAATACTCGCTTTTAGCGGATTTTGATCGATGATGGATGCCAGCGTGAATGAGTTATAAGCATTAATCAGAAATGCGATTTGTTCAGACTCACTCCACGCCTCATAGGTGGCAGGCGAGACATTCCCAATTGCGGTATTGAAGTCGTCGAGCAATTGGCGATCGCCCTGAAGAGCTGAATAATCGACTAATCCTTGCGAATCAACATAGCGATTGAGCACCTCAGCATATCCGTCATAGGTAAACGGCTGAGACGACTGCTGAGCGATCGCCCCAGGTTGAGACTGAGACTGCCCCAAGGGAAGCTGACTAGAACAGCCAATCAGGGCGATCGCCCCAATCATGGCCATTGTGACCATAGGATAGTGTGGACATGTCATAGGTCAATGGGGTTAAGAGTAGCGACTGGAGAGCATACGCATTAGAACTATGTCATTAGTTCACCAGATTCGCCCGTCAGAAAAATGAGGAAAGGCTGAGGTGTTTGTGGGAAATTCCTGAAATGTTGGTCTCAGCCGCACTGGGATCTGCTGCACTAAGGTCTGCCGCAACGCATCGGGCATCCAGCAAAATCAGGCCATCAGGTTCCAGTAGCGTGCAATCGTTAACGGTCGTGGCTAGCGCCGGTCTGCCGGTTTGCACGGCCTCCACAGCAGACTGAGCCACATCGGGATGCTGCTGGATCCACCCTTGGTTTTGCACATAGTTGGGGCGAAATGCGCCGCGATCGAGCAGCCAGTGGGTGATGCCATAGCGCTGAATCACTTCTCGCACAACTGCCGCATCGAGGCTATATTGAGCCCGAATCAGGTCAGTCGCCCGCTGACGCATCTGTCGATAGTAGCCCACATGATAGGGAATCGCATATTCGCTGCCCACTAACAGCGATCGCCCCGCAAATGTGGGCAGGTTATTCGCCTCTTCTGAGAGCGAGGCGATCAAAATGTCTGTTGGTTGCGATCGCAGATAGGCATAGAGGTCAGGCACTCGACCGATTTGATAGGCCGTAATCGGAAACGTATCGACCAGTCTGGGATACCCCAATAGCAGCATAGCCAAGAGTCCGGTGAGGGTGGCAGCAATCAGACGCCTCGGCGTCTGCCGTGTTGCCTGCCGTGTTGCCTGCAAGGAGGAGCAGGCGAGCAGGCTGGATTGAGCCCATCGCCACATCCCATCGATCAAAATCACCAGAGCCATGCCTGCAGTCAGACTAAACACAATGCGAAAGCTGTGCTGAGTATAGCGGCTGGGCAAGTGTAGTCGAAATAGCAGCAGGTGCGCCGCCCCAAACATGACCCCCGATGCGATCAGCAGTTGCGGTAGCAGGCCGATGCCCTGGGTTAACCGCTTGGTGAGGGGAAATCGGCGCGGTAATCCCATGAGCAGCGGCAGCAACAATCCCAAACTATTGGTCACAGGCGTCAGGGCTGACGCCAAGTGCAGCCCACTGCGACCTTTGAGCCAAAATGTCCCAGGGTCATCATCATAGAAATAGCGCGATCGCGACCCAGGGATAGAAAACTCCGGTAGGGTGCGTGCTTCTGATACTGAGATCACAGGTCCAAACTCACTGCTCTGCAACGCATAGGGCAGCATCACACAGAATGCTACTAGTAGCCCTAGCCCAATCAAGCGGCGATCGCGTCGCTTAGACGTGAACTGAGGCCGCCCGCTACGCCAGTCTACAAGCTTGAGTAGCAGCGTTCCTGCTGAGATAAACACTAGCTGTGGATAAAATAGACCTTGCAGGGCGATCGCCCCTAAGCAGAGCCACAGCTGACCTCGCAGCACATAATACATAAACGCCAGAACCAGCGGATAGATAAAGGCTTTGGGTGTGGCGGAAACGATGGCATCGGTCAGCCCCAAACCCTGGGCCAGCAACACCGTAGCGCTAAAGGCAGCCACCGGAACCGGAAACAGCGTCAAGCTGACGCCAAAACAAAATGCTGCCGTGATTAAATGCAGAGCGACTGGCAAAAGCTTATGCACATACAGCGGGTCAAGCCCTGCCATTGCAGCCGCGCGGTAGATTGCAGTGTAGCCCACGGGCGCAACCGACTGAAAGTAGTCGGCAATCAAATCATGGGGAAACAGGTCAGACTGAAGCCAGCGCTGCATCCAAAAGACATGCTGTCGCGCATCGTCTTGTACAACATAATCGGCACTAAAGGCTTGCTGCAGCGCCAGCAGACTATAAATGGCGGCCACGATTAAACTCAGCCCCAGCCAAACGACTACACCGGATTGGGGCGATCGCCCTATAGAGTTACGCAAGTTCGTTGGCAAATGAGCAATTGGCATGAAGATTATCCATAGGTCAGGTCTTAGGGGCAGATCTCATTTCTTCGATTCATTTCTCAAATTCATTTCTTAGATAATTGAGCAGAGAGGCCCATTGTGCAAGATGCCGTGAGTTCATGAAACGACTGCGATTGGATGAAATTAGCGTTTTTATCGTCTCATTTGTGCTGCGCGTGGGAGCCATCACCGTGCCGCTCAATTCTGATGAGGCCAAGTGGCTATCGCGAGGTGCCATTTTTCTGAAGAGCCTGCTGAGTGGCGATTTGACTGGCACCTACGGCAGCTCTCATCCCGGCGTGCCCAACATGTGGCTCACCGGAATCGGCATGGTGATCAACTGCCGACTACACCAGGCTTGGCCGCAGCTATTAGCCGCAAACCAGCCCTCCGAGCTAGGAGCCTGCACTGATACACTGCCGTTTGCGGCGAGTCTCTATATTTTGCCGAGGCTGCTGCAGGCCATTGTCACCTCAGCCTGCATGGTCGGCATCTATTGGGCAACTCAGCAACTGTTGGGGCGGGCGATCGCAACTCGGGCGATCGCCTTGCTCATCCTCGACCCCTTTTTCTTGGCGTATCAACGGTTTGTCACGACAGACGCGCTCCAGTCTGACTTCAGCGTATTGGCACTATTGCTGCTGCTGCTCTATTGGCAGGGAGACCCTAAGCACGATATTCTTCCCAATCCCCGGCAGCATCGCCGTCTCCTGATTATTTCGGGGCTATGCCTAGGGCTAGCGGCGACTGCAAAGATCATTGCACTATTTATTGTTCCGGGGCTGGTGCTGTGGCTGGCGCTGACCGAGCTAGGGCTGACGCGGTTCCCTCGACGGGGCTGGCGATCGCAACTGATGGATCTGGGGTGCTGGGGCGGAACAGCATTGGCAACGGGTGTGGCTATTTGGCCGGTTTTGTGGGTGCAGCCTTCCTATACAGTGATTCGGCTGGTCAATGGCCTCCAAGATGAGGCCACCCAAGGAGATTTTTTCTTCTTAGGTGCCTCAACCGACGCCCCTGGCTGGCTGTTTTATCCGGTTGTGCTGGCATTGCGTCTGTCTCCACTGGTGCAATTGGGGCTGTTGGTATGGGTGGCAACTGTGGGGTTAAG
>CAZCXK010000057.1:5867-33528 GCA_964502605.1 uncultured bacterium
GGCGAAGGGCTCGATCGCGCCGCTGAGTGGCTCAATCAACGCCCCAATGCAGACCAGCTCACTGTGGGCAGTTGGTATCGCTCCGTTCTGGCTGCATATTTTCAGGGGTATGTTGTGCAAGTGCCTAAATACCAAGAGCCTGATGACGAGTTTTGGCTCCGGGCTAACTATGTGGTGTTTTATGTAAATCAGTGGCAGCGATCGCTCCCTGACCCCAGTATTATTCGCTATTTTGACGTGCAGCGCCCCCAACATGCTGTGGCGATTCATGGGGTTGACTATGTGCGCATCTATCCGGGGCCCGTGCCTACAGCAAATGAGCTAGAACAGATGGATGTTTCTGTGGGGCAAGTGTTTGACGATCAGGTGCGGCTGCTCGGCTATGACATCAATCCCCATCATGATGGCACTGTGGCGATCGCCCTCTACTGGGAGTTTTTGCGTCGGCCTACTGCGAATGCCCAAGTGCAGATTACAGTGCAGATTACAGTGGGCGATCGCCACAGACAGACGATTGAGTATCGCGCTCCGCCCCTAGGTGATAATCTGCCGCTGCGCAAAATCCCACCCAATACTATTCTCAGAGATGTGCATTGGCTCTCACTCCCAGCCGCCGAAACGTCAACCGCTGATGGGGCTACCTATGAACACTTGAACCCCGATCAAATTGACATTGCCTGGGTCGCTAGACCTCAGAAGTCTCAAGAGATGTCCAAGAATTAAGACTACAGTTTACGGCGATCGTTTATAGCGGCAGTTTGTGGCGATCGTTTATAGCGGCAGTTTATGGCGACGGTACCGGATCTAGTTCTGGGCTTAGAATTTCTTCAGTTCCCGACTCCGCTTCATTTTCACTCACACCACTTGGATCAGTTTCTGCATTGTCGGGTGGCTGCTGCCATTCGTCTACTGTCAGATTCACGGCATTCTCAAAGTTGGGCGATACTAGCAACACGCTAATTTCGCCTGTGTTGCCCTCCGATGCTGGATCCGTTTGGGCGTAGAGAAAACTGCGGTTGAAGTCATAATCGCCCAAAATAAGGCGATGGCTGGCTTGATTGGTGAGTTCGATGTCAACGGTGGCTAGGGGCAAATTGAGTCCAAAGGTCGCCAGATCAGAGGTAGGCACTGTCAGAGTGCGATCGCTCTCTGCGGTTGTGAGCAGGCTGAGCAAATAGGCCACAGATGCATCATTTGCGGGGGCCAACACTGGCTCGACGAGCTGCCAATTGCCCTCATCATCGGTGTTGAAACGAACGGTGGCCGCGTCAGTTTGGATGGTGAGCGACTCTACATCGTCTTCTGCAAACGAGAACAGCGGTTGCCCTTCTCCGTCAGAGTCCGTTTGATTGCCCGTGCCTTGCAGCTCAGCATAGACGAGTAGCCCAAGCAGGGCCGCTACGGTAGCGAGAAAAATGGTAGTTGGCTTTACCGTCATGATCACAGACTCAGACTCACATTACTAAACAGCACAACTCCTATCGCCGCTTGAGCCAAAGGGCGATCGCCCCGCCAAACCCGATGATAGGGAGAATGGCGATCGCACTCAACGCGACGATAATGAGCTGTTGTTGATTGAGAATCAAGCGTCGATTGGTGGGTTCTTTCGAGCGAATCGAGAGAATTTGCTCATCTTGCTGACTCAGCCAACTCACCGAATTGAGAAACACATCGCCATTCAACACTTCACCAAACAGGCCATCGGTGGCAAATCTGGAGTTGCCAATGACGATCAGTCGCGCCTCAGGTGCTGAGTCTGAGTCATCGGCTGCGTCGGGGGCATCATTACCTGCATCGGCCTCACCCGCACTGGCCTCATCTGCATCGGCCTCACCCCCCTCAGCAGGTGGTGATGACTCTACCGGGCGGCTGAGGGCGGCTCCGACTAGCAGCGGCCCTTGAGCTTCAGCATTGGGGATGACCTGCACCTGCCCATCAGCATCAATCACGGCGGCCTGCACCTGCTCTCCAGTCAAGAGCAGAGGTGTTGCAGTCACATTTGTGGCCTCAGTGCCAAGCTCTAGGGGCTGTGCTTCTGGATAAAGCGAAATATTGTTGCCAAAGTCTTGCGTAATTGGGTGGTCGCCATATTGGGTGATAATGGGAACGGTCGGCGGACGACTTTGCGGGTCAATGATCAGGCGATTGGCGAGGCTGACATCCCACGCTTGCAGCAGATCTCCTAAGCCTGGGTCGGTGCCCGGATCGATCAGCAACATCAGCCCGCTTTGGCGCGTCAGATAGTCTTCTAGAGCGCTGACCTCTGCGTCTAGCAGTTGGCGCTGGGGCCCCGCGATGACAACCACATCAGCATCGTCTGGAATGGTCGGATTTTGAGCCAAATTGAGCGGTGCGGCAAGATATTGCTCGCTCTCTAGGGCGCTGATGGCTTGCGAAATGCTATTTTGTCCGGCTTCAAGGGCTTTTTCGCCATGCCCCTGCAGAAAATAGACGTTGGCTTGGCGATCGCTGGTTAGCTGCAAAATGCCAGTTGCCAGGTCTCGTTCGGTGAGTGGAGCCTCAGGGCTCACGGTCTTAATCAGTCGCTGGCGATCGCCTGATTCGAGATAGGTTTCGCCAAAGCTCTCGACACCAAAGCGGCTGGCCTCTTGCGGATTAACCTGCGGATCAACATATTCGTAGGTCAGCAAATCAGTTTGCCGCTGAAAATCGTTGAGCAGTTGCCGATCTGCTGGATTAGGAGTCTGATCAAAAATCCATACTTTGGTCGGCTGTTGCAAATTCTCTAACACGTCTAGAGTTTGAGGTGCGAGGGTAAACCGCTGATTTTCGGTCAGATCAATGCGCTCAGGATAGCGAACAGCTAAGACGTTGATTAGCCCTACAATCACTAAGACGGCAATTGTGGCGATCGCGGCATTGGTGCCCGCCTGGGTTGAGCGCCGCCGCAAAAAGCTGGGAAGTGAGCCACTCTCACTCACCAACCAGAGACCAATTACAACAGCCCCGGCAATCATCAGGCCGATTGGTAGAGGCACCCACTCACCTGCAACCGCGCCAGCGGTGATTCCCATGATCACCAAAACAGGGCCAAGCCAAAATAAGTATTTAAGTGCTTTCCAGTTGACAGCGAGTTTCATAGCAAACCATCAGTGTTCGTTGAAGAAGCGAGAACTAAAATCGGCAATGATACTAGCTTATGAGCGCTGGAATCTAAAGGCCTCAATCGCTTGAGCTGTGAGAAAAATTCCAAGAAAAATATAGCTAGCAAACAAAATCAGGCTGCTGGTATCAATGACCCCCTGCACCAGCGTGGTGAAGTGACGCAGCAGTGACAGATGTCCGATGGCGTCGCCGAGAGGCCCACTGACGCTGGCGGCAATCCAATTGACGACCAGCAAGAGCAGCATGACCGCAAAGGTGAGAATAGCCGCCAAGATGGTGCTATCGGTTAGCGATGAGAGAAACATGCCGATCGACAACACCGCCGCGCCCATCAAAATTAGGGCCCCATGTCCCATGAGCATCAGACTGACTTGTGCCGCCGGTTGAGACCCACTAAAGGCGATCGCCTCATAAACCATCAGCGGCAGCAACATCGTGATGTAAAACGTTAGCACCCCCATCAGCTTGCCGAGGGCAACCGCCCAATTGGTCACGGGTGAGGTCGCCAACAGTTCTAGGGTGCCGCGCTTGCGTTCTTCGGCATAGAGCCCCATTGACAGCATTGGCAATAGAAACAGAGAGAGAATGGCCAGCCAACCTAGGAAATTGCTCAGCACCTCATAGGGCACATCAATCGGTTCGGTGAAGCCAACCTGATCTCGGAAGGCGGCATCAGCGGTGACTCCCTGCAAAATCGACAGGAAGAAAATGCCACTGAGCAGCCAAAACACGCCTGCAATTACATATGCCAGGGGTGAGACCAAATAGCTGCTGAGTTCTTTGCGATAGATCGCAATAATATTGGCAAAAACAATACCCATTTGTGTGCCCCTATGAGTCAGAATGTGCGTCGGAATGGATGGCCTCAGGTGAATCTGCCGGATGGCGATCGGCGGCGTCTGCTGTTGATTCAGAGGCTAATTCTGATTCCAGGTCAGATTCAATCAGCGGGTCAGACATCGTCAACTCTAAGAAGACTTGTTCGAGGCTCGCTTGCGTGCGACGCATCTCGTATAGCCCCAGCCCAGAGCCGACGATGATATTCGCAATCTCCCGACCCACATCGATGTTTGGAGCCAAGCCAATCCAGACATCTCGTCGATGGCCTGGAACGCGATCGCCCTGCCGCACCTCGACTACGCGCACACCCTCTAGGGCTTCAAGTTGAGGCTTGATGGGGTCAATATTGCCTTCTATCTCTAGCTCATAGCCTGACCCACCCGTCAGTTGAGCGACTAATTCTTCGGGGGTGTTGGTGGCGACAATCTGACCGCGATTGATGATTGCGACGCGGCTGCAGGTCATGCTGACCTCTTGCAGGATATGCGTCGAGAGCACAATTGTATGGTCGCCAGCTAAGCTTTTGATCAGATTGCGCACGTCAATAATCTGCCGGGGATCAAGCCCCACGGTTGGCTCATCCAAAATAATCACAGGTGGATCATGCACAATTGCCTGAGCAATTCCTACCCGCTGACGAAAGCCCTTGGAGAGTGTGCGAATTAGAGTGCGACGCTTTTCGGTAATATTGCAGCGAGCCATTGCCGATTCGACTTGTCGCGGGCGATCGCCTGCTGCAACTCCCTTAATCTGAGCCACAAAATTTAAAAATGCCTCAACCGTCATATCGGCATAGAGGGGGGGCGTTTCGGGTAAGTAGCCAATGCGCTGACGCACCGCCATCGAGTCATCATGGACATCAAACCCGGCGACTTTGGCCGTGCCGCTGGTAGCAGGCAAATAGCCTGTCAAAATCCGCATGGTCGTGGTTTTGCCAGCACCATTAGGCCCCAAAAAGCCAAGAATTTCTCCGGGCTCGACCGCAAATGTCACATCTTGAATCGCCGAAGTGGAGCCATAGAGTTTGCTGAGATGTTCGACTTCAATCATGGGATCTCAATCATGCAATGTGGGCATGGGGTTGGGGAGCTTGCTTTGAACTCAATCCAGGTGTTGAGTCTCTAGCAATGAGACTCTAGCGCAAACCAACTGCATTTGTAGCTGAATTTCACGCCTCTGCCCATCGTATCTCCAATCTGGAAGTGTAATTAAAGCTACAGCGTTCGTCTTTTCTCATTGTTTGCAATTGTTTCAACTATTTTTTCGAATTCGTTAAGTTTATAGATTGGTCGCCCACGATCAGTTGTCAATCAACTTTTTTAGTTAACGTTATTGACGTTTCAAGTACTCTTGGCTACCACCTGGCTACAGCATTAGAAAAGGCTTATGTGAATTTCTACACTAAATGCTTGGAGCTTCGCGGATTGATTTAAATCAGGCTGTAATAACAGTTAAGCGCCAATTTAATGGGCATTTTCTATCCACTGAAGCAGGTGTAGTTGCATTAATTTTGTTAGAAAAGACGCATCATAGGTTAGAAAATATGGGATTCAGACGCCAAAACCTATAGACTCCAGCCGAGCAGATAGTAACTGTCAGGTTATGGTTGAAACTATCAATATCTGGGTGCTAATTAAGTCGGCAATATTGGGTTACACAGCTGGTTGGCTGACAAAACTCGTGAAAGGCTTATTCTCCCGTACCTTAGGCTTCAACTGCGCTCTGCCTCAGGTATCTACAACCACACTCCGAAGATCTGTCAGGCAATCAGGTTACACAGATCTAGATTGGGCGCTCATGATCGCAACAGCCCACGATTGAAAGACCATAAGCACCTAAACGCGAGGATTGAGATGTTGCAATTTGAGGTATCAGTGAGCGAGTTTGACATTGATGCGTTGATCACCGAAATTCATCAAATTCTGGGTCATCCTCCGCTGAGTGACATTCAGTTTCGGGTACTCCGCCATGCTTGGGAGGGGAGCACTTATGCCGATATGTCAGACCATGAAGGCTATGAAGAGAGCTATCTCAGGGATGTCGGCTCCAAATTATGGAAACGTTTGTCTGACGCCTTGGGTGAGCGGGTTACTAAAACGAATGTGCAAGTGTCACTCAGGCGCTATCTCACTACCAATCAGTATGCGAATCGACCGATGGCTGCAGTGACATCATCTGGTTTGCAAGATCGGGGCTTCGAGGCTGCTTCGTCTATGTTGCCTGAGTATCCGTCGGGGCCTGTGCCCCTCAGTTCTCGATTTTATGTAGAGCGCCCACCCGTTGAACAATCAGTGTTTGTCGAAGTCACGCAGCCTGGAGCCCTGATTCGCATCAAGGGGCCGCGCGGCACCGGCAAAAATTCGCTGTTGCTGCGGGTTTTATCCCATGCATCTACGCTGCAATATCGCACGGTGTGGCTTGACTTTCAGCAGGCCGATGACGCTGTGTTTGCTTCGATGGATCAGATGCTGCGCTGGTTTGCGACATTGGTGAGCCGTCGCCTAGGAATCGAGCCGCGCCTTGATGACTACTGGGATGAGCGAGTTGGAAGCAAGGTTAGCTGCACGCTATACCTGCAAAATTATGTGCTGGCCCACAGCGATCGCCCTTTGGTGATTGCTTTCAATGAGCTAAACCGGGTGTTTGTCTATCCTCCGATTGCCCATGAGTTTTTGACACTGCTGCGGTCATGGCATGAAGAAGCCAAGCAGCTTGAGCCGTTGCAAAAGCTGCGACTGATCGTCGTGCATTCGACTGAAGTTTATGTCAAGCTGACGTTGCACCAGTCACCTTTTAACGTGGGATTGGCCGTTCAATTACCTGACTTTAATCGGGCGCAAGTTGAAGCACTTGCCCAACAACATGGCATTTCAGGGCTTAGCCAATCTGCAATTGAGCAATTAATGAATTTGCTGGGGGGACATCCGCAGTTAGTTAGACTCAGCCTCTATCACTTGGCGCAGGGCTCCCTGTCGGTTGAACATCTAATGGATCAGGCTGTGTTGGCAGACGGCATTTATTATGACCATTTGACCGAGCGCTTTGACCCGGTGCGGCACGATCCTCGGTTGAGGGCTGCGGTCAGCCAAATTATTGCGACCGATGGCAATATGCGGCTAGGCAGCTGGGATGCATTTTGTCTGGAGCGATTAGGTATTGTCCGACGACAGGGCGATCGCCTAGTGATGCGAAACCAACTTTATCGAATTTACTGCTGTAGTCAGGTGTTTAATTTCGCAGATATGCAGCAGTCAATCCTGGCGTCGGCTCAGCCACAGTTTGCTCTGGGTCAGAGGGTGAAACTGCATGATGGCCGATTTGCCTATGTCGTTGGTCTGGCGATCGATCCCGCGCGGCAATCCTGGGAATATTGCACCCTGCCCATGCTTGATGTTGACGATTTTGATGAAATGGTCTGGTGTGAAGCCAGTGAAATTCGAGGCATCGAGGGTCTCTTGGAATCAGGCACTTACCCATCACATCTAATCAGATCTCAAACAAATCTCAAATTGAGACGGGCAACTTAGATCGGTGCCTCCGGTATTGATGCCCGCTGATGCTCAATCCAGGTGATGAAATCTGCCAGGATTTGGTAGTTCTCATGGGGATGCGGCGGCGCAATTTTTTCACTCAAACTCTTAGCGGTAATGAAGTCTTGGATTACATCCAGGGCGATCGCTAATCGGTGTTGTCGTCCTGTCTGACCGTCAGCAGATTGAGATCGTTCTAGCGCTTTAATGGCCGTGTGAATCACATCCACATCTTTGCCGAGAGCTTGTAAGACGCTTGCACCCTGAAGGGGCTCTAGCTGTTGAGCCAGTTCTTGCAGCGGCTCTAGCTTTTGAACCAGTTCTTGCATGGGTTCAAGCTTCTGGGCTAACTCATGAATTGGCTCGAGTGTCTGCGCGAGTTCTTGCAGCGGCTCTAGTTTTTGGGCCAGCTCTCGCAATGGCTCTAGATCGTCAACGGAGTTGAGCTGTGCGGTGAGCTGCTGAATCGGCTCAATTTCCTGAGCCGACAAGGCCATCTGCTGTGCCAGTTCTTGTAAGGCATCCAGCCCTTGAATGCAGTCGAGTTTGCCATTTTGCAGCAAGTGCTCCATCAGGTCGGCGCGGGTCATATTTTGCGATTCGGCAATATCGCCCAGAGATTCCCATGCTGCATCAGTGGCTCGAATGCTTCTGACTTTGCGGTCGGTGTTAGATTTTGACCGAAATCGCCCATTTTTGCGTCGTCTAAGCATTGACATGAACTGTTATCTATACCTCATTAGCCGCTAAGGGATCTATCAAGTTTGATTCGAGTTTGATTCAAGCGTGACGCACCATAACGTGTCACCATGTACTACGCTGAAGCACCCCCTTAAATAGCTCTGCATAAGGAATAATTTACGGCTGACTTGGGGGCTTGTCTGGTATCTGTATCACCTTAAAGAAAAAGCTTGAATTCTTACTTAGAGAGAGCTTAGAGATCGTTTAGCTAAAAATTTAGTCGGAAGGAACTAGATCTTCTGGAGAATTTCTGTATACTTCTGGTTATCTAGAATGACCTGTTCTAGCGCATCTATGTAATACACGGCAATTTATTGCAAGGAGCACTGCTATGAAGTTAGTTTTTGCAAAGCCCGCAATGGTTATGTTGGCAACGTTGGCGATCGCCTCTCCCTTTGTTTTGATTGGCTGCGGGGGTACCACACCTGAAGAGGCTGCTCCCCCTGTTGAGGAAACAAGTCCTGAGCCTGAAGCGTCTCCTTCTTAAGGAATTAATGCCAACCTACTATTTATGGCATTGAGGGTGAGTCGTGACGTTATGAAAAAACTGGCAACTTTTGCTCTGACAGCGCTCTTGCTTTTACCGGCTGCGTTGACTGCGTGCAGTCAGCCTGATGCCTCAACTGGAGATGGATCTGACTCGACATCAGCCATCGATTCTACAGAGACAGCGAATGATGATAGCTATGTTGGCCAAGTCACCACTGAGCTAGAAATGTTGGATCAGCAAATTGAGGAATTGCAGGGGCGATCGCCATCTGTTCAAGGGATGAACCGCTTGTTGGCTAAGCAGGAAACTGCTCGTCAGCAATTGACTCTTCTTGAGCAAGCAGATGGGGCGTCTCGTCCTGAGGCAAAGCGGCAAATGAAGCGATCGCTGACTCAACTTAAGCGAGTCTATGAGCGAGTCTATGAGCGGGCGCAGCCTGTTTAAGCTCCACGTTGATACGCAGATTCTGGCCTTAGGGGTTGACCCTAAGCCAGTTATTCTGCTAAGACCATTAATGTCGGTTAATGCAGCCACTGCTTTTTAAGGATCAAATTTCATGACTCGTGCAGGTCGATTTTTTTATTTTTGGTTCCGGTCGGTTCACCAGCGGTAATGCCATCTTTGATGGATTGTTGAGTGAGCCGCAGGACTGATACCTGCGGTTTTTTAGTGGTTACTTCACTAGATTTGACAGCCATGCTGACTCCTTCCCAAAACGCAATGTCCCAAAATGCAATGTCATTTGCATTTGGCTTTTATTTTTGGCCCCGACATCATTCCGGGTAAGGTCGTCGTGCAGATTATCTAGCCAACCCGGAACTCAATCGGTTCCGGGTTTTTTGTTGTCTATTCGATTTCATCAACGTTGCTATCATCGGGAGAAAAATTAATGCAACACGCGAAGTTAGCTCATCGGGCTGATCAGGCTCAAACGACTGTGATTCAATTGTCTGAACGGGTAACGGTCGGAGGTGCCGATCTGCTGATTGTGGCTGGCCCCTGCTCGGTTGAGAGTGCCGACCAAATGAACGAGGTCGCGTCTCGACTGGCGATCGCCCCCATCCAGGCTCTTCGAGGTGGCGTTTATAAGCCCCGCACGTCTCCATACTCCTTTCAAGGATTGGGCACTGCGGGGCTTAAGATTTTGGACGATGTGCGCCAGCGCCATGGCCTGCCTGTGATTACTGAAGTGATGGCGATCGCCCAAATTGAAGCGGTGGCTGCCCATGCTGATGTGCTGCAAATTGGCAGCCGCAATATGCAAAATTTTGATTTGCTCAAAGCCGTTGGCGAAATCAACAAGCCTGTAGTGCTCAAGCGTGGTCTGGCTGCTACGGTAGAAGAATTTGTACTGGCGGCTGAATATATTCTCAGTCACGGCAATTCTCAAGTGATTTTATGCGAACGCGGCATTCGCAGCTTTGATTCCTATACGCGCAATGTGCTGGACCTAGGGGCGGTCGTGGGGCTGAAGCAACTGACGCATCTACCCGTGATCGTCGATCCTAGCCATGCGACGGGTAAGCGCGAATTAGTGGCTGACCTGTCACGAGCGGCGATCGCTGCCGGGGCTGACGGGCTGATGATTGAGTGTCACCCGATTCCAGATGCATCGGTATCAGATGCGCGGCAGGCTCTCTCTATCGAGGCGATGGTGCAATTGGCGCACAGCCTCGAACCCATTGCAACTGCGGTAGGTCGCACAATTCCGGCACCTGTCCGCTGGCCCGTGCTTGCGGCTGTTTAGTCTGGGCGGGTAGACTCTGGGCCTCTGTCTTCTAGATTTTCCTGCCCCAGCAGTTAGGGTCGGCATACAGGCTACCCTCCCATGAGCAGCACGGTCAAATGCGTAATCTGAGTGATTTGCCCTGTATCTATCCCAGAGTCAGCCGTGATCACTCAGCCCACGCTCTAGGAGAATCATCATGACTAGCGATCGACTGCATGACCTCAGCGGAGATCAAGTTCTATCGCCTTCTGGTTCGGTAGCACCAACATTAGAACCTAAGGAAGCAGCACCTGGAGAAACCACTGCCCCTCAGGATCTATCGGCAGAAGGGTGGAAGCGCCTGCGTAAAGAGTTTGCCGAACTGCACCGCGTTCAAGACCCCATCGAGCGCGATTATCAGCTCATCCAATATGCAAAAGACTCTGAGGTGCCGACTGATCGCTATTACGCTATGTTTGCAGCCTATCAGCAGCGATCGGCCCGTGGCCTGCAGGCAATGATTAACACCTTGACCCGTACGGCGTCTTTTTTGGGGCAGTTTACGATTCTGGCGGGTCTGATTCTATTTATCTTTGAGGCTGATGCCCGTAAACGCGAATCTCATGCCCAGGCGTGGGATGTGATTCGAGATGCTAAAGCATTTACAGAAAGCGCTGGCCGGATCGAAGCCCTCGAAACTCTCACGCAAGGATGTCGGTATGGGGAGTTGGGCGATCGCTTGCGCGGAATTCCCATTGTGCAAAACTTTATTTCTGACTGCATTAGTCTGCGGGGGTTGGTGATTGAGAATGCTCATCTGCCAAATCTAACCCTGCACTCGGCTCAACTCCACGATGCCCGCATGCAAAATGCCAAGCTGTGGAACGTCAACTTGCAAAATGCCATGCTTCAGCGCGCCCAAATGCAGCGTGCTAACCTCTCTGGGGCGCTGCTCCAAGGGGCAGATTTCACCGGAGCCCAGCTCGACTTTGCCAATCTGGGGACAGCTCAATTTGCATGTACCGATTTGATTGAAACTGCCTGCAAACCGACTATTCTGACAGGTGCAAATCTAACAGGCGCTAACTTGCGGGGAGCTAATCTGGGCAATGTTGAAATTACCCCCACCACCGATCTGACGGGAGCCATTTATGACGACAGCACCGACCTATCCGGGCTTTCATCGGCGTCACGAGCCCGCCTGGAGACGAATGCGGTCAAAGTTGATGTGAGCGCTGACCTACAGGGAACTAGCCTGAGGCTGGTCGAAATTGGCAACGCTAACTTGACTCGGGCACAGATGAATGGTGCAGTTGTGGTCGGTGTCGGGTTGCGCGGGGCAAATCTGACAGATGCCAGTTTGGTGAACGCCTCCTTGACCTGTGCCGCTCCGTCAGCAGATGCTGCACTTACCAGTGAGCCCGCTAGCAGCGATCGCTGCACTGACTTACGCGATGCGACTCTGATAGGCGCAGACCTGACCAATGCAAATCTCACAGGTACTGACCTGACCAATGCAGACCTAGCTGATGCCAACCTCACAGGCACCAATTTGACCAATGTCAACCTCAATCGCGCTAATCTCAGAAATGTAACAGGGCTAACGGTTGAGCAAGTCACCCAGGCCAAAAACTGGGCGCAGGCTCACTACGATGACGACCTTCAAGAACAGCTGATTGCTGCGTTTGAAAGACCAGATCCGCCCCTAGTAGGGCACTCTCCCACCGCTGTTGCTGATCCCTACAGTAGCTGATCTGAAAGGCTCAATGGTCTGGCTCCATCTAGGGATTCAGCCACTCCTCTTCCGCTTCGTCTTTGGTATTGGTATGCCGCTGAGGTGTTTCACGATCAAACTCCATTCGCACTGAGCGAGTCTGTTCGCCATCAGCGGCGATCGCCCGAATTGGGTAGCTAATCTCACCATCTTGGAACGACATTTGGAAACGGAAGGTGCCATCGGGGTTAAGGGTAATGGCGCGATCGCCAATTAGCACAGTAGCATCTGGCTCCGTTGCCCCGTAGACAATCAGCTCAGCATCAGCCACTAGCCAAAACTTGCGCGGACGCATCGGTGGGGCAGACGCTGAAAACCCCACGCCCGACATGCCCACTCCTGACATACCAATGGCTGACATCGACATCGTTGGCAGTGCCCACATCCCGACTCCTGATGGAAAGACATAGGAGCTGACTGCCTGCTCTGGCACCTGCTGCATAGACCCAAACAGTGACCCGTTAACTCGCAACGCCTCTGCCGACTGGGAGATACCAAATATAGCAGTGTGTAAGGGTGCTTCACTTACCATCTGCTGGTCAGGCGGAGTCAACGTCATGAAGGTCTTACCTCGCAGCTCTTCATCCCAGGCAATGGTCATAAACCGATCGTCAAACCAGTCAGATGGATAAACAGGGGGTATCCGCATCCGAGCCGATCGCGCCATCATCAGCCAGTTGCCATCAGCGCTGACGTAACCAATTTCGATCATATAGTCGCGATCGCTCACTGGAATCGGCACATACCAATCTCGTGCCAGCTCATCACAGCCATATTGCTGCAGGCTGTGAGAATTTTGCGAATTCAGATCGATGTTGGTCACATCGTAGAGGCGCAGAGCCAGTTGCATACCGCCCTGGTTTCGAGTGGCTTGTTTGTGCTCATTAGAGATATCCCAGTAGGCATAGGCCCACTGCGGATCGCGGGGCAGTAAGACAATGCGACGTTCCCCGTAGCCTTCTGGCAGCTCTGGTAAATCTCGATCGACATCGGCTAGAGCTTCCCGCGACAAATCACTCTGCCCCACATCAAAGCGAGATGCCTCAACGTTAGATTGAGTGCGATCGCGCGATAAAGCTCCCAAAACTGCTGCGACCCCAGCACCCGCCGCCAGGGCTGCTCCGCCAGCAATCTCCGCTTCGCGCATCTGCCCCTCATCACCTGTCAGTGGGGGATGACTACTGCCATTGGTTGCGGCTGCCGTTCTCTGTCCCCTTGTTGCCGCACCGCCAACTGCCGCGCCACTCCCGCTTGCTGCCAGACTGCCCGATAGCGGCGTTTCAGGTTGAGAGGCGATCGACCCCCCGATTCCGAATCCAGACTGAACGCCCGGCTGAGCGGTAGCTGCATCTGCCCCCATCTCAGCTGCACCTGCTGCTACTGCTGGTTTGGGTTCACCAGTATTCTGAACTGCAGCGACAGCCCCTGTCCGACGACGCATGAGCCAGCCGATTAGCAAAGCCAAGAGTGCCAGCGGCAGTAGCCATAGCAGCCACAGCGGCAATGCTCGCGCCTGTGCCGAGGCGAGTGCTCCGTAGCCCACAAGGGGGGTGCCCAGCGTCTGCCCGTCTAATCCCCAGAGGCGCACAGTGCCATCTGCGCCGCCACTAGCGATCGCTTGCCCATTGGGAGTCACTGCGACTGCGTTCACGGCTGCACTATGTCCGGTAAGGGGTGCCCCTATGGCAGTGCCATTCAGATTCCATTGCCGCACAGTGCCATCCGCGCCGCTGCTGACTAATGTCTGACTATCGGGGCTAACAGCGATCGCATTCACAGCCCCTTCATGCCCCGTGAACGGTGCGCCAATCAGATTCCCTTGTAAATCCCAGCGGCGAATGGTGCCATCGTCTCCAGCACTGGCAACCGACTGCCCATCGGGGCTAAACGCTACCGAATTAATGTCGCCGTCATGCGCCGTTGCTGCCTGAGCCGCCAGCAAACCGCCCAACCCCCAGAGCCTGAGAAACCCGTCTTCTCCACCGCTGACAATGGTTTGCCCATCCGGGCTAAACCCCACTGCCTTCACAGCATCACTGTGGCCTCGGAACGGTTCACCAATGGGGGTGCCGTCCAAGTTCCACCGACGTATGGTGCTGTCAGTGCCGCCACTGACCAATGATTGCCCATCCGGGCTAAAGGCGATCGCCCGCACTGAGCCGTCATGGCCTGTCAAGGGTTCACCAATTGGGGTGCCCTCCAGATCCCACAGGCGAATGGTGCCATCGTCGCCCGCACTGGCAACTCTTGTGCCATCAGGGCTGATGGCGACCGCCCGCACTGTATTCTCATGTCCCACAAATGGATCTTGGATTAAAGTGCCGTCTAGATTCCACAGCCGCACCGTATTGCCTTCACCTACCCCAGCAATAGTGCCCCCATCCGAGGAAATGGCGATCGCCCCAGACGAAAGCACTCCGCTCAATGACAGCGCTGTCGCCACAGGAGCAATCTCAGCCTCATTGACAGCATCACCTGCCGCCACCGCATCGGCCTCCGCCTGCCGCGCGGCCTCGATCGCCGCTTGCCCAGAAGGAGCTAAGGCAAAGCCCAAAAAGGCTTGAGCCGCAGGGGTCGGCTCCTGATAGTAAACGTAGCCTCGGGGCTGTGAATAGGGATAGGCCGGGTTGTCAGGTAGCGTTTGGTGCATCGAGATAATATTGACCCGGTCTTGCCCCAACACTTGGCTGGCGATCGCATAGCTAATGCCATCACTGCCGAGCGCCTCAATCACTGCTGTCGTATCATCCTCAGCCACTTGAACCGTATTGGCTCCCGTCTCAAACGGAGCGGCTTGAAACACAGCATAGCGGCTCAACGACAGCCGGGTATCGCTAAAGTCGGGACGATCAACAAAGCGGATAGGGCCAGGTTCACCACCGACTTCAGCCCAATCTGTGATTTCGCCTCGGAAGATGCTGGCAAACTGCTCAAACGTCAAATCTCCATTAAATGGATTGTCAGGCCCAACAATGATGGCAATTTTCTCGCGGCTAATGGGCACTTCAACCAGCCCCTGCGCCGTTTCGTCTTCTGTCAGGGGCCGACCGACTGCTGCTAAGTCAATGCCTCCGTTAATCAGTGCGTCCAGAGCGACATCGGTTCCTTGAGTTGCCAGATCGATGGTCGTACCCGGATATTCGGCCTCAAAGTTTTGCTTGAGTGTGCCATTGATGACAATCATGCTGTTCGAACCGTCCAATCGCACCGTTGTGCCGCTTGTTACGGTCTCGGGCACTGGAAACGTTGGCGGGTCACTTGCTGTCTGGGCGATCGCTACAGCCCCACTCAATCTGCCCCGTGCAGCCGAAATCGACATCGGCGCGATCGCCAGAGATGCCAGCAGTGTTAGCGCTAAAGCCGTCGGTCGTCGAGAATAAACCATGATGATATGACGCGTGATAACCCTGATCCAACTCCTAATCGAGATCAAGACCGAAATCGAGGAGCAATTAGAGTCAAGTGGAGTTTTGTTAAAAAATACGACGAGATCATATCCTAGTGCAATCCCTTTACGAGGTGCCGTGCTGAACATTTATCTCAAACCCAGAGCCCGTCACCTTCACAACTAATCGGGCGATCGCCCTATCAGTGCGTTGGCGCTTGCTTGTTCCAATTATCCATCGAGTTGGTGTCAGATTGGTGTCAGAAATGTGCAGGGATTTGCCCCCACGTGCTCCCGATCTGGGCAAGACGGAACCTTTAGGTGCTCTCCGTCAGGGCATCAGCGTTGGTGTGAGTGTTGAGCAAAATGGGCAATGAGAATGCTGCGATCGCCCCCATCTGGAATGCCTAAAACGTCTCCAAGAAGGACGTTGTAATCAGTTAAGCACACAGGTCTTGTTGACCCTAACCAAAGTAAATTCTGTCACACGCCGCGTCTCCTAGGGAACCGTAAAATGAGAGAGTACGACCAAGACTATAGGCCCCTCAACTCCAAACGGGGGCTGACACACTCAATGAGTTGTTCGCTCCATTATTGACTTATGGCTAAGTTCCTCTCTCAACTCCACCATTCGCTGCGCCGACGCTGGCTCTACGGGCTGATGTCTGTCATCGTCTCGTTGGGCGTTATCGTCGGTACGGCTACACCCTCTCAAGCGTCGCTGTTTGATCTGATTTTCCGTGGCATTCAGGTGATTCAGCTCTCAACCATGTCTGATCGCCAAGAAGTCTCATTGGGCCGTCAGATTAATCAGCAGTTGGTACGTCAAGAATTCCGGCTGTATCGAAATAGCAGCATTACCAACTATGTTGATCAAATTGGGCAGCGCCTCGTTCCTCAGAGCGATCGCCCAGACATTCCGTATGTGTTTCAAGTCGTCGATGACAGCCAAGTCAATGCGTTTGCGACGATGGGCGGCTATGTCTATGTCACGACTGGTCTCATGCGGGCCGCTGATAATGAAGCCCAGCTCGCTAGCGTCATTGGGCATGAAATTGGACATATTGCAGCGCGTCATGCGGTTCAGCAAATGCGTGAAGCGGCGATCGCCCAAGGAGTGATGAGTGCGGCTGGCCTTGATCAAAGCCTCGCTGTCAATATCGGGGTAGAGTTGGCCTTGCGTCGCCCCAACAGCCGCCGCGATGAGCTTGAAGCCGATCAGTTAGGGCTGAGAAACATCACACAGGCAGGCTATGCGCCTTCAGCGATGGTGGCCTTTATGGAAAAACTAGCTGGGCAAGGGTCGCCCCCGAGAATTTTGAGCACCCACCCAGCTCCGACCGACCGCATTCGCGCCCTCAATGCCCAAATTGATCCGGCGACAGCTAACAGCGGCAATGGCCTTGACACATCGGCCTATCGGTCTCAAACACGCGGCTTATCCTAGCGGCTTATCCTCCACCCAATGGATTTTGAGGGATGAGTAAATATATCCAAATCCGTGCCAAATCGATGATTGAAGGGGGCTTAAGCCCCTTTTTCTATGCAGCGCCTTAGAGAACTAGAACTAAGACAGGAGAACAGATTAAAAGTCGCTGCTAGAGCTGAAGCAAATGACGACGACGAGCCATAACTGCTTCAGGATTGACATCTGTGACAACTTCTGCAAATGGCAGTACGCGAAGATCTCGGGTATTAACATTCACCTGATAAACAGAGTCATTGGTGATGTCTAGGGCTGTCATCCAGCCGCTTCTGGGGTGATAGGCTCCAGTGTCAATATCAAGCCAGCCGCGCCCTCGGGCGATCGCCCCTGGCATCACACCGGGCAGCGTAAACGTGATTGTGTGCCCAGTAATGATGGTTTTATCTGCGAAATAGGGCTCCATGCTGCTATGAAACGGCTCACGAATCCAGCAATATTCTTGAGTGGTTTGGGCTTCCAACTCTAGTCCTGGATGTACGCCTGCATGAGCCAACCAGATATCACCTAAGTCGAGGTGGGTTGGCAACGACTCTACCCATGCGATGTGGTCTAAAATTTCTTCGGGATGCCGATAGCTCGCAACGGTTGTTTGGCCGCCGCTGTAGAGCCATGCCTGCAGTGCTGGGGCATAGACCTTGCCATCTGGAAATGCGTCGAGTAACAGCTGCTCATGGTTACCTAGCAAACAGGTATAGCCGCTGTCTTGAACAAATTGAATCACTTGAGCGCTCTTAGGGCCTCGATCGATGAGGTCGCCTAGAAAATGAACTGCATCGGTAGAGGTGGGGGCGATCGCGTCTAGGAGCTGCATCAAGCCATCGTAATGACCATGTACGTCGCCGATAAAAATCCGCCGATGTTCACTCACCCTTTCTGCCTCATGACCAATCTAAATAATGCAATGCCAGCGCCAATGAATAATTTGCTCAGCCCAAACATCGGAGCAGATCACGACATCGGCTTTCACGATACCGTCTGAAGCTATTACGCTATTTCATCCATTATGCCCAACACATCCGTATCGTTTCATGGATAATCGTGTGGATTGCTACAACTTAACCCAAAATTAATCATCCGCCCTTATTGGCTTAATGCTCGTAAAAACTGCTGAAGTCCGGATAAAATTCTGTTTTGTTTGGGTCGATTGGCTTGAGGGCGCTCTTCATTGGGAGATTCTGACTCGATGGCGCGTGTCAAGATTCTCTCAAGTTTCTCGCCAATCGGCTTTTGAGAGTCTTCGGCAATCAGCTTATAGTCATCCCCGACTTCTAGCCAGACCTGCCACGGTGAGGGATATGCCCGAAATAACATGGCTCCTGACAGCGATCGCACATAGTAACATGAGTCAAAGGTATTGAGAAATCGCTCTCGCAGTTGCCGTCCGGCATAGCCAATGCCAATTGTTGCAATGTCTTCTAGCCTAGGGTTGAGAAACACCACAGGGCGATCGCCTGCTTCATTACATAAAGCTTCGACCTGCTCGACCTCAACAGATGACGGTTCGATGAAAAGAAACAGCGTATCATCAGGCTGAATCTTGGCCTTTGGCTCACCAATGCCCCGCATGACATAAGGCCTCTCACCCCAATCTCGACGGGCCAGCGCTGCCGACCCTGAGTCTGGGAAAAACACTCGCAACTGCCCCCCTAGCTCATCGAAGACCGGCAAGAATTTCTCGGCTATAGGCATCACTTTTAGCTCTGGAATCGCCAGCTCAACTTGAACTCGGGTGTAGCCATCTTGGACAGCCGCCTGAGTTGCATCCCTGGCTTGAGCGATCGCCTCATCTAAATCATTGGGAAGTTGGGTCATACCAAATCTAACGCAGCAGCGACTGATCTCATGCTAATGCAGATTGACATCTCTGATTTTAGAGGTATTGCGTAGTTGACCTGCTCTAATCATGATCAGCGAAAGACACCCCACCATAGCGTCGTTTATTTATGGCTGCCCATTTATTCAGCGTCTAGAGGACTCAATGTCAAGCTGAGCTGGTGATATGTCAATGGAGGAGGATGTGGCGTTTGACGCGAATGCAGGTTTGAGATCGAGATGCCCAATAGTCTGACTTTTTTGCGATCGCCCACATGGGTTACGAGCAGCTCTCTCGCTATCGTCGCCAAATCTGGAGCCGATTGAAGGCGATCGCTAAAGGTGCGACTCCGGGTAATTTGTTGATAATCGGCATATTTGATTTTGAGCGTTAGAGTCTGCCCAGATTGGTGCTGTTGAGTGAGGCGATCTGCAACCTGTCGCGCGATATCGTCTAGTGCCACACCCATAGCATGGCGATCGTCGAGATCGGTTTCAAAGGTTTTCTCAGCACCGACAGATTTACGAATGCGATCAGGATTGACCTCGCGCTCGTCGCGGGCTCTAGCAATGCCGTAATAAAACCGCCCGACTTTGCCAAATTCGTGCACGAGCTGATCTTCAGACCACTGCTTCAGATCTGCGCCCGTGTGAATACCTAAGCGATGCATTTTCGCTGCCGTCACGGTGCCAATGCCGTGAAACGTTTCGATGGGCAGCAGTTGAATGAAGTGTTCTGCATCGTCTGGCAAAATCACACACAGGCCATCAGGCTTATGCCTGTCAGAGGCGACTTTGGCCAAAAACTTATTAATCGACACTCCCGCTGATGCGGTGAGCTGAGTGTCGGCACGAATCCGCTGTTTGATTTCACGGGCGATCGCCACAGCTGACGTACAATTGACCTTGTTAATCGTCACATCCAGATAGGCTTCGTCTAGTGATAAGGGTTCGACGAGGTCAGTATAGTCACAAAAAATAGCGCGAATCTGCTGCGATACGGCACGATAAACCTCAAACCGGGGTTTGACAACGATCAGATTGCTGCATTTTTGTACAGCAGTGCGAGAGGGCATCGCTGAATGAATGCCATACTTGCGGGCTTCGTAGCTAGCTGCAGCAACGGCTCCCCGCTTTTCAGGAGAGCCGCCAACGACAACGGGCTTTCCTCGATAGGCGGGATGATCGCGCTGCTCAACCGAGGCATAAAAGGCATCCATATCGACATGGATGATTTTTCGCAGGCGAGTCATCAGATTTACAGCGTCTTTTAAAGTAAAGATTCAGCAGCCAAGTCTGATCAAAAAATCTGACCGCGAGATGCTGACAAGCTACGGCAGCAATGAAACCAACTCAATGATTAACGGTGTCGCTGTTGCCAGCAACAGCACTCGCACGGTCAGTCCTGCAAATTGTTTGATGTGTTCATGAGTCATGGCATCAGACGTCCTACTTAATTGGCCTTTGACAATTTGCAGAGGCCCTGTGAGTTGGCTGGTAGCCAGAAAGCCGTCGATGAGACATTCTTGCTGATTCTTTATGCTTCATTATCCTTAAGTCGGATTCATCCGTCAGAACAAGTGGCGTAACTGCACCCCTCTGATTACCTCTTGAGGAAGTGTATTAGCAGATGTTGACCTGAATCCAATTTGATTTAATCTGACTTGACCGAATCTGATTTAATCAGATCTCACTATAGGAGAAGACTCCTGTAATATCTTGACGATTGCAGAATCTCTTCAGGTTTCCGTTAGTGGGTCGGTAGTGCGAGTAGCCTCACCTGAAAGCGGCTGCCCTGGCCCGGTTCACTATGGACTGTGATCTTGCCGCCATATCGCTGGGCGATCGCCTGGGCAATAGCAAGCCCTAACCCAGTGCCCCCTTGACGGCGCGATCGCGCCCGATCCGCCCGCCAAAATCGGTCAAACACAAACGGCAACTGCTCTGGCTCGATGCCAATACCTGTATCTTCAACCCGAACAACCGCATACCGATTGGCTCGTGAGATGCAGATGCTGACTTTTCCCTGGTCAGGTGTGTATTGGATCGCATTCTGAATCAAGTTAGAAAAGAGGCGGTGCAGCTGCATGCGATCGCCCATGACACTAACTAGCGTCGAACTCTGGCACATTAACGAAATTGCTTTGGCATGAGCCGATGGCTCCAGCAGTTCTACTAGCTCATATAGCAGTTCGTTGAGAGAGACAGATTGCTGAGCCTGAGGTTTCGGTAGACTGGGCGCATCGGCTCGCGTGAGAAACAGTAGATCTTCGGCGAGCTGGCTCATCTGATGGGTGGCACTGGCGATCGCAGCAAGCTTTTTTGCATCTTTGGGATGAATCCGCTCTGGATGATTGCGCATCACGTCTACCGACGTTTTGATAGCCGTCAGCGGGCTCCGCAGTTCATGGGACGCATCGGCAGTAAATCGCTTTAGCTGCTCAAAGCTAGTCTCGATTGGCTCAACTGATTTGCGCGTCAGCCACAGCCCCCCGATGCTAACGCCAACCAGGGCGATCGCTCCTCCCATGCCCAGCCCCCAAAGCAACTGCCGCTGCACCGTTTCGATGTCTTCAACCGACTGGCTAGCGCGAACGTATCCTTCTAAAATTGGCTCTCCCGAACCTGGATTGTCGCGAAAGACAGACACCGTATAAGTGCGAACGTGGCCCATTTCTGTAGACTGGAGCAGCGTCCGAGCACCCACCTGCAAAGATGGAAGTAGCTCCAACGTTCCTCGGCGAGCAACAACCCGACCGTTGGCGCTAAACCATTCCAAACTCTGGCGATCGCGGTTGAAGATGTCACGCCACGGCACCTCATTCACAGAATCTAAATAGCGATCGCCGCTTGTTTTGACGGTTGCTAAAACTGGTGTAGCCGATTGAGCCAGGGTAAGCAGCTTCTTGTCGAGTTGCTGATACAAACTGCGACTAAAAAACGCATAGACCCCCGTGCCAAACATCGCTAAGATAGCAGCCATCACCGTTAGCTGAGAAATCAGCAAGCGGCTCCGTAACCCCTGAAACATGGCAGTAGAGTTTCGACCCGACATAGCTTGATGCCCCATTTGATGACCCATCTACGGCTCCGGCTTTAAGCGATATCCTAATCCGTAGACGGTTTCAATCATGTTAGGAGCCCCCACGGCTTCCAACTTTTGTCGTAGCCCTCGAATGTGAGCTTTGACGGTCGATTCTTCCGGCAATTCTCCAAATGACCAAAGGTGCTCCAGAATTTGTGCCCGACTAAAGACTTGTCGCCCGTGGCGCAAAAAGAATTCCAATAGGCTATATTCCTTGGGGCTCAGACTAAGCGGGCAGTCTTGATACGCCACTTCACAAGTGCTGGGATCGAGGCGCAAGTCTCCCCAACTCAGAACTGGAGGCAGGGTATCTGCACCGCGCCGCAAGAGCGCCCGAATTCGAGCGGACAACTCTTTCAAATCAAACGGCTTCACGACATAGTCATCGGCTCCAGCATCAAGACCAACTACGCGATCGTCGATAGTGTCACGCGCCGTCAGCATCAGCACTGGCGTCGTGTAGCCATTTGAGCGCAGTCGCCGACACAGGGCAATACCATCCATTTGCGGCAGCATGACATCGAGCAAAATGAGATCGTAAGTAAACGCCTCAATCAAGTCCCAGCCTGCTTCTCCGTCATGGGCGATCTCAACGACGTAATATCGATCGATCAGATCTTCTGCTAAGGCATCGGCAATGCGATCGTCGTCCTCAACTAACAAGATTCTCATGAGCCGCTCCGCATCTAGAACTCTTCAGAAGCTCTATCGTAGTAAATCAGGTGAAGGAGCGATTCAAAATCCAACCCTAGACAGAACTTTAGGGCGATGTAAGCATACAAGCTTAGAGCCATTTTAGGGCGATCGCCACTGATCAAAATCCGGTCTGAATCTGAAAAAAGAAGGCTCTGTAATCTGTTTCCAGAGACAGAGCCTCAGCAACAATTCAAGGGCAAAATCTCAAGTTTGGAAGCGTGTTACTCAGTTCAGCGCTGCACAGAATGCTCCTGCAATCGGGCATCTGCGCCGCGCCGCGATCTGCTCCAGCATTACCCTTCAGGGGCAGCTGGAGGCTCTTGACCCTCAGGAGCCATCGGATCTCCAGCCCCTTCAGGAGCTGTTGGATCGGCTCCAGGCATGGGTTCCTCTGGCATCGGTGCATTTGGATCAGCAGCCGGATCTTCGCCAGGGATGGTAGTGTCGCCACCTGTTTGACAGGCACCCAACAGGGTTGCCAATCCCAATACCAGGACAGATGCTGCTAACTTGAGCTTCATGGTTATTCTCCGTTTGCTTGATTTACAGATGGAATGGTCTACAAGTGAATGAGCGAGATGTGAGATGCAAAGGCATCACAAGGGGGCAAAGGTTGCCAGTCTGAGCTGGCTAGAACGCACACTGCACCGCGCCTATTGTGCCTAGAGCTAGCTATTTCAATAGTGAGTCTGGGCAAGAGGCTATGTCGGGGGCATACCATCATCACTGCTCTACGCATCACGACTAGTCATAGGATGACGGACTCCTGATGTCACCAATGCTCGGTCAGAATAGTGCATAGGCACTAAAAACTGAGACGAGGTGGCTGCTCGGTCCTCATTCACAGGGTAAATGGCTCCCGAAACATAGCTGGCGTCATCAGAGGTCAAAAAGGTGCTTAGTCCTACAACATCACGGGGATTGATCGATAAGTCAGAGGCGATCGCCCCAGTGGATTGGCATTGCTCATCGACTGAGCCGACGGGCCAAGCCCCCTGTGGAAAGCGTGAGCAGATAAAGTTTGCTCGAACTCCTGCATCTGACTGCTCTCTTGCAATCCCCTGCATAAAGCCATTGAGCCAATGCTTAATGGCGATTTCGTGGGCGGCATTATGCAGAAACCCAACTGTGTGAATTTCAGAGTAAACTCCCAATACGCACCCGCACGACTGACGCAGATAGGGCATCGCATAATGAGCCATCAAAAATATGGACTTCAGCGTCTGCTGGGTCCGCTCGGCATCAATCAAGGGATTGCCCTCAGTCAACATCAGGGATGGATGAGCCTCAACATTTGTGACTAGTGCATCCAGGCGACCAAAGTGATCAATCGCCATCTGAATGCAGTTCAGCGCATGAGCCTCTTGTGCTAGATCGCCTTGGTAGACGAGGGCTTCTCCACCATCACTGCAGATGGCATGCACGACACTGCTTGCGAGCTGGTCATATGAGCCTTGTAGAATGACTCGTGCACCTTGATCAGCAAACGAACGGGCCATATCGGCTCCGATCGCTGTTTCACCATCCGTGATGATGACCACCTTGTCGGCTAAACGTGATTTCACTTCACCCTCCTACGATGCATATCTGCATCCATACTCTCCGCTGCGACAGTGGCAGCTTAGCCCCGCAGAGCAGGTGGATCTGCTGCTTGAGCAAAGACAACGCCAGCGGTCAGCCAACGGAATTCACTTACTCTCGAGGCTAAAAAGAGAATGTAAAAAACTCGATAAGAGAAAAGGATGGTGCGGCGAAATCATTCTCTCGGACGAGAAATAGAACTGGCTATGGCAGGGTTTCTACCTCGCTGGGCGTAGTCTTGGGTGCGATGAATCCTCTACGCTCGTGGTGTAATTTCAATTCGCTCTGACCTGATGCCATGCTGAATCGTCCCGATTCTGATCAGACTCTGCGAGATGTGCTGACCCAAGCGCAGACGATTGCCTTGGTTGGCCACTCAGACAAACCCAACCGTGCCAGTTATCAAATTGCTCAGTTTTTGCGGCAGCACGGATATCTTGTATTTCCGGTTAATCCGACGGTTAACACCATTGATGAGCAGACCTGCTATGCAGCTCTAGCAGATATCCCAGTCGCCATCGATATCGTCAATGTATTTCGTCAGTCTGACCACCTGCCACACATTGTCGAGGAGGCGATCGCCATTCATGCACCGACCGTGTGGGCTCAAATTGGCGTTACCCATCCTGGGGCAGTCGCCACAGCACGCAAGGCTGGGCTGACCCTCATTACCGACACCTGTATCAAAGTTGAATACGTGCGACTAGGCATCAAGCGGACGCGCTAAATTGTAGGGCTGGCCAGTCTGCCTCTCGGTAGTAGTGGGTCATATCATCAAACTTGCGCAGTTCTGCCCGATGAATCCATAAGTCTTGCGGCGACTTGGCGCTGAGCCAAAATTCGTTAAGCTGGTTGAGCGTCGAGATCAACGCCATCGGATCTGTCATCACAGAGACATCTGCAAAATAGCCCAGGGTAATGTGAGCCGTAAAATGATATTGCTGCTCAATGCCCAGAGCAATCAAGTCAGGGTTTTGATAAATCGCCCGCCGCAGATTAGTGATCTGAGTGTAAGAGACCTCATTGCGGGGTGCCAGACAGACGGCGATCGCCCGAGTCATCACAATCAGTCCTAAGACCTGCCACAAAATGGGTTCGTCGTGCTTAAGCAGAGCCGCCGAGCGCTGAAAACTCTGGGTCATGCGATCGCGCAGTTGGGGTTCAAAGTCAGCCTGCTCAACCGCGTGGCGGTAAGCATTGTCCCAAATGAGATCGGCGATCGTCATATGAAAGCTCTCGGGTGGCACCAGTGCCACAAGTCCATCGGTCAAGGCCAGCCCCATATTCTGTTGAAACGCATTTAGAGTCTCGTAGAGCTGATTATTTTCAGGATCATCGGCCCATGGGGGAGTAATCACCGAATAGCCTGGAAATGGCGTCGCCTGAAGTGTGCCCTCGTGCTGCGGCTGATATTTGGGAGATGCCTGAATATGTTGAACTTGAGACTGATACGCATCTGGCAGCGTCATCCGCGCCACTCGATTGACATAGGTCTGATAAATATCGTCCACGCCTATTCGCCTCGTTTTTACAGTACACGATACAATTAGCAACCATGTCTTAAGTCGTGCGGCACAATAAATGACCCTGTTAATTTTATTCTGCCGGACTACCTAACCTTTTAAGTTATCGAGCATTGCCACAAACCGCGCAACATCTATGTCGATTTATCTATATTGGGGAGATGATGATTTTGCCCTCGAACGAGCTGCCATGGCGTTGCGCGATCGCACCCTTGACCCTCAGTGGGCTAGCTTTAATTATGATAAATTCTCCCCCGATCAGGCGGATGCGCTTGTTCAATGCCTCAATCAGGCAATGACCCCTCCATTTGGCATGGGCGATCGCTTCATTTGGCTCCTCGATACAACCATTTGCCAACGATGTCCTGAGCCTATTCTCGTCGAATTAGAACGCACCCTGCCAGTGCTGCCCTCGACATCTGTCTTGCTATTGACTACGCGACAGAAACCCGATGGGCGGCTCAAATCCACTAAGCTCTTGCAAAAATGTGCTGAGATTCGCGAGTTTCCGCTGATTCCACCTTGGAAAACTGATCAGCTGACTCAGTTGGTCAAACAAGCCGCTAATGACTTAAACGTCAGCCTCTCTGCCACTGCTGTCGAAGTCTTGGCAGTAGCGGTCGGCAACGATACCCGCCAATTATTTAACGAATTGGAAAAATTAAGGGTTTTTGCAGGTTCTGAGCAGGCTGTAGTAGAAGCCGAAACTGTTGCTAAACTGGTGACAACGTCTACCCAAAACAGTTTGCAGCTAGCGGCTGCTATTCGTCAGGGAGAAACGGCTCGTGCTCTCACCTTGGTTGCCGATCTATTTAACCGGAACGAGCCAGCCCTGAGAATCGTCTTTACATTAGTTGGGCAATTTCGCACTTGGCTATGGGTCAAGTTGATGGTTGAATCGGGGGAGCGCAACGCCCAAGTCATTGCCCAGGCTGCTGAAGTCGGCAACCCCAAGAGAATCTATTTTTTGCAGCGAGAGGTCGATTCTCTTGCCCTCACGTCTCTTAAACAGGCTCTACCACTGCTGCTGGAACTTGAAGCCGACCTCAAACGAGGTGCAGAGCCGATATCGGCTCTGAAAATCAAGGTAATTCAGCTTTGTCAGATGTTTGAGACATCAAAATCTACCCAATTTGTACGAACTCGATAGAGCAGGTGGAACTTGCCACCCATAAAATAGTTCAGATAATTAATCAAACGATTCTCGCTGACTGGTTGTCCTTCTTAATCATTGCCCTCTCATTTTGCTTGTGTGTCGTATGATTACATCGTCGTATCGTCCCGCTCGGTTGAGTATGAATCGTTTCATTTCCCGTGCATTGATTGCAGTATTCGTTTCGTTAAGTGGTGTGTTTGCGGGCGCAGTGCCCCTGGTGGAGTTGCGCTCGGCCACTGTGAGCTTGAGTAGTGCAGCCTATGCTCAGCAAGATATCACTCCAGATCAAGTTCGCAACTATGCTCGATCGGTTCAAGAAATTGAAGAAATTCGTCGAGTTGCTTATGCTCAGATTCGCAATTTGTCAGATGCTGGAGACGTTCCCTCTGTCTCATGTCATCAGTCAGACACTATGCGGGGTCTAAATCAGAGCATTCGAGATATCGTGGTTGAATATTGCACCCAGTCTATTCGCATCGTTGAGCGCAACAATCTGACGGTGTCTCAATTCAACATCATTACAGCGACGCGGCAAGAAGACTCTAGTTTGGCCTCGCGCATTCAAGAAGAAATCAGACGATTGCAGCAAGCTGAGGTTCAGAACCAGCCTCAGCCGCAAACCAGCTCGTCAGCTTCGCCTAATTAGGGGTTCCAAGCGCATCGTTTAAATGGCTTGGGGGTAGCCTATGCTGCGATCGCCATTAATCGCTATTAGACGTCATTGTGAC
>CAZCXK010000058.1:0-33256 GCA_964502605.1 uncultured bacterium
GCTTCTTCTGGTAATAGGATGTGCTCTCGCCGACGGCGATCGGAGTTGAGATGGCCCACAAATGGCGATCGCTACATTTTGTTCTTGCAGCTCCTAACCGATAATGCTCAATCATCTCAATCGTGAAGCCGCGATTGAGCAGCCAAGGCAGAGCTTGCCGACTCCCTTTGAGGCGATCTGCAGCCTCCTTCACCTTCTGAGGCGACACTGTTACAGATCGTTGCGGCCTAGTCGGCGCTAATGCTGTTGGAATTTGTTGGGGCTTGGGACTGCCCAAAATCTCCCGTATCTCTTTTGGAGTGCAGCCCCGATGGCATTTATACGCTCCATTGGTATCAGGAATTAATGTTAAGTTCTTCTTGTGGCCTTTTCCGGCAGCCTCACAAGATGGGCAAAAAGCGCGACCTCTTTGGTCGAATTCGATAAAATTACGGATGTCGAACATTTGATCCATCTCCAAAATAAACGGCAATGGGGTGACAGCCCCAGCAGTCGTGATCTAAGCGATGTTTAACCCTAAAAATTGTAAGAGCGGCCCAATTGTCAGTTGGAGCCGCTCTATTTTTGAGCCTTGATCTGGCTCAGTGAAGTATTGATCGCTGCTAGCCTGAGTCTCGTGTCATGGCTCGTCGTAGGTTCTTTTTCCAGCTCCGATATGATTACCAGATTGGTCTGGCGAATGGCGTGCGAGACGGTCAAGATTTGATTTTCAAGTCGTTGCAGCCGTTGGTTAAAGTCAGCGGGTGTGAGCGACATAGGCGACAATTGGGGTGAAGCTTGAGTGGGGTAGATGCCAAGGAAATTGAGAGAGCTTAAAAAGGCGATTTCAAAAGCAGGCTATAACCAATTGCCTGGGCGAGGAAAAGGGAGTCACACGTTTTGGGTTCACCCAGATTTGCCTGATGAGCCACTGACGATTCCAGGCAAGGATGGTGATGATGCCCCTCCGTGGTTGGAGAAGGATATTAGGCGTGTTTTGAAAAAGCTTGAAGAATTGCAACGAGAGGAGGATGACCAATGAGCCAAGCGCCTCATTACAGCATGGTGATTCAATGGTCAGATGAAGACCAACTCTATTTGGTTCACTTGCCTGAGTTTCCGTGGCGACAGTTTCATACTCACGGTAAAACCCATGAGGAAGCTGCTCGGAACGGGCAAGAGGTAATTGAACTCCTGGTTGAGTATTTTCAGCAAGAGGGGCGGGCGCTTCCCGACCCCATACAAGTGACCAACACGTTGCTTGAGTCTGCATAAGTTGCATGAACATTGTTTATCCAGCTTCCCTAGCAATTAAAATCTCTCGCTTCTGTGATTTAATTTGCTCTTGAATTTTAGGGTAATCCTCTGGGGGGACAAGCTGACGTAACAATGAGCCAATCGCTTCGCCTATTCGTTGCGGATCGCTATCAGCATCAAGGTGAATTGTGATGGTGATTTGATTCTTTGACATAGAGCACTCCAATAATTTGGTGAACGCCTTAACTTAGGGCGTTATTTTTTTGGTGACTTTTTTTTGAACTGCTTACAAACGATGGATGATCAGGTATCAGCACAGGGGAAAGAATCCCCAATCAACAGTAAAAAGTCATCAACGTCGATTGAGTCGTTGGCTACATAATCCCCGCATCAACGTGCAAAAGCTCTACAGTCCTTTGATTCGACACGCTTTAGCTGCCTGGGGAGAAGCTTATATCACGCTGATTGATATGGGAGGAATGTTGTCTGATGCGGCTCTCGGTGCAGTATCGAGGACGAGCAATTCCTCTAGTGTGGCGGGTGGTGCGACATGGCTCTAGCAGTATGCGCTTTGAGGTGTATCAGGTGATATGGTTTTCAACTGGAGCGCTCTGAAATTCGCTCTGCTCCTGCTCTCTCTCGGCTTTGCCTGGTCATGGCGGTTGCCACTTTGCTGTTGACGCTACAAGGGCAACCGGTTGTAGCAGCAGGCAAACGGCGTTGGGTAGGATGCTCACTGGTGGCGTGGCAATAGTTATCTGAGAAGCGGCTGGAACTGGCTCAAAGGAGCCTTGCATCAAGGATGGCGATTATTCTTGACCCTTGCTTTATCTGGACATATTGATCCTGAACCTGCTTCTGCCTCGAAAAAACAAACCCAAAAGCAGTTGGAGCGTGAGTTTACTGTCAAATCTTACAGTTTTGTATCCTGAGTTTTGTCAGTCAACCAGGATTTTATCCTGTAGCAAAATTGCCCCTCCATCATAAACAGCCATTGAGTGGGGTGCAATGGCTAAACAGGGTTAACAACAAGCCTACAAAGCTTATCGCTAGTTTCAGCAAAGACCCAAGCGATTCCAACCTCCGTTGAAATCGCGCCGTTCTGATTTAACCTGGACGATTCATAACGTCTTCTAAAACAGCTATACACATATCTCCTAGCTATGGCCAACGTTGCTATCAGAGGACTTCCCCCCGAAAGAGGCTAGGGTGAGGCATTGAAAATATTGTAGGTGGCTAGGCTGCGCTCTGCCTATGGGATGGGAGAATCAGCCTTTCACGAGTTTTGTCAGTTAGCCAGCTCTATGAATCGGAGAACTAAGCCTGTTATCGATGTTCAATGTCTCGAATCAACCGGGCATACGTTTCCGATGGGCGATCGCCCAGATGATCTTCAACGATGCGATCGCTACCCCGAATAAAGTCAACCGTAAACAGTCCAAAGCGAGGAGTATATGAACCCCATTCATAGTTGTCAGTAAGCGACCAATGCATATAGCCCACTAGCGGCACCCCGGCCTGTCGGAGCCGTTGGACTTGTTCGACATGAGCCTGAAGAAAGTCGCTGCGGCGCAGGCGATCGTGCCGTGACGTTGCCACGCTATTATCAGGCTTGCGCCGCAGCGCCATGCCATTTTCAGCAATCAACACCGGACACTGAAAGTCTTGAGCATAATGGTTGCAGAAAAAGTAAAGCCCTTCAGCCAGGTGACGCCAATCCCACCATTTGCTAGTAATGCTGCTCATTAACAAGCTGCGAAAGTCGTGGTTTTCAAACTCAAAGTCAGAGAAGGAAGGTAACCGAATCGTATGGGCAAAAAACGGGTCGTAGTAGTCAATTGCCACAAAATCAAAGACCGTAGAGCGAGGAGACTGATCCAGCTCCGTTAACAAATAGGAAAATTGGTCAGCATCAACGACGCGATTGCCCACTTGGTCAGCAATCCACCCCAAAAGCTGCCCCAACCGATAGGGTATATTGCGTTGAAAGTGAAACTCAGTCTGGTTTAAGTGGGTTGCAAACTGATCCGCTTGCCCAGCAATATAGTCTTTGAATTTCACAGGTTTAATCTGTCGCTGATTGAGTGATAGCAAATCCCAAATTACTTTCTCTGACCAGTAGAGATCGCTGCAATAGGTGTTGAGCGACACCTGCGGGCAACTCCACTCTTCGGCTTCATACAGATCGTGGATGCAGTTGTATGCGCGAACATGAGCCGCTAGCAGATGGTTATAAGCTTGTAGGCTAGCCCCCAAACCCCATGCCGATCGAGGAAAGTCACCCTTTAAGTAGGTGCTTGATGCCAACATATTCGGCTCATTAATTGTGATATACCACCGAATGGGCGGTAGTTGATAGTGCTGGGTCAAGCGGCGATTAATGTGGGTCACTGCCGTTTTTACATAGGTCACATAGACCTCAATCGTGTCAGCCGACAACCACGCATCAACCCCCAACCAAGCCGGATGCGTAAAGTGGTGCAGAGTGACGATGGGTTCTAGGCCTCGCTGTCGGCATGTGGCCAGGCGATCGCCATAGGCATCTAAAGCTTGCGGATCAAACTCTGGAGCTGCTGTCACACCAATCTCATACGATGGCTGCACTCGTGCCCATTCAAGGCCAAGGCGAAATGCATTCAGCCCCAGCCCTTGACAACGCTGAAAGTCTTCGTCGTAGCGCGTCCAAAACTCGGTGGCACGTCCTGTTTTCATCACCCGATTGCAGTCTTCCCAGTGGGCCCAGTTGTTATGAGGGCATGTTGCCTGGTTGTAACCCCCCTCACTTTGATAGCCCGACGTTGCCACACCCCACAAAAACGAATCTGAAGACAAATCTGATGCGGGCAATGGCGAATTTGAACGAGTCTGCATGAGCCTTGAGTAAAGTTGCGTCAGTCTATCTATGAAATTGATTGAGGAACCGATTGGGGGGCAATAGTTGATTGCCAGTTCGCCAATACATGCTCAGCGATAGTGATTGCTGCAGCAGGTTGCCCAATGGCGATCGCCGCCTGACTCATCTCTTGCAAACGCTCCGGATGGCTGAGCAAATAGACAACTGCGGGCGTCACCATCTCTAGCAGCCGTAGCTGCACCCCTGCACCAGATGCTGCAATCACATCAGCATTTTGTTCTTCTTGCCCCGGAATTGGGTCTACCAAAATCATCGGCGTTCCTCGCGCTAGAATCTCGCTGGTGATCAACCCCCCAGCTTTGGTGATCACCAAGTCACTTGCGACAATTAAATCATCCACATAGTCAATCATGCCAAGCTTCCGCAAGCTTACCTGCTCAGTGCTCTCTAGCTCGGCCAGCGCCTCTAACAGCTCATCGTTGCGCCCTGCCGCCACAATCAGCGTCCCAAGTTGGGCATGATGCAGCAGTTCTTCTACCATCGTATAGACCCGCTTAGGATTTAACCCGCCACCAAAGAGTGTCACAATGGAGCCCTCACCCGCCAAATCATGGCGCGATCGCATCTCCGCAGATGACTTCGCATCCATGATATCTAGTTTGACCGGAATCCCGGTGACATGGAGTAACCCCGGCGCTACCCCTCGCTGCACCAAGAAATTGACACTCAATGCATTTGGCAAGAAATAACCGTTGACGCCATAGTTGATCCAAGTACTGTGGGCGATCGCGTCGGTGATAACCACATATTGCGGGCGAGAAATACCCTCTTCTTCTTCTAGCAACTGGAGCCAGCGACTCGGAATCTGCTGCACACACACAATCACATCAGGGTTGATATCTTGAATCACATCGCGGAGTTTTCGAAAAAACGGTCGCTCTAGCCGTGCCCACACCAAATTATTGTCCAGCGACCTTTCCAAGTCTTCAATATCACTGCCTTCATAGAAAGCTTTGTAGAGCTGGGGCATCCGCTCACTTAGCTGTTCATAGATCTGAGTGATTGCACCTCGATAAAGCGCATTAGAATGAGCAAGGGCATCCTCGCTATAAATCTCGACATCTGGGAAGCGTGAAAAGGCTTGACTCAGAGCCTTTGCTGCACTTATGTGGCCCGATCCTAATGATGAATAGAGCAATAAAACCTTAGTCATGTGGGTCATTCCATAAGACTGAGTGGCCATATCATCTGCGGGCGATGAGGGGCACGGGGCAATCTACAACTATGCAATCTACAACTATTATGAAGTCTTTCATGATCTGGCCAGAATATTAATGGCAAATGAGCAATGGTAAACAGGACGGTTCAGATGCAATGGGCATCGCTGAGTCGATTTCCCTCAAAGACCATACCCAATTATTGTAATACGGGGAAATATCTTGCTCACATCCATCGTATCGGCGATGATGGCCGTAAATCATCCAGGTTAGGCTAGCGCATCATACAGTAAACCCAATTCATGGCGCTGTTGGTCGGGCCAAACCATCGAGTTACCGTATCATGCACCAGCCTAGTTAGAGATAGGGTAATGGGATCTATCACCCATTGAAACCCTGGAAAACCAACCCTGAATTCAGGCTAAAATCCTCAAGTATTTCCATCAATAGGTAGAGACTGATTGAAATTAAACAGCGTCCTCAACTGAGGAGCTTGTTCATATGCGGTAGATGGGCAATTCGTATGCACAGTACTATCACACCCTGGATTTTTGGCATAAATCGCCTCATCTGAACCGGATAAACTCAGTTCAGCTACTGCGAGTAGAGCGAAGAATCCTACGCTCAGGCATGAGGAAATTGAACGACAGATGCCATGTCGAATCAGAGTATAAATCATGAGGTTTTCTCAGATTGAAATGAATTTACAGCATGGTGATTAGAGACTCCTAGAGGCTAGTAGGAGCCGCTTGACGCGAAGATTTATCTGCAATGCATCAACATGTTCAGCGACCTGACATCATTAACTCGACGCTGCAAAACCAGGAGCATGGCAGGAGCTGTGCCGCCCTAAATTTTTGATCGGGTCATGAATGTCTGCTGACAGATTGATTCAGACTGCTACTGCCGCAATGGATTGAAATTAAAACGTATCCATTGGCGATCGCAGCCTATTAGTTGATAGAATGCCGTCAGAACTTCTTGCAAAATCTGTTGAGTTTAATAATTCAAACTCTACTAATATTTGAACCGTTGATAGGCCCATCGAGGAATGAAGCATTTGCAATTGCCAGGGGCAGCAACGGGTCAAATGCTTTAGATCACGTTCAAAGACTCAGTCAGTCGAAAACGTTTTGAGTTTGCAGTTCTTCACAACACACGACACAGGGCTCTACACAGGATCAATTAGGGGCTCAATTCAGTTAAACAAACAGGGAAATGAATCGTGTATCACTACAAAATCCAACGTAATACACACCTAGTGTACGTAGAGGATCGATACACGGATTCAGTTTATGTAGCGCTTCATCGAAGCTTGATGTTAGTTCGAATCCCAAATGAAGATTGCTGGAATCATCCTGATTGGCTAGAGAAAGGCCAGAAAACGCTAGATTAGCGTGGCGCTGTTGAGGGTGCTTATGGCAAGATTATGGGCACATACACCGCAGTAAAATGGATGCAGTGGGTGACTTTGCTGAGGCGCATTGGAGCTAAATTTGGTATCTCAGTGTATCTACGTAGAAACTCTAAGAAATAGGTTCATCAGTCAGCGGGATTTTAATTCTGAAGGTTGTGCCTACGCCTTCCTGGCTAGAAAATGTCATGTGGCCCCGATGCCGAGTGACGCACTGCTTCACGATCGCCAGCCCTAGCCCCGTACCGCGAATGCTACCAGCATTTTTGGCCCGATAAAAAAGTTCGAACAGCTTTGCCTGATCGTCTTCTGGGATGCCAATGCCGCGATCGCGCACATCAAAGGTAGCTATGGTGTCTGAGCACGATAGCCCAAAGTCGATGATGCTATCAGCAGCAGAATATTTCACTGCGTTTGAGAGCAGGTTGACCAGAATCGAGCGCAACAGTTTTGGATCAGCCCTGACATGATTACAGTTGCCCTGACTGGTAAAGAGAATGGTCAAAGATGGGCCAGTCTCTAGCTGCACGTCTTCAATAATGTCGTGGCAAAACTGGACTAAATCCAACGGTTGGGGCGAAAATTCTAGATAAGAGGCGTTGTCTTGATCTCCCATAAAAATGTCTGTTAGCAAATGGTTAATCGTGGCGATCGCCATACGGATGCGCTGATAATAACCACGCTGTTTTTCTGGAGTTGTCAGATGGCCATAGTGTTCTAGCAGCTCGATCGACGTGCGAATGACTGTAAGCGGTGTCCGAAATTCATGGGAAATCATTGAGATAAATCGAGACTGCAATTCATTCATATGCTTCTCAATCTTTAGGGCCTGACGCATGTCTTGCTCAGCCTGCTGCTTTTCTCGAATCGCCTGTTCACGAGTTTGGATGTTTTTTAGCATGACGTTGAACGCATGGGAGAGCACACCAACCTCATCGGCAAATCGATGGGGATATGAGTCAGCCATCCGTTCGGAATATTGGCCCTGCTGGATATTGCGAGACAGGGTTGTCAATTCTGTTAAACGCTTCGTGACCAGACCCGAGAGCACATAGAGCAAAAAAAACAGAGCCGCATAGGTGACGAAAAATGACAGTAACACACTGTTGCGAATGGCATGCTGAATTTGCAACACCTCATGAGCCTTGATATCAAGCCCTAAAACGGCGACGACGTCTCCTGACGGGTCACGCAATGGCGCAAACGCCGATAGCCAGGTGCCCCACCTGTCGCTATAAATCGCAGATTCTTCCACAATCTGCCCTGTCTCAAATACTTGGCGCACGGCTGGGCTGACAAAATCTGACTGGAGAAATTTAGCGGCTTTGTCGGGGTCATAATTGGCCCACAGATCGACTAAATAGATGACTTCTGGTTCACCGGGCTGCACCAACATGCGAGTCGATCGACGATTGCCTGACGAATTTCCGACTGTGAGTGTATAAAACCAGGCCTTCGGCTCGATTTGATGCACCGTCTCCAACCACTGAATCTGGTTGACATAGCGCGGATCATGCGAAAAACCTGCCGCGTTGACATCACCTTCGGCATATAGCGCCATCAGCTCATCAACATCGACTCCGGCTACAGCCGCTTCTAGCGTTGTCTGCATGTCTTCCCGCAGCCGCGAGATCACCTGGTGGGTTGTGAATGAATAAAACCACCAAAACGTGCCTGCAAAAACCAGGCTGAAGGCGATGCTAAAGCTGAGTAACAAGCGCTGTCGCAAGCCGATTGCTCCTGTTTTTTGGCTAAGTCGAGGCAACACAGCCCTAATTTGTAGTGGGAAGAGATGCGACTGTAAATTCACAAGGAGCACGAGTCAAACACAACTAGTTGCGTGGTTCATACGGGTCAGCGTTGAGGTTCTTTTATACTAAAGAGGGCTGTTGATAGGCGCTACCGTGCTAGATGTAGCTTTTTAACGAATGAGCAGTAACGAATGAGCAGTAATGGATATGACACCTGTTATGAATGCACCTATTCCGGTAGCGATGACGATTGCAGGCTCTGATAGTGGCGGTGGGGCGGGGATTCAGGCGGATTTACGCACCTTTACATTTCATTGTGTGCATGGCACAAGTGCGTTGACCTGTATTACAGCCCAAAATACTCAAGGCGTCAGTCGAGTTGATGCGCTGCCGCCCGAAGCCGTTGTGGCTCAAATTCGAGCGATTGTCGATGATATTGGCGTACAGGCAGTGAAAACTGGAATGTTGCTCAATCAGGCCATCATTAAAACTGTGGCTGATGATCTTTCGCGGCGATCGCTACCTAATTTGGTAGTTGATCCGGTGATGGTGTCTCGTACCGGAGCCCAGCTGATTGATGATGGGGCGATCGCCACCCTCAAAACATGTTTGATTCCTCAGGCAACTGTGCTCACCCCTAACCGATATGAAGCTCAAATACTAAGCGGGTTTGAGATCACAACATTGGCAGAGATGCAAACGGCTGCTCAGCGCATCTTTGAATTAGGCCCAAACGCGGTGCTGGTTAAGGGCGGGGGGATGCCCCATCCGCTCTGTGGAGTGGATGTGTGGTTTGATGGCGATCGCCTCGAAACCTTGCAAACTGAAACTGTAATCACGCCGCACACTCATGGCACAGGCTGCACATTGTCAGCGGCGATCGCCGCTCAGCTTGCCCTGGGTGAAGAAGCTCTAATGGCCGTGCGGTTAGCCAAAGATTATGTTACGTCAGCCCTGCATCATGCCTTACCCATAGGTCGCGGGCAGGGCCCTGTCGGGCATTTCTTTGCACTGTTGCGCTGATCAAATCGAGTCTTAGTAACTTGAGTGTGATGCCTCCCAATCAGGACAAGTATCGGCATCGCAGCCATAGGGATGCATGCCACAGACGAGTAGGTTACCTCCATAGACATGCCCGTGGTAGTGACGACAACCAATGCAGGTCGAGTGATGGGTAGGGCTAGGCTCTACAGGCGGATTGAGGAAATCGAAAGAGTCGCTACTGTTGTCAAAACCCACCATGCCGCGCAGTGGGGTGTCAATCCAATCATCCACATCATCAATTAAGTGTTCCAGTTCGATTGCGATCGCCTCATGGGCTGATTCCGCGATCGCTTCCGACAATTCGACCACAGCTTGAGCCAGTTCCACAACATCGTCTGCAGTCTCTTGCAAAAACTGCTCGACGCCCTCAGAAACGGCCTCTAATGCCTTATACCAATCATAAAACCAGCGTTCCATGCTGCCTGTCCATACTCCTCAATCCTGCTTGAGCTTACGCAATTCTGCTTCAAGATCCGACACCTGTTTGCGCAGATCATCTGCCGCAGAAGCAGTAGCAGCATTCGGCTCGTCATCATCAGAGAGAATCTCAATGCGTCGAGGCTCTTTTGCGTCAGGCTCTCTCGACGACGAGGATGGATTCGTAGGATAGGTTTGCTGGGCTCGGTTGACCATCTCATCAACCATCCGTCGGGCTTCCTCAGCCGTTAATTCGCCGCGAGCTACCATTTCATCTGCAATCTTTTGAGCCTGCTGCCTGAGCTCTCCTAACGTTTGCCCAGCCCGTTCTCCCGCAAACGATGCGATCCCGACGCCTAAATAAAATGCTTTCTGAACGATGTCTCCCAGACCTGCCATAGCCACTGAAACTCCTATACGAAGAGGAAAATACCGCTTATTTCTAGGATACGAATAACGACTTAAAACTGCCCAAGAGCGATCGCCCCAACTGTGAGGGTCGAATCTCTCGATCTGACCTCATCATTCTAAGCATCGGCATCAACACCCCTTAAACAAAGAGACCCGGAGTCCACGCCTATTACAAGCATCCCGTATTGCTGCTACCTTCCGGTCCTGACAAAGTTTGGGCGTTGTAATCGCGTGGGTCCAGGTCTTTTCTAGCATAACATGCTCAGTCTGATCAGACAGTGGTAGTGGGCGAGTTCATCTCAATTCTCCCAACGGATTTTTGCCATTGTCCAATTCGGGTTGATTTTTCCTTGCTTCATGCCATTCTTCCTTACATATTGTTGAGCACTGTTCAATAGATTTCTGATAATGCTTAGAATGAACATACGAAAGAAGAAGCGCTGCAACACTTGATCAATTCTTTCAGATTTTCGTCACAGTCTTCTCTAATTTTAGGAGAGAATATATGGCTATCCTCAATCGATTTCAGGATGTGCTTCAGTATCTCTGGGAAGGAGCTTCACGCATCTTTGGCCCCAGTGATGATGCATATCCAGCGACAGGTGTACAGCCATTTGAAGGCGATCCATATGATGAGCGTGAGCATCACCAAGATGATTGATTGAGGGATAACTTTAGCGGTTTAAATCATCAAATCAAGGCCTCTGATGTTGTGAATCTTTCTAGGAAAGATGTTTCATCTAAGGGGGGAGCCAGCTGACGAGTAATAGGGTCAACAATCAAGTTGGATTGGGTAATGACACGAGTGATCCCCGGAGGTTTTTAAGTTCCAGGGATCGCTTCTTTAATATGTTGATCGCTACTATGTTGATCGCTTCAGTAAGATGCCTTGACTATCCTTTAGCTCAAATGAGCGCAGGTCAAACGAGGGGGCATGAAGATCCAAATTGGGAGTGGCGATCGCCACTTGCCAATCCTGGCTATCGAGCTGTAGCCAGTCTGCGAGTGTGGCGTGAGCTGGGTCGCCACCCATATGCGTCACCATGGCAATTTGCATGGGGGGTTCTGATGAGGATGCTTCTATGGGCTGAGTTCGCAACCCATAAAATAGCGTGTAATTCTCCTCACTAATGCGGTTAAAGCGGTCAGTGTTTGCTAAGTTTTCACGTAGCCAAGGATGCTTTAACCGAAACTGCCGCAAGGACAGGTTGAATTGAGCTTGTTTGGCTTCAATCGAGTCGGCATAGTGCGACACATTGCTGAGATCGTGCATATCTTCCATAAACGCCTTGGAAAATTGTTTTAGCGACGGCACATCAAGGCGCTCCAGGAAGGCAATTTTTTTGTCGGGCTGATTGAGCTCTTGCAGCGGTAGTAGTTCGCAAATCGCGTCCTCTTCACCCAGGCAATATTGGCCAATCCGAGCAACTTGTTCCAGGTCATAGTCGGTTTGCACCATCGCTGACCGCAGGGCGATCGCAAACTCTCGCAGCAGCTCATAGCGGTTAAATCCGAGGGCTTTAATGCGCTGAAAGACGTGGGACTGCTGATAGAGATCAGATGTCACCTGCCAGTCAAGAAATCCGACTTCTTCAGAAGCGACCTTCACCCCATATCGATCATCCGTATTGCGAAAAAAGCCCCAAGGTGCGCGCATCAGAGCATTGATAAAATCCATGGGCAGTCCGGGGCTAAATCCATACACCCACAGCTTGACTGCCGCATTGTCGTAGGCATTGTTGATCACATCGGGCAGGGCGTCTCCCAGGTTCCAGTTAATTGGCCCGTTGGGGTCAATTTGATTGCCCCGACGCACGGTATCGTGGTTGGCGCATCCTGTAATCCAGCGATCGCCCTGCACCATGACCTCACCAACCCGCCGCCATTTTTGATCCCAAAACGTCTTTAAAACAGGCGTATTGTGAGCAAAGATCAGTGGCCCCCACTGATAGGAGTCAGGCTGTAGCTCAATTAAGTCGCGATAGGTCGATGTTTCCTCCCACCCCTCCTGAGGCCAAGGGCGACCATCCTCAAAAATCGTAAATAGCCGCCGCGGCGACTCGCCCACCTCTTGCACCAGATCGCTCATGGCCAGCAGATAGGCATCATCTTGCTCAACGCGCCCCGAAATCGGATTGAAAAACCGGAAGTCTTGCCCCCCATCAACGCGAATGCCATCGGCTCCGGTATTAATTTTGCGCCGCTGCATTTCTAGCAGATTGGCACGCACGGCAGGCAACTGGTGATTTAAGTCTTGCCCATACATATTGGGGCCTTTCAAAAACTGGCGGCTAATGAGCTGTTCTGATTGATTATCAGCATGGCCATAGACTAGGTCATAAATTACATGAATTGGCCCTTGAGAAAAGTTGTGCAGCGTCGCCACAAAATCAACGACTTCATCCGGGCGCAAACTGCCTAAAACCGCCGGATTTGTTGCAGATGACCCCAAAATGGGAATGTCATAGCCCCAATTTTGAGTGTTGGGTTTGCGGAGGATAACCTCTAGATCCTCGGTTGGCTCCAGCGCAAAGTCAATGCCCTTGTCTGCAGAGGGATCAACTGCGTCGGCGGATGGATCAGGCTGGGGCAACGCAAAAAACTCGTGCGTCGAATTATCCCCTTCATATCGATATTCAATCGTTGGCTCTATGGGCAAAAGCTGAACCCCATCGTAGCCAATATAGTGAGTCTCAGCGGGCGTCAGCGGCTCTCCGTGAGCAAGTTTGTCAGAAATGTGTTGATAGAGCTGAGTCAGCCCTTCCAGAGTACCGTCTTTGGATGCCGTATTAATGTGAAGCTGGAGCAGGCTGAGCGGAGCTGCAACTCTGGGAATATCGTCTGCTGCTGGGGCTGCGCCTGTTTGCTGAAAATAGTCTAGATCGGCACGCTGCTGCTGCAAGCGATCGATGTCATAGAGCTCTGCTGGAGCAAACACACCATAAGGCAGCGAATAGGCGACGACATCGCGAATGATGTGCAACACTCCCTGAGGATCAAGATATCGCAACCAATAGAACGATCCAGCCTGCTCTCGTGTGCCTGCGGTCATACCGGCGACAACGCCCCAAATATATTCTCCTTGCTGGAGTAATGAGAGGCGATCGCACCGAAATGGAATTGTCTGTTCTGCGATCCGAAAGTCAATAGGCTGAAGGGGGGTAAACACCTCCAGATAAATTGCCCGCTCTGATTGAATGACCTCCCCGGCCAGTTCGGGAGCCCAAAACCCGATCTCTGTCAGCCCATCTGATCGATAGTGAGCCCCGAGCTTGCGGGCAAATTGCTGGGCTTTCTCAAAATAGGTTTCATCCGAATCAGTCAGTGCCGCCGCCCAATCGAGAAGTATTTGAGTCTCTTTTTCGACCAACGTGATGGATGAGGAAAACGTGATAGATGAGGAAGAATTTACCGTAGTCACAACGACGCCTGCGTCAACAGCCTTTCCAATTTAGCTCAGCCCCCTGCCCAATCTTCAACCTATTGAATGCCTTCAAACATCTATACAGACTTGGATAGACCTAGTTTTTATTAGTGATATTTCACAATCTCATGGATTTAGACATTCCGTTCTATTTGAAAGTGACCTTATTAGTAACGTAATCCTTACTACAATGGCCAAATTCTAGAGAATGTTAAATTGTGATATGATTTAGCAGGAATATGAAAGCTTACAGACAAAATCATTGTCTGGATGAGGCTCTAGGAAGCCTTTTGGAGCTTAGCTTTGACCGTAGCTTTTGATGATTTGACCGAATTTCTATGAGAATTTAACTCTAAGATTGCCAGATAGTCATTGTTTTTGAGGGCAAATTCTGGCAATTACTCAGGTTTAAATATGCGAGAAACATACGGATTATGTGTATCTAGCGGATGATTTTTAGGCATTAGAGTAAATGCTTTTATATAGAGTTGTGCGTGGGTATGGCGATCGCCAACCCTAGGTCTCCACGTCATTTCGTGCCTCACGAGATCGATAAAGTTGGAGCCTTGCTTGAGTGAGCTGCTCAACATTTGAAAGGCGGCGGCTGGAAGAAATAGGTTTACAGCGATCGCAGCCTGAGCAGCTTATTAGCGGCTGCCATATGTCAAATGAAAGGTAATCCAGTTTGATAGCAGCTTAGAGTGTGGTAAAGCAGAAAGGCAGCAAGGTAACGTCATGTGGAGAGCTATCCGTCCAGATTTCAAACACATTCCAATGTTTCAGAAAGTTTCAGAGCAAGCAAAGACAAGCATCAGGAGGTCATCGACATGAAATCTTCCCTAGTTATCTTGTATCATCGAGAACCCTATGACGAAGTCAAGGAAAACGGCAAGATTTACTATCGAGAAAAGAAAAGTCCCAATGGCATTGTCCCAACGCTCAAAAGCTTTTTCACCAATGCTGAGCATGGAACTTGGGTAGCCTGGAAACAGGTGACATCAAAGCAGCATCTCAACTTTGAAGAGCGGGTGACGATGGAAGGAGCCAAGGGCAGCACCAATGTCAGACGGATTCCGCTGACGGCTGACCAGGTAAAGAACTTTTATCACATCACCTCTAAAGAGGCGTTTTGGCCGATTTTGCATTCCTTTCCCTGGCAGTTTACTTACGACTCGTCAGACTGGGAAAACTTTCAAAATATCAACAAGCTGTTTGCTGAAGCAGCGTGCGAAGATGCGGCAGATGATGCCCTGATCTGGATTCACGATTACAACCTCTGGCTGACGCCTTACTACATTCGGCAAAAGATGCCCAATGTCAACATTGCGTTTTTCCATCACACGCCCTTTCCGTCCTCTGATATTTTCAATATCTTGCCGTGGCGAGAGCACATTATTGATAGTCTGCTGTGCTGTGACTTATGTGGCTTCCATATTCCTCGGTATGTCGAAAACTTTGTGGCTGCCGCTCGCAGCAACCGCGATATTGAAATTGTGACGCGAGTTCCAGTTGATCCGGCTTTTACCCCAGTAGGCACGGCGCTAGCTGAGCCAGAACTAACGACTCAGGTGCGCTACAACGGTCGCGTCGTCAACTTAGATGCGTTTCCTGTCGGTACCAATCCAGAATTAATTCGCACGATTATTCAAACGTCTGAGTCAAAAGAGCGCGTCGCTCAAATTCGTCAGGATGTAGGCGACAACATTTTGATTGTGTCAGCTGGGCGAGTTGACTATGTCAAGGGTACTCGCGAAATGCTCTGGGCTTATGAACGTTTGCTAGAGCGCCGTCCTGACTTGCATGGCAAGATCAATATGCTGGCGACAGCCGTCACTCCAGCTTCTGGCATGAGGGTGTATAAGACTGCTCAAAGCCAAGTCGAACAGTTGGCTGGCAAGATCAATGGTCGCTTTGCCAAATTGAATTGGACTCCCATTGTGTTGTTTACGCAGCCGATTCCGTTCGATGAGCTGATGGCATTCTTCAAAGCCGCTGACATCGCCTGGATTACGCCCTTGCGAGATGGCCTCAATCTAGTTGCTAAAGAGTATGTGTGTGCCCATGAGGGGCAAGATGGCATTTTGGTGTTGTCAGAATTTACGGGCTCTGCGGTAGAACTGCCAGATGCGATTCTGACCAATCCCTATTCGTCAACACGGATGGATGAGTCCATTGATTTGGCGCTAACAATGTCTGCTGAGGAGAAGAGGCAGCGGATGAGCCGCATGTATCAAGCGATTAAACGCTATGACGTGCAGCAGTGGGCTAATCACTTGTTCCGTGAGGCGAAGGCGTCGAATACAACTCGCCAAGAGCCAGCATTGGTCTGATCGGGATTGGTCGAGGTAGGCGGGCGATCGCTCGATCACTGTCAGTGGAATTGTTAACTTGACTACCCGTTTACCCACCTGTCTCGATCGCGTTGAGCCAGGCTCCGAATGCGTCTGTGACGATCACTCGGATGTAAGCAAGGGCGATCGCCCCGTCTTCTAACCAGAGACAGATGAATCTCAGTCTTAAGTCTGAGACCATAGTTTACAGAACTTAAGATATTGGATACATAGCTGACTCTGAATAGTAGAGATTTTGGATATCAGAGGCGATCGCCCTTTAATGTAGTGTCAGTACGAGTAGTGTCAATACGAACAGTTTCGGGACAGCGGCACAGTGCCGGTAAAGCAGATCTACAGACGCAGCAGCCTTTCGTAATCCGTTGATCTTCAAGATAATGTGACATGCGTGATTTTCAAGCCATTCAGAATGCGACCTATGATTTGATTGTGATCGGTGGTGGGATCAATGGAGCAGGGGTTGCACGAGATGCAGCGCTCCGAGGACTAAAAACAATTCTGCTCGAAAAAGACGACTTTGCCAGCGGAACCACGAGCTGGTCAACGCGGCTCATTCACGGAGGCCTGCGGTATTTAGAATATTTTGAGTTTAATCTGGTGCGAGAGTCACTCTATGAACGAGAACTCTTACTGCGTTCTGCTCCTCATTTGGTACGGCCAATTCAGATGACGATTCCAATTTATCGTTCTGGAGCTCGCAGCTATTGGGAAATTCAGGCTGGCATGATTCTTTATGATTTGCTCAGCTTTGATAAGTCATTGCTGTCTCATCGCATGTTGCCTCAGCAGAAATTTCGGCAGCTGTTTCGGTCGGTGCATCCAGAGGGTCTTACTGGAGCGGCTCAATATTATGATGGACAGGCTGAATATGCTGAGCGTCTCTGTTTGGAGAATGTGCTCTCGGCGCAGATGGCAGGGGCTACCGCTTTAAACTATGTCAAGGTGGTCGGGTTAAACCGAGAGGGCGATCGCATCACATCTCTAACCTGTGTGGATCAGCTCACGGGTGAGCGGCTGGAGGTGCATGGCAGCGCTGCCTCAGTGGTGATTAACACCACAGGCCCTTGGGTCGATCAGCTCTGCCAAATGGGGCAAGAGGGCGATCGCCCCTCCCCGATTGGCACTGAGCGCAAAATTGGCGGCACCAAAGGTAGCCACATCATTGTCAAGCCGTTTTTGGGCGCGCCTGATACGGCCATGTATGTGGAAGCAAAGACGGATGGTCGTCCGTTTTTCATTGTGCCCTGGCTCGATCGATACCTGATCGGCACAACTGACCTGCGCTATAGTGGCGATCTAAATCGGATCAAAGCTGATGATGCAGAAGTCGATTATTTGATTACTGAAACCAATCGCGTGTTGCCTGCTGCCCGCCTGACCCGCGATGATGTCACTTTTACCTATTCGGGAGTGCGACCGCTGCCTTATGCCGAAGGGAAGAAACCCAGTAGCATCACGCGTAATCACGTTTTGTATGATCACGCGCCAGAAGGAGTGAGCAATCTGATTTCTCTAATCGGCGGCAAGCTGACTACATTTCGGCGGGTTGGAGAAGAAATGGTCGATGCTGCCTATCGTAAATTAGGGCAACCTGTACCGCCCTGCCCGACTCGAAAGCAGCCATTTCCAGGGGCAATTTTGCCCCATGATCCGCGCATTGAGGAGGCGATCGCCCGCTATCGTGATCAAGTCTCGATCCCCTCGATCGCGCATCTGTTTACCTTACATGGGGCGCGAGCTAGCGAGGTGTTAGCGCTAGTTGATCATCATCCAGATTTGGCAGAGCCCATTCTTGCGGGCTTACCTGACATTAAGGCGCAAGTTGTCTATGCTGTACGTGTCGAAATGAGTCACACCCTAGTTGATATCTGCCGCCGCCGCACGACCCTGGCCATGCAGGCCAACTATGGTTTAGATGCACTGGCTGACATTGTGGAGATATTGGTTACCCACTGCGGTTGGACACCAGCCCAATGCGACCAGCAGATGCAGCACTATCACACCTATATTCGTGACAACTGCATGCCTGATTATGCGATCGCAGCATCTGGGTTAGAGGCAAATCAGTCGCCCGTAGCAGTATCGTGAGCCATTCAAAACGCATTCAGGAACCCTGCGTAAATTAACTTTAAATTGTGGTGCCCTTAAGAGCTGTGATGCCCTAAACCCCTGAAATTGCCCAACTTGACACAAACGACTATCTGTAGCAAGCAAAAGGATTTTCTATGGTCAGTGAACTTAATCAATCCTCTATCAATGCTCCATCCTCGTTGGCGTCAGAAGCAAGCCAAACGATCGAGGCGTTTAAGCAAACTCAGGTCGCAACGCTCACGGTCTTGGGGGCGGGTGCTTGGGGAACGGCTTTAGCTAATCTCGCCAAAGATGCAGGGCACACGGTTCGGCTGTGGTCGCGGCGCGATCAGACCCCATTAGAAGAGGCGATTGCCGGAGCTGACGTCATTGTTTCGGCCATTTCGATGAAAGGTGTCACGGAGATGGCTGAACGGCTGCGAGCGATTCAGTTGTCGGCTCATGTCATTCTTGTAACCGCAACGAAGGGGTTAGACCCGGCTACAACTAGAACCCCTTCTCAAATTTGGCAAGATACGTTTCCTCGACACTCAGTTTTGGTGCTGTCAGGCCCTAATTTATCCAAGGAAATTGACCAAGGTTTGCCAGCCGCTACTGTCATATCTGGAACTGATGTAGCTGCTGCGGAGATGGTGCAAAATCTGTTTTCATCTGAGCGCTTTCGGGTCTATACCAACGCAGATCCAGTGGGTACTGAGCTCGGCGGCACGCTGAAAAACGTGATTGCGATCGCCGTTGGAGTATGTGACGGGTTGCATCTCGGCACGAATGCCAAATCAGCCCTCATTACCCGTGCGATCACCGAAATCATTCGCATTGGCACTCACTTTGGTGCGCAGCCCGAAACTTTTTTTGGTCTGTCAGGCTTAGGAGACCTATTGGCAACCTGCAGCAGTGTCCTCAGCCGCAACTACCGCGTCGGATATGGCTTAGCGGAAGGTAAATCTTTAGACCAGATTCTAGATGACTTGAAAAGCACTGCTGAAGGAGTGAACACGGCCAATGTGCTCATCAACATTGCCAATCGAGAAGGAATTCCGGTTCCAATTTCTCGGCAGGTCTATCGGCTACTCAATGGCAAGATTACGCCCCAAGAGGCCGTTGAAGCTCTAATGGAGCGGGATTTGAAAGCCGAAGCCTGCGATTTATTCTAATCGCAACTTTCTAGCGAGACCTGGGGGGGCTATCATTGGCGTCAGCAGATGAGAAGCTCTACTCATCACAAATCAGTAGAACGTCTAAACTATGAATAGTCAGAGTTGAGAATTGCTGATGAGTTACTCATGTCGGTAGAGAGCCGTTTGGAAAGCAAGTCTTAGGAAGCCAAACGCTGAGATATTTTTGAATCTGGTTTTAATCTGTCAGGTTTGAGCTAGGTGCCTTGACGAACCTATTAACCATAAGCTGTTGGTGATGAATTGAATACTGGTTTCCTGAGAGTTCTTTCCCTCATGCAAATTGATGTCAGCCTAAGGGGCAAACTCCAGGATGCACGTTAAACCAACTAAACCGCGTTTGGGCTTTTGGCAGCTTTGGAATATGAGCGTTGGGTTCTTTGGGATCCAATTTGGCTGGGGGTTGCAGATGGCAAACACCAGTGCCATTTTCGAGTATTTGGGAGCTGATGCCCATGAAATACCGATTCTTTGGTTGGCTGCACCGCTGACGGGTTTGTTTGTGCAGCCCATTATTGGCAACTGGAGCGACAACACTTGGGGGCCTTTGGGTCGCCGCCGCCCTTACTTTCTAGTTGGGGCAATCTTCAGTGCGATCGCCCTGGTGCTGATGCCCAATTCGTCTAGCTTATGGATGGCGGCGGGGCTGCTCTGGCTCTTAGATACGTCGGCTAACATCAGCATGGAGCCGTTTCGGGCGTTTGTGGGTGATTTGCTGCCCGAAACTCAGCGTACCAAAGGGTTTGCCATGCAGAGTTTGTTCATTGGTTTGGGGGCAGTCTTGGCGTCTGCGATGCCGTGGCTGTTAACCAATGGGCTAGGGGTGATCAATCCAGCTGGGCAGACAATTCCCCTGGCAGTTGAGTTGTCTTTCTACATTGGTGCAGCGGCGTTTTTGAGCACGGTTTTATGGACAGTGCTGACTACAGAAGAACATCCGCCCAAGGATATGGATGCTTTTAGGCAACAACAATCAGAACGCCTGGGGCTAGCTGGCACTGCCCATGAGATCATAACTGCTCTCAAAGAAATGCCTCCAACGATGCGGCAGCTGGCTTGGGTGCAGTGTTTTAGCTGGCTTGGGATGTATTGTGTGTTTCTCTACTTCCCTCCAGCGATCGCCCACAATGTTTTTAATGCCACCGATGAAGGCTCAACCCTCTATGCTGAAGGCATCGAATGGGCTGGACTTTGTATGGCAATGTATAACGCGGTTTGCGTCGTGTTTTCATTTGCATTGCCTAAACTAGTCAAGCTCACCAACCGCAAAACAACGCATATGCTCTGTCTCATGTGCGGTGCGGCAGGGCTGATGTCGTTGATGGCGATTCACAATCGCTATCTAGTGCTGATCTCGATGGTTGGATTGGGCATTGCTTGGGCTAGTCTGCTCTCGATGCCCTATGCCATGCTGGTAGGAGCCTTGCCGCCTCGTAAGAGCGGCATCTATATGGGCATTTTCAACTTTTTTATCGTGCTGCCAGAAGTGGTCGCTTCCCTGGGGTTCGGCTGGGTTATGGCAAACTTGCTAGATGAAAATCGACTGGCGGCGGTTGTGGCAGGAGGCGGATTTATGCTAATTGCAGCCTTGCTGACTCAGCGGGTTCAAGATGTAGCGTTAATTGAGCGAAAGCCTGTCTCAGCTGACGCCAACGCCGCACTCCAGGCCGGTGAGCCGCTAATGTGCTCCCAGCCTGACCAACCGTTGCAAGAGTCTGACGATTTAGGGTTAAACCCACCGATACTCGAGGCGACGCTGACAGAAGAAGGCGATCAGATATCCGCTGAAGCCTCGTCATAATCCCTGTGTTGAAATACCTCATCAATAGTGTGTGCAGGAAAGAGATCACCACGAATAGAGGCTTCTATTATCAGCGCCTATTTATGATTTCGCCTTGAAACACCACCTAGACCAAACAGCCTAGAATAGCTGCGCCGGGATTCTCGGCGCGACTGGCTATCTCGCCCTTCTCCTGTGAGCCCCAACTGCTTGCGTAAATGGGTAATAGCTTTAATTTGCTTGGGCGGGTCACCTGCTTTAGACTCTTGCCACGACACAATAAACCCGCCTGCAGAGCCCGCGATCGCTGCTAAGACAATACTAAAAACAACTGGATAGCCTAGCAAAAATAGGCTGATGACAAACACCAACCACAACTGCATCCCCACCTTCACTGACTTGTCGATGTCTTTCATGATTAAGCGCAATCAGGAACCCAAATGCGCGAATAGCTACACAGATCCAGACTATTTAAACCATACCGCCAACTGCGAGAGAATGTCTTTCGTGGTGTCGATTATTTTGACGAAGGGGGTTTCATCATCGCTAAATGGGTCGAGGTGCTGCTGCGCCAAAACATCAACTGTTGCATCAGCAATATCTTGGGTGCGGTGCTGAAGGCGATCGCGCAGCACAGTCATGGGAGCGGTGCAGTGCAACACCATTACCGGAATTTCCTGCGCCTGCGCCTGCGCCAGCACGCCTCGTCTGATCGGTTCTCGATCATATTTTGCATCAAGAATCACTGGATATCCATCGCCAGCGAGGCTGAGGCCAAGTTCTTGCAAGCGGGCGTAGGTTTTTTGAGTCATGTCAGTGGTATACAGGTCTGCATCACCTCGTTGCTGCAACGGCACGCCTCCCAGATGTTTGCGCACGGCATCTGATCGAATATGGATAGCGCCAATCTGTTTTGCCAACTGCGCTGCAACCGTGCTTTTACCAGAACCAGACAGGCCAGACATAAGAATTAACTGGCCGCTGCGAGGCTGAGTATAGTTCCAAGCGAGGTGATAATAGAGTGCTGCAGTCTTTGTGGCGTGATCTTTAGCGGACTGAGAGACCGCCGGGTCACCGAGCAAAAAGGAGGTCACTTTTGCCCGCACGTAGGTCTGACGGTTGACATAAATCGGGAGAACTTGAAGCCCTTCCCAATCCCCCGTGTATTCCACATAGGCATTGAGAAATACGGTGCTTAAGTCGTGGCGTTGCGCGACATCCAGATCCATCACGATATACGCAATGTCAAACATGACATCCACAAATCGAAACGGTTCATTAAATTCAATGCAGTCAAACAAATAGAGCTGGTCGTGCCACAGACAGATGTTACCTAGATGTAAGTCACCATGGCATTCTAGAACCCGGTTATGATGCACCCGACTGGCAAATAAGTCCTGACGCTCAGCAAAAAACCGATCGGTATATGCCTGCGTTTCGTCAAATTGAGCCTGAGTCTGGGGCCCACCAATATAGGCTTGCGTTTGCTCATAATTTTCATCAAAGGCAGCTCGAATTTGAGCAACCGTGCCATAGGTCTTGATATAGTCGTTTGTTTCTGATTTCTGATGAAATTCTGCGATAGTTTGCGCCAGTCGTTTGAGCAGAGATTCGGTCAGGTGCCCCTGCTCAAACATGCGACTCAGCAGCGCATCTTGGGGAAACTGACGCATTTTTACCGCGTATTCGATAGTCTGCCCCTCCCCGCCTAGCTGGTAGCGATCGCCCGTTTGAGTGATGGGCAAAGCCTCGATATAGATATTTGCGGCTCCGCGCTGGTTAAGACGCAGTTCTTCCTGGCAAAAATGGTGACGCCGTCCCAGGGTGGAATAGTCTAAAAAACCAAAGTTGAGTGGCTTTTTGATTTTGTAAGCATAATCTCCCGTCAACAGCACATATGAAATGTGCGTTTGAATCAGGTCAACAGGGTCTTGCGCCGGATGGGGATAAAACTCAGGGTTCAGCATTTGCTGAATCAGAGGTGGAAGCGCAGAATTAGTCATAATCAGCCATTACCTTTGGACACACATCATATCAGTCAAGAGGTCAATCAGCGCTATTGCTGAATTCAGAGATACGCTCGGTATCCCTAGACTCTGATATCAGGACAAACGAACCACTTGCCCCTAATCGGGCCATTTCTCCAATCCGAAATCCTCTTAAGTTGTGCATCCCACGATCCAGTTCATCTCTAGCTGCCGGGGATGCACGCACGACACAATACCGTTTAAACCAAACAGCCAAGGGCAAAAATCCCTTGGCTGCCAATCAAACGCGAGATTAACAAACCCCTATGATTTCTTTGCTCCACCATCCATGGCAGCCAGGGCAGCAGCTACAGATGGGTCTGCTGATGGGGTTGTCCCTGCTTCAGAATCTTGAGAGGTTCTCGATGCTAGCACTGACACGACAACCCGATCAGGCTCGCCCACCGCTACCACCTTATTCGGAAGCGTTAACTCATGAACATGTAGCGCATCCCCAACGCTTAGATTGCTCACGTCAACTTCAATTGTTTCAGGAATGCTGTCAGGAGCACACTGAACTTGCAGCTCCGTCAATACTGTATCGAGGGCTCCGCGCTCTTTGACGACACCGATAGCCTCGCCCACAAAATTAATCGGAACTGTAACTTCCAGGCTGTCTTGAGTCGCCACCGAAAAGAAACTGATGTGATAGAGATATCCTTTGGCAGGGTGAGTATGGACTTCACGAATTAAAGCTTTACCTGTCCACGGCAAGTCTTTAACCGTGACATTCACCAACGTGTTGTTAATTGAAGCCTGTCTAACCAGCATCTCAGCCGTTTTGGCCTCTAAGGTCAGCGAGACCGATTCTGCTCCCTGATGCCCATAGAGAGCCGCAGGAATGCGTCCTTGACGTCGAAGAGCGTTGGCTTTAGTGCCGACTTCCCGTGTTTGACATTCAACCGTGAGTTCCATAACAAGTGCCTATCTTAATCATTCAAACAACTATGACAACTTCTTCCATGCAGCGCCAAGGAGATAATAGCTCCAGACAATGCACATCACGCAACCTACTTATCGTGCTGCGATGGGCATCACGCCATCATCAGACAAGAGTGCGCGCTTTGGTCCATGAATGGGGTCTTCTACAATGATAGTTTGGTCGCGGCTCGCTCCCAATGACACGATCGCAATTGGAACCTCCATCAAGTCCGCCAAAAATTTGAGATAGTCAAGGGCCTGCGGAGGCAAGTCATCCAAACTGCGACAGTGAGCGGTGGATTGTTTCCAGCCAGGTAAGGTCTTGTAAATTGGGCGGCAGCGCTCAAAGCGACGGGCATTTCCGGGCAAGTCGTTGCACTGTTGCCCCTCAAGGTCGTATGCGACGCAGACTTTGATCTCGTCCATCTCATCTAACACGTCTAGCTTAGTGATGGCAAGGCAATCAAGCCCATTGATGCGTACTGCGTAACGACCGATGACTCCATCAAACCAGCCGCAGCGGCGCTTGCGCCCTGTTGTGGTGCCAAATTCAGCACCGCGATCGCACAATAGCTCACCCATCTCCCCATCAAGCTCGGTCGGAAATGGCCCCTCACCGACTCGGGTGGTATAGGCTTTGGCCACACCAATCACCCGATCGATCATCGTTGGCCCTACTCCAGCTCCGACACAAGCTCCACCTGCAACCGGATTTGATGAAGTGACATAGGGATATGTGCCATGATCGAGATCAAGCAGAGTCCCCTGAGCCCCTTCAAATAAGATGTTACGGCGTTGTCTGACGGCTTCAGAAATGCGGAGTGAGCTATCTGCTACGTAGCGACGCAGGCGTTCTGCGTAACCTAGATATTCATCAATGACATCATTAGGGTCAAGAGGAGGCAAATCATAGAGTTTCTCTAGCAAGAGATTTTTGGAATTTACAGTCCAATGGAGCTGCTTGCGAAGACCTTCTGGCTCCATCAGATCGACCATGCGAATGCCTGTTCGCTCAGACTTGTCAGCATAGGTTGGCCCAATTCCCCGGCCAGTCGTGCCAATTTTGTGACTCCCACGACGTTCTTCGGATGCCTGATCAATCATGCGGTGGTAAGGCATGGTGACGTGGGCTGTTTCAGAGATGATCAGATTGTCAGTGGAGACATTCAGAGCTTCGAGCCGATCTAGTTCGGCAATCAGCTCTTTCGGATCAATAACGGTACCAGAGCCAATAATACATTCGGTTTCAGGATACAAAATGCCTGATGGAATGAGATGCAGCTTAAAGACTTGCCCTTGGACGACGACCGTATGTCCAGCGTTGACCCCGCCCTGATAGCGCACCACTAGATCTGCTGACCGGCTAAGCAGATCCGTAATTTTGCCTTTCCCTTCATCGCCCCACTGGGCTCCAATTACAACGACGTTAGCCAAGGGTTTCCTTAATGATAAATGCCACAAACTCTAATTATGTTAATTCTATGGAACATATGTCAACCTAAATTCTAGTACGTCACTCATCATCATGAATGCAGGGTTTGGGGGACAATCTGCCCCAAAATACCAACACATTTGGTTGGATTCTTTATCATTTGATATAACCACTCACACTGAATAATTAGAGCCCAATAACTTGACGTAAGAGGAACTTTCTGATGGCTTTATACGCTGAACTTCATCGACATCTAGGAGGATCTGTCGTTCCTCGTGTTTTATGGCGCTACTTTCAGCGCAATCATTCTGATCTGGCACTCCGGTTTGAAGATTATCACGGGTTTGAGCAATTTTATACGCAGCCGCGTAATACCCTGGATGAATATTTAGAGCTGCATACGCTGGTTGAACGGGTGCAAACGGCAGACGCTCTGCCTTATTTTATTTATCGGTTGATGCGGGGGGCTTATATTTTTGAAAATTTGGCCTATCTCGAGTTGCGCTACACGCCTTACCTCCGCACTCCAGAGCATTTGAGCCAGTCTAAACGCATTGACAGCATGGCTCAGATTGTTGAGATTGTGGGCAAAGCGAGTCAGGTGGGCGAATACCCCATTGTGACGAGCCAGATTTTGTGTATGCATTCTCGATTGCCGTATGAGGTCAATCGTGCCATTGTCGATTTAGCTGCCCAGATGAATCAGTATGTGTGTGGCGTTGATTTGGCGGGTGGAGATGCTCATTATGGCGATCGCCTGGATGAGTTTATTCAGCTGTATGACTATGCGCGATCGCTCGGGTTGAATACGACCGGCCATCTGTATGAAACGACCGAAGGATGCTATCCCGAACTGTTACCCTACCTGATGCGTATCGGACATGGCATTCAAATTCCGCTGCACTATCCTGAGCTGTTGGGCGAAATTGCTCAGCGCCAGCAGTGCTTGGAGGTGTGTCCGACTACCTATCTCAAAACTGGGACTCTCGACAGCATTCATCAGCTTAAGGTAGTGTTTGACCGCTGTTTTGAGGCTGGAGTCGATATTGCCATCTGCACTGATAATGCAGGGCTGCACAATGTCCGGTTGCCGTTTGAGTATGAAAGCCTGCTGACCCACGATGTAATTGGGTTTGCTGAGCTGCAAGCCTGTCAAGATGCCGCGTTTCGCCATGCCTTTGCCTGGTCGTATGGGCAGCATCCCGCTTCGATTTTAGCTGGGGCTCTCAAGGCTCAACGGGGAGTAGATACGATGCATTGTCCTGGAGAATTAGTATCAGTAGAGGATAATCGTGGATCTCGCGGGTAGAGTGCCTGGTTTGACGTCTAGTCGTGCGAGTGCATTCTACTACAGACTTTGTTGAGATCAAGCGCCAAGTTTTGCACGCACTGCGTCATGAAACCTGACCCAGGACATTGCACTGCAATGTCCTGGGTCTTGGAGGACGTTAGGCAGGTTGTAGAACGGGAGCCGTCGCCACAAACCAGTAGCCGTTGAGTGCGTGCCACATGGTGGTGCAGAGTAGATTGCACGCCGTATGAGCCCGAGCATAGTCGTCGTCACTCAGCTGATTAAGGCGATCGCTCAACAGGTCAATTTCGCTGGCATTGTCAATGTGAAGCCTGAAATAGTCTTGGCCGGCCTCATCAACAAGGTCAGTATAGTGAGTTTGCAACCCTTCAAGTTTAGTGCGGGCAGTCCGCGACTGCTGTGACTCAAACGCGTATAGCGCCCCTAAATTTTCAGGAGACGTCTTAAATAGATGACGTGCAGTTGCAACCAACGCCTCCGAATGAGGCAACTGGGCATCACCACTGGCTGCGAGTGACTCAGCAAAGCGGAGCCAAAGTTGATGATGCACTCGCTCTTCATCGGCATAGCTAGACTCATTAGCCTGATCCCACCCGTCAGCAACAGACCCAATAAAGTCTGCATATTCGATGGCATATCGTCTGAGCTTTTCAACCGGCAGGGTTCCATTTGACCAGGCTGTGTAAAAGGGATGTTGGTTGAGGTCAAATTGATTAATGAGGGCTTCAAGCGCTGCAATTCGGTTCATAACCTTTACCTTGATTCGTGGGCAGACTATACCAAGTCAAGCTCTAGAACTGGAGTTTCCTCACAGGCAGACTCCCAGTTCTAGGCTTGGGTGAGGTTTATTTATTTATCCTACGGTAGAAGCGTGCGACTCTTGCACGTCAATTCTTTTGAATCAGTTCTTTTGAATCATACGTCATCGAGTTTGAGGTAGCGCAGCATTGTGACCGTATCTTTGGCATGATGATAGTCATGCTTGAGATAGAATGCCTCAGCATCACTATTTCGCAATGTCGATAGATAAATCTTTTCGATATTATGCGCTGTCAAGATGGGCTCAAGATGGCTCAGTAGTTTGCTACCCAATCCTTTTCGCTGGGCATCCGGCCTGACGGCAATCTCATACAGACAATAGTGTTTGTATGTATCCCATTGCTCGCAGCAGCCGAGAGCGTAGCCAGCGATGCCATTATTCCAGCTGACAATGCCGATAAAACCGGGTGTATTAGAAATTTCCCAGATGCGCTTACGGGCTGTGGCAAAGGTCCAATGTTCGTTCCACGGATCACGGTTGTTGACCATGACCATAACGTGGGCACACGCGTCGAGATGTTCAGGTGTAAAGGCTAGAATATCTTCTGCCACGGTAGATGTGCTTCAGCATTCGGTAATTTCACGAGATCATCCTATCTGATTCAGACCTGATTAAGCCGTCAAATGACTGGATTTTCTGACGTCCTGATAGTTTGATAACAGACATGAAGACGGTGTTAATTTGATCGCGACGCGGTTGCAGAATGCTTCTGGGTGCTCAAACGAGCAACCGCACTGGTGACCATAAGGATGCCAAACCACTGCAGTGGTGTTACTCGTTCGTTGAGCCCGATCATGGCCAGCACTGTCGTTAAAATCGGGGTGCTGGCGCTGACCAATGAGGCCTGGGCAGCTCCGATGCTGCGAATGCCGAAGCTATTGAGCAGATAGGCAGCCATCGCCATTGCGGCGGAGAGCAGGCTCATGCCCCAGACGGCAGGCCAGTTGGGGGGGGCAATTTGGATGGTCATGAGCAGCAAACATCCGCTGGCCAGCACCAGAGCTACTCCGAAGGTCAACAGAGAGAAAGGGATCGGGTGCAGACGTTCTAAGTTGGGGCGATCGCCCGATGAACGCAGGCAAACTTGAACTAAAACTGTATAGACTGCATAACTCACACCAGCCAAGACACCTGCGCCGATTCCCAGGTGCCAGTTCTCTGCACCCCCATTCGGGATGACAGTCGTTGAGCCGGTCGTTGAGCCCGGAGTCGTGAGTCCAATGCCCACCAAAATGACGGCCATGATTGCAAAGCGGGAGGGCGTGGGGCGATCGCCCCAGAATTTCCATCCAAATAGCACAGTAATGGCAGGATAGATGAAGAACATGGTGACAGCGATGCCAGTGGGCAGGCTACTAATTGCCACATACAGCAGCGTCAGCGCCAAAAACATCGTGGCTCCGGCCCCAGCGACCTGCAGCAAGTACATTGGCCTCTGGGGCTGTTTCGCTATCACCCCAAATCTCATCGGGATAGAGAGCGATCGCTTGAGTTCGGCTATGGTGGGCGGATACAGGTAAGAACTTGAACCCAACAACAGCAACACCATTAACAGCAGCCGCATTTGCAGAAGCAACACAGAATGGTCAACAGTAGGAGCGACCCAGCCACCCATTAAAAATCGCCCTAGCACCCATTGTTGACTTACAATCAGCTTGTAGACGACATTTTGAATGGCAAGACAAACCGTAGAGATCAAAATTAGAAGAATGCCAAGCATCAGACTAGACGAACACCATTGCGTAGAGTGTACTTGATTTACTCTGCATGGCAGCTAGTTAGAAACCTGTAAATTCCCTGTTCGAACTACGCAATGCATATCGAGTCATGCACGTTGCTTGATGTATGCCCCTAGTGCAGAGTCACCGCTTAATTTTAGGGTAACGCTTTGGCTCGTAGTTAGCGCTTCAGCGCTAAAGCACTGACTACCAAACCTAATTTTTAGTTGTGATGCAGCACTAATGTATGCAGTTTATAACGCTTAGCCATCGGCAACGGTGCAAAGCTACTGCCGAAAACAAGGCTGAAAATATTGTGCTTTGGCAATAAATCGGTAAATTTTTGTCCCACCTAACACCTTGATCAGATAGCTCACATATTGCGGCGGATTGGCTGGAGCAGACGCCATTCGCCCCTGCCACTGCAGATAGTGAATGCGGCAAAACGGCCCAGAAACGACCTCATGACAAAAGTCCCAGCCGATTGCGTAGATGACATCTCCGGACTGGAGATACGGTTGAGCGGGCTGTCCAGGTAAGTAGGCCATGGATGTTGGTGAAGAAGGAGTCAGTAAAAATTCATGAACAAACATGCAGAATGTGTCTTGAGGCACAGAATATTCGTGATGGTCATGCATGTTCTATAAATCTACCTTAACTCGTTCGACGGCACCTCTGCCTAAATATTTAAACAGCTTAAAATTAAAGCCTGCTTAGACAGGATGTTTTCTGCACAGGATATCTTTAAGACTTTTTTCAGAGAGCAGTCGGCAGGCTGAATGAGGGATGAGTCTTGGCTGCGGTGTCGCGATGGTCAGTGTCGCGATGATCAGAGACTGTCCAAAGACCGGCCAGAGGCCAACGCTCCACGCCCCGCAGAATTTAGATCCTCCTAAACACCCGGCTCTCCGCGTTGAATTGCCACAAACCTGACATGATAATGCACCTCAATTTTGTGTGGGCTTTGCTGCTCCCACCCTTTCACAAGCCGCCGCATTTGCCTCAATGACAGGTGAGTTCCAGCTTGGCTATAGCCTGCACCAATCGCTGTCAGGCTTCTAAAAAAATCGCGCACGCTGGCATGAGAGGTGAGGAAATAGTCGTCGATGAAATATTCAGCGTCTTGCTGAGACATGGCATGGCGCACAACATCTGGTTTGGGAAGCGGATTTGCTGTGTAGGGCAGGTCAAGTTGCTGACACATGTGTTGCCATTCTGGAAAGCTATGACAGGTGGGAAAGGAAAGCAAGAGAATGCCACCCGGTTGGAGCTTGGCCAGCATTGCACTCAAACTTTGAATCGGATGCTGAAACCACTGGATTACAAACCCACCCACGATCAGCGCATAGGGTGCATTGGTATCGCCGGGATGTATGGTCTCTAGATGTTCGGCATCGATTGAATAGAAGGACATCAGCGCCTTTTGATCGGGTGAGCATTGCACCTGTGTTTGGCAAAATTGCAGCATATCTGGTGATAAATCGGTAATGTGCAATAGTCGCTGAGGGAAGCGCCGCACCAACTGCTGCGTAATAAAGCCAGTGCCGCAGCCAATTTCTAAGATGGCCCCATCAGGCAGATCAAAGAGTGACGCATCCAGCAGATTTAAGAGGCGATCGCCCGCTTGATGTTGCAGCGTTGCCTGAGATTGATAGGTGGCAGCAGCGTGACCAAATAGAGCGGCGACTTTCTGTTTGTCGAGGGTTTGCCAAGGAGAGCTAGAGTTGATCACAGTGTTCATTACATTGGCGATGAAATTGTCTAGAGAACAGTGGATCAAGCACTGCCCAGCATGCTAAGTAGTGGGTAAACGGTAGCGCATGTCCGGCATTTGGAATCACAACGGATTGACTTATGCTCGATAAGCAGGCCATCAAATCGAGGCTGCGTTCAGGAGCCACAATGCGATCGCCACTGCCATGAAATACGATTACGTTAGCCGTAGTTGATAACGGCAGTGAATCAAGAATAGCGCGATCAAGGGCCTGCAAATCAGCTAAAAGGCGATCGCCATCCAGTTCATAATGGAGGCGCGGATCGACTGGGTTGGTCGGGTAATCTGTATCTGTGGTGTCTGGGCTGGAATGTGCTGCACTGCTGAGCCAAGGCTGCGGATAATAACAGTTGGTTTTGAACATTTGTAAGACCTGCTGCGGATGGGATCGCAACTGGTGGATCATCTGCGCCAAAACCACATGCGATCGCCGTCGAGCCCGATGCTGCGATGGATGAAAGCCTCGAAAACTACTAAAAATTAGCAGCCAGTCGGCCTGACAAATCTGATCAGCCGGACAGAGATGGAGCCCATAGGAATGCACCAACACGAGCTTGACAGTTGCAGTCGGGCTAAAGTGGGGGGCCATCGGCTGACCAAAGTAGCCTCGATCAAAACACTGTAAGGAGCAGTTCCAGGCGTTCAGCCAGTCGTGCCAGGGTTGCCAGCAGGTATGGTCAAATCCCCAGCCATGATAGGCGATCGCCTCCAGTTGCTCCGGAGGGCGAGAGGGGCTCATGGAAGCATGATTGCTGGATTCAGAGCGTGATCGAGGAGCTAGGATGGGCTCTCGGATGGGTTCCATACTCGGATGCGGTTGATCAATTGCTCAATGTGGTCGGCAGTATGGCGGCTAGATAGAGATATGCGAATGCGAGCCGTTCCGGGGGCGACTGTCGGCGGACGAATCGCAGCCGCAAGTATACCTCCAGTTTCTAACCAGTCTGCCAACTGGAGCGCTCGCTGCTCGGTTTCAACCCGCACCGGAATGATATGAGAATCTGACGCGCCAGTGTCATAGCCCAACTGCTGCAGCTGTTGGCGCACATAATAGGCCATTTGCAACAGCATCTGGCGCTCATGATCAAGGGTCGGCATTAGGTCTAGGGCAGCGGCGATCGCCCCCACAATCGGCGGCGGCAGTGCAGTCGTGTAAATGAATCCGGGGCATCGATTAATCAGGTAATCGCGAATTGCTTGAGCACAGGTGACGACAGCACCAAAAGAGCCAAACGCCTTGCCAAAGGTGCCGACAACAATGTCAACCCCCTCGTGATGAGCCGCTAAGCCCATACCATGTTTGCCATAGACGCCCAGGGCATGGGCGTCATCCAGATACAAAATGGCGTTATATCTCTGTGCTAGTTGCGCTAGGGCAGTCACATCGCTGCGATCGCCATCCATGCTAAATAGCGTTTCAGTAGCAATTAAAATCCGCTGATAAGGCCGATCGATCGCCCGACGCAGTAAGGTTTCCAGATGCTCTAAGTCGTTGTGTCGATAGCGGCTAAAGCGGGCCCGACTCGACAAAATACCTTGAATCAGGCTGCTATGCACCAGGCGATCGCACAACACCAGCGATTGACGATCCACGAGCGCTGGCAGAATCGTCGCATTCGCTTGAAATCCAGAACTAAACAATAAGGCCGTATCTCGCCCGCAGGCAGCAGCAAACTGAGCTTCTAACTGCTGGTGAATGTCATAGGTGCCGACGACCAGACGAGACGCGGTCGCCCCTGTGCCATAGTGGCGAGCATCGGCGCAAACTGCATCAATCAGCATCGGATGTTTTGACAGCCCTAAATAGTCATTAGAACTGAAGTTGAGCAGGATTTTGCCCTTCTTTCTAACATGAACGGCATCATCCGGCTGGAGCGAGGAAAGCGATCGCATATGCTGGCGTTGGGCGCGTTCGCTGAGTGCTGAGTCGATAAACGCAAATTTGTGAGGCTGATCCATCCAATATCCACCCCTGGCAGCAGAGCAGATTTATCATCCCAAATTTGTGCGACCAAACTCAACCTCACCCAACTATAGCAATCCGCAGGTAGGCTAGGACAAAGCTCTAAAGGCATTATCGAGGGCAT
>CAZCXK010000059.1:0-33244 GCA_964502605.1 uncultured bacterium
GTCGCTAGCGTAGCTAATTCTCCAGGGATAAGTCGTTAGCGTAGGTGGCATGGTCTATCTCGCCTCTTAGCCCTAGGGATTTAGGTCGTGTGGTAACAGTGCTCACACCCACCTTTGGCAATTAGGTGAAACAAGCTCTTACTTTTTTATTCCCCACAAAGTCGTTCAAAATGCGGTAGTTGCCGGTTTCCTTACGAATTCGACCGGCAACAATAGCTGGATTAATCCTCAACTGCTGAGCTAGGGCAATAACAGCAGCCGATGAAGATGGTCGATCTAATAGTCGAGCTTGTTCCCAGACCTCGGGAGGAATTAGCACAGTTTTTGCCTTGTCGTCAGCTTCTGTTTCCTTTGGGTCTTGATCAACTGTGTCAAGATTTAGGTCATCAAAAAAAGCATAGTCTGGATTATTTCCTTCCAAATGCAGCTGCTGGTGAGCTAGCTCATGACAGAGAGAGAACCAAAAGTTATCGAGGCGATCGTAGCGCAGGGTTAAACCAATAACGGGTGTGCCATCAGCAAGCCTTAGCGCAGCTCCATCAAGATGGGTGCGTTGTAGGTGTGGCAGATAAATTAGGTGAATACCATGATTGGCTAAATATTCTTTGGCTAAGCGTGGCCCCGACTCTGCCCAACTGAGCCGAACCATTTCTTGAATAAATTCATCCGTGATACTGCCAGGCTTATATTTTGCTGGCAATAGCGTTTGATTGGCGATCGCTAATACCTGTAATCCCCAAGCTTGCAAAGCATAGGGATCCATTTTGGCATTTTGGCGAGCACCATCATTTTTCCGGCAAAACATTTTGAAAGCCGTATCGTACCCGCCAGCTCGTTCAATTAGGTTCCGAATGATTTCTTCGGCATGGTCAACGATATCGGCTCCCTGCTCAATCCACCCTTTCTTGGCCATTTCTTTCACTGGATACTGAGACCAATCAATATCTTCAGGGGTTTCTGGAAGGGTAGCACTCGGCTCTTGCAAAAGTACTTCAGCTGGAATCCCCAGATGGCTATGGAGAGCACGAATCATGCTGAGGGTCAGAGAGCGCTTTCCAGCTAGCACCTCAGAAACCTTGGAACGGCTGCCAATATAGGGAACCAAGTCTCGCTGAGTTAGGCCAGACTGCTCCATCCGAAACGTAATAGCTGAAAGTGGATCTGGAAAGTTGATGGGGTAATGTTTCTCTTCGTATACCTCTACCAAAGTAGCCAACACATCTAGCTCGTCGGCCTCAGGAGTATTTGGATCAGCATCCATAAGAGTGCTGATACGTTCTAGTGCAGCCTCGTAATCTGCCTCAGTTTTAATAGGTTTTATAGTGGATTGAGTCATATTGTTTCAACATCAATCTGATCGTATTGTTTGTGCGTGCCTACAAAACGGATATAGACAATCTGCCTGGGGAAATTGATTTGAACGACTAACCTATACTTATTGCCTGCAATATTAAAAACCACTCGCCCAGACTTTAGAATGCTGGCACTGCGATATTGCTCTTTAATATCAGCTGGATGAGACCAGTCAGCTCGTTTGACCTCGTGGTACCAGACCTCAAGTGGCTTGCGGGCATCAGCATACTTAGGGCTACTGTCCAAAAAATGAGTTAGAGCTTTCCGGGCGACGATACGCATACGGTCTTCATTGGCTTATCCCTCCTTTAGTAGCACATTGCTCCCTAAATAGAATCTAATACATTGCTCCCTTTTGGGGAACATATCTAGATATCCTTCTTAAGCGGCTTATAGTTTGAGCCTGCTTCCTTTTACCACAGCTATCTGTATCAAGGGGTATAGAAATTATCTAAGCGCTACCTGTAGCGCTTTGCTCCTCAAGGGTAATCACACCAGCAATAATCAAATCCATTAAGAAATGTAAACAACTGTTCTATGCAGGAGCCTTGAGGCTTTGTGCGGGGGCGGCTGGCACACTTTTGGAGCTGCGATAGGCAATGCTGCCCTGTTTCAAATGATGAACCGTCTCAAACGGTACATTAGATGTCTCAGTCTCACTCAGGATAAAGGACACAGCGCTTATGCTCAAACGTGAGCCTGATGCTTTTGGATCGGTGCAGCTTCACAACTGTTCAAAGGTGCATAGCGTCATAACTCGTCTATAGGCCCAGGTTTGAGGCTTGCCCTCTGCTGCGAAAACCCTGACAATGCGAGAGTTCTTATCCATATCGTTCAATTTTACAGGGCAAACAAAGGTCAACCATGGGATGGTTTTCAAAATCCTGGCTGCTGGCTCAAGTGTCTCCCCCGAGTCCTGAATTACCCACCGAATTACCAACTGAACTGCCGGAAGATGTAGCCGGGTTGGTGACCATTCTGATTATTTTGCTATTGGTGGCCACAGCGGTAGCTCTACTCACGCGGCGACTGCGATTGCCCTATGTTACAGGGCTTGTATTAGCAGGGCTAGCCATTACTCAGCTCTTGCCGCAACGTATTGGCCTGGATCCGTCGCTGGTTTTAAACGTGTTTCTGCCGATTTTGGTATTTGAGGCATCGATTAATACCGACATCAGACGCCTCCGCAGCACGGTCAAGCCCATTGCCTTATTAGCAGGCCCTGGAATTCTGATTGCTTCTGGTATTACGGCTGTCTTGATTAAAGTTGGCCTTGATTTTGCATGGCTACCCGCCTTGTTTGCCGGGGTGATTTTGGCGATTACTGATACGGTTTCTGTGATTGCCGTGTTTAAAGAAGTGTCCGTCCCGTCTCGTTTATCTACCATTGTGGAGGGCGAGAGCCTGTTCAATGATGGGGTTGCGCTCGTGATGTTTGGCCTGATTGTCAGGGTTTATAGCCAGGGCTCGTTCACTATTTTAGATGGCATGCAGCAGCTGTTTGTCGTGATTGGGGGAGGGGTCTTGTTGGGATTGGGCTTGGGGTATCTCACAGTGGGTCTATTTCGTCAGACGGATGATACTCTCAGCAGCATTTTACTCACAGTGGCCGTAGCACTGGGAGCATTCCAGATTAGCCAGGTAATTGGGGTATCAGGGGCGGTCGCGGTGGTCGTGGCCGGATTATTCATTGGCAATATTGGGCTGTCGCGTGAGGTATCTGCTTCAACTCAAATCACGTTGCTCAGCTTCTGGGAATATGCCAGCTTTAGTGTTAATACCTTCATTTTTCTGCTAATTGGCTTGGAAGTGGATTTATATACGCTGTGGTCTACGTTGCCACTGGTGCTATTGGCAGTTGTGTTTTATCAAATTGGGCGCTTACTGTCGGTATATCCGTTGCTGGCGCTGCTCCGCTGGTTTGACCGACCGATCCCGGTGCGCTGGCAGCATGTGCTATTTTTGGGCAACGTCAAGGGGTCACTATCCATGGCCTTGGCTCTCAGCATTCCCTTGGGCCTACTCCAACGAGAGCGCATCTTGGCGTTAGTGTTTGGGGCCGTGCTGGTTTCACTGGTGGGTCAGGGGCTGAGCCTGCCGTGGCTGGTAAAGCGGCTGAAGATTACTCGACTATCTGATGCGCGTCAGCAGATTGAATCGCTCCAGATTCAGCTGATTGCGTCTAAAGCGGCTCAAGACGAACTTGACAGCTTTCTCAATTCTGGCGTGTTGCCTAAGGCCGTGTATGAAGAACTGCGAGCCACGTATCAGGCACGAGTCGCGTCGGCTGAGCGCACGCTGCGCAATCTATATAATCAGCGATCGCTCCAAAAAAATGACAATATCGAAGATCTGAGCCGCTTAGATGCCATTCGTCGCCGCCTATTGCTGGCTGAAAAGAGTGCCATCAATGATGCCTTGCGCAAACAGATTCTGTCGGATGAAATCGCGCAAGCCTACCTCAAAGACCTTAATACGAAACTTCTACAGTTGGGCGATGACTAGAGCAGAGCCCCATATAGTCGATCATTTGGCGCACCAAGTTGGGCTTGGTAACGACCAAAATAGTCGATCCTTTTTCTAAGACGGTGCTGCCATTGGGAATCATTAAGTCCATATGTGGATGACACTGATAGCCAATAATCAGTGAACCGGCTGGGAAGCGAGGGTCTTGCGCCACTTGTGCTACGGTGCGACCCGCAATGTAGCAATCGCCAGGAACAGGCAACTTGAGCACTTCGACCTGACCTTGCTCAAAGTGCATCATCGATGCGACTTCAGGAAACTCAATCGCATTTGCCATAGTCGAAACTGCTAAATCAGTGGTGCTGATCACATGGCTAGCACCCGCAATGCGGTAAGGTTCGGCAAAGTCACGCTCGCTCATGCGAACGACTATTTGAGGCACACCGCAATGTTTAGACAGCGTTACGAGGGCTAAATTGAGCGCATCACTACTGAGCGTTGCGACTACTGCATCTGCTTTACCAATGCCTGCTTCGAGCAAGACGGTCATGCTGACGGCACTGCCTTCAAATGCCATGGTGCCGATTTTTTCACGCGCATATTGGCAGGCCAGTGTGTCGTGGTCTACAACTGCAACCATATGCCCCATATCAATCAAACGTTGGGCTAGTCTTAGCCCCATCATGCCCGCTCCACCAATGAGTACATACATCGCTGACCTCTGCTCAAGCATTTGTGAACCTATGTTGCCTACTGAGCCTAGCAATTTTGTCGCGATCAATGAGTAGACCCGAAGACATTCTCAAAGCATTGACCCGCTGGTGGGAGGCGATCGCCCTGCAACTAGCGGTCAACCCTCCTCAACCTTCTCAGACTGAATGCGATCGCCTCTTGCTTCATCTCAGCATGGGCATCGTTTTTGTGGGGATATATCAATACCAAACCCAGACAGACCCTATGGCCAAACATCCATGGGCGACATGGCCACAGAAGGACATTCATGGGTATTTGTCTCAGCAGTTGCAAGCTCTGCAAGCCGACAGATGGAGATTTTGGCCTGCCGACTGGCTCATGCCAACAATGAGTGTTGATGATGCTGTTTTAAACAACTTGCTGCAAAACCTGAGGGCAATTGCAAGAATAGAGGCACCTGAAGGGGCATCTGACCCAACTGCAATGCCGTTAGCGGCTGTGCTGGGGCAAGCCTATGAACAGATGCAGTCGATGTTAATGGTATCAGCTGCCTCCCAACGCAAATCTGGCGGGCGATACTATACCCCTTGGGCGATCGCCCGTGACATGGTGCGTGGTGCCGCTGACCCACTATTTGGTTCAGACGGCTTTCATCCTGATGGGCGGCTGCGAATTCTCGACCCGGCGTGCGGGGGTGGCATCTTTCTGATTGCGGCTTATCACTACGTGTTAGAGCAAGCACTTCAATACCACCTGGAAAACTACCTGGCGAGGTCAGAGGCATCATCTACTCGTCTGGTCTGTGGCCCCATCGAGTTGGATGTCTATGGGCAGTGGAGGTTGACCTTTGAGGAGCGATCGCGCCTATTAACTGAATGCATCATGGGAGTCGATATTGATGCTGAGGCAGTTACGCTGACCCGCATGGGGTTATTGCTGCATCTATTGACCAGTGGTGCTACTCCCCAGTTGGTTCAACTACCCGATTTGAGCCAAACAATTCGCTGCGGTAATGCACTGATTGCGTCTGATTTTCAGTCTCTATCATCCAACTGGACGAATCTGCCAACGGTTCCGTTTGACTGGGAGAAAGCCTTTCCATCTATCATGCAATCTGGCGGGTTTGACATGGTGATTGGCAACCCCCCTTACATCGACTCAGAGCAGATGACCCAACACTTACCCCACTGGCGCAACTATTGCGTCCAGCACTATCAAACTGCTGTCGGCAACTGGGATCTGTTTTGCGTATTTATCGAAAAAGCGTTACTTCTGTGCCAACTCAAGGGTGTTCATAGCTTTATCGTGCCAAACAAACTGGCCTCAGCAGACTATGCTGCATCGGTGCGATCGCTACTGACCCAAACCAACCGCCTGTTGTCGATTCGAGACTATTCTCAAGTACCCGTATTTTCGGTAGCTGTCTACCCACTCGTCTATACAGTTCGGCGTCAGCCTCCCGACTATCAAACATTAGTCCGGTGTGATCGCATGGTCAATCTCACGACTGCCGCATCCACCCACTGGCTCGACTATCAAACACACTTCACACCGCCGACCCGACCGTGGTTGCTAACCCAGAGCCATGAGTCAGGTCGGCTGCTGCTTCGACTCCAGCACATGTTTCCGATTTTGGCCTCATTTGCCACCGTCTCAGGTGCAGCCACGGTGGCAGAAGCCTATGCGCTGCAGCCGCTCATCACGGATCGGAAATGCCTTTGCCCTGGTGATCTAAAGTTGATTAATAGTGGCACTATCGACCGCTACAGATTACTCTGGGGCATGAAACGGCTCCGCTATTTAGGAACTCGGTATCTGCATCCGGTGATCGCGGGCGATCGCCTATTTGAGCAATTTCCCAAACGCTACCAGCAGGCCAACCAGCCTAAACTGATCGTTGCTGGAATGACCCGTCACCTCGAAGTCGCGCTAGATAAATCAGGAGAGTTTTTAGCCGGAAAATCAACATCCATCGTCCGCGTTGAATATCTCTACGAGCATCTTTACCTGCTGGGATTGCTCAACAGCTCGGTCATCCAGTTCTATTTCAAACACCTGTTTGGTGGCAACCGCCTCCAAGGGGGATATTTTCGGGTAGGGCCCCCTCAGCTCAGGCAATTGCCGATACCGCAACTCAACTGGAACCATACCCCTGATCGTCAGCGAGGCGATCGCCTGATTGATCTGGTTCAGCAGCGCATCACAGCGCAAATTTCATCCATGTCGCTTCCAGCGATTGCCCAGCTCGATCAGCAAATTGACCAGATGGTTTACGACCTATACCTGCTCACCGATGCAGAAATCGCCATCCTGGCTGACTGAGCTATTCATATAGATCCACTCATACTGCCCTGATCATCCCGCTCTGCTCAATTGTCTGACCATCGCGATCGCAGGTATGTAGCCGTCATCCTAAAGTCAAGGCCAGATTAAACGGCGGCGCTTACCGCATGGCAGCTCTAGATTTCTGCCCTCTGCTTTTTACCTTCTGCCCTCCCTCTACCTTCTGCTATGATATAAAACATATATAAAATATATATAGATCACCCATCTGCACCGTTGCAGGCACTTAATTACAGAGACTCAGTCAAGAGGGATGAACACTTGAACAAGAAAACGCTGATCTCTTTGAATCTTTCGGATACTGAGTTAGAACTGTTGTCACAGCTCAGTGAAGAAAAAGGCATGAGCAAGTCTGCCATTGTGCGACAGGCTCTCAGAATGATGGCTGTCATCGAACAGCGCATCGCTCAGGGTGAAAAACTATATTTTGAATCTCTCGACAAAGAAAAATCAGAGGTTCTTCTTCTCTGACGATCACCATCAGCGAATCATCGGTTTTGCAGAAGAAAGTCAAATTTAACATCAAGCTATTTCGCACTCGCGACCAGCGCATGATGAATGCAAAGCTGGTGACATTAACTAATCGGCATCTTGATGACTTCAAGCATGATTGGCAGCCCCGGCTAGAGTATTCTGACCAAGGCGATCGCCACTGGAACTGGCTGCGTAAGCAAAAAATCACCGAAGGTTTGCTCAATTATGAGAAATACGCAGTCGAATGCCAGAACATTACGCAGGGGCTCATGATGCTTGAAGTTGACTTTCATCGCGCCCGTCTCACTGCAGGCAAGAGCTTAGTCTATGTCGATTTTTTAGCCACGGCTCCTTGGAATCGCCCTTCCTTGAATGACATCCCAGACTATAAGGGCGTCGGTAGTGCAATGCTTGACTTTGCCATCTGGCGCAGTTTAGAACTGGGCTATAGTGGACGGATTGGCCTCCACGCCCTGCCCACAGCCGAAGCGTTTTATAGCAAACGGCAGATGATTGGCTGTGGCGCTGACCTCGATAAAGATGACTTAGTTTATTTTGAGTCCTATGATGCAGAGACAGATACCCTCATTGGCTAACATATCTACAACTGGAGGATTCCATGCCATTTACCTTTAACGAGAGTCGCCTGATTCAGGCCATGCAGCTCGAAGATGCCGTTGGGTGTGATATCCAGGCAGGGCTAGACGTGGGAGCTAATGCCCATGCCTATCTTGCTTCTGCAGATCTTGCCGCCGCCGAGGGGTATCTGGCTCACGATAAGCTTATGGCCGTGCTTCAAGACGAATTGGGCAACACACTATCGCAAGACGACTTAGACTTGATTGCCTGTTCGACCCAGCAGGCCGTGCATGAGCGCCTTCTTGAGCGGCTGCACTCGGCAAAAACTGCGTAGCACGCTGCCATGATTACGGTTTATAGCGACGATCATCGCCGTCATCATGCCACCGCAGAGCTCAACGATGGCAAGCTGATGCCGCCCTTTGAAATGCCACGACGCGCTGAGATGGTGTTGGCGGCTGTCAAAAATGCTCAGATGGGTGAAGTCATAGCTCCAGATACGTTTGGGGTCGAGCCGATTGTGCGCGTTCATGATGCGGGCTATGTGGCGTTTCTGCAAACGGCTTGGGAGCACTGGCGCATCGAACATGGTGACTATGATGCTCTGCCACTCAACTGGGCCATTCGCACCATGCGCAGCGATCGCATTCCTGAGGTGATTGATGGCAAGCTCAGCTACTACTCATTTGACGCAGGAACGCCTATCACTTCAGGCACATGGGTTGCTGCTAGCTCCTCTGCCAACGTAGCACTGACCGGGCAGGCCCGCATTACTCAGGGCCAACCAGCGGCGTTTGCACTCTGTCGCCCACCCGGACACCATGCCGGAAAAGATTTTTTAGGTGGTTACTGTTTTTTGAACAATGTGGCGATCGCCGCTCAAGCGTTTCGAGATGCTGGAGCCGATCGGGTCGCCATTCTCGACATCGACTACCATCATGGCAATGGCACACAGGCCATCTTTTATGACCGAGCAGATGTGATGTTTGTCTCGATCCATGCCCACCCGCTGCAAGATTACCCTTATTTTCTAGGCTACGACGATGAGATAGGAATCGCTGCGGGCACGGGGTTTAACCGCAACTATCCTCTGCGTTGGGGCACAGACTGGGCAGTATATTCTCAGGCGCTGACTGATGCGATCGCCACCCTTCAGACCTATCGTCCCAATGCGTTACTGATTTCATTAGGCGTTGATACGTTTGAGGGTGATCCAATTTCTAAATTCCGTCTTCAGGAAGATGACTACGCTCGCATGGGGCAGGCGATCGCCCAAGTGGGTGTGCCGACTTTATTTGTCATGGAAGGCGGCTACGCTGTTGATGCAATTGGAACCAATGCCGTCAACATACTTTTGGGGTTTGAGAGTCCCTGAATTTTAGGGTACGGTGCAAAACAATTCGCAATAATTCAGTCAATTCATGAGAATCAGCCCATGATCAGGTCTTGGATGGTGATTGGTGGCGTTACTATCTTGCTGGCTCTAGCCAGTAATCTCCTGATTACACCACAGGGAGCAGGCTGGTTTCGAAGACTCCAAAGACCGAGATGGCTCGTCTTCGAGAAGGCCATTCCCCTAATCTGGACAGTTATTTTTATCTGTGCTGCCGGATCGGCCATTTTAATATGGGAGTCCAATCCGGGGAGCCAACAGACTTGGCTCTGGATGGGGGTCTATGCCCTGCTAGAAGCGGTGACGCTGGCCTACACGCCATTGATGTTGTGGGTTCGCCGTCTAAGGGTGGGTACCCTGGTTGGTGGCACAGGTGCTATCCTAGGAACCTTGCTTGCGATCGCAGTAGCGCCCACGTCGGTGTGGGCATCGGTTTTGCTGATTCCTTACGTCGTTTGGAGCCCCATTGGGACATATACAACCTGGGAAATGAGCCGTCTAAACCCTCTTGATTAACGTTCTTTTTGAGATGTGTGTTTGGGCTCATTCATTCGGTTTTAGGAGACCACTATGTTTTGGAAGAGACATGCTAATAAATGCCTAAATCACTCTGCCATGATGGTCGGGGCGATCGCCACCATCAGTCTAGTGGCAGGGTGTGGAGAGAGCAAGGTGATCCAGTGCAATCGCCTGATTGAGATTGCTAACCGCACAGTTAATGAAGTTCAAGCGTTCACTCAAACGACCGGGCCTGACGACACGGCTGCTCATCTGCAGGTTGCCGAAATCGTCGATCAAGCTGCAGGTGATCTACAATCAATCGAATTGAGTGATGAACAACTCCGCAGCTATCAGCAGCAGTTCATTACGCTATATACCAGCACCAGTAAAGCAACGCGAGAATTGGTCAATGTGGTTGATGGTCAACCCAACGTGCCCATCATTGAACAAGCTCAAGCTGCAGAGCAAGCCTATCAACAGCTCCGCAGCGCAACCAGCCAGGAAGAGCCGTTGGTGAATAATGTCAACACCTATTGCAATGCTGCAGCCAAGTAAGCACATCACCCTAAATCACCCGCTATCGAGAGTAGGGCTGAGCCAGACTCGCAGAAGGAGTCGCCCCCCTTCAGGCCAACGATTAGCCCTCGCTCTATGCCATTAGATTGAATCTGTTCATACCTGAACATCGTAGAATGCACTCATGAGTAGCGTTCAGCACATGCACACGGCTAATCAAGTTTTTTAGAGAGCGATCGCAACAAATATTGTTGAGAATAGGGCTCAAACCCGGCATTCAGTTCACGTTCTCACTGAGCCTAACGTGAACTCGTCAGAGCTTGTCAGGAGTCAGAGTGATGACATGAAATTAGGGGACTGGATAGGCTTAATCTGCCTGGTAGCAGCGCTCATCATTCTGTGGAAAATTCGGCAGATGCTGCTCCTCATTTTTACTGCGATCGTCATCGCTACAGCCCTTAATAGTCTGGCTCGCCAAATTCAGCGCTTTCGGATTCGCCGGAGTCTGGCTATTATTTTGACGCTGTCGTTTGCTATTTTGCTAGGCATTTTATTTATTGCGCTCGTTGTGCCGCCGTTTATTGAGCAGTTTCGGCGCTTATTGCAGCTGTTTCCTATCGGAATTCAGCAAATTGTCACTCGGATTGAATACCTCGTCGAAAATCCGCCGCCTTGGTTTCCTGAATTGCGGCTTGAGGTGCCCAATCTATCGACGTTGCCTCAACAATTGCAACCGATTATTCAAAATCTGATCCAAAATTTCTTTGCATTCTTCTCCAACTCGCTTACCGTTTTATTGCAGATTCTGTTGGTAATGGTGCTAGCACTCATGCTGCTTACCAACCCCAGAGCCTATCGAAATGCGGCAATCAGGCTGTTTCCGTCATTTTATCGACAGCGAGCTGATGAGATCTTAGTTGAGTGTGAAATTGCCTTGGGTAACTGGCTCGGGGGTATCTTCATTAACTCCATCTTTGTAATCGTTATGAGCGGTATCGGGCTGTGGGTGCTGCAAATCGATTTGCTGCTAGTTCATGCGTTGCTGGCAGGGTTATTAAACTTCATTCCAAATATTGGCCCTGCCCTAAGCGTTGTATTTCCTCTATCGGTGGCGTTGTTAGGCCCAATTTGGAAGGCCATTCCGGTTGTGGTGCTCTACATTGTGATTCAAAATTTAGAGAGCTATTGGGTCAGCCCTTTGGTGATGGCTAAACAAGTATCGCTATTGCCTGCAGTCACACTCGGTGCTCAAGTCTTTTTTGCCAGCTTCTTTGGCTTTTTAGGCTTGGTGCTAGCCTTACCCTTAACGGTCGTTGTCAAAGTATGGATTGAGGAAGCGCTGATCAAAGACATTTTGGATCATTGGACAACCCGCGCTCCCAAGGATACTCTGCCGGCGCATCCGTTTTCTGAAAAGACCCAGGGTGATTTTTAGGAGATCACACCAAATCCGAAGTCTTCAATACATCTGAAGAAAAGAGAACTGGGGTCTGTTACAATCTGCGTGAGCTATAAATTGCCAGTAACAATCGTGAACGTTTTATTCGCAGTGCGCTGCCGCTCATTACTATTATGTTGACGTTAGAAGCTCCCAGATCCTCAAATGACATCAAGCTAGGGCGCATTTTGATCGTTGAAGACGAAGAGTTGATTCGTGAAACGATTGCTCTGGCTCTCACCGAAGAGGGGTATGACGTCGTAACAGCTGAAGATGGTCGCATGGCTCTCGATATCGCCTGCAACTCTGGTGACTCAGATTCGGTGAGTCTACCCAATCTTGATTTAATTGTGCTTGATTTGATGTTGCCTTATGTCAACGGCCTAGATTTGTGTCGGCTGATTCGCCATGAAGGCATCAACGTCCCAATTTTGATTTTGAGTGCAAAGGGCAGTGAAACCGATCGGGTCGTTGGGCTTGAACTGGGTGCGGATGACTATCTTACCAAGCCGTTTGGCATGAGAGAGCTGATTGCCCGATGTCGGGCGTTACTGAGACGACATCGATATGCCGATCCCCAAGCTCCGCAATCGACCCTAAAGTTTCAAGACATTACGTTGTTTTCCCAAGAGTGTCGGGTGATTGTTCGGGGTGAAGAAGTAAATCTATCTCCTAAAGAATTTCGGATTTTGGAGCTGTTTATGAGTCATCCTCGGCGGGTGTGGTCACGAGAGCAGCTGATTGAGCGTGTCTGGGGGCCAGATTTTATGGGAGATAGCAAGACGGTTGATGTTCACATCCGCTGGCTGCGAGAGAAATTAGAGCATGATCCCAGTAACCCTGATTATTTGATGACTGTGCGCGGGTTTGGCTATCGGTTTGGGTAAGAGAGCTACGTTCTATGGGCGATCGCCCTTTCGGATGATGTTCAAAACTTGGGTGGCAGTGACATCTGAATGGAGAAATGTAAAGTCGCTGTAAACTAGGTTTAATGGTTTGCAGATGTTGCTGACTTAAATCCATTAGGTAAGTGTATCGGTAGTGGAAGTCCTGACGTTTCTGGTGGGGTTAGCGATTGGCTTAGCGATTTGGAGTCGGCAAAAAGTACGCTTTGATCACCGTCTCAGCCTTCTTTCCCGGGATCTTAAACCAGATGAGACTCCAACTCCATCGTTTACGTCAATTTCACAGCTATCATTGGCGATCGCTTACCAGCAGCAAGTTCGAGAAGAACTTGAACAGCGATTAGATATTTATCGGCAAATTTTAGATATTGCTCCAATTGGGTATCTTCAGGTTGACGATGAAAATCGTTTGCTGTGGTGCAACCCGCAGGCTGGAGATATGTTGTGCATTGTGTGTGCTCAAAACCAGGAGCCGCGCCTTCTCCTCGAACTCGTACGTTCTTATGATTTGGATCAGCTCATTGAGTACACGCGGAGCACAAATCAGCCCTACCAAGCTGACTGGATGTTTTACCCGGTCAATGCTGATCCGGCTCGGATTGCCAAGCAAGAAGCCCATGCCATGAGAGGGTTTGGAGTACCGCTGCCCCATGATCACGTTGGCATTTTTCTGGAAAATCGCCAGGAGGCCTTTACCCTCCAGCAACAGCGTAATCGCTGGGCCTCAGATGTGGCCCATGAACTAAAGACACCCCTGACGTCGATTCGTCTGGTAGCAGAGACGCTGCAAAGTCGATTAGAGCCGTCTCTTCGAGGCTGGCTAACACGTCTCATTAATGAAACCATTCGCTTGAGTAATCTAGTCGAAGATTTGCTCGACTTGGGGCAACTCGATCGGCACTCAGCCGACTGCTTAAATTGGGTTGATGCTGATTTGGTAGATCTAGTACACGCAGCCTGGATCAATTTAGATCCCTTAGCCCGAAAGAAAAACCTGAATCTCAGCTATTTAGGGCCTGAGCATTTGATACTACAGATTGATCGACAGCGCATTTACCGAGTTTTGATTAATTTGCTCGATAATGCCATCAAATATAGTCCTCCCTGGCAAAACATTGTTGTGAAGCTGGCACTGACTGATACTGACTCACCCTCGGTTCAATCGACTCAGCAGGTTGTGTTGGAGGTGATTGACACTGGCCCAGGATTTCAGGACGATGACTTGCCGCTGGTGTTTGAGCGATTTTATCGAGCCGATCCGTCGCGATCGCGCTACTTGCTTCCTGGTGAGCGATCGCACCTTGGCAACTTATCCAGACAACCTGATATGGCAAAGCCAGCATCAGAATCTACATCAAAGTCCATATCAGACCCCGTTGCCGACAACTATCAGTCTATAGGAGTGGGAAGCGGTGACACTCAGCGTGGAAGCAGTAGCGGTTTAGGGCTATCAATCGTGCAGCAAATTGTAGAGGCCCACGGCGGCTCAGTTACAGCCGGTAATCATCCTGAATCTCAAGGAGCTTGGTTGCGAGTTTATTTGCCGTTACGATTGCCAGTGACGTTCAAAAATTAACCGATAACACGTGATCAATTCTGTTAAGTCTTCTCTTGGGCCCTATATCAATCAGCTGTTGCCACAAATATGGCAGAGTATCTAGAGTCTCATCAAGGATGAATTCATACCCTTGACCGACTCTACGCTGATCGTTTGAGTGGTCGCTATATCGTGTTATGTCCAGATCTTGTAACATTAACACATGTGCGATGAGATCTCTGGCATACATCAGGCGTGATGTGAATCATGCCTAAACGATATCATCGGACAATTGCACAGGCTTCCTAACCCAGCCGTCTGGGAGTTCTCTCGGCAAAAGTATTCATAAGGTTTGACGGGTGCTGCCCCATGGCACATAGCCAGAGTGTGGCTTGAGGGTAATGTTTACTAGATGAGTTTGTAAGATCTGTAATCTAAACGGGGATTGGTCTCAGTTCAGCATGGATGAGCGCTTACAGAAAATCTTATCTCAATGGGGAATTGCGTCACGCCGTCATGCAGAGCAAATGATTCTAGACGGACGGGTGCAGATCAATGATGGTGTAGCTCAACTCGGGCAACGCGCCAATCCCTATCGAGATCAGATTCAGGTCGATGGGGTGGTTATTCGTCCTGGCGATCGCCCCCATTCCATCTATCTCCTCCTGCACAAGCCTGCTGGTGTGGTGACGACCTGTCATGATCCCAGGCAACGTTCGACCGTGCTAGATTTGCTGCCGCACCCGTTAATTGGCTGTGGCATCCATCCCGTAGGACGACTGGATGCAGCCTCTACAGGAGCTTTGTTGCTGACAAACGATGGAGATATCACATTCTGCTTAACGCATCCCCGCCATGGGATTTCGAAGACGTATCATGTTTGGGTAGAAGGGCGTCTGCCTATTTCAGTTTTGCGCGTTTGGCGACGCGGTGTCATGCTGTCAGAGAGGCAAACATTGCCCGCAGATGTGGAAATTCTTCGATATCAGAGAGAAAATGATTGTACGCTTTTAAGAGTTGTGATGCGAGAAGGTCGAAACCGTCAAATCCGTCGAGTGGCTGACCAGCTTGGTCATCCAGTTCTTCAACTCCATCGCGTTGCCATTGGGCGAATTGATTTGGGTGAGCTACCCGTTGGCCACTATCGTCAGTTGACAGATGAAGAAACTCGGTTTCTTCATGCTCAAACGAGTCAAGTATGTTCTTCATCATTCACTTAGCCAGCAGACTTTGGTACGTCGAGAGTAACAAGTCATGAATCCAGATATTTCGCAACCCGGTCAAAAACAAGCAGAACAACTTGCAGACATTGGCGATCGCCTCCGTCAGATTCGAGAAGAACAATTCCTCTCGATTGAGCAGGTTGCTGCCAAGACTCTGATTCAACCCCGTCTGCTGAGGGCGATCGAGGCAGGAGACCTAGCTCGTCTCCCTGAACCTATTTACGTCCAAGGGTTTATTCGACGCTACGCTGAAGCCCTAGATCTCAACGGCAGTGAGTTTGCCCATGAATTTTCAGCCGATCTAGATATTCGAGCCATTCAACCGTCTTGGAAAGATTCACCTGCGGCTCAGTTGCGCCCAATCCACTTATACGCGTTCTACGTGTTCCTGATTGTGGCCGCAGTCAGTGGGCTCTCGTATTTGTTAAGCATCTCATCATTGATCAACCGACCGGAACCCCAGGCTGAGTCGTCACCAGTTACAGAGGTAGATGGAGACGCTCCAGCTACATCAGATAGTGAATCTGTTGCCAGCGGAGAGGTACCTGAGACCATTCCGTCTCCAGCAGCAGTTCCAGTTGAGCCAGAAAGCCCATTGCGGATCGATATTGAACTCACCGATCAGTCGTGGCTGCGGATTGTGGTAGATGGCGAGAAAGACTTTGAAGGCGTCCTCCCAGAAGGAACTGAGCGCACCTGGACTGCTGAAAACCAATTGACGATTCGGGCGGGTAATGCTGGAGGAGTGCTTCTAGCTCACAATAGCGGTGAGGCTGAGTCAATGGGTGCTCCTGGAGCTGTACGAGAAATTACATTTTCTGTCAATCAGGATGCGGCCAGCCTACCTAAGCCTGAGTAATTGTGAAGTGGCAGACCTGTGAGCATCGTAAATCTCTCAATCGAGCACCCGCTTCTGTTTTGGGGCATTGAGTCGGCACTCAGCTGAAGAGTTTAACGGGTGATAGCAAGACTAAACAGCTCACTGCATTAAGCATAGGGCTTGGAGGGTGGTTTGGTAAAATGCAGGAAACATATTGCTTGGGGGAGTCTTCAGGAGACTCCCTGTTTTTTGGTCTCGCTTATTTTCCCAAAGCTTTATCTAAATTGGCTCCGAATTCGCTTGTCACCCTCTCAGATCTCTGTCCAACACACTACCTTCATTGGGCTGTTCTCACTGGTCGTCGGCATTTCCATTAAAGATGGGGCACGAATGATTCGTTGTCAAAGAGGAGAAGTGCCTCTGCCGCCGCTTGGTTATGCTACGAAGTTCGATCGTCCACTGAATTTTTTGGTCAGCGCAGGCACAATCCGTTCACTTGCTAGCCTTGCTCCAAACAGGTTGCGTGCCACAGGCCCTAGTTGCAGTGCTGCTGCTCCGCCCATGATGAACAGGTTGCAGCTTGCCCAGCGCAGATGAGGGTCGAGAATAGGCAATCCGTTCACTAGGGGCAGGGGATGGGTCGCACGGATGTCGGACAATAGCGACCAGTGCTCTACATCCAGCGTACTACCTGTTGCCAGCCAGATGCGGTCAATGGAGAGATGGGCGATGCAGTCATGAGCGTCCAGTTGGTTGCAGGTCACTTTCCAGGCATCCCTCTTCCAATCCAACGACTGGACTTCGCACTGTTCGTAAAAAGACAGCTTTCCTTCCCATTCCAGTTGGCGCAGTTTGGTGAAAATCGCGGGGGTGAGGGAGCCACCATTGCGAGCAGATTGAATCATGTGCCAGCGGATTTCCCAATTAGGTTCGGCGTGGAAACCCTTGAGGTATTTGGGGCCGAGCCATCCGGGGTCGGCATCAAACAGCTTTTCGTAGAAGGTGCGCCGCGCCATCATGATCACCTTTGCACCACGGGCGATCGCAGATGGGGAATGTCGTAGGCGGCAAACTGGTGCTGCCACTGGCGCAGCCAAGCCCCAGCCGGATCGAGCACCACAAAGCGGTTCCGCATCGACTTCTTCTTTTGCAGCAGGTGAGTCACCAGGGTTAACGCATGGGGACCTGCCCCTACAATGGCGATGTCAACGGAGTTTGGCAGGGATGATGCTGCTAAAGGCGATCGCCCTCGGCAGTGGGCAAAGCCCGAACGCATTGACACGGAATAGCTCATGACGAAATCTGAGTAGCTTGAATGAAACATGGGGTTGCATCAACCCACTCAACTCAATACGATAATGATTATCATTCTAATGCGCTAGTCGTCAGGAGTTGTTTATGATTGCCGCCATCAATCCCACCGACGATCGCACAACGGTACCTGTGACTGTACTAACAGGCTATCTGGGAGCCGGGAAAACGACGCTGCTGAACCGCATCCTCACCTATGAACATGGCAAGAAAGTAGCAGTGATCGTCAACGAATTTGGCGAAGTCGGCATCGACAACCAGTTGATAGTAGATGCCGATGAAGAAATTTTTGAGATGAACAACGGCTGCATCTGTTGCACAGTGAGAGGCGATTTGATTCGCATCATTGGCAACCTGATGAAGCGACGCGACAAGTTTGACCATCTGGTAATTGAAACGACGGGGTTAGCCGATCCGGCTCCGGTGATTCAAACTTTCTTTGTGGATGATGAGGTGCAGGCGCAAGCCCAGTTGGATGCAGTGGTGACGGTAGTGGATGCTCACCATATCTGGCAACACTGGGAAGCCAATGAAGCAGTGGAACAAATTGCCTTTGCCGATGTAATTTTACTGAACAAAATTGACCTAGTGACAGAGGCGGAATTAGAGGAACTGGAGCAGCGCATTCGCGGGATGAATGCGATCGCCAAAATCTACCGCACCCGCCACGCCCAGATTGATATGGACACCCTGCTGGGAGTCAAAGCCTTTGATTTGAACAACGCCCTGCAAATTGACCCAGAGTTTCTCAGCGAAACAGCGCACGAACATGACGAAACTGTCGGCTCCATGGCCTTGGTCGAGTCGGGCGAATTGGATGGCGCAAAGCTCAACGCCTGGTTAAGAGAACTCTTGCGCGATCACGGCCCGGATATTTTTCGGATGAAGGGCATCCTCAACATTGCTGGAGAAGACCACCGCTTCGTCTTTCAGGGGATTCACATGCTGTTCGACGGTCGCCAAGATCGCCCCTGGAAACCAGACGAACCCCGAAAAAATGAGCTGGTCTTCATCGGTCGCAACCTAGAGCAAATGAACCTGGCAGAGCAGTTTCGAGATTGTTTGGTGTAAAACTTTCCAATTTTGGATTTTAGATTTTGGATTGGTTGGAATTGCCTTCTAGCTCCTAGCTCCTAGCTCCTAGCTTCTACCGTCTCCCTCACTCCCCCCTCCCCACTTCCCATGCCTAAAACCAAACCCCAAAACCTCCTCCACCCTGCATGGCAAACATCACTTTCTGACTACATAACCGCGATCGCTTGGTCGCCTGATGGAGCCTGGCTTGCCGCCAGCTCTGCGGCAGGGGAAGTGGTGCGGTATGAAGCAAAGACGGGTGAAACGACCGTGTTGCAGGAGGCGCAGGGAGAATCGGTAGATGCCCTGGCAATATCCGCCGATGGCGCATTTCTGGCGGCAGGTGGACAATCGGGAACGGTGTGGATCTGGCAGCTGGATGGTAGCACGCTCACCTTGGTCACGACTTTAGAGCATCCCCGTGCCTGGATCGATCGCCTGCAATGGAATCCTCGTTATCCCGAACTTGCCTTCAGTCTGGGGTGCTATGCCCAGGTGTGGGATGCCCCCACTCAATCCGTTATCACCACTCTAAATTTTGAGTCTTCCTCGGTGCTGGATCTGGCATGGCATCCCCAGGGCGATCGCCTCTCCCTCAGCGGTAATCAGAGCATTAAAACCTGGCAGCGGCAAGACTGGGACAATGACCCAACGGGACGAGACATTGGCGGAGCCAGTGGGGCGATCGCTTGGTCACCTGCTGGCACCTACCTCGCTTCTGGCAATAACGATCGCTCAGTGCTGGTATGGGAAGAGGGGAATCCATATCCCTGGCATATGCAGGGCTTTCCAGGGAAAGTCCGCCAGCTCGCCTGGTCAATGCCCAAAACGGCAGTCGGTGCGCTCCTTCTGGCTTCCATCAGTGGTGAAGGGGTTGTCGTCTGGACAAAAGACCGCAATCCGTCCGTCGGCTGGAATGCTCAGGTGTTGGACGCGCATCAGGGAATGGTGCGGGCGATCGCCTTTCAGCCTCAGTCGCTCCTTCTCGCCTCCGCTGCCGAAGATGGCTGGTTCTGCCTCTGGCACAAAGCCAACCGCCTCACCCAGGTTCTCCAGGGCGCACCCGCCGGGTTCTCTTGCCTCGCTTGGAACCCTTCAGGCAGGGCGATCGCCGCTGGTGGCAGTCGAGGAGAAGTGCGAGTGTGGACAGAAACTACCAAAGGGAAAGGATTCGGATAAATGCAGTCCAAAACTCAAATCGCTAAATTCATATGAAATTCTGGATAGTAAAACGGATCGGGAGCCGCTCCTTGATAGGAATATTGACAGTTCTCAGCGATGGGATCATTGACTGCCATGTCCCGATAAAAAGAGAACTGTTCCATTTCTTCAAACTTCTTGAAGGGCACAGGGTTCACAGAGTCCGAAGAATTCGAGGGTGTGGTAGTAGATCGTAAATGAACTGGAGCCTTGCAATTGTGCCGCGATAGCCTCTAAGGGGCAACCGTCAAGAGGGAAGGATTGCCCGCAGTGCAAACAGGTCATGTAGTGCTGATCTTGTTCTACGGCGCTGTAGAGCGTTTCTCCATCCAGTGTTACCCGATGTTGTACCAATCCCAATCGTTTGAGTGCATCGAGCGAGCGATAGATCGTTGCCAGCCCAATTCGCTGGTGCTGCCGCATTAGGGTGTAGAGCGCTTGGGCGGAGATGGGTTGGTATTGGCGCTGCAATGCCTGGAGCACCGCAGTTTGAGCGGGCGTGCAGTGAGTCGGAATCATAAATTTTTGGATTTTAGATTTTGGATGGCATAGCGCTTGCCATTCAAGCGTTCAGGCCGTCCTTTGACGAAACGCCCTAAAAACACTGTCACTTTTTAGATCTGGAACAGGTGCATCTAAGAAAAAGTAGTGTAGTATGTTCAAGAATGATAATCATTCTCAATTTATGTTGTCTATGCCAATTTCGTCTCCTTCCGAATCTGCCTTAGCTTCTGCCGCAGAAGTGGCTGCCAAGTCTGGGGCTCCTTATGGGTCTCCTGTTGATGTCTCGGTGTGCCGTCCACGTCGGCTCCGTCGTTCGGATGTGCAGCGGCGGATGGTGCGCGAAACGGTGCTGACGGTGGATGACCTGATTTATCCACTGTTTGTGATGGAGGGTGAAGGGCGGCGGGAGAACGTGCCCTCGATGCCCGGTTGTTTTCGCTATTCCCTTGATCTATTGCTGGATGAGGTAAAGGCGGTGTATGACCTAGGCATTGGGACAATTGCTCTCTTTCCACTCATTCCTCATCACCAAAAAGATAATGCTGGAACCGAAAGCTATAACCCCGATGGCTTGATTCCCGGTGCGGTACGAGCTATCAAGCAGGCGGTTCCTCAACTGTTGGTGATCACTGACGTGGCGCTCGATCCCTACAGCAGCGAGGGACATGACGGCATTGTGAACAATGGACAAATTCTCAACGATGAAACCGTTGCAGTGTTGGTGAAGCAAGCTCTGGTGCAAGCGGAAGCTGGAGCCGATTTCGTGGCTCCATCAGACATGATGGATGGTCGAGTCGGAGCCATTCGTCGGGCACTGGATGCGGACGGGTGGATGAACGTGGGCATTCTTGCTTACTCCGCCAAATATGCCTCGGCATATTACGGGCCGTTTCGTGATGCCCTGGATTCGGCTCCCCAGTTTGGCGACAAGAAAACCTATCAAATGGATGTAGCAAACGCCAGAGAAGCTTTGAAGGAAGTGGATCTCGATATTGCAGAAGGGGCAGACATTGTGATGGTAAAACCCGCTCTGGCGTATCTGGATGTAATTTGCCGTATTAAGCAACATACCAACTTACCTGTCGCTGCTTACAACGTCAGCGGGGAATACGCAATGGTCAAAGCGGCGGCGCAGCAGGGCTGGATTGATGAGCAAACGGTGATGCTGGAAACCTTGACCAGCATGAAACGGGCGGGAGCTGATGTGATTTTGACCTATTTCGCCAAAGAAGCGGCGATCGCCCTACGACAATAACGATTGACTCACATTGACTGACAATGCACTATTTTCTTTCGTCAAAAGAACATCATCATGACATTTCACTTTTTGAGCTGTGTTTCTGGTAATTTGCAACGAGTTTCGCTTGTGGCAGTGGGGGCGATCGCCCTGGGTTTGGGTAGTTGTGCCACTCCAACCCCCACCAGCGAAGCAGAATCAGATGCGGAAGTTTCCTCTGCTCCAGATGATCCGTTGCAGGTGGTAACAACTTTCTTACCCATGACTCAGTTCACAACAGCGGTAGCGGGCGATCGCGCTGCAGTAAGCCAACTGCTGCCGACAAATATGGGGCCTCACGACTATCAGGCAAAACCGGGAGATGTTCAGGCGATCGCCACTGCTGATGTGCTGGTGAAAAATGGCCTAGAGATGGAGTTTTTCCTGGATGACATGATCGAGAATGCTGAAAATGCTGACATGATAATTATTGACTCCAGCGAAGGCATTGCCACCCTCGCCGCAGATGATCATGACCATGATCACGATCATGCCGAAGGAGAAGACCACGACCATGACCATACTGAAGCCGGACACGATCATCATCATGGGGAGTTCAATCCCCACATCTGGCTTGATCCAAAACGGGCGATCGCTCAGGTGGAAAACATTCGGGATGGGTTAACCGCCGCTGACCCAGACGGTGAAGCAGAATACGCGGCAAACGCTGAAGCCTTTATTGCTGAACTGGAAGCACTGGATGCCGAGATTGCAGAAAAGCTGGCTCCCTTTGAAGGGCAAACCTTTGTGGTCTTCCATGACTTTGCCCCCTACTTTGCCGATAGCTATGGGTTGCAATCTGAAACACTGGTAGGCATCCCCGAAGAGAATCCATCCCCTGAGGATGTGAAGCGAGTGATGGAAACGGTGCAGGCGGAAGGGCTGAAGACCATCCTGACCGAACCCCAAGTCGGGCAGGAGTCCTTTAAGGCGATCGCCAACGACCTCAACATCAGCGTCAGTATGTTCGACCCCATCGAAACGGGGAGTTCCGAAGCAGTTCAGCCGGACTACTACCTCACCATCATGCGCCAGAATGCTGAAAGTTTGGTAGCCAGCTTCGAGGCATCAAACCAGGCGTGGCTCTCCCTCTGGGTGCCGCAACCTATGGCAGTGGTGCTCCAGCGTGTTGGTTTGAAGTTTTGAACAGTCGTTTTCTTGGGCAATCAGGAGTCAGCACTTGAACGATCCGGTCTTAGTCGTTAACGGATTAACGGTTTACCGTGAAACTCACCTGGCAGTGAAAGATGTGTCGTTTTCAGTACAGCCGGGAACGGACACTGCCATCGTGGGACCAAACGGAGCTGGAAAAAGTACTCTAATTCAAGCGGTGCTGGGCATTTTGCCGCGTCAGTCGGGGGATGTTTGGGTGCTGGGGCATCCCCTGTCTCCCAAGGGCTATTTACCACCTAAGGTGCGGCAATACGTCGCTTACTTACCGCAGAACTTTTTGTTCGATCGCCGCATCCCCATCACAGTATCCGAATTAGTGGGACTGGGTTGGGATCGGGTAGGGCTGCAATTGCCCTGGATGGGAGAACGGGCACGCCACCAGGCAGTGCGGAAAGCGTTGACGCAGGTGGAGGCATGGCACTTGCGCGATCATCTGGTCAGTGGATTGTCTGGCGGGGAAACAAAGCGGGTGCTGCTTGCGTACTGTCTGGTTCATCCTCGTCGCCTGCTGATTCTCGATGAAGCTCCGGCGGGCTTAGACGTGCGAAGTGAGTCCGATTTTTACCACTTGCTTTATCAGTTCAAGCAGGAACAAGAATGGGCAATTTTGCAGATTTCCCACGACCTAGACATGGTGCGTCGCAGTTGCGATCGCGTCCTGTGCATGAATCAAACCCTACTCTGCCAGGGCATTCCTGACTACGCCCTCTCGCCGGAAAATCTTTCGTTAGCGTATGGTTCTGAGTTTGTCCGCTATCGCCATTCTTGTTAGGTCAGGGGGAGTGGGGAATGGGGAATGGGGAGTGGGGGAGTGGGGAGTAGGCAATATGGAACCTATCAAGTTTTTTGTAGGGCGCGAAGGAGGGCACGAAGCAATTTACCTGTAGATTCACATTGAGCGAGGATTGGTTGAGCGGTTTCTCTAGTGATTAGTTCAACACGTACAGCGAGTACAATATGTGTTTCTAGTTCGGGTTTGTAAAGTAGTTTGTGTCAAGAGAGGAATATTACAGTGGAAATCTGCCTTCAAATTCAATAGCAAAGCGATTTAAAGCCGCTTTCCAATCTCGAATCGGCATCGTCCATTTTTTAGAAATGTTAGTGATCGCTAAGTAGATCACTTTCATAGCGGATTCATCCGTTGGGAAGGAACGATGATTTCTCAAGACCTTACGCAGGGTCATGTTCATTGATTCAATGGCATTGGTGGTGTAGATCGCTTTACGAATATCAGGGGGAAAAGCAAAGAAGGGAATGATCCGATTCCAGTGGTTGATCCAGGATTTGCTGATGGTGGGGTATTGTTTATCCCAGCGTTCGGCAAAGTCAACTAAAGCTTGCTCTGCCTCAGTTTCAGTGGCAGCGGTGTAAATGGCTCTGAGGCCAGCGGCGACGGCTTTACGGTCTTTGTAAGAAACATAGCTCAAGGAGTTTCGCACCATGTGAACAATACAGATCTGTACCGTCGTCTGAGGAAAGACCGCTTCAATCGCTTCTGGAAAGCCTGTTAGTCCATCAACACAAGCAATGAAGATGTCTTTAACCCCCCGGTTTTGCAACTCCGTCAGCACGGAAAGCCAGAACTTTGACGATTCATTTTGAGTCATCCACAGCCCCAGAAGCTCCTTCTGGCCTGCCAGGTTCACTCCCAACGCCAGGTGGATGGCTTTGTTGATCACCCGTCCTACCCTGCGGGAAGCAAGCTACATGCCGCACTTTGACGACTAGAGCATCAAAGTAAATGATGGGGTAAATCGCATCCAGACTGCGATTCTGCCAGAGTTTATGCTCTTGCTCCACGGCTTCTGTGACGTTAGAAATCAGGGTGTGGGATACCTCTACCCCATACAACTCCTGCAACTGCGCCTGGATGTCCCTTGTGGTCATGCCACGGGCATAGAGCGATAGAATCTTGTCATCCAAGCCATTGAAGCGGGTCTGTCCCTTGGCAATCAACTGTGGCTCAAATGATCCATTGCGGTCGCGAGGGATGCCAATCTCGGATTCACCAAACTCCCCTTTAGCGGCTATCATCAGCATCTGACTCACCTACTCCTTGCAACTTTATCAAATTTGTTGAAGTGTGCAGACATTGTTGATTAAAACTCGCTTAGATCAGCAGCTTAATCCCCGACTTCTGGGTTGGGGTTTAGTTTACCCTCACCCATTCGAGTCTCAACATCAAAGCCGGGGATTTGATTGATGCTCATCACTTGAAGCAATCAGGCACAGCCCTTTAGCGTTGTCGAGTTAGGTTTTGCAATTCTCCAGGGCGAATCGAGAGTTGCTGAGTGCGATCGCCCCGTTGAACGGTAAAGCGTAACGGTTGGCCAATATCACTGCGCTCAACCTGACGCTGCAGCTGTTCAGCTGATGTGATAGCGTTGCCTGCGATTTGGGTAATGACATCCCCTCGACGCAGCCCACCCTCAGCAGCGGGGCTATTGGGCATCACCTCAACCACCAGAGCCCCAGCGACTTCAGGCACAGTAATCTCCGCATTTGGATCGCGGTTAATGTCTTTGGCGATTTCTGGTGTCAGCGTGCTCATGCGAATGCCAATAAACGGGTGCGGAATGCTTTCGCCCCGAGCCAGTCGGTCTTGCACCGATTTGACAATATCGATGGGGATGGCAAACCCAATGCCTTCAGCATCCGCACGGATAGCTGTATTAATGCCAATGACTTCACCCTGATCATTGAGCAGAGGGCCGCCTGAATTACCTGGATTAATCGCAGCATCAGTTTGAATAAAATCGATGCGCTTATCTGGAATTCCAATTTGAGAACTCGAGCGATTGAGGGTGCTGACAATGCCCAGCGTCACTGTATTATCAAGCCCTAGCGGATTACCAACGGCGATCGCCCAATCTCCCACCTGTACATCATCAGAACTGCCCAGCCGAGCAACAGGCAAACTATCACCCTCAATTTTAATTACAGCTAAATCTAGGGTTTCATCGGCTCCGCGCACATCTCCTTGAAAGGTGCGTCCATCTTTCAGCAAAACAGACACCGTCTCTGCACCACTGACCACATGAGCATTCGTCAAAATAATGCCACTGCGATCTACGATAAATCCTGACCCCTGGCCACGCTGACGAAACTCCCTTGGCATCTGAGGAAAAGCATTATCTCCAAAAAATCGGCGGAAGAAGGGATCGTCAAAAAACGGATCAGGAGCCGATTGGGTTACCACTCGTTCGGTATCGATGCGAACGACAGCAGGCCCCACTTGCCTGACCGCAGCCGCTACAAAGTTTCGTGGATCCACCGTTTGTGATGACAACGGATTGACTACTGGGCTTTGTGCTAGGTTTGCACTCTCAACCTGAGCCTGGCGCGCAGGCACAGCAGAGGTTGCATAGGATTTAGGTAAAAACGCAGAGGGAAAAATGTTTAGTGTCGCCAGTGTAATGGCCACACTAAACAGAACTATCATCAAATAACTGCCAATCTGTCGAAGCGGGCGAAATCGTTGCGGATGGGATGGCATCACTTTTCTCCGGGTGCGATATCAACGTCATACTTGATTTAAGTCTGAGCAACCCTCTACAGAGGGCAACATTATGACAGTTGCTCGGGGGCATGATGAAACAAGTCTAGATGTCTGGTGTTTTGACTAAATCAGGCTTTGCACATAGAATTCATATGCTAAGAATTTGGACGATGTCAGGAAGGGCACCCACTTGGGTGCCCATACAACTTTTTCTTCGTAAGCATCAGATAGATCTATTCATCATCTGACAGGATCACTATTGGGCTAATCTCTGGTCTGAACGACGCCCCTTAACCTGACAAACTCTAGCTCAACGAACGCGTGTATTTAAGTTCAACAGGTCATCAGTTGCGTGCCCGACCCTTTAGCTTAGATTAACTCTGACAACTTTGTTCTTTTCTTCTTCTGCTTTTGGCAAAGTCAGGTTCAAAATGCCGTCTTTATAATCAGCTTTAACGTCGGCATTTTGAATCCGAGCAGGCAGAGGAATCACGCGCTGGAACTTGCCATATCGAAATTCGCTACGGGTGATGCCATCTTCTTCGGTTTTTTGTTCTGACTTCCGCTCACCGCTAATTGAAACCGCCTCTGCAGTGACTTCAATGTTGAGGTCTTTAGCGTCGATACCGGGAATTTCGAGCCTCAGGTGAACAGCATCATCAGTCTCACTGAGTTCGGCGGCAGGTGCAAAGGTGAGTCCGCCATTTGCCAAGCGAGAAACCGGGGGTGAAAAATCCTCAAACAATCGATTCATTTGCCGTTGAAGGGTATCAATTTCTCGAAACGGTTCCCAACGAGTCAATGCCATTGTTCCGACCTCCATAGGTTTGAACTCTAAGTGTAGTAAGAGAGTTGCATCTCTCTACTTGTTATGGTAGCGACAGCGATCGCCCTATTAGATTCGGTTCTGAGTACTGCAGAACTGGGGATTTCCGCACCTTTATCGTCGTCCACTGCGCAGATGAGTCAGGCGTAGCTGGGCAAAGTGCTCAAGTAGTGAGCGATGGACAAACACATACCCACCCCCCACCTTTTGTAACAGGATGCGATCGCACGCCTCGTTGAGAAACTGAGCGTAGTTCCAGGGCGTATAGCGATACCCCCAGAGCAGCAGCCGGAGTGTGAAGTGCTTGAGGCAGGCAATTCCGGAGCCTTGTCCACCAATCAGCCCAGCTAAAATCCCAAAAATTAGCCCATTAACCACACCAAAGGCAAGTCCCCGCGCCCATCCTAAATGCAGTCCTTGCAAGATACCGACGAGCAGCCCCGTGATACCCCCAATCATGAGAAACAGAATGATGGCATTAGTAAGCGATCGCCATATTCCTTGATTGGGCAGTGCATATTGTTCGACATGGGTGCCCTGAGAAAATCCAAAAATCATGGCGATCACAAGCCCCATCAACCCAAATAACAGAGTTGGAATCGCACCGTCCTGATTGGGAATCACAAAATCTTTGGTAAAAACGTAGAGCAAGACCCCAATCATGGCTCCAATGACTAGTCGGTTGGCTGCTTTGCGCCATGACCAAGAGATCGTCTCAATTGGGTCAATATCTCGATGGATAGGATCATAAATCAGCATCCCGACGAGCACATACATGGTGCCATAGGCAATACCCACCTCAACCTTGTGCCACGTCAATCCAAAGATCGGGCCAAAGGTGGCTCCTAGTAGCAGACTATTGCCAAGGCGACCAGCCCAGCCCAACCGCATCCTACGACTGCTAAGGCCGCCAATCACCCCATAGATAATTCCACCGACGATGCCATAGAACGCTGCATTAATAGCAATGCCAGTTGCAAAGGCAGTGGACTCAGGGGCATTGAGTAAGCCCGCCAGCAAGCCAACATGCAAGCTCCCCCAAAAGGCAAAGAATAATATCCTGACTCCAATTTGGTAGGTCAACTGTTGTGGAGCCGTGCGAAGCCAGTTGGGCTGCATTTCCTCGATTAGAAACAGTGTGTTAGAAGTCCGCGCCAACTGCTGCGCGAGCCAGGTAAGCCAAGCCATCAACTGCTGATCAGAATAGGACTGCTTCGCTTCTCGGCGTTGCAGCATGCGACTAATGTAGGCATCAAATAATACGCTAGCTGAACGTTGCTGCAGCAAATCGGCTGCTGGGAGCCCCTGATAAGCCAAGGTCATAATGTGAAGAATCAGCGGAGTACATGCCAGATCGCTGAGAGTGTCATCTTGCTTGAGCAGGGCTCTGAGACCCGATAGGTCATCGCCAAGCGATCGCAAGTAGTGCCCCACTTGATCTGGCGTTAGCGATCGCACACAAACGGCCATTTGCAAGGCTAAACGATGTTGCAGCGCCATGTAAACCTTGACTCGACAGCACACAACGACCTCTGGGCCATGCGCCTGATAAAACTGGTTGATCGCCTGCACGCAATCATCTTGTTGACTGGGGCGCACTTCATCTAAGCCATCCAGAAACACGAGCAACTGTTGCTGAGTCAGCCATTTCTGACTCACCGATGATGGCACCTGATATTTGGCACTGAGTTCGGCAATTAGCCATTCATCAAGAGAGTGGTATCGAGCCATCCAAGATGACAGGTTGAACACAATAGGAATGCGGCGATCGCCATCTGCCATTGCTTGAGCAGTTAGATCTCGTACCAACATCAGCATTAGCGTCGTCTTTCCAGATCCGGGCTCTCCCAAGATGAGGAGCGATCGCCCTTCCCCCATGTCATTAAAGAGGTCAATCAGACGCGTCTCTGATGGCAAACACTGTGCTTGGGCATCCAGCGCATGATCAACAACAGTCCAGGGGGCGATCACTGCGTCTGGCCGAGTCTCTAAATTTAGGTGAATGGGCGATTGCGCCTGCACTGAGTGGTCAAGCACGCCATTAACCCAATAGTTTTCAACTTTCTGGAGCAACGCCTGACGGTTGCGATCCTCTTGTTGAGCGGCACCGCCGCTGTGATGCGATTGCTCAGCTTGAAAAACGTTTAGGATGACATCCTTAAAGACATTGCCTGATCCTTGATTTTGCACCAAATCGTGCCCTGCTTGCCCACCGACTTGGCTGTCAGCAATGGAGGCACGATCAATGTTAAAACGCTGCTGCGGAGGGGGTGGAGATTGCTCACTCATCAGGAGATGGTGTAAAAAATCAACATAAAAGCACCAAGGCAGACCAGATTCAGGTTAGGTGCAGCATCTGTAAAACGTACCAAAACTAACGAGAGAGACCCTGCGTACTACGAACCACCTTTATCCTGATGGGTTGTGCTCGACAGAGTCAAACCTGTCTGTTGACCAGAGACTAGCCAAAGACTAGAAGCATCGTTCCATCAGGTTACTACAATTTATCAATGCAGATTCCTCAACCGAGGAGCTTTAGAACATCGGCATTCTTTGTCAGATCGGAGCTATGCCGTGAGGTTTGTTTCAAGATGCGATCGCGCCTGTTGTAAAGCAACACGAACTTGTTCAAACCCAGTTCCACCATAGCTGTTCCGAGCTGCTACAACCTGACGAGGGGCGATCGCCTCGTAGATATCTGCTTCAAATGCTGGATGGAGAGCTTGCCATTCGTCTAGGCTCAGATCTTTAAGCAGCTTGCCTGCTGCCAGTGATGTTTTCACAACCTTGCCAACCAGGTTATAGGCTTCTCGAAACGGCACCCCTTTGGTCGCAAGATAGTCTGCAACATCCGTGGCATTAGAAAAATCCTCCGCGACTGCTTCATTCAGGCGTCGAGTTTGAAAGCTAAGCCCCTCGTTAAACAGAATTGTCATAGCTTCTAAACAAGAGTGCACGGTTTTCACCGCATCAAACAGCGCTTCCTTATCTTCTTGCAAGTCTTTGTTATAAGCGAGGGGCAATCCCTTCATCAGCACCAGCAACGCCTGAAGATGGCCAAATACTCGGCCTGTTTTACCCCGTACTAGCTCAGGCACATCCGGGTTTTTTTTCTGAGGCATAATGCTAGACCCGGTTGAGCAACTGTCATTGAGCGTCACAAAAGAAAATTCTTCCGATGCCCAAAGAATGACTTCTTCAGACAGGCGCGACAAATGCACCATGATGAGACTGGCCGCGCAGAGAAATTCGATGGCAAAGTCGCGATCGCTCACCCCATCTAGACTATTGCGATAAACGGTATCAAACCCTAACAGTTGTGCAGCAAAGTGGCGATCGATGGGAAACGTTGTGCCTGCAAGTGCGCCACAGCCTAAGGGCGAAATGTTGACGCGGGTATAGATCTGATTGAGGCGTTCCCAGTCTCGCTGTGTCATCTCAATGTAGGCCAACAGGTGGTGCGCCAGACTCAGCGGCTGAGCCCGCTGCAAATGGGTATATCCCGGAATTAGCGTCTCGACATGCTGCTCAGCCAGAGTCAGGAGTGCAGTTTGAAATCCGCAAATTTGCTGCTGGATCAGCCGAACCTGATCGCGCAAATATAAGCGCGTATCAGTGCCAACCTGATCATTACGCGATCGCGCCATGTGCAGTTTTTTGCCCACGGCCCCAATCAGTTCGGTCAGGCGACGCTCAACCGCAAAGTGTACATCCTCGGCATCAACACCAGGATTAAACTGCCCCTGGCGATATTCATAGAGAATTTGCTCTAATCCAGCGACTAGTTGCGATCCCTCTTCCGCCGAGAGAATACCTGTGTGCGCCAGCATCTTTGCATGGGCTTGAGAGCCGATGATGTCATACTCAATCAGTTCAATATCAAACCCAATGCTGGCATTAAACTGGGCGATCGCCGGGTGCAATGCCGACTCAAATCGCTGACTCCAGGTTTGTTGCGGTTGTTCGTTACCCAAATCAGTCACCTTGTAAAACGGCTCAACCGTAGCTCGTCAAACTACGGAGTATGTATCCCAAAATAAACCCGATAACCAAGGCCCAAATTTGCCCTGACTCAATAAACGTCGTTAAAAAGTTTCGGAAGTCTGCAAAAACATCCGTTTCAAATTGCTGGGCAAGGGTGAGCCAATCTGATGGAGACAAGGCCGTACCGTGCCAAATTGTATTCCACCCTATCACCCCAAAAACAGTATCTATCAGGGGCTGGGCAACATGAACAAGTAACATGATGCGTCCTCACACAATGGGTTAAACGAATTCGACGAACTATCAAATTGAACCCTAGTCTCCCACACTTAGAGTAATTCGCCGCTCGATTTTCCCAATATTTTTCTAGACTTATAATCTTGCCCAACTCTGGAGAACAAGGAAATACTGGTTATAGGCTCTGCTTGGGTGAAATCACCCATCCAAAAGTTTAGCCATAGAGAGGCTTATGGCGTCACTTGCATCACAATCAGCGTCATATCATCTTGATTGTGTCGGTTGGGGCCAATAAACTGCTGCACCGAGTCATAGAGATGATTGAGAACCGCATCAGGGGTATAGCCTGATCGACAGGCCCACTCAAATGTCTGCGTCAAATTTTCTTCATCGAAGCGATCGCCCTTAGGATTAGCCGCATCAGTAAACCCGTCGGTATAGTAGATAATCATGTCTCCAGGCTGAAGCTGCACCTGAGCTTCGTGATACTGAGTTTCCATATCTAGGCCAATAAGCATTCCCAAGGTGTCGAGTGAGCGCACCGACTGGGTAGCAGCTTGCCAAAGCAGCGGCGGGTTGTGAGCCGCATTGCTATATGACAGCACCCGCGTTTGAGGATCATAGTCTGAATAAAACAGCGTCACAAAGCGATTAGAATTCTCCAAATCTCCATACATGACCTGATTGAGATGCTGCAAAATGCGAGCCGGAGAATGTCGGTTTAACACCTCAGCCCGCAGCATACCGCGCAGCATAGTCATAATCAACCCTGCGGGGACGCCTTTGCCCATCACATCTCCAATGGCAACGCTCCAATGACCCAATTCTCGAGGCGTAGACTTACGAGATCGAATTTGATCATAATTGACCGGAATAAAATCGTAATAGTCGCCACCTACGCGGCTAGCCGTTTGACAACGGGCGGCCAATTCGACTCCATAAATCTCTGGACATTGACGAGGCAATAGCTGAACCTGAATTTCAGCCCCAATTTCGAGTTCTCGATCAAGTCGCTCCTTCTTGCGCAGCTCCGCTGTTAGCTCATCATTTTCAATGGCTACAGCAGTCTGATCCGCAACCAAGCGTACAAGCTTTTGACGGGTTTCTGTCCATACATAATCAGGATCACGGCTAAATATATAGAGCCGACCTCGTTCAACATTCCGGACAAGAATGGGAGTGCCGAATAATTGCACATCTGGCCCCAGCAGTTGACCAACCTGATGATCTAACTCAACCATCAGATGAGCTGGAGCAGGCATCAGTTCTGACGAGTCTGGATGACGCCCTGGCTTACCTGGCGTGATACCGGCAACCTGACGAGTCGCAGCTTCGAGAGCATGACGGATGTCTTGACAATGCTGACTGCCCTGGCAGTGGAGACGCTCTAAACGCATTTGACCATTGGGCTTAAATAAAACCAATGCGCCACCATCTGCGTCTGTCACCCGACTGGCAATGAGAGGCGTCAATTCCAAAAATTGATTGAGGTTATTGAAGCTGCGGAGTGCAAAGCTCAGCGAACTCAGCAGATCTTGAACCTTATTTTGTTCGCGGTGCAGGCGAGAGACCAGCTCTTTTAAAGCATAGACAGGCGACACATCTGACGACGACTCACCGCCGTTGGGTTCAGAAGGCTGAGTCGGTTGTCGAGGAACAGGAGTCGCAGTCATTTGTGTGAAAAATTTAGACGTGTACTAACCTATTCATTGACTGATCGAACGGTTTAATGCCGGTTAGCAGAAAACTGACGCCAACATGCCTATCAGTCTAGACGCTCGATTAAAAATCTGCCTTCATTGAGGGGGCGCGGTGATCGCGACAGACTTTTGTGCGTTTGACAGTTGGATGCGCGTGACTAAGAGATTTATAAACCGGGTACGGTAGACCCAGCACGATGAGCCAATGATTGAAAGGTT
>CAZCXK010000060.1:0-11055 GCA_964502605.1 uncultured bacterium
TACCGTATGTCAGAGCATGAGAGCCAGGGCAAGAGACTTGAGTCATCAATCTGGAGCAAACGCAACTCATGATGTAGTGCTAGTTAATCCAGGTTGGCTTAAATTTACGTCTTTCTATTCAATCAGTAAATCAGAAAAGAGTACTCTAGGGCTGGAGTGGTAGTTTGACTCGCAGACCCAAACCAGAGACCCGTCTTGATCCAACCTGGTGATTCATCTGATCAGAGGAGTTATCATTCGATGACATCAGTTCCCCTAAATCCTATGACTGAATCTGTCACCCCTCAATCCCAACCAACCCCTCTCAACAGCCCAGAGCCTGCTACCAGCCCATCCCCTGATGGCTTTGCGTTGCCAGGTTCATTATTAGAACCGGGTATGCCGATCTATCCCGCTGATTACATTGATCTGGAACGATTTAATGCCCTCATCGGGGATGAGCCTGTGCTCAACTGGGTCGGTAAACCTGTTGAAGACATGAAGCGGCTATTTGTCAAACAAGTGATTTTAGACGACGAGACGAGCGTCGATGTTGAAACCCTCAAAACCCCTGGATTTATTGGCATTTGCGACGATATCGACATTATCGATCCGCAAGGACATTCGGTTTCTGGCCATGCTGATACTACTCAGTTTCTCGAACGCGACGGCCTGTTGATTTGCACATTCCAGTGGAACAAAGAGCGCTACGGCATTCCCATTGATACACGCCAGCAAATACCGAATGACATTTTTGTGGAAGCGTTTGGCAAAAACGAGGCGCATCATGCTGGGGCACTCGTCCCAGCGCGGCGGCTATACAACGGTGAGATCATCTCATCATTTGCTGCTCTGAACGAATCAGATAGCTATCATGACGGCATGTATGGCAAAGATGGCTTTGTGGCGGTGGCTCAGCGGTTGGTGTTCTCAGACGGTGTCACCCCACAACAAGCTCGGGGCTATGTGGATTCTGTGGTTTCCTGGATGGCGCTGCTCAACCCTTTTGCGCAGTTTCCTCAGAACTACAATGGTGGAGACCCGACTCGCATTGGCGATCGCTCCACCTTGAGAGAATTCATGCGTAATGGCCTCCTAGCCTGTTTAGGTGACCTAGACGCCGTCCGCTTCTTTAAGGACTCGGCCAACAAAACCTACTGTGCCGAGTTTATGTATATCTGCTTGAATACGCCCATTTATCCGTTTAATAAACCAGGGCTAACCGCCCTATTGGATGGGGATGAGGCCAAGGCCGAGCAGATTCTAGAAATTCAGCGCGCCCACAACCGCCGGGAGAAAACTGTGCTCAGCGGCAAAACCGATAATGCCGAATTTGAAGCAGCCTTGGCGCGCAACCCCGGCAACCCAGAGTTCCAAAAATTCAACATTCCCATGCCAGTGGTGCCTGATGACTTGCCGCCCTTGGATGATTTGCTAAGGCAGCAGGGGCAGGCGATCACTCCTGATAGCTTGCCATTCCCGCCATTCACGATTTCACAAATTATTCGTCGTGCCTTTCGCACTACCTTGCCACCGCGCCAATTTAGCATGGTGGCTCCCACTGGTCAGCCCGCTCACACAGGTCTTGTAGGAGTTTTTCAGACCCTTTGGCAGTCATTCATGGGGCTGTTTCAGCCTCGGCGTCAGCCTCAAGATCAGCTTGATGGCATGGATAAAAAGATTGCCGACGCCCAGGTGCGAATGTTGGGCTATATTGAACCCGCCCTGCGTCAACACCTGGGGCTAGATGACATGCCAGAAACTGATCCAAAACTGGTGGCGGTGCGGCAGTTTGTGCAGTTTGTCGGTCAGCAGCTCCAGCGACCTTATACCAGCTATGTCGAATTTGATCAGGTGATTAACCACATCATGGCCGAAGTCGATAAGCGCCTAGTCGGTGCGGGCGATCGCGCTCGATTTGTGCCCCCGCGCATCTTCGTTGATCTGGGTCAAAATGATGGCGATGAAACACTGCCCCAGGGCTGGGGATTTCGACTTGAAACGATTGGTGCCTTGGTGTCTCGCCGGGTGATGAGTCCTGCGGGCGATCGCATCCCCATGGCCTATCGCGATCTCAAACTCGCTAATCCCATGATGAAAGGTGACGATGTGCAAGTTGTTCAAGGGGCGCTACGGCGAGCCGGTATTGCCATCAAACCGGATGGCTTTTTTGGCCCTGGCACTGAAAAAGCTATCCAAGACTTTCAAGCTCAGCAAGGTCTAGAGCCGACAGGTGTCGTCACCCGCGAGGTGCGTGTTGCGCTTGGTCTATTGTAAGGGGGCGTATTTATGGTAGAGGCGGAGGGCAGAGGGCAGAGGGCTAGAGTTGTCATGGGGTGGGTGTAGCTGTTCAATCTGCTCTCACCTTGATGGCAAGGGTGATTAGCCCACATGCTTAAAAAATTCCGGATGGCGCTAGTCCATGGAGAAGAATGAAGTGGTAGATGCACCCTGATTACGACCCTGGTTTTCAACCGGGGTTTTTTTGTTTCTGGCCAATTGGGTTCTAGCTCAGCTTAATGTGTTTTTGTTAATGTGCTTTTGACATCACGGCGGATTGTTCGATGGGCTAAGTGCTGCCGCAAGCATTACAGCGATCGCCCCGCTAATGCGATTGGCATAATCGAGCCTCGGCTACCCCTATCTCTGAAATCATCCGGATTCACCCTGCTTCGATGAGTAAACGGGAATGGTAGATGCACCCTGATTAATTCCCCTGGCCACAAACCGGGGGTTTTTTGTGTGCGTTTTGCCTATCTGTTAGGCTTGGAGCGTATGCAGGTGGGCATAGATACCGGGCGTGTGGAGTAATTCGTGATGACTGCCCACTTCAACCATGTGGCCGTGATCTAGCACTACAATGCGATCGCTCTTGCGAATCGTCGAGAGGCGATGGGCAACAACAAAGGTGGTGCGGTTGGCCATCAGGCGCTCAAGCGCTTCTTGAATCTGGCGTTCGGTAGCTGTGTCTAGCGCCGCTGTGGCTTCATCTAAAATTAGCACTCGTGGGTCGCGGATGAGGGCACGGGCGATTGCCACGCGCTGGCGCTGCCCTCCCGAGAGCTTCATGCCATCTTCGCCAATGCGCGTGTCCAATTGCTGGGGCAAGTCGTGGACAAACTCGGTGGCATTGGCATCTTGAATGGCCTGCCACAGCTGATCATCAGAGATGTGATCGGCCCCATAGAGAATGTTTTCGCGCACCGTGCCTTCGAATAAAATTGTTTCTTGCGACACCACTGACAAAAAGCGGCGATAGGAGCGCAAGTCGAGCACATTCATGTCGTGCCCATCTAGCAAAATGCGCCCGTCAGTCGGACGCAAAAAGCCAATGATCAGATTGAGCAATGTCGATTTGCCTGCCCCCGATGGGCCCACAATGGCGATCGCTTCTCCCGGTTGCACATGCAGCGTCAAATTATGGATTGCAGGCTGCTCATGCGCTGGATATTTGAAGCTCACGGCCTCAAACGAAACCTCTCCCTGCACCCGTTGGATCAGCATCTTGCCCTGGTTTTCTTCGATATCGGGGCATTCTAAAATTTCACTCACCGACCGAATGGCATCAAACCCCTTGCCGATTTGCGGTAGCGCCATCATGATTTGCACCACGGCTCCTGTGAGCGAGTCAAAATAGCCCGTCAGCAGCACCACATCCCCGACTGTGATTGAAAACCGTCCGGTGTAAGCCATCCACGCCGACACCACCAGACAGATGCCATTAAATAGGCGCAGGGTCACCCATGATGACGCTGCTGCAACGGCATTAATGGCATCTAGACGCATTGCTGTATGCTGCACAGCAGTTAAGCGGTCGTTGATCCGACCGATCTCGGTCTCTTCAGCTCCATGAGCCCGCGTCACTGGAATCAGCTGAATCATTTCAACCAGCCGCGCCGACATCTGCTCAATTTGCTGACGAAAGGCGCGATTGCGTTCTCGAATGGGATATCGGAGCGATCGCACCAACACTGCCGCCACCGGAACGGTGCCAATAAAGAACAGCAAAAACCATGGCGCACGCACTGCCGTGACAGCCACCGCTACCATAATTGTCAAAATTGCTGACGGAATCAGCTGAAACACATAGCTCGTCAGTGACTCAAGCGACTCGACATCACGCGTAATCTTGGTTTGCAGCGTACCTTTACTGTTTTGCCGATAAAACCCAATCGATAGCTCTTGCAGTCGGCGCGTCATCGCAGAGCGCAGGTTATATTCCATTCGTCGTGTCGCAGCGCTCATGAACCCCACATGCCAATAGTGGGTGGGGACATTTTGCACCACGGCGATCGCCAATACTCCCGCATTGAGCCACAGCTCTTGCAGCGAATGATCTGCCGGAGCTGAAATAATATCGATGATATTGGCAATGAGTAGAGGCCGAATCCATTCAGGGCTGTGCTTGAGCAGATAAAAGAAAAACGATAGCCCTAGCTTATTGGCGTCATTGTGATAGAGCGCAATCAGAGTTCGCAGGGGGCGATCGGCGCGATAATCTTGGTCAGAAATCGGAGACGGTTTAGACTGCTGGGGCAGGCTGGTCATGAATTCGCGCAACGATGAAAAATGGGCAGACAGATAACTCCCCCCTGATCATAGAGGCTTTATCGGATTGCGGCTGCAAGAATGGCATGACGGCACAGCAGCATGACATCGACCTGTATCGCTCATCCAGGATCTACCCCAAACTAGAGGCTAGCCCTGCAGACCTGGTGTCAGATGGGGCGTTGCCGACCAAAGGTGTGAAAACAGGAAGGTCGCTATACCCTGGTTGCCTGACAGATCTTCGGAGTGTGGATTTCGGCTGCGCTCAATCTACGTCATTGTAGATACCTTAGGCAGAGCGCAGTCGAAGCCTAAGGTACGGGAGAATCAGCCTTTTACGAGTTTTGTCAGCCAGCTAGCACTATACCTGTCGATAACAGCTTCTCCCCCGCCTGAGGGCAAGGTTTTTCAGGAAATTGCCGATCTCTGCCAAGGCTTAAAACGCGAGACGAGGCGGGAGGAAACGCACACCAGTATCGGTTGCCCAACTGTTAGTTTTATGTAGGACTCATCCATGTCATCTTATATACCGTTATCTATCGTGATTAGCGTCGAGATTAGCCATGACTCGAAATTCTTCTCAGGCTCCATCTAGTGACACCTCTGAGTATTCAGATCGGTTGCGATCGCTTATGAGTCATGCCAATATCTCTAGTTTCCGAGCCTTAAGCCAACAGGCTAACGTTTCTGACTGGCAAATTCGCCAGATCCGTCGAGGCAATCTGGCTCAGATGCGGGTTGAGGTCTTGCAGCGGATCAGCCAAGCACTGAAGCTGTCATTGGCTCATCTGTTAGAATCTTTTCTCGATGCACCAGTGACTCATCCCAACGCCGATCATGCCCTTAGCGTGCAGCCACAGGTTCAATCGCTACAGCTCGAATACCAGCGCCTGCAGGCGCAGCTCCAGAACCAACGCGATCGGCTATGGCAAGAGTTTCAGTTGGCCAGCCTACACCAATTGGAACCATGGCTAACTCAGTGGCCCACCGCTGCCCATGCAGCTCACCAAAACCAAACGATTCCTGCTAATCGTCTCGTGCCGTTGGTACGTCCGGTTGAGCAACTGGTAGCAAACTGGGGGCTAGAGGCGATCGCCCCTGTAGGAGCAGAGCTGCCCTATGATCCTCAACAGCATCAGCTGATGGAGGGCGGCGTGCCCGCGGAGGGTTGGGTCAAAGTCCGATATGTTGGCTATTGCTGGAGCGGTAAACTTCTCTATCGGGCCAAGGTCAGCCCCATTCCTGCCCCTGACTGAGGCTCTGAGGATTGCCGTAATTGCGTTCAGCAGATCCAACATCAGGTCTAGACTATTTGATGTACGCATCTTGATGTATGCATTTTGACGAGACGTAACGTTACAAAGCTATGCCGGAAGATATAGCCATCGATATCCCAACGAAGACAGATTGAACGCCTGTCTCACCCAAGGACACTCTAAACTTCCACCTTCCGTCTTTTGCCTTCCGCCTAGCGATCGCCAGATCCATCTCTAGAGGCATGTTTTAGCGATGAAGACTTGATACCTTAGATACTGTACCTATTTCACGGCTTTCATTTAGGTACACCGCTAATTAAATGACCAAGATTGCACTGTTTACATCAACCTATCGCTATTTGGAGCGTTAGCTTGGTGATAATGGTCTAAGTCTGTGGAGACTATTATATGGAAACAACATCATTAACTCGTGGGCAACTTGAGCGCAAACTGTCTCAGCAAATCCAGTCGATGTATCAAGAGCAGCTAGGTCATCGTCCTAGTAAGGTTAATTGTGAAATTTTTGATCAAACGCTGGCAATTTTGATAGAAGATTCCTTTACCACAGCCGAGCAGCTGCTAGCGCAAGAAGGACGACAAGAGCTAGCTGAAGAAGTACGTTCTGATTTGAATGAGGTGATTCAGCCTAAATTGAAAAGCCTAATTGAAAAGGTTTTGGGCATCAGCGTTTTAGATATATTAAGCGATGCCACGCTGGAAACTGGTCGTAGTGGCATCATCGCGGTTTTATCGGATGCTCCTGAATTTCGAGAGCCCAAGTCGAAAGCGTTTCACCACAATGGGCATTCTTCAACAAATGGGGCAAATGGTGGAGCTAAGGCATCTAAAGCAACGTGAGGCGATAAAGACGGCTTCGAGTGTTTTAGCTGCTAAGAAGCCTCAGCACGAACTATATACGGTTGATTACGCGCATGTTATGGAGATTCAGCGGCAGCAGGCAGAGCAGATTATTGCAGAACAAATCCGAGCTATATATCAGTCCAAACTTGGGCATTGTCCGGGGTTTGTCACCTGCCAGCTATTCGATGACAAAATTGTCATCATCATGGAGCACACCATTACTCCACCTGAAAAGCTGTTGCTGCAAATTGACCAAAAGCAGCTTGTTAAACGAGTTCGTTTGAGCATTGATAGGGCGATGCAGCCCTATCTGAAAGCGCTAATTGAGCAGGTGATTAGTGTGCCAGTACTTGATTTGTTGATAGATACGACCGTTCATACTGAGCGAACGGGGGGCATTGCCATTCTCGCAGACAAACCTACCCTCTACGGATGATGCCTACTGTCACACAGTAATGCCGATGTCCGTTATCAAGCCGGACATGCCAAAACACACGGCAGGTGGCCGCGAATTAATGACTCTAAATCTTCTAACATATATGGCTTGCTGACATAGGCATCGCAGCCCATCAGTAAAATCTGTTCCTTCTCTTCTGCTCTGGCAAGCGCTGTTACGGCAATGATGGGTATATGTTGAGTCTCAGGATTTTGCTTCAACAAGCTAATACAGTCCATGCCATATAGATCAGGCAGAACAATATCTAACAAAATCAAATCAGGCTTAAGGCTTGCCGCAGAAGCCAGAGCCGCCCTGCCATTTATCTCAGTCACAATGCTGCAATTCAATGACTCAAGAGCGTAAATCAGTAGAAGCAGGCTGTCTTCGTCATCATCGACTGCCAAAATTATAGGCCGTTTGCACATAGTTCACCATTTGGCTCACGTTGCCACATCTACAATCCGTTTCGAGAAGTTCGCTGTTGAACGTCTTCCCTCAGAATCAGCAGAAGAGGCAACCGCCAAGCGGCACAAGGCGCTTGCTATGGGCTGGCTCTTACCCGATCAGTTTAAGTTGGTCTTCGAAGCTTGAGACGTAAAAACATCCAAAGGTGCGAATACCCAAGCTATATCGATACCAAAATTTATATCATTAACGGGTCGTTATTGATAGCTCCATAATATATCCTTTGCTGCTGTATCGTGTGTCTGGGACGGCCATTCTTCCAGAACCTTTACATTAAGACGCAGTCGGAGATGGTGCCGGACTTGCTGGTGATGGGCTGGCTGGTGATGGTTCTGGGGGTGTTTCAGGGAATGGTTCAGGGGACGGCTCTGCCGGGGATGGTAGAGCATCTGTGGCAGGAGAGCCTTGAGGTGAGGGTGCTGTCTCAGACGCTGGGGCACTAAGATCTGGCGACTCTTCTGGCTCTGTCGGAGTTGGCTCGGTGAGGGCGGGCGGTGCATCAACCGGATTGCCCAAAATGCCGGGGCTACCATTGTCAAAGACTCCCGCGACACAGGCAATCATCATTGTTGCTAATGTGCCAACAAAAAGCGCCTTCCAGCCCAACTCGCTGATATCTTTGCGGCGAGACGGAATCAGGGCCGCTGTGCCACCGACAAAAATGCCAACTGAGGCCAGATGAGCAAAGCCTGATAGAGCATAGCTCACGATCAAAATCGTTCGGGGTGTTACTGCGCCCTCTTGACCCAACTGCCCCAATGCCTGATACGAGGGAATAGCTGTCTCAAAAAGGCGACGGCCAATCAGCACGGAGGCTTGCCAAAGCTCTGGCCAATCGAGAGAAACGCCTGTGAGTACAGTAATGGGTAAGAACATTGCCCCCAAAATATTTTGTAGGGTCACTACTTGGAAGAAGTCGCCTACTGGGCTAGGTAAGACCGCAAGCCAGCCAAATGCCTGGTTAATGAGGGAGACTAGCCCCAAAATCAGAATGAGCACGGCGGCAATGCCGACAGCCATTCTCACGCCGTCAAGGGCTCCGGCGATCGCCGCATCGAGAGGTCTAACCCGCTGCGATGAATCATCTGCGATGGTGTCGGAGTCATCTTGATCCTGAAAGGCCGACTCATCGGGGATGCCGCCTGCGGTCAGGGGTACTTGAGTTTCAGGGACGAGGATTTTGGAGAGGACGAAACATGCCGGGATGCCGATAATAGACGCCGAAACGAGATGCGCCAGAATATTTGGGAAAACGGGCCGCAGAAAGCTGACATAAATCGCCAACACCGACGAGGCCGAAGTGCCAAAACAGCAGGCTAAGATGGCACACAATTCGCTGCGGGTCATTTTCGCTAAAAATGGCTTGACGACAATCGCCGCTTCGATGCCAACAAAAATATTTGCGGCTCCGCTCAGTGATTCTGCGCCGCTGAGCCCCATTGTTGTGTAGAAAATTTTGGCAAAGAAGTTGGTAATCACCTGAATGACGCCGATGCTGTAGAGCAGCGCCATGAGGCCGCCAAAGAACACCACCGTCGGCAACGCCCGAAACGCAAAGATATAGCCCAAGTCAACCGTGGCAGGTCTGTCAGGCAGGGGCACGATATTTGAGCCGAAGACAAAGTTTGCCCCAAAATCTGCCGCATCGAAGACTCCATTGAGCAAGTCGCTGAAGACTTGGAGCACATCTCGAGACCCTGGCACGACAAACACAAGTGCCCCCAGCGCCAGTTGAACCAGGATGCCAAAAAACATCACGCGCCAGGGAAAGTATTTGAGGCGGCGATTCTCAGAGAAGATCCAGGCGATCGCACATAGCCCAAACATGCCAGCCAGAGAAATGGCGTTGAGATAAGTCATGGATTAGACCCGTAGTGCCTTACAACCGTGCATACTGCTGACGATTCAACCAGATTTTATACTGTTGGTTCCCCCTGTGGGAGATTTTGCAGTAGCTTTTGTGACTCTCAGCCCTTCATAATAGATGGGAACGTTGCGATAACAACCGTTTGCACGACGTTATTTCTTTATTTCTTTACTCAATGATCATGGATGCGTTTGCTCCAATTCCGCCCGAATGGACTCAATCGGCAGAGCACGCTCAAGTATTTCGTTGCCCTAGCTGTCATGCAGCCCCCACAGAGGCTCAAAACGTCTGGATTAATCGGCGATCGCCTGTTTATACGCTCGATCATCGCCGCAAGTGGCAAGAATTTTATCAATGTGAATGTCATACCGTTTGGTGGGCCTGGAGCAGCGATCGCCCTCCTGGCGACGTCGGAGAGACGACTTCCCCCCAGCCATTCACGGAAGATCGGGATTTATTTTGAGTCGGCGTCATCTGCGCCAGTTGATGCCTTTGGGTAAGCCAATTCTAAGGTGATCATTTGCTGCTGAATAGCGGCCATGTCATCTTGTAGGCGCTTCAAGGCTCGATGCATGTCTGGCAAGTGGGGTTGCAGGGCAGCAGCTTTGAGCCATTGACGATGGGGCACAGCCGGATGCCCGGATATGGTGCTGCGTGGGTCAACATCGCTGATGATGCCTGCACGAGCGGTTGCAGTGACGCCACTGCCGAGGGTAATGCGGTTGGCAATGCCGACTTGCCCCGCCAAAATGACGCGATCGCCCACCTGCACCCCGCCCGCCAGACCCACCTGAGAGGCGATCGCACACCCCGACCCGATGCAGCATTCGTGGCCAATTTGGACTAGATTATCGATTTTAGTGTTGCGCCCAATTCGGGTTTCGCCCACAGCCGGACGATCAACCGCAGAATTGCAGCCCACCTCAACCCCATCTTCCAGCACGACATATCCTGATTGCTCCATTTTGAACCAGCCGTCTACCGTAGGCACAAAGCCAAACCCTTCAGACCCAATCACGGCTCCGCTGTGAATGACGCAATCTGCCCCGATTTGAGAGCGCTCATGAATAACACAGTTGGCGTGCAGACGGGTGCGATCGCCAATATGAGCCTCTGGATAGACCACCACATTGGGATGAATACAAACCTGATCGCCCAACACAACCCCAGCCTCAATCACCACATGTGCCCCCAGCGAGACCCCTACTCCCAGTTGAGCGGATGGATCAACCACGGCTGTTGAATGAATGCCCGACGCAGGGCGAAACGGCTGATAAAAGAGGGCGATCGCTTGGGCAAAGAGCAGCCGGGGGGCAGGTGTCATCAGCCAAGCCAGCCCGCGATCAATGGCACAGCGCTGGAGCTGCTCATCACGAGCCAGAATTACGGCACTCGCCTCTGTTTGCATTAAGTGCTCTAAAAACTTACGCCCTTCAACATAGCTGAGGGCTCCAGCTTTAGCTTCAGCTATGTTGGCAACGCCCATAATATCCGGATCGTGATGGATGTTATGGTGCAAGCTAGTTTGATCAGCCACGCCCAGCTTCTGCACAAGTTCGCTAAATTTCATGTCGTTTACAGACTACGATGCTGCAGGTCTTGGAATGCAATCATACAACAGGCACAATGCGCCAATTAAT
>CAZCXK010000060.1:11155-32310 GCA_964502605.1 uncultured bacterium
CGATGCTGCAGGTCTTGGAATGCAATCATACAACAGGCACAATGCGCCAATTAATGCGCCAATTAATATATGCAAAATATGCAAATTAGTATGAGGCAGATGACAGGCCGATCGTACAGCGTAGCGACACTGAATTGCGACTCCCGATGGTATTCATCCCGCTTGCATCGCCGAAGTGTTGAAATGAATGTGTCAAAATTAACCGGAGACTCGTGATGCTGACGTTTTATTATCATCCATTATCGCCGATTGCCCGCCGTGTATGGATCGCACTGCTAGAAAAACAGATTCCGTTTGCGCCTGTTATGGTCAATCTGACAGGCGAACAGCTCAAACCTGAATTTCTGGCGCTCAACCCGTTTCACCATGTTCCGGTTGTGGTCGATGGCGACTTGCGTGTGCTAGAGTCTCTGGCAATTTTGGACTATTTAGAAGCTCACTATCCAACTCCATCGTTACTCCCTCAGGCTGCAGTGGCGATCGCCCGAATGAGAATGGTGCAGATGGTAACTATCAACGAACTCATGCCCCAGTTGCCCGTCTTGGTGATGGCAACTGAGAACTCTACCCCTAATCTCGCAGCCCTGCAGCAAGTAACAGCCGTGCTTGATTTTTTCACTGAGCAACTGGGCGATGCGACCTACTTTGGGGGAGAGACTCTATCTCTAGCAGATATCACCGCAGGAGCGGCGTTGCCGCTAATCCATCGACTGGGAGTCGGGTTTGAGTCTCACCGGGCGATCGCGACTTGGTATGAGCACATCATGGCTCGGACATCTTGGGCCCAGACAGAACCTGATGATGATGCCTTTCATATCTGGAAACGGTGGATTTTATTAATGATCAAACGTCGGCAGCGCCAAGTATCACAACCGCGATCGGACAATCAATCTAATGTGTGAATTGCCTAAGAGCGTTTTCTCCTTCGGAAATGCTAAATCAACGCAAGCCTCCTGCCCGACTGTGGGGATATTTGTGCGTAAATCATACCTGACTCAGCAATGCCTTTTCGTAGAGACAGTTCGTGCTTGTCGGATCGACTGACTGCGTCAACACGAAACCTTCATCTGGACGAAACTGCCCCTACGCTGTTTATCTATGACAAATGGCTAGAGAGATCTTGACCATGACCACCAAGCTATAAAGCTACGTCAGGCGGCAAAATGACCTGATCAATGGCATGAATCACACCATTGCTAGCTTGCACGTCTGGCATAATCACCATGGCATCATTGACCATGACACTGCCAGTTGCTTCATCGACCACAACGGCAACGGTTGTTCCTTCAACTGTTTCTACGTCACCCGTGGTCACGTCAGCAGCAAGAACTTCTGCTGGCAATACGTGATACGTCAGAATTTGAGCCAATACATCTTGATTTTCAGGGAGCAATAGCTCTTCAAGTGTGCCTTCAGGTAAAGCCTCAAATGCTTCATTGGTCGGGGCAAAGACCGTATATGGCCCTTCAGAAGAAAGGGTTTCGGTCAAGCCTGCTGCTTCGATTGCTTGTGCCAACGTGCTAAATGATGCGTCGCTAGCGGCTACATCTACCACACTATCGCCCATGCCATCAGCCATTGGGTCTTCAGCCATTGGGTCTTCAGCCGTTGGGTCGGGTTCGACAGCCGTTGTTTCGTCAGTCGTTGGATCGCTTGTTGTCGTTTCAGACGGTGTTCCGCAGGCTGCCAACGCAACAGATGCGCCCAAACCAACGAAGACTACCATCAGTCGCTTTGAAAATAGGTGGCGTTTGATCGTCATTGAAGACTCCTTCAGATAGTTCATTTGCTTGAAAGCTTAATAAACGTTAACGAGCTATCCAACAGGATGACCTCAATCTAAAGGCAGATGTTATCTACACTACATTATTCGTCAGAAGAGGTATATCAGTGGGAGAGGGCAAGAGTATTTTCAATGAGTCAATGAACCGCCAATGGCTGGTGTAGCCGCAAAATGAACGGGTAGGACATGGTGTTCTGAGAAATAATTCGGTCTACCAAGCGCCCTGATTGTTTGATTCAGTATGTAAATACAAAATGAGAATGAGCATAATTAGAGCTGTTCTCTGAAGGCGGCTTGAAGTAGGGTATCGAGAATGAAATCGAACGAGGTGAGGGATTGCAATTGTTCCGGACTTGATTGTGCTAACTCGTGCTCAACGCGCTACTTTAATAGCAAGACCTGTATGACACAAATGGAAGGCTAAAACGCTCGGTTACGGCATTATCTGGCGCGATTACATCGCAAAACATGTGTCATTCCAAGTCCATGGAAATGCTGAAGTATACGGTTTGTTGGCTACTTTACGATCTCAAATGATGGGGTGGCACCAAGGGGCGGAGGTATGCATCGAGCCGAAAATCTTAACCCCGAGGCAGACGGAATTAATTACCTGGATTCGCCATAATGCGGATAAAAGCTATTTAAGACGTTGTCACTCAAGTCGCACGACCTACTTTTCCCAATGGCCGAGAATTCTTCTTGTAACAATAACCCCGTCCATCAGGCGATCGCTGCTGTAGTCAGTGTTGCTTCTGATTGGTCATATACTCTGATTGCCCATTTGACTGGTTCGGTCACTATGGTCAGTGAAACCATTAGCCCCGAATTCTATCGGCTACTCGAACAGAGCACCCAAACAATTGGCAATGTGGTGACGCCAATTGCCGAAAACCCAGCCATCAAACTAGCGACCAAGCTCCCATTTGTGCACTGGCTGATGGCGGCTGTGGGTCAGGTTGATGTGGAGGTTGTGGAGAAAGACGTCGATATGCTAAAGCGGCAGTATCCGCTCGATACTGTTGAACAACTTACCCATCGGGTGATTACGGAGTCGGCCTTTCAGGCAGCCCGCATTGGTCTGGTCACCAACTTGGCACCGCCAATGGCGCTGATGCTGTTTGCAGTCGATTTGACGGCGATCGCGGCACTGCAAGCTGAAATGATTTATCGCATTGCCGCTATTTATGGATTCCATCCCAGTCAGCCTACGCGACGGGGCGAAGTGCTGGTGATTTGGGGGCTGGCCGCTAGCGGCTCGGGGCTAGTCAAAACTGGGCTGAGCCTAGTCGAGCTGTTGCCCTTTGTGGGTACGGCAGTCGGCATTACAAGCAATGCGCTCATTCTCTACACCCTGGGACGCTCGGCCTGTCTGTTTTATGACGAGAAACAGCGTCTGCGGCGATCGCCCTTGATATAATTCCTATTCTTTGACCAGCCTAAAGCCAAATAGAATATGCCGTGAGGTAATTGGGCGCGTGTGGCGATAGGCCGCGCGGCAAAATCCTGGCAAATCATCCCACGAGCAGCTTTTCATTACCGAGCGAGAGGTGGCGCTGTTTTCAAGGCGGGTTGACGTATATTCAAACACGTTACCAGCCATGTCTTCGATGCCATAGACACTGCGGCTTAGCGGATAAGCACCTACCGCGCTCGTATGCCAAAGACCACTCTGAGCCCAATTAGTGGCCTCAGGTCTCCAGTCATCGCCCCAGGGGAAATAGCGTCCATCAGCACCACGAGCGGCTTTTTCCCATTCGTCAGCAGTGGGCAACCGATAGGTCGCACTATCCTGCTGGGCTTTCCAGTTGGCGTAGGCGATCGCGTCTTCATAAGACACCAACACCACCGGATGCTGCCCCTCGCCACTGGGATACTGTCGATTTATCCAGAGAAAGGGGCGCACATCGTCGTAGGGATGCACTAAAAAACCTTGCTCTTGGTAGTCGGCAGCAGAAATTTCGGGCTGACGATGCCCGGTTGCCTGAATAAATTGCTGATATTCGGCATTGGTGACGAGATGGCGACTCAGACAAACGGCGGGTAAAGATTGGGTTTGACGTCCAGGCTCCGCATCAAACCAGCGTCTACTTTGCAATTGCTGTCTGGCTTGTACCACCTGATCGGGACGCTGGGCAATCGCCTCGGCGGAGATTTGATAGGCGTAGTCGCGTTCGGCGGCGTCACTTCCGGCGATGTAGTCACCCGCTGGAACAAATCGAAATGCCGCATCAGACTCGCAACGATCGCGCGTCATCGGCTGAATTGAGCCAGACGGGACGCTGCTGCAGCTAAGCACTAGGATCGCCATCAACAGGGCGATCGCCCCTTGCTGAATCGGGTTCCAACCCTGAGCATTTCTAGATTTCACGACTTTTATAGAGTTTGGATCTCGTTAAGCTCCATTACATATCCATATTCTGATACATATCCATATTCTGATTTCGTGCGATCGCCGTATCCTCTATTCCTCTATCTGGCGACTTCCTCAAAAAGGCTGAAGGCTGCCAGCCCTATAAATGACCGTATCGTTATCGTGATCAAATTCTACATGCTCAGTTGGGGATAGCAGCTATCCTTCTCAGATTACCTGGCTTAAGGTCTTGACTTGCTACACTCGAATACAGCACGTCTTTGGTGGAAACCATAGTACTGATGAGCCCCCAAATTTGAATCAGGAGCAAATGAGGTTGCTCTGAGAAGAACGCAGACCAAGACTTCGGTCATAGAGAACATTCCAGGGAAAATCATGGTAGAGTTTCAGCTCGATACCCCAACCGCAGATCAGCCCCAAGCGACAGCTCAAGACTATCTTGTTACCGATGATGGGCAATGCCGCCCCTTCTTTCCAGCGGCTCATATCCCTGCATTAGATCCCTATCGGCTCTACCGGTTTTTAACCGACTTAGAAGATATCTTGGCTGCAGAATCTGATGACCAGCAACGCATTCAGCAGATTGCTCCTCGGGTGCGATCGCTACTGATAAGCTCCGATTGGCTGCAGATGGAGTACCAATCTCCCCATCCTGATAAGGGGTGGGGCGTCAAGTTTCTCTATCGAGAGCCCAAATTTCCGATCACGGTGCAAATGGTTTCATGGGCTCCCAACCAACGGTCTACCATTCACAACCACGCCACCTGGGGCATTGTCGCTCTCATTAGCGGCGAAGAGAAAAATACGCTGTGGCGGCGAGTGCCAAACCAGGGCGATCGCCTGGAGAAAACTGGAGAGCAGATTCTAGTTCCTGGCGATATCATTGGCCTGACGCCAGAAGCGATTCACTGTGTAGAAGCATTGGGCAGTGAGCCGACGATTAGCTTTAATCTCTATGGCGTCACCAATTATGACCAGCGCCGCAAGTTTGACATCGCCACTCACACGGCTGAGAAATTCTAGCCTGCTTTCAACGTAATTAGAGTCTGGTCAATCGGAATCTGGATGCGATCGCACCCAGGCGACAACGCTATCCGCCAGAACGTCTGCCAACTGCTGCTGGGCAACGGGGTCAATGATCCACTCAAATTCGTTGGGGTTGATCATAAAGCCTAACTCCAGCAGCACCGAGGGGGCCACCGATGGGCGCGTCAAGGCAAGATTGTTCCAAAACACACCGTAGGAAGGGCGATCGAGCGTTTCTACCAGGTAATTATGTAAGAAGACCGCCAAATCATGAGCCTGAGCGTGATACCAGAAGGTGCCGATTCCGGCGGTATTGATCGCATCCCCGTTGTCAGGGAGGGCGTTGTAATGGATGCTCAGCGCCAGCGTTGGTTCGAGGTCATTGATGATCTCGACGCGATCGCCCGGAAAGAGATCATCGTCGCCTTCTCGCGTCATAAAAACTGTGGCACCGCGTTCGATCAGCGCATCGCGCAGCAGCATTGAAACGGCCAGCGTCACATCTTTTTCGGGATACCCGGTTGGGCCTCTAGCTCCCAGGTCATTGTCGCTGCCATGTCCGGGGTCAAGCAGAATAGAAACAGCCTGGAGCGGCAGAGCCGAATCTTGACGTTCTTCAGGGAAACGTTCCTCAGCAAACTGGGGCGGGTGCCGTAGCGATAGCACCAAGGTCGTGCCCTCATAACGAAGTTTGTAACCCCACTGCTGATTAGTTTTGAGCCGAAAGGCATAGCTAATGCGGTCGGGAGTGGGCTGGCTCCAGTCAAGACGCTCGATCAGCGGGTCGTCGTTGAGCAAAATAGTGTCTGTTTGCGCGGTCGCATTGTGCAACGTCAGGGTGAAGGTGTCATCGCCTTGCTCCACGCTCACCGGAACTGGAACCTGGAGCGGGAAGTATATATCTGTCCAGCCGTCAGACTGCCGTGCCTGAATGCTGCGAATCAGTGATCGCGGTGGCCTCCCCGGCTGCACTTCGACATCACTCGCTCGAATCCAAGCGCCATAGTCGAGGCGATACCAGTCACCGTCTCGGCCTGTAATCCGAGCCTGAGTGCTTGAGGGTAGAGGCGTCAGGCGAGAATAGTCGGTGCTGGGGCCGGTGCGGGCAGTGCCTGACGCTGCCGTAACACGGACAGTCTGAGACAAAGCCGGAGCCATGATTTCAATTACACCTGGAGCCTGCTGGTCGTGCTGCTGGCCGTCGAGGGTGAGTCGATAAGTCGGTGCCCCCAAAACCCCTGAATCTGCGAACGTGGTGCAGCCATAATATAAAGTTGCGGCTGAAACCGGAATGGGTTGATTGTCAAAGGTTAAGACAGCAGAGTTGGGGGGCAAGGCAACTGGGTTAGATTGGGGCATCAGCGGCACTGTTTGTGCTCCCAGAGTCACCGTCACCGCAGCATTGTCAGGGGCGATCGCCTCAAAACAGATTATTTCATCAGGGAGGCGGGCAATATCAACCACTGGGGCGAGCGTCCCCTCGGCGAAGGCGACGCCAACCGGAGTCGGAGGTGCCTGTGTCGTGCGCGTCACCAAGATCTGAAGAGTTTGATCTGCATAGGTGAGGGTAAATCGATTTTCACCGATTTGAAGCGGTAGAGAAGGGGCAAAATGCCCAGCGGGGCTGCGGTCAATCACCTGCCCATTAATGCGAACCTCACCGGCTGGAGGCGCTGTGCCAATCAGAAAGATTTGCTCAGCAACGGTTTCATGGCTATCGGGCGGATAGACCACAAACAGAGGTTGCTGGGCTTGGGCGATCGCCCCACACCCTAAGCTGCCTACGGTGATGCCGCTGATCAGGCCGACCATGCTGCGCATGTTCCACATCGTCAGAATCGTCAGAATCATAGTCTTACAAGTACATTACTGGCTGGCTGCCACTACAACGGGCCGCTGTTGCCAGTCATATTCCATATATTGCGCTGTTTTTAGAGCGTCTGCCTGCCCTAGCAGTTTTGAAACCACGTAAAGCGACATATCAATTCCGGCAGAAATCCCAGCGGAGAGAATAATGTGCCCATTGTCTACGACACGAGCCGTATCCAGCACCTGAGTGTGCGGCGCAATCTCTTTCAGCGTGTCGAGAGCCTGGTAGTGCGTTGTTGCCGATAGGCCGTCTAGCAGCCCCGCCTTTGCCAGAATCAGTGCCCCAGTGCAGACCGACAAAACCAATTCGGCAGTCTGAGCCTGACGGCTCACCCACTCTAGAATGACAGGATTATTCATTTCTCGACGGGTGCCATAGGGTTCGCCATTGGTGTGATAGCCTCCCCCACCTGGAATGAGCACCATATCGGGTAAGGGGGACGTATCCAGCGTATAGCTGGGGTTGAGGCTTAGCCGATTGCGAGCCAAAATAGGCGTTTTGCTTGCTGCCACCGTATACACTTGAAACGGTTGCCGCCCGTCTCCCTGCCCCGCGATGGAAAACACTTCAAACGGCCCTGCAAAATCCAGAACCTCAACATCATCAAACAGCAAAATAGCCAATGTTTTTGCGCGTGTCATGACAGCACCCAGGCAGCAATATGGTTAGACCTCACCCTACCATAGGTTTTGTAGTAGACTCCCCACTTGCCTCAATCGAGATTAGGATAGGGGGCGAAGAGGTCTCAACCTACACTCGTCGATTGATTGAGCGCTGACGCTATGGGCAGATATTCCAACGGTCGAATTGTAGTGATGGGAATTGGGGTTCTCGTGGCGATCGCCATCATCTTAGCGAGCACCGTCAATTTGGTTGCAACTAGCGTCATGTCACCCTCCCTTGCCCTCTTGACAGACCCCTTCTTGCAGTTGCCGACTCAAGATTCGGTACGGGTCGTTTGGTTTACCGAATTTGCGGGCGCGCGTCATTTTGTCTCCTATGGGCAAAATCTGAGTCAGACGGCGATCGCTACCACCACTAAGCTCAGTCGGACGCGAGAAGATGCCAAATCACGAGTAGGCGGGCAAACCGAAGACGGGCAACTCTACCCAAAGCCCGTCATGCGAGATATCTGGCGACATGAAGCCGAAGTCACCAGCTTGCCCCCCGATCGGCGTGTCCCCTATCGCGTCACCAGCGTAGACGCGGGAGGGCAAACTATCAGCAGCGGTCGGTTTTCGCTCAGTCCGCTGCCATCACCTGGAACCCCACTTAAGATTCTGCTGACCTCAGATCATCAGGCCAAAGACATGACCCCGGCCAATCTGCAAAAAGTGGTGGAAACAATCGGTCGGATTGATGCCGTCTTTCAGGCGGGGGATTTGGTCAATATCCCCGATCGAGCTTCTGAATGGTTTGATAACACTGAAGGGAAGGCGTTTTTCCCCTGTTTGCAAGGGAAAGCACAGGTCGAACTGGGTGCAGACGGCAACACTGCAACGTATCGAGGGGGCGCAATTATTCAATCTGCGCCGCTGTTTTCTGCCATTGGCAACCACGAAGTCATGGGTCGGTGGTCAATGGATTCTAGCGTGGGTGAGCAGTTTGGCGATCCGATTCCTGCTGCGGTGGCTGAGAGGTTCTATCAGCAAAAAGCCCAGATGATTAATCCAACTAATGACTCCAAACTCCGGGATGACTGGCTGAAGAATCAATCCTTTAATACTGTCACCTATGATGAAATTTTGACCATGCCGCAAAGCCCATCAGGTGGCTCAAAATACTATGCCATCACGTTTGGAGATGTGCGTTTAGTCGTGCTGTATGCCACGAATATCTGGCGGGTGCCAGGGCTAGGCCCCAATGATAAAGGCCGCTATCGAGAACGAGATCAGGATCTCAACGACCCAGAGCAATGGGGATATGGGCAACACATTTTTGAAGCGATCGCCCAGGGAAGCCCTCAGTATGAATGGCTTCAAGCCGAGCTCAACAGCCCCGAATTTCAGGCAGCCCGCTACAAGGTAGTGATGTTTCACCATCCGCCCCACTCATTAGGGGATAACATTGTTCCTGCTTATACTAACCCGATTCAAATCATCGATCGCTTCCCAGACGGCAGCCTCAAGGCCGTGCGCTACGAATACCCGTTGAAAGATGACTATCTGGTGCGAGATGTGATCCCCCTGCTAGAAGAGGCCGGTGTGCATCTGGTGTATTATGGCCATGACCATATCTGGAATCGATTTGAAAGCCCTACCGGGGCTCATTATCTCGAATCATCGAACGTGGGCAATACCTATGGTGCCTTTTGGAAGGCGGGTAAGCGTCGGCACATTCCCATTAGCTACCGCGAAACCTACGTGCCGCTGGGCGACCCCAATGGCTGGGAGCCTGTCGTGCCAACGATCGCCCCTCTGCAAGATGACCAAACGGGTGAGCCCTTGCCCTATGTCGCCAGCGATGACATTACGGCCTTCAGCATTCTCGATACGGCAACAGGGACGGTCAGCAGCTACCGCTTCGACACCCGCGAGCCGCAGTCGCCCGTTGTCAAGTTTGATCAGTTTCAGCTTTGATGCGTTTTAGATGGGCTAAGTAACCGGGTCGGCGATCGCCAACATGCATTGAATTTGGGTAATCCCATCCAGCACCGATGTTGATAGAATCTCTAGATCTCCCTGCATCTGGCGCATTAGCAACTGATTGGCAACTAAGGTGAGGCCAGCAGCTCGTTGTGAGAGATGGGGGGGAAGCTGCCCAGACTCTCGCATCGACGCATACAAGGCGGCAAGCTGTTCTCTAGATGCCGCCTCAGATGCAGAGTGCAACAGATTAACTGGATCGCTCCATGCCTCAGCCGGACGATTATCCTCAAAATGCAGGCAAATCTGATGCGTCTCTAGACGGGGGTGCAGCGTCAGCGCCACATACCCACCATCCAAATAATCTAGCGGCGTTAGCACGAGGTTGAGCAACACCTGTCGCAACCAGCGGCGATCGCCCTGCACAAACAGCTCAGCATCTGGCATCTCAAACTTAAGCTGCACATTGCGGTTTTTGGCTTGCATTTCCGTCGCTTTATGCACCATTTGCAGCAACTCATTCAGCTGAATCGACTGCAGCCGCAGGCGACTAGTGCCCCGCTCTAGCTTCGACACGCCAATCATTTCATCGAGCAAGGCCAGCATTTTTTGGCCCGACTCATAGGCTTGAGCAATAAATTCTCGTTCTTCGGCCTGATCCTCACATAAGTCATTGAGCACAATCTGATGCAGGCTCAAGACCCCATTCAGGGGCGATCGCAACTCGTGCGATGTGCGCGCTAGAAACCCAGCCTTAAAATCTCCCATGTCAACCGCCATGCGATAGGCCAGTTGCATCTGCAGCAGTTCAGCTTGCAGTGTCTCACAGCTAGGCTCGACAGCAGGGGCAGAAGGTGCCCCCCCCGACGGTTGATCCGGGGGTGCCGAGTCAGGATGTGAGGACATGGAAACTGGCTGACGGAGCGATCGCCCGACAATCGTGCCAAATCCTATACCCACTGCCAGAATTGCGAGATGTGTCCAAACAATGACCATAAATTAATGATGAAACGTGAGGAATCAAGCGTGCTCAACTGTAATCCAACTTTAGTCACTCTCTTCACGGTTTGTCATGGGTCTAGAGACAGCAACATCGTAACTAGACACAATTCCCCCGCATACACCGGCAGCACAAGCGACGAAAAACACCGGAAAAGACGACCAAAAATTGAGGCCAAATCTGTCAAGCATCTCGTTGCAATCACAGATGCCCCATTCAATCGCTTATCCTTAAATCCGCTTATCCTTAAATCGCTACAATAGAAAGCTAGATCGATTAAGAGATTCGCGAGGACGCATTTCCAGCTTTGCATGTGTAATGCAGGTGTCTTACCTGTGGGTCGGCATTTGTTTTAGCAGGTGCTGCCCGTGTAGACTTTCTGGCATGAGGATCGAGACGATCGTGCTGGTTCCATCACGTTATAGGCAATTTGTATAGGCAATTTGTATTGGTGGATTCTGTCCACAACATGTATATCTCTTTCCTATTCGCAAATCTCTAATTACTCATACTGCCCACCTGCCAGAGCACCTGGCTAATTATTACTGGCTGACTGTTGAAGACATGGCTTTACCAATTGTTGCGATTATCGGACGCCCAAACGTGGGCAAATCAACGCTGGTCAATCGGCTAGCAGGTGGGCGAGATGCTATTGTGCATGATGAGCCGGGGGTAACGCGCGATCGCACCTATCGCCAAGCTTTCTGGCAAGATCGAGATTTTGTCGTGGTAGATACTGGCGGGTTAGTCTTTGATGACGACACAGAATTTCTGCCGCTGATTCGGGAGCAAGCCATGACCGCCTTAGGTGAGGCGAGTGCTGCCATTATGATTGTGGATGGTCAACAGGGGCCCACGGCACTCGATGAGGCGATCGCCACCTGGTTGCGCCAGCATCCAGTGCCCGTGCTGTTAGCCGTCAACAAGTGCGAATCTCCCGAACAAGGGATAACTCAGGCGGCTGAGTTTTGGAGTTTGGGTTTGGGAGAGCCGTTCCCTGTTTCTGGCATTCATGGCAGTGGTACGGGCGATTTGCTCGACCAGCTGATCACCTTTTTGCCGCCTGCCGACGAAATCGTTGAAGATGAGGCGATTCGGGTGGCGATTGTCGGTCGTCCCAATGTCGGCAAGTCGAGTTTGCTGAATGCGTTTGTTGGCGAAAATCGCGCCATTGTCAGCCCAATTTCTGGGACGACCCGCGACACCATCGACATGCTGGTTGAGCGCGGTGGGCAGCGCTATCGCCTCATTGATACCGCTGGCATCCGCCGGAAGAAGAACGTTGACTATGGCCCCGAGTTTTTTGGCATCAATCGCTCGTTTAAGGCGATTCGCCGGGCAGATGTCGTCCTGCTGCTGATTGACGCAGTGGATGGTGTCACTGATCAAGATCAAAAATTGGCTGGGCTGATTGAAGAAGACGGCAGAGCCTGTGCGATTGTCGTCAACAAGTGGGATCTGATTGAAAAAGATGCATACACCATCTATGATCACCAGCAGCAGGTGCGCGATCGCCTCTATTTTCTAGACTGGGCCGAAATTATCTATACCAGCGCTCTCACCGGCCAGAGGGTTGAAAAAATTCTTGACTTGGTCAATGTGTGTTCTGAGCAGCATCGGCGGCGTGTGACCACGTCTGTGATTAATGAGGTACTCGAAGATGCCGTCAGCTGGCACACCCCACCTACCACTCGGCAGGGGCGGCAGGGCAAAATTTATTATGGCACTCAGGTCAGCACGCGCCCGCCCACCGTTGCTCTCTTTGTCAATGAGCCGAAACTGTTTAATGAAAACTATCGACGCTATGTCGAACGGCAGTTTCGTAAGCAATTAGGATTTATTGGCACCCCTCTGCGCATCGTCTGGCGCGGTAAAAAAGTCCGCAATTCTGAGCGGGTGACGGCCAATCGTGCCACCCGAGTATAGGTAGGGTGCTGCTAGCACTGTTAGCTTTGACCTGTCCAGTATTAGCCTGTTATGGATTTGATGCGTTCGTTGCCCATTGGGCTTTATCTTGAACAACCCGTAACCTGGCTACATCAGCTTGATCCACGGGTAAAACTTGCATGGCTGTTAGGGTTTTTGTTGGCTCCGATTGGGGCCAACCCGTTCTGGCGCATTGGCTTGGTGGTGGGGCTGCTGGTTTTGACCCTGTCAGCGCGGATTCCGCTGCGAGTGTGGCGGCGACAAATTGGCATTTTGATGGCGTTTGCTCTCCTGATCTTTGTTATTACGATGCTGGCTCCAGATGGGGTCGATGTCGAGATTCAGCAGCGGATGCCTCATAACGAACTGGAAATTTTGGCACCCCCCAGTGCGATCGCCTCTGAACCGGCTAGCACTGTGTCGCTGTCGAGGGCAGTTTCTGAGCCCCTGCCACAGCCTACGGGGTATCAGTATGTATTGGTTGATCGGGGCGTTATTCACATCACACGGCGATCGCTGGAGTTGGCCATTCGCATCTCGACCCTCATGTTTACTTTGCTATATAGCTCCAACTTATATTTGCTCACCACTGCACCTGAAGAGATCACGGCTGGGTTAGAAAATCTAATGCAGCCGCTGCGCCGATTTAACGTGCCCGTGACGGAACTTATTTTGACGCTGACGCTATCGCTTCGGTTTATTCCGCTGGTGCTAGAAGAAGTACAAAACCTGATGCGTTCAGTGCGAACTCGGGCGATTAATTGGAAAAAACTCGGCTTTCGCGGAACGAGTCAGGTCTGGGTTGCTGTCGCTGAGCGGCTAATTGAAAATTTACTCCTCCGAGCCGAACAAATTGCTAGCGCTATGCAGGTGAGAGGGTTTACGAGTGCAGATCAGCATCAGGTGCGCTGGTATCAGTTTCGTCTACGCCCAGCAGATTGGCTGATCTTACTAGGGCTGGTTCTATTTTGGGGGGTTCGATTTACTTGGAAATAAGAGCGAATCGCACAATTCTCTTGAAAGGTTGCCGTTAAGGGTGAAATTTTGGTAGCAAGAAGGCACACTTTCACATAGAGTAATGAGAAAAGGATTAGCCTTACAAGTTGGCTTATCTGACGTTCAATCCATTGGATTGAGTAAGTCCTCCCGTATCGTTCAAAAAACTAGACCCCAAACGAGCATTTTTGCAGTCAGACCCAGAGATGAGTCTGGTCTGCTGGTGCAGTTTTACAGATGAGTCAATGATTAGTTGCCATGCATGGCTCCATCAACCTCTATCCGCTAGCCCTAAACATTGGGTGATTCAACTTTTATTGAATCCATATGTCGTTCTCTACAACAGTTCATACTGCACTTCTTCAACAGTCTGTTTCCACAATGGCTAGTGAAACGTATCTCAATCATCCAACATTTGGTTTGTTATATCGAGTTTGCATGGTAGGAGAAAGCCAAGAGTTGTTTGCTACGCTCTATGCTCAGCGGCTATTTTTTCTAGTCAAAGCTAGCTCTGACGGCGTTCAATTTGATCCGCTGAGTCGCACCGATGCCCGTATTCTGGTCGAAAATCGTCTGCGTAGCCTGCGTCGTAATGGTCAACAGCACGAATACGGACAATTGCAAACGGCTCACAAGCGCACTTTTCAATGATGAGTTCACGGTCGCGACAGGACATTGCAGAACGTATCCAGTCTGTCCGTCAAACAATTCCGCCATCAGTGCGACTGATTGCAGTGACGAAACAAATGTCGGCTGATATCATCCGGGTTGCCTATGATGCTGGGGTGCGTGACTTTGGCGAAAATCGTGTGCAAGAGGCGATCGCCAAGCAAGAGCAGCTTCAAGACCTATCTGACATCACCTGGCACCTGATTGGCCATCTCCAGAGCAATAAGGTCGCCAGTGCTTTACACCATTTCCAATGGATTCATTCAGTCGATAGCCTCAAACTGGCTCAGCGCCTAAACCAACTCGCTGAATCGCTCGCCACCAAGCCCAATGTGTTGCTTCAGGTAAAGGTGTTGCCTGACCCCAATAAATATGGCTGGGCTCTCGATGAATTGGACGCAAATTTAGCAGATCTCGACCATTGTACTCACCTAACTATTGCAGGGCTAATGGCGATCGCCCCCTATGGGTTAGACGATCCTCAAACCCAATTTGTCTTTACTCAAACCCGTGATCTGGCTCATAAAATTCGTCACCAGAGGTGGCATCACATGCAGATGAAACATCTATCAATGGGCATGTCAGAAGACTATCTGCTCGCGATCGCGGCTGGAGCGACGATGGTGCGCCTGGGAAGAATTTTATTTGGCGATCGCCAATAGATACAATTCGCACCCAAACCCCAAGGAAAAATCAGAGCCCGTTAGTATGATGCCGGGTAAGGCAACATCAAGGTTGTGAATCAAGCTTACAGACTGTTCTGAGAACTGCACGGTTTTGTGAATACCGTTATATCTTTTATTTTGGCCTTACCCCTTGAATTACTGGCGATCGCCCGTTAGTATTCCTAATATCGAAATACAGATTCTGAGAAGAGCAGACGGATTCTTGGAGAGCTAACTTTCTCAAGCTTTAAGCAAATGTTTTCCGAGTCTCCAGTGCTTAAAGCACTAGCTCTGATATAGCATTGGTATTTTTTTCAATTAGCTAATGGGATGGTAGCCACTCGAAAAAATTGATGTATACTATTTTGGCAAATCCAGGCTTGTTATATAGTGCTACAATTGCACATCTTGCTAATGACTTAAATGACTAACGCAATAGTTAGGTAGATATGTCGAGCAAAATCAGAAGAGCCACTTAAGTCATTAATTCCCATCAGGATCCAACTATCTGCATCTTCTGGTTTTACACAATTGGGAGAGACTGCCTCCCTGGATAAATGTAGTGATTGACGGAGAGCAAACAGTGAGCAATATTTTCGCCAAGTTAAGAGACTTTGTTGGGCTGAATGATCCGGTGGAATACGAATATGAATATGACGAAATGGATGGAGACGAATATCAGAATCTCTATCAAGAAGAAAATGCGGCTCCAGTAGAAGAGGAAGAACCTCGCCGCCGCCGTATGCGTGAGCGTTCGGTGTTGTCGATGGATCGCGGCACGGGGGCGATGAGTAATGTCATCGGGATGCCAGGTGCAACCAACGGCATGTCTGAGGTTATGGTTATGGAACCGCGCAGCTTTGAAGAAATGCCGCAGGTAATCCGAGCGTTGCGAGAGCGCAAGTCTGTCGTCCTCAATCTGACGGTCATGGATCCAGACCAGGCTCAGCGTTCGGTTGACTTTGTTGCAGGTGGGACTTACGCCATTGATGGTCATCAAGAACGAATTGGTGAAAGTATCTTTTTGTTTACGCCAAGCTGTGTCCAGGTGAGCACTCAGCCCGGATTCGTCGGCGAAGCTCCTGTTCAGGCTCCTGTTCGTCCGGCGGCACGCCCTACGGCTCCTACTCCCGCTTGGACAGCAGAACAAGCTCGGATGGCTTAAGTCTGGTATTGTGAAGTCTAGCCTGAAATTGAATGTTGTTGTCACGAGGGAACAGCAGACCAGTTGTCTAAGAAACTTGGCATCATTGGAGGCGGGGTAATGGGAGAGGCTCTCTTATCCCGCCTTATCGATCAAGCAATTTACCAAGCGGCTGAAATTGTGGTCAGTGATCCCCAATCTCAGCGACGGGATGTGTTGTCTCATACCTACGGCATCGACACAACCTCAGATAATTCGGCAGTTGTTACGCAGTCGCAGGTGGTGCTGCTGGCAATTAAGCCCCAAGTCTTTGATCAGGTTGCGACTGGGTTGATGACTACTGCAGCAGCGAGTCGGATGCCAGGTCAGGTCGTGATTTCAATTTTGGCTGGGATGCCGCTCAAGCGGTTAGAGTCGGCGTTTCCCAATCATCCTGTGATGCGGGCGATGCCCAACACTCCGGCGACTGTGGGGTTTGGCATGACGGCGATCGCCCCTGGTCAGCAGGTTCAGCCCGACCATATGGAGCAGGCTCGTCGCATCTTTATGGCTGTGGGTGAAGTGGTTGAGGTGTCAGAATCTCAGTTAGATGCCGTCACGGGGCTTTCGGGCTCAGGCCCTGGCTATATTGCCGTTGCCATTGAAGCCTTGATTGATGGAGGCGTTGCTGCCGGGTTGTCAAGGGCGATCGCCACACAGCTCGCCATTCAGACTGTGCGCGGCACTGCCGAACTCTTACATGCCACAGATTTACATCCAGCTGCACTCAAAGATCGCGTCACTAGCCCTGGTGGAACAACCATTGCAGGGATCGCCCACTTAGAAGCATCTGGGTTTCGCTCGGCTCTCATGGGCGCAGTCCATGCAGCCTATCGGCGCTCCCAAGAACTGGGGCAATAGCTGGGGCAATAAATCTGGGGCAATAAATAGTGAGACGAGGCATTGTTAGTTGACTTAGCAGGGCACCAGATTGTCGGCCCGTCTCAAGACTCGCAAATCATCGTCATCGAGATCAACCGGAGTGCCGCTACGAATCAGTTCGGCAAAATCTTCATTGGGCACCATAATGCACAGCGCATAGAGGCGTGTGCTGCCAATATTCTCAATCACATGCATGCCTTTGGGGGGGACTAAGATGCTATCGCCCGCTTGAATCGGCACCGTCTTGCCATCGCAAGTCGCTAAACCTTGTCCTTTGAGGACAAAAAACATCTCAACAGCGAGCTGATGTCGATTGGGCGGAGTTTTGCCACCAATATCAAAGATTTCGACGCAGTAGGTCAACGACATATTGGCAATTGTGGGATCAAAGACGATCGCCAGTCGATTTGTATCATTGGGGTTAATCCGATAGGCCTGATAGTCGCCTGGGCTTTTGAAAATAGGAATGACACAGCTCGAATCCGTTTCCATCCGAAGATCTCCTTGATTGAGAGAACTAGAGAGCAAAAGACATTGATTCTGTCAAATCACCTTACTGATGACCTGTGCGCTCGAGCGTTGGCAGTGCTGACCAGCATTGACCTAACTGGCTAAGCTGGTGCCCTATGATATAGGACTCAATGCGTGGGCAAGAGCCGTTGAATCTGACACAAAGCCAAAGCACTGGTTGACGTTGTAAATTGTGGCTTGCAGGCAATACGCTGGTGAGGTTGTTGCCGTGCAATCTCTCACAAGGATGCAGTCATATCCTAAGAAATTTGCGTCTTGGAGGGTTGCCATCACACACTGATCAGCATTAACACCTCCAAAAAACAGGGTGGTTCTGCCTAAATTTCGTAAAATACTGTCGAGCGGTGTGTCCCAAAATCCGCTCATGCGATATTTATCAACACAAATATCACCAGGCATTTGCTCAAGCTCATCCACGACTGCTGCTGCCCAACTACCTTTCATCAAGACTGGGGCTCCATTTTTAGGCAGGGGATCGGTAAGACCCACGCCCCTGCCAGTCGGGTTATAGACATGGCGCAGCCCCGCACTGATGTTGAGTAAATCAGGACGGTTGCCCCAATTGAGCCAAATCACGGGAATGTCGGCAGCACGTAGCTTAGGAAGCAGCGTTTTCAGCGGATGAATTGGCGTACGAGCTGGCGTTATATCGACACCAATATGAGCCAGCCAGCCATCGACATGGCAGAAATCATTCTGCATATCAACCACAATCATCGCTGATTTAGAGAGGTCGAGCCGCAACGTTTTGGTGTCAGCTGATAACTGAACCGGGCGAGGTGTAATCGGAGGCCGGGTAATGTCTGCGGTTTCAGCATCTACAGCCCAGTCATTGGGTGGAATCCCCAAACGATTGAGAGGTCGGTTCATCGTGTTTTATCCATCAGCCTATTGATGTCATAATCCAAAATCGAAGTGAGCCGCAGTAGTCGCTGTCACTTTATGGAGTTGCGGCCTAGTAGATAGTTGCAGCATAGCTTGTCCTTGATTATCAGCTGTGCCACCATTGGCAGAGTCTGGGGGCAAGGTTTAGACGCTTGCTCTACTTGCAGGTTTGCAGATTTAGTCACCACAGTAGACGATTAAATCAATCTCAACATCGGCAAAGCCTGCCAGTGCGGTGACACCAATCGCCGTCCGACAGGGAAATTGCCCCTCAGGATAGTAGGTGGTGTAAATTCGGTTGACCGTTTCAAAGAAGCGGAAATCAGTTACAAACACCCGCGCCATCACGACCTTGTCAAAGCTAGTTCCCATGCGCTCTAGAACTAGTTTGAGGTTTTCCATTACTCGGGTGGTTTGTTCATCAATGGGGCCGCGCACGACTTCTCCGGTTGCCGGATCTTCAGCGACCTGTCCTGTGACAAATAGTAAATCTCCAGCTCGAATTGCATGGCAATAGGGGGCAACAGGGGGGAGAATGTTATCTGGTAAGGTAACGCGCTCAAACACGGTAAGTTATTCCTCTCGACGGTAGTTGTAAAGATAGACAGATGCGCTCTGACTGAGTACGCTCGACACTTTACCTTGAAATCGTCTCAGGTCTAGAGGGCGTTATCTCTCGTTAAGATTCCAGATGAAATAGTGTTTTAAAACTTCATAAAAACAGGTAGAACGGGGAAGAGGCGATCGCCCCATGACCTGCGCTAGAGATCGATGGAGATTAAGCGGATGCAGATAGCGATCCAATCCATCCCAGCATCCGATAGTGATCACAGTCTTGCCCGTACAAAAATCAAACACTATTTTATTGGGTGCGTAGATAAAGGCCATGAGCTATACCATTCAAGGGGTTTTAATTCCGACCCAAAATGGGTATGAAACCGTCGATGTGCAAATTGTGGATCGATACATTGCGGCGATCGCCCCATCTCTCTCTCCTCAAGGCACACTCGTCAGCGGCAAAGATAAGTTATTACTTCCCGGATTTGTCAATGCCCATACGCACACCTCCGAAATGTGGCAACGAGGGCTCATTGCTCCACTGCCGCTAGAGCTGTGGCTCTCAGAGCTAAATCATTCGAGCCGTTTGACACCCGACCAGATTTACCTCAGTGCCTTGGGTATGGCTGTAGAAACGCTGACCTCCGGTGGCACAACTGTGATGGATCATTTGGTGCTGATCGAAGGCCAAGAATATGAATCCATTGCAGCCGCAGCCCGCGCTTACCAAGAGATCGGCATTCGGGCTTTTATCGCGCCCCTGATTCAAGATCTACCGCTTTCGGCTAGCATCCCCTCTCGGGGCCGATCCCTTCAGCACGCACCTTATGCTATGAGTGTATCTGCCAACCTCGATATCATGCAGTCTGCAATAGAAGACTTTCATCATCCTGAAGTGGGTATCAATATTGCTCTGGGGCCAACCGGGTTTCAGCTCTGCTCAGATCAGCTCTTGATCGGCTGCATCGACCTCAGCGATCGCCATGATTTGTGCCGTCATGCCCATCTCCTTGAAACCAAAGCCCAAAAGACGTTAGCGCAGGAAAAATATGACCATAGTGCCGTTGAGCATCTCAGACGGTTGGGGTTTCTGGGGCCGCGCACGTCGTTGGCACATTGTGTCTGGCTCGACGATGCTGAAATCGAAATTTTGGCAAAAACAAAGTCAACGGTAGTTCATAATCCCCTCAGCAACCTGCGCCTCGGCAGCGGGATTGCGCCCATTCTCAACTGCCGCAGGGCAGGCGTCAATGTTGCCTTTGGCTGCGATGGGCCAGCCAGCAACGACGGACAGGATTTGCTAGAGGCGGTCAAAATCGGCACGCTGCTCCACACGACGACCGATGATGACTATCGCCGCTGGATTACGCCTCGACAGGCTGTTGAAATGGCGTCACTGGGTGGGGTCACAGGTTTGGATTTGGCCGATCAGTTAGGAACACTCGACATCGGCAAGGTCGCTGATATGGTGCTATATGATTTGACGAATCTATCACTCTTGCCTCAGACTGATCCGCTGGGTTTGCTGGTGATGGGGCGACCTACCCAAGTCGTAGAAAGTGTCTGGGTAAATGGCAACCGCGTGATTGCAGAAGGTCAGGTGACCACCATTGATGTGATCGCATTGAAGCAGCAGCTCTATCAGCAAAGCCGTTGGCAACCTATGCAGCAATGCTTGGACGCAGATGAACTTGAATCTCAATATCGCTGGGCAATGGGCTTAAGCGAATGAGATTGCAAGCTGGATGAAGTATCTATCACCGGATGAATACCATCAGCAGTTGTAACTTGTCGAGTTAACGCATAGATAATGTATTGATTTAAAGAAACACTTGCGTACTAACTAAATGAGCGACGTGTTGATGCAGTATTTCTGACAGTTGCAGAGCTGGTTGACGGACAAATCTTTAGTGTATGGCGGTTAAAACCGCTGCTAGACAAGCAAAACCCGCCTACACGGGTTTCTGTAGTCGGCGAAGGCCGTCTTTGGCCGACTTTGTAAGCATAGGCTCGGCTTACAGCCGCCAGCTTTCAGAATTTTGTCAGTCAATCAGGGGGAAACCCTTAATATGATTGGGTTAGAGCCGAATGGAACTGTCTCAAAATAATCACTAAAAGTGTCTTGATTATCACTAAAAGTGTCTTGATTATCACTTCGAGTACTTTAATAATCACTAAAAGTGTCTTGATTATCACTTCGAGTGCTTAATTTAGCTCTTTGAGTG
>CAZCXK010000061.1:0-31962 GCA_964502605.1 uncultured bacterium
TTCAACCAGGGCTGTCTATCTGCCGGTGCTACTGTTCATGAATAATCCAGGTTAGGGTACATACACAACTGCAACAGTTCTGCCAGAGGCTGCATTTGCCTCCTCTCAATGGCTATCGTGTCCAGGCATCTCCGCTTGGGGAAGTATCCCCCCCCAATTGAGGGACGGTTGCGTTCCCAAAACCCCCTCCAAACGAAAGGGTTGACTTGCATTGCGAGGCTGGGGACGAAAGCAGTGGTTCGAGCCGATGCTAATCTGGCACCCTGAGAGAGTGATGTGTCGGTGTTGTTTCAGATGTTTCATCATTTGATCAGGCGATCGCAGCCCAGAACCTCAATCGCCCCATATTCTAAGTAAGATGAGTTGAGCCAGCGCCATGAGGTTAACTAGCGTCTAAATCGGGTGCGTTGTATCAGCAGATAGACGACGGATCATTCAAAACCTGAGATACTGAAAATGGCCAAATGCGTTAACGAGTCAAAACTAAGAGTTAAGAAGAACGCGTTGAGTGCATTCAATTAGACATGACACGATGATTTTGGGTGATTCTTTTTGAGGATCAGATCAATCAAGACTGTCATGAATACTTTTTCTGTAGCAATGGCAATTTCTAAGTTTTCCAATCGACGATCTCCCACGCGGCAATTTGAAGAAGAATTGCTGGCGGCTGAGCGCAAGCGCGACATTATTCTTTTGTTAGGAAATCTCTCGCGCAGTCAAGAGGCGACCATTAAGCTGATTCTTGACTGTTTATACGACATTGGCTCAGTGCGCTTTATCAATCACAAATTTCGCGCAACGGTTCTCAATCGACCGATGCGGGCGATCGCCCGGTTATCGAAACCTGCATTTCGCATTGTTGCGTTTCGCTGGTTTAAGAACAATTGCCCAGAACTGATTACCAACTGGCTCTATAAGAAGGTCTCGTTTAACGATGCTCAAACCCGCTCTCCATCGACGCCAGAAACCACCGTTGATGTGGCTGGCGTTGAAGCGCAATCGCTGGCTGAGCTAGAGCTGGCCACACTAGAAATTCGGCGGCTCCAGTCTCAGGTCAGATGGCTGAGAGGGCTGGCAATGGGGGCGATCGCCACTTTAGGCATTACTGTCATTTGGATTAGCCAAAACTTTCAGCTGGCTCCAGCCTCAGTGACGCAACAGGCCCAATGTGCCCGATTTGAATTTGCTGATGGGCGCACGATTCGCACTAGCCAGCGCTGTGATTAATTAATAATTTGTAAACCTGCTGATAAGCCTATGACTCTGATAGAACTATTGATTCTTCTATTGATTGCGGCAGTCTGTGGTGGTCTGGGACAATCACTTGTAGGATATTCCACTGGGGGATGTCTCACCTCCATCGTCGTGGGCATCATCGGTGCCTACCTTGGGGTGTGGCTGGCTCGTGAGCTGGGGCTGCCAATTGTCTTGCCCTTATCCATTGGCGGACAAGAGTTTCCTGTGCTGTGGTCAATTATTGGCTCGGCCATTCTGTCTGCTGGGTTAGGATTACTCAATCGATCAACGCGCTAAAAGATCATGAGCGCATCCATAAATGCCCGTAAACGGATCTAGAAGCAAAGATATTTAGAACTATGGGTCGCCCGGGATTCGAACCCGGGGCCGATCGGTTAAAAGCCGAGTGCTCTACCGCTGAGCTAGCGACCCCAACAACGTGCGCTGCCAAAACGCCGATTACTAACGTATCACATCTAATGTCACTGCAGCATTTATTTTTTGAGGCAGCCGCTTAAGGAAACGGCATGACGACCAGTCGCACTACAGCCTCATGGCTCTGACCGGGTTTGAGCCAGGTGAGAGACTCCCCGGTATTGAGGGCGTTGCGAGCAGCACTCCAGGGCTCTAAGCAATAATAGTCTTTCTCTTTCACTGTCCAAAATACGAGCGTTGAAAACAAGTTGTCATATTCAAGACGCAATTGGATTTTGCGATTTAGATCAACGACTGTAGCCGCCTGCTGGGTAAGATCTCGAAAGACTACGTCAATTTCGTCAGCCTCCATGTCAAACCTGCCTGAAAACGGGTGAACACTCAGGTCGTTTTGATTTTGCAGCTGAGTTGCAGGAATAGAAAACTGAAGCTGCTGCTTGTCTGAAGCTAGAAAATAGGGATGAAACCCAGCCGAGAAGGGCATTGGCTCTGGCGATCGGTTGGTATAGTGCTGAATAATTTCCAGTTCATTGCCATGTAAAAAATAGGTAAATGCCAGTTGAAAATCAAACGGGTAGATCGCTCGTGTTTCATCATTGCTGTTGAGCACAAGCGTGATGCCCACCTGATTTTGTGTAATGCGATCGCTGACGTCCCAGGGCAAATTTCGGGCAAAGCCGTGCTGCTTGAGGGGATAAATCTTTCCCCGGTGAGAATAAGTGCCATCGAGTAGGTTGCCACAAATGGGAAATAGAATCGGAATCCCCCCACGGACGGTAAGTTCTGAGTTGGCAAACCGCTCAGCGTCTAGATACAAAATTTCCTGGCCTCGCACTTGCCAACTCGTAATGATGCCGCCGCGCTCGGGCACGACCTCTAAACGAGACTGGCTCAGCTGATCAGACAGCACATACGTTTTATATTGCTCGTGCTTGAGGGCGATCGCAAACACCACATTGCCTCTCTGAAACCACTATCAACTTAGTCAACAGGCTCGAATCGAACAGGCTGAACAGAAGTCGATTCATCTTCTTCAGAATAGGTGATAAACGGCTCATCTGCTGCAGGGGTTGGGGCCGACTCTGGCTCAATCGATTCATCGAGCAGAGCATCTTCGGGCGGCTGCGCTGGAAAGCCTGAATCATTGAGAATGGTTTCATCTGCTGCATTCTCAGGTTCCTCCTCACGCCCTGCCTCATCGAGTTGGGCCTCGTCAGCATCCGTTGCTAAATCATCAACTTCTAAATCATCAACCGCCCCGTCGTTAAACCCATCGTTGTTTAGACGACCTGGCTGACTCTGAGGATGAGCCTGCAAAACGGTCACCGCTGACATGGGCTCGTCAAAATGGCGTGAGGCTCGGTCGAGACGATTGAGAATAGACCGCCGTGCCGACCCAGTTGCCACCGTCGCCGTAGACTCTCGAACCTGTATTGGCACAAATTCTACCCGCATCTCATCGTCGCGTAAGTCAACGGTGAGGGCGGCAGTGTCGTAGTCGGAGTTGTTGTCATGGGTAAAGGGATCGACAGCAGTCTCAGAGGAGATGCCATCAGACCTTGAGGCCAACTCAGCCGGATCCAACGAGACATCACTCAAAGATCTATTGCCCAATGAATAGGCGATCGCCCGACCTTTATAAATTTCACCACCTTGCAAGGCATCTGGGTGATGGCCCACCACTAAATCAGCTCCATAATCCACAGCAGAGCGAGCTAGGGTCATCTGGTCGCCAGTGGGTTGCTCGGTCACGTTTTGCTGCCAATGATAGTTGACCACAATCCAATCGACTTGGCCGCGTACTGCTTCTAAGTCAGTTTTCACGCGCTCAGCTTGGCTAGTATTGACATATATTCCATGGCGTCGAGTGGCCTCTCGATCAGAGTCAGAGTCAGAGTAACCAAAATAGGCAATACGCTTGCCTTTGACTTCAAGGATGTCGGGACGTCGTGCCTCTTGTTGGGTCTTGCCCACCCCAGTTGTGCGAATACCAGCCGTCTCTAATTCGTCAATCCAGTCAGTCAATGTGATATCGCCCGGTGCTGTCAGGCGATCGCGGGTGAGTGACACCACATCGACCTCATGATCAGCCAGACGTTGCGACAGACTGGGAGCGTCTGAAGAGTTTTGACTTGATGAATCAGTGGGCAGGGTTAAGGTAGCGATCGCCACGTCTGCAGTTTGATAAAGCCTGAAATCAACATCTGAAGCTGTATCGGCATCAATATCAATATCAATATCAGCAATATCAATATCAGCCGCCGCACTAGCATCCGAGATCGTGGCGTGAGACTGCACATAGGCGGGGTTCATCGCTCCCTCGCCACTGAGTGCCAGACTGATAGTGTCAGTGGGATTGCGGTAATGCGATCGATGGGGCACAACTGGAACGCTACCCACTGCCGTTTGCACCGTCTCTGCATTTGCTTCTAAGTCGTTGGCATGATCCGTCAGGTTGGCCTCCGGTGCCGGGAATGAAGCCCCAACCGTATGGCGAATCACTTCAATACCCGAACCGACAAAAAAAGCGGCGAGTGCGGCTCCCCCCAGTGGGATTGCATAGGGATGATTTAATTGATTGGTCGCAATGCGTTTAAGCTGAGTCGAACGCTCTAATGTCTGTTCCATCAGGTGCTGTCGCCAAGATTTGAAACCCTTGATCGAGTGAGTCAACGCCTGCTGCAATGACTGACCTGAGATGCCCGTTAAACGGGGCATCTTCTGCGAAGACGTTTCTGGTGTCATACCCTTGAGCCGAGCTGACTGCCGCCAGAGAATGTCAGATGTGCGTGTCATCTGCACAATGACTTCAACACCCTGGATTACATCAGATTGCAGCTGGCTGACTCGATAACAAATAAAGCGCACCAAGCGATCGCACTCGGGCGGGCGCTGCACCTTTACTGTCACTTGCAGAAAACCCAGACGAGATGATGCATCGACACAGACCCACATCCCCTGAGGTACAAGGCAACCATTGAGCCAATAGGCGATCGCCCGAAAATCTCCAGCCTGAGCCGATTCAATGACGGTTGGCTGATAGAACTGATCGAGATAAACCATTCGCGACACTCCTTACCACACCATGTAATGCGACATATTGCGGTATCTCCACCCCAAAATCAGAATCGCTGCGTGCCAGCCCATCAAACTAGGTCAATCCGACCCTAAACTTGTCTATAACCTTGACTCTAGCCCTTTGATAGTAAATCAGGAACGGGTGAATCCAATGAGGCAATTTTGATTATTACAGGTTTGTAATGAATCTGAGTCTGTACCTGAGTAAGTTACTCCATCCGGTCTGCGCCCACCTCTGCCTCTCAATCTCATGAGGACAGTATGCTATAAGGCATTAGTTATATTCATTTAAAAGGATTCATGTAAGAATTCATGACCCCTGATTCACGTCCTCATCCCTCTGAGCCATCTGCAGATCATGCATCCGCAGGTCAAGCTCAGGGTTCGTCAAGTCAGCATCCGAAAACGCTACAGGTGTCAACCAATCCTGCGGCACCGGTTGAAAATGGCCTGACGCCTCCAGCCGACGCCCCACCTCCCAATGGCCGTGCAGAACAGAACGATGATGCAACTGCGGCGATCGCCTCGTCTGCTAATACTGCACCATTGGCTGCGTCCCCTCAAGCCCCATTCTCATCAGAGACGGTGTCATCACAGAATCAGATGCAGTCATCAGCGGTGATAGAGCCTGCCGCTGTGCCGACGTCGATTTTGTCGCTGATCATCATTCTGGCGATCGCCATCATGGTGACTGGATTCATCACCGGGTTAGCCTGGTTAGGGGTTGCGGGCTCAACTGTGGCATTGATTGCTTCTCTGCGGCTGATGTGGCTCTATCTCGGGACTGCGCTGCTAGAGCTTTTCAGCGGGTGGGTGCGATCGCTGACCCTGGGTTTGGTGGGTCTGGTGGCCTCGATGCTGGGGTTGCTGCAAGTCACGGGGCTAAACCAGCAACTAGGAATCTGGCTGCAGCGCCTCAACTGGGAAGCCATTGGCGCTCTGGGTGACTTCTTTGGGGCATTTGGTCAGATTTTTATTGCGATCCTGGCGGTTTATATTGCATGGCGGCAATATGTAATTTCCAAAGATCTGACGATTCAGCAAAACCTCATCACCCAGCAGCAAACCATTGACTCCTATTTTCAAGGCATTTCTGAGCTGGTGCTAGATGCTGAAGGTTTACTCGAAGACTGGCCCCAGGAGCGGGCGATCGCTGAAGGGCGTACAGCTGCTATTCTCAGCAGCGTCGATGCCACCGGAAAAGCTAAGATTGTACGCTTTCTGTCGCGATCGCGGTTGCTTACCCCCTTACGACGCGATCGCCATTTGGGTCGAGCTATGCTAGACGGCATGGGCGGCTACCAAGAAGATCGAGATTACGGCATCCGCGTGATTGATTTAGGGGTGATGCTAGCGGCGGCCAACTTGGCAGGCACTGACCTCCGCTGGACTGATCTCAGTGACGCTAACCTGGTGCGGGCAAACCTCAACGACTGTGATCTGGTCAAAGCCAATCTGACCCGTACGATTCTCTACGATGCGACCCTACGCGGTGCCGATCTAATGGGTGCCAAGCTATTTTATGGCCCGTTGGCAACAGCCAGCCCACGCACTCGCGTCGATATCCCTAACTATGAAACCGGAGCCTTTACCGGAACGGTGATTGAGAATGCTGATCTGACTCAGGTTCGCCGTTTGTCAGACGAGCAGCGCCACTATTGTTGTGCGTGGGGTGGTGCTAAGACGAGAGCGACAGTGTCAGGGGGTTGTGACAACATTCCCAATCGCCTTGGGCGTTGAAGATAGCCACCAGTTGGGTTCGAAACTAGAAACGGAGAGGGTGGGATTCGAACCCACGGTGCCTTTCGGCACACTCGATTTCAAGTCGAGCGCGTTCGACCACTCTGCCACCTCTCCAAGTCTTAAATCATAACCTGAAATATACTAACTCAAGTCAAGTTCACATCGATGCAAATTGGGCAGCAGGTTGAGATTCTTGATAGAGCACCTGCTTAGAAACCACTTGAAAGTCTGCATTTACCCAGACTAACGCCACCTGCGTCACTTGCCCTGCTCGGAGGGTCACCAATGAAAAGTTGCGCTGGCGATCGCTCCCGTTGCCAATAATGCGGGGCACCCGCGCCGAATTGAGATAAACAGTGCCCGTAGAACTAATATCAATCATCTTGCGAAGACGATCTTGGGTATGCCGCAGGGTATGATGCATGTGGCCAAATGCCACCAAGGGAATCTGCTTGCCGATCTGACGCGCTTGGGCGATCGCCTCGGTCAAATCTGGATCGCCAAAGTCTCCTCCGAGGGGCTTCCAGTCTCTACCACAGGGGTCTTCTGGGCGATCGCCCAACCCAGCAGGGCCACAGTGGCCAATGAAAATAACCGTATGATGCGTTGCGGCTCGCACCGATGCCGTAATGATAGCGGCTGATTCTTCAAAGCTATGAACACCATACTGTTCGCGATAGAAGCGCTCATGCTTCCAGGCTCCTCCCCCCCAGCTAAACGGACGCCCACCAACTACTGTCAGATCGAGATGCGGAAAATCAAGTTTGCCATAGCCGACATGGGCCTGTCCTAAAAGATCGAGCTGCTGCTGCACCCAATCTTCATGGGCGCGATTATAGGGGCATTTCTTGCGCCCCCAGTCTGTGGCCGTATACCAGGCATCATGATTGCCCATTACCACCGCTTTGGGTAAATCAATGTGGGCGATCGCCCGCACGACCTCAACCGCCTCATTGCCAAAATCTCCGACAAATAAGACCAGATCAGCCCCCAGCTCATGTAAGGCAATCTCATCCTCGGCTTCCCACTGGTCATGAACATCTCCAACCACTGCAATTGTCAGCGATCGCCCCTCTCCGCCCGACTGCGTCGGTTGGCTTCTTCCTTGAGGCTGCATTCTTATCATGTCCCTGCCCTAACTGCTACCTTTTTCAGAATAGGCACCCTCAGTCAATTTTGCATCTTGACTGCTCCGAGTTTACTGGATACTCAGCACCACCAAGCAAGTATCCGCCAATTAGTAGCAGCGTTTGTTGAACCTCGGATTTCTTCTTAAGCCAACCGTCACTACGATTTGGAGTTTCGGGCGCTAGAAACTGGGTTCTTATATCCGCAGCAGCTATCGAGGGAGATGTTTCAACAACTGCCTGACAGTTCGCAGCAACTCAAGGGGATGAAACGGCTTAGTGATGTAGGCATCAGCTCCTTGCTTCATCCCCCAATAGCGATCAAACTCCTCGCTTTTTGTGGTGCAAACCAAAATCGGAAGATGTTGATAAATGGGTTCACTCTTAATCCAGCGGCACAGCTCGTAGCCGTTCATCTGGGGCATGACTAAGTCCGTGATGACCAAATCCGGCTGATTCATCTGGATCTTTTCTTTGGCATCTACTCCGTCGATTGCCTGCATTACCGTCATGCCGTTATCTTGCAGCAACTCTGAGAGCATATGCCGCAGCGTCTGACTATCATCCACGATTAAGACGGTGGTCATACTCTCTATCAGCCCCAATATACCCAACCCAAAATGCACCAACCCAAAATGCACCAACCCAAAATGCGATCGCCAACGGTCTACCCATTTCAAGACAGTACCTTAAGGCTTGATCATGCTCCTGTTGTCCATTGCTGTCGCCTTCATGCTCTTATTCTGCAAACTCTGCATGCGACCCAGCCTAATTTGTGTAAATACTCCGACACAGTCGTTAGCCTGGTATGCAGATTTGGTATCCAGAATCTGGTATCCAGACTGCTTAAAATTGATCTAGAAAGCTCTTGCAGAGCAAAACTCGTTCCTAGACAGTTGCTCCAGACGCATTCATTATTCCCAACTATGCAGCTCAACCTTTCAAAGCACGAGGTTGAGCTGAGCCCATAGGTTAGCCAAGCCAAAACAATGTGACGTTAAAACTGGTTTCAGGAACTAGTTAGGTTTCAGGAACTAACTGTATGACTGATACCCATCATGGCATCATTGTTACATTCTTCCTGATTATTCCCTACTCTCGTCCAGTTGATCGATGGAATCTTAGAGAAATCCTAAGTTGCTAGTGCTACTGCTCTAGGCGGCTGGGACGGGTTTCTCGCCAAATGGCCACCCCTAACCAAAGGACAACCAGCCCTAAGGCAATCACTGCAAACTCAGCCACCCACGCAATCAACGTCGGCAGAGGCACAATTTGACCAACAAAGAATGACAAACTTACCATCACGGTTGCCCAAGCTGCAGCGCCTGCCAAATTGCAGAGTAAGAATTTGAAATAGGGCATCCGCACAGTGCCCGCAAGTGGCCCCGCAAAAATACGAAGTAACGCGACAAATCGGCCAAAAAATACGGCCTTTGCAGCATTTTGGCTAAATTGGTCGCGAACCCCAATCAATCGAGGTTCTTGAATGCGAAACAGCCGCCCTAATCGGGTTAAGAAGGGCCAGCCGCCATAATATCCGACCCAGTAGCCGAAGTTGTCGCCAATGACGGCTCCACCGATAGCACATGCCAGCACCCAGATATAGGCCAGCTCACCACTGCCTGCCAAAAAACCGCCCACCAGTGTAATGGTTTCACCCGGCAGTGGAATGCCTGCGTTTTCGAGCATGATGCCTAAAAATATTGCCCAATAGCCATACTCATGAGCGATATCTTGAATCGCCTGTAGCGAGATTAGATCCATAACGTGTCGATGACCATGGGATAGGCAAGGCTGACGGTAAAAAAGATTTAAAGTTTTATAACTCTCTTATCATCCTGACCAATCAAGTCAATAGATGTCAATTGGATTGTCTGAGAATTCGATAAGAATTTGGATATTGCCACCGGCTGAGGGGACGATGCAGCAGCGCTTGACCTGAAACTGAGGGCGTAGAGGTTGGGACGCCTTGGCCAATAAACCCACGTGTGTTTGATTGGCTTAATTTGATTGGCTTAAATCGTTCCGATTGCGGGCTTTTCTCCCTTAGAGGCGATCGCGGATAGGGCTGAAAGGGGTTGAAAGGGTTGCGTTCCGGAGATGACCATATCTAGAACGGGTTGCCCCGTTAAACAGCGCCAGTGGCATGTAAATAAATCTGGAACCTGAACTCCTAAGCTGGCGAGCGCCGGGGCTGCTGGAAACGGAAACAGGCGATCGAAGCAAATCTGGTCATCATCGACACCAAACTGCAGAAGATATACGGCAGGAGGAGCTAATAGACGACTCAGGAGGCGTTGTCCTAGAGAGTATAGAGGTTGTCGCCAGCGATCGCCCAGATGAATCGGCTGTTGATAAATCGAGGTGCCATCTGCTCTGGCGTGAGATGCGGCAGTTTGACCGATGACTTCGCCATAGAGGGGGCCTTTGCTCGTCCAAACGATGGGTAGCCAAACGCTGCCGTCACCGACGCGTGTGCCAATGGTCTTAGCCTGTAGCCGCATTGCATCGCGATCGCCACAGGCATCATAGATGGGGCGCTGCTCAAACTGAAACCCACCAGCCAGATTTAATGTCAACGGGCACACAATCGCTCGACGTATAGTCTCATCTGCAGCTTGGCCGTTATGTAGAGATTTTGCAGCCATCAACTGCACCTCAGACGAATCCCTGAGCCCTGACTGGGCTGGTAAACCTTCCAAGATAGGAGCATGGGCGATCGCCCGTTGCATGGCACCTACTTGAGCTACTAACTCAGGCGATGCTGCAACAAGCATCCCTTGGCCATTGACCTCAGCATCAACAACAATAACAACCCCAACCACTACAAATCTCCGGCAAGGCTGGGCACCCGCACGGGCACAGCACCTAGCCGAGGAAAGCTGGGTAAATCAAGCTGCGATGTTGATTGGCGACTCCGCACGGCCAACCGATAGCTCACGCTCTGAAGCTCTGCGTGCAGCTGGCGATTTTCTCGCTGAATGCGGGCAATTTTTTCCTTGATGGGCACCATGCGCTCTGCAAATTTCTCACGATAGACGCGCGGCAGTTCTTGCACAACCTGCTCAAGCATACGAGAACGCTCGGTCAAATCTTTAACAGATTGGCGCAGCTGCTGAATTTCGGTATCTCGCTCAGCAAGCTGCCCCTGATAAAACGTCACTTGTTCTTCGACGCTCTTGATCTGTTCACGCAGCGATCGCACTTCAGACTGATGCTGCTCCGAGACTTCAGGAGTCGGCTCAACCGTTGCATTATTCTTAACCAAGCGAAATAACTCTTGAGAGAGCTGCTGAGCCAGCAGGTCACGAACCTGCAGCTCTTCACGCAAGTTGACAATTTCTGCCTGAAGAACAGACGGGCTAGGAATAGGCTTTCGAGTCACGTTACTGCTCCAATGAAATGTTCTTCCCGACGACGAGGAGGTGCAGCACGGCGGATACCTCGCCAAATAGCTGTTGCAGCTAATGTACCATCTGCAACGGCAATTGACATCTGATTGATATGGACTTTTTCAGGAATATTTAAGGAAAATCAGATTTTGTGGTAATCAGAATAGCTGCAAAGTATTCACACGCTTGAGTTGATCAGGCAGTTAGCCGATCGATCATTGCTGCGATCGCGACGGCACCCAAGCGACCAAACCCAAAGCTATTTGAAGCAAGCTTGCTAATCCGTAGTCGCTATGATTACGATTAACACAATTGGTTTAACTTGATTAGCTCAGAATAAACGGTACACCTTCTCAGGGAATCATTGCCAACATGACAGAAGACAAGACGCTAACAACCGCAACGGGTTGTCCGATAGCTGACAACCAAAACGCCATCACGGCAGGTGCGCGGGGCCCTTTATTAATGCAAGATGTGCAACTGCTAGAGCAGATGCAACACTTTAATCGCGAACGTATTCCAGAAAGAGTCGTTCATGCTAAGGGCTCCGGAGCCTACGGCACATTGACGGTCACTCGTGCAATTCCGGAATATACGAAGGCAAGATTTCTCTCGGACGTTGGCAAGCAGACTGAGGTGTTTCTGCGATTCTCAACCGTTGCTGGAGAAAGAGGTGCTGCTGATGCAGAGCGCGATGTGCGTGGCTTTGCTGTGAAGTTTTATACCGAAGAAGGCAACTGGGATTTGGTCGGCAACAATACCCCGGTGTTCTTCATTCGCGACCCCTATAAGTTTGCTAATTTTATTCATACGCAGAAGCGCCATCCGCAAACCAATCTGCGTAACCCAAATATGCAGTGGGACTTTTGGTCGCTAAATCCGGAATCGCTGCACCAAGTGACAATTTTGTTTAGCGATCGCGGCTTGCCTGTAAGCTATCGCCATATGAATGGATATGGTAGCCATACGTTCTCGTTTGTCAATGCCGAGGGTGAGCGGTTTTGGTGTAAGTTTCATTTCAAGACCCGGCAGGGAGTGAAATGTATGACCGGCGACGAATCTGCTAATCTGATTGGTGTTGATCGAGAATCGCACCAGCGAGATCTGGTTGAGGCGATCGCCCGAGGTGATTATCCGCAATGGACGGTTAAAGTGCAAGTCATGACTGAAGAACAGGCCAAAACCTTCCAGTGGAACCCGTTTGATTTGACTAAAGTCTGGCCTCATAATGAGTATCCGCTGATGGAGATTGGCATTCTGGAGCTAAACCGCAATCCCGAAAACTACTTTGCTGAAGTCGAACAGGCTGCGTTTAGCCCGTCGGTGTTTCCTCCAGGAATTGGCCCTAGCCCTGATAAAGTTTTGCAGGCGCGGCTGATGTCCTATCCTGATGCTCAGCGCTACCGCATTGGCACCAACTATCAGCAGTTACCCGTTAATCAGCCGCGTTGCCCAGTGATGCACTACCAGCGGGATGGGGCAATGTCTGTGGGCTATGGTGGCAGCAGCTCTAACTACCATCCCAATAGCGATCGCAGTGCGCCGCAGGAAGCGCCGGAATACCGTGATCCAGGCTTACCCTTGGGAGACGTGGTGGCTGGTCGCTATCCTTCTCGTGACCAAGATGACTATACCCAGGCTGGCAACCTCTGGCGCATCTTTGATGAAGACGAGAAAATAAGAACTGCGCAGGCGATCGCCAACGCCATGTCAGGGGTGCAGCATGATATTCAGATGCGGCAACTGTGCCACTTTTTCCGAGCTGATATGGACTATGGCCGGCGCGTGGCTGAGGTTTTGGGCATTGAGATTGACCCAACGATGCTGCAGCCCGGACATCTAGCCAGTGATCAGCCTGTGACAAACTAGTCTCCTAGGCTGACTGAAAACCACCGGGCGGTCATAATGGCGATCGCCTGACGGCTCGTATTCATCAGATTTTGATCGATATCAGGTCAGCTGTAGCTCATTGATTGACAGCCGATTTAAAGCACTATTTACAGTGCGTCCCAATGCTTAGGCTGTAGGATACTATTAGAAGAACTGTAAAGATGCATTGCTGAGTGAGCATGCGTGAGTTGGATGCATTGAGGTGCTGTCAAGAGCCTTGGTCACTTTGCTGCACTGGGTCGCTCAATTCTCTAGGCTCGACTAAATTCAGTGAGAATTTGGCTCGGAAGGTTGGTAGGATTGAGCGCAGGCCTGTTTACAAACCTGTGTTTAGTTGAAACCTCTCTAGTTCAAATCATGACCCAAATTTCTGGAAACCCTGACGTACCCGATCTAAGTCGCCGTCAGTTCATGAATTTGCTGACCTTCGGGGCAGTAACAGGGACGGCATTGGGCGCGCTTTACCCCATTGTGAAATATTTTATTCCGCCGTCCAGCGGGACTGGGGGCAGCGGTGTTTTAGCCAAAGATGCCCTGGGTAACGATGTCATTGTGAATGACTTTTTAACGAGTCATGCCGTGGGCGATCGCGTTCTAACTCAAGGCCTTAAAGGCGACCCCACCTATATCATTGTTGAGAGCATTAGCTCAATTGCCGACTTTGGCTTAAACGCAGTCTGCACTCACCTTGGCTGCGTCGTTCCATGGAATGGAGCAGAAAATAAATTTATCTGTCCGTGTCATGGTTCACAGTACAACAGTCAGGGCAAAGTTGTACGAGGGCCCGCTCCGCTTTCTCTGGCGCTTGCTCATGCCAACGTCACCGACAATGGCAAGATTTCTTTGACCAAGTGGACAGAAACGGACTTCCGCACGGGCGAAGATCCATGGTGGGCCTAATCGCTCCCATCCACTGTTGATGATGACTGTCTAAGCCACACTGGCTAATCTGATCCTTTGTTGGAACGCATGTTACTGATGAGAAAAACCATTTGGTCAAATTCATGGCTAGTCGGATATAGGGTCATTGTTAGAAGCGCACTAGTCGCTTTAGTCGCTGTTACCCTGTTTATGGCTAGTGACGTTTTCTTCCCCCAAGCGGCGTCCGCTTATCCTTTCTGGGCACAGCAAAACTACGATTCTCCCCGTGAAGCCACTGGGCGAATTGTCTGCGCCAACTGCCACTTGGGAGCAATGCCAACGCAAGTCGAGGTTCCTCAATCCGTTCTTCCAGATACGGTATTCGAGGCGATCGTTAAAATTCCGTATGATTTGAGTACGCAGCAAGTGTTGGCAAACGGCGAGAAAGGCTCTCTTAATGTGGGTGCTGTGCTAATGCTACCTGAGGGGTTCAAGATTGCGCCTGACGATCGCATCCCTGAAGAAATGAAAGATAAGGTCGGGCCGGGGTATCTGTTCCAGCCGTATAGTGAAACCCAAGACAATATCGTTTTGGTGGGGCCGCTGCCGGGCGAGCAATATCAAGAAATTATCTTCCCTGTTTTGTCTCCTGACCCTAATACCAACAAAAACGTTTCGTTTGGCAAGTATTCAGTGCATGTGGGTGGCAATCGCGGTCGCGGGCAAGTTTATCCCACAGGTGAGAAGAGCAATAATGCGGTTTACACTGCGTCGAAAGCAGGCACCGTTGCTGATGTCGCCAAGACGGATGATGGTGGTTACCTGGTGACTGTGCAGACTGCTGATGGCGAATCTGTCGCGACTACGATTCCCCCTGGCCCAGAGCTAATTGTGGCAAAAGGAGACGATGTGGCCGCAGGTGCACCTTTGACGTCTAATCCAAATGTCGGTGGGTTTGGTCAGATGGATGCTGAGATTGTGCTGCAAAGTTCTGGTCGCATCACGGGGCTAGTTGCATTTATGGCTGCGGTGATGCTGTCTCAAATGATGCTGGTCTTGAAGAAGAAGCAAGTAGAAAAAGTCCAGGCAGCTGAGATGAGTTTCTAATCCGCTTAACCAGCGGTAGTAGTTGGCTCATCACATGCTCAGTCAATTGCCTAAAAAAGCGTTCCTGCTATTGAGGGACGCTTTTTTATCGAATGTTTTATCACGATCGCTAGAGACTATGAAGCTAAAGAGACTGCCGAGCAGTGAGCCTAGATAGGTGATTCGTGACTAAGTTATGGGTTCAACAACAATTCGTAGTTCAGACATCGTGATCCGCAGGGGAGCAAGACTCTCTCACTCTGGTAGTCAAATGCCCTGTCGCCCTGTGCTAAAGCGGACGATAGACCCGATAGTTAATCTTAGGAAAGATATTATCAATCGCTTCTACTTTTTCGAGCCAGCCCGAATCGACTTTATCTTGGAGCAGATCATCTCGAATTTTGTTGAATCGCATCAGGTGCGATCGCGTTCGACGTACCGCATATGGCACCATCGTCCCTGTTCTCATAATGAAGGCCCAGTCAGACGATTGGGCTAGTAAAAGTTCTCGAGCTGCCTGATTGAGGGCTCGCCACTCTAATTCATCAGCCGGTTCTCGCCGTGATAGGTCGATCATGCGCTCAGCCGCCTTGTGTAAATGCGGATAAATCCAGGAATTGGTTTCGTTTAACCAATATTCATGGAAGCCCTTAAAGCCCCAGCTAGACTGAGACGGACAGCAGACCTGCTGGGTTGGGTTCGTTCTCAGATAATCTGAGAGGTGAGTCATCTCAAAGGTATCTTGGTCGTACCAGGTTTTACGGAAGAGATAATCAATGAACCAGGGGCCTTCATACCACCAGTGGCCGAACAGCTCAGCATCGTAAGGTGACACTACAACCGGAGGCCGCTGCATTACCCCATGCAGGTGAGCAATCTGCTTCTCGCGGTTATACATAAAGTTGCTCGCATGTTCAGCGGCTTTTTCTCGCGCCCAATAGGGGTCATAGAGGGCCTTATCACTCAGCCCTAACCCTTTGCCCGTAATTTTGTGATATTTGATGCCTGTATTTTTGCGCTGACCGTTGGGCATTACATAGGGCTTAATATACTCATATTCGGCATCCCAGCCTAAATCGCGATAAAATTCTCGATATTCTGGTGCTCCTGGATATCCGACTTCAGACGACCAAACCTGCTGTGACGATTCATGGTCACGACCAAAGGCAGCCACTCCTGACTCGGTAAAAATTGGGGCATAGGTGCCAAATCGTGGACGAGGACGAGCATAAAGAATGCCATGGCCATCTGTTAAGAAGTAGCGTAGCCCTGCATCGGCCAGCATTCGCTCTAGCCCCTCGTAATAGGCACATTCGGGGAGCCAAATCCCACTGGGGGGGCGACCGAAGGTGTCTTCATAATGATCAACCGCAACTCGAACCTGAGCCCAAACCGCCTGAGGATACATCTTCATCAGGGGCAGATAGCCGTGAGTCGCCCCGCAGGTAATGATGTCAAGGTTGTTGCTATCTACAAACTGCTTAAATGCAGTAATTAAGTCGCGATCGTAGCGCTCCCAGACATCTCGAACACGATTAAATTCGGATGCATAATGCTCAGCCAAATATCGAAGATGGCCATTGTGAACGTTGCGCTCAATTTCCATCTCTGCCAACTCTTCCAGCATGGCCAGATGGTCGTCGTAGCGCTCTTGCAGGAGAGGATCTTTGAGCATCGACACGAGGGGAGGTGTCATGCTCATCGTCAGTTTAAAGTCGATGCCGTCCTGTTTGAGCCCCTCAAACACTAACAAGAGCGGAATATAGGTTTCAGTAATGGCTTCAAAGAGCCACTCTTCCTCAAGCACATAGTCACTTTCAGGATGCCGCACGAAGGGGAGGTGAGCATGCAAAACAAGAGCGAGATATCCAATACTCATGGGTTAGATCGTAATGAAACAGTGTGATGAAATCGCGGAAACGGCTTGAGATACCTGAAACCGATTTGGGGCATTGCCGGTCTACTTTAGCAAATGCTGGGCAAGGCTCTAAGTATCATCTCATGCCTGACCTGATAGGGTAAATTTCTCTAATCCTAATTTAGAAAGGCTGATGACTTGCGGTGGTCGAGAACCCCAACATCAAGAGGGAATTCGAGCCTTATTTTACTTAAATTTACCCACGTCAAGTGACGCTCTGTGTAATTCGGTTTGCAGCCCAGCCAATGCGGGCCAAGCCAATGATTTTGGCGACCCAAATGAGCGCCCAGGCTAAACCACACGTCGAATGTGAGGCAAACTTATCCACTGTAGAGAAATAAACGCTCATCTTGGCGGGAGCTTTTTCTTTAAACAGTAGGCGTAGTGAAGCCGCCGCCGCTGACTAGGATGGGTGAGTCTCGGCATCGGGTTCTTCATCTTGAGGCTGACGATCAAACATGACAATCAAGGTTGCCCCTGGAAACTGCTCCTGCATCAACAGACGGTGGCCTTCTGCATCCGATCGACTGCGGAACCGACTGACAACAACGGCTGGAGTCTTTGGCGCAGTTCGCACGATCGCCCAGCACTTGAGACTTTCTCGATAGGTCATACGGATTGCTTCAGCGAAACGACTGACGATACCCCACTATGGAGAGCGTTGATAGCATCCCTTGGGAACGGGCATTCCTTATAGGAGTCGCAGCTCAGGCTTCGACACGTTCACTGAAAAGGTGCGATCGCTCTCTGGGGTCAGGTTTTGATTCTCGTGCCCAGAAACCAGGCATGCACTATAGATCACTTGCCTAGGGCTTGCTTCCTTACTCTCCACGAGTCGCGCCAATATAGTGTGTTGTGACCAACACATTGATGAAAGGTTTACAAAACTTGTAGATATAGCAAGCCATCAGGCTATGCGCCTGACAAACCTCTGCTATGCTCTTCTACGCCCTGTCCAGACGGAACCTTGGATGTTTTCATCGGCAGAACTCCAGGTTTTGACATGGACGAAGGCTATGAGGATTTATGATTGAAATGCAGTAAAACGCTCTGTTGTAAACAGCGTTGGGCTAGAAGAATCTGCTATAAGGAACGGTCTGAACTAGGTGACTCAGGTAATGGAAGCAGCTCAGAGGCGGGAACTGCAGGCACAACCTTAGGAGGGGCTGAACTTGCTGAGCCAGAGGGGTGCGGGGATGGTGCAGGAGACGGCTGCACAGAGGGAGCTGATGGGCTGTCGGGTAATGGTGGAGGTGCCGGAATCTCTGGAGCCAATGGGTCAAGTGGTGGCAAGGGAGAAAATTCGATAGTCCAATCATCCACTGGATCAGAGATTATCTCAGAACCAAGCAGCGGGTCAGGCTCAGGAAGACTATCTTCTTCCTCACGGATTAGAGGTTCGAATAGGTCAGGTTCTGGATCCTCAGCATATGTCGATTGTGTTCCAGATCGTTCAAACAGAACGCGAGAGGTTGAGATCTCGTCTCGATCTAGCCCTGGCCAATGATTTGAGGGTGAAAATGACTGCTCACTACCAAAGATTTCGCGGCCAAAAATAGGCGATTTAGAGAGTTGGTTAGTCTCTTGAAATCGGAGAGAAAAGCCCAGATAGGCTCCAGCACCAGCCGCAATAACCGATGTCGCGACTAAGCTCATGGCCAGCCAAGGTTTTGAGCGGCGGGTAACGGGCTGATAATAGGCCTCCGACTTGAGGGGCGATCGCCCCTCAAATGACGTCACTGGCTCAGGGCTCAGCTCTGGACGTACCACTTGGGTAGCCATTGACGTCGTTGGCTGAGGATAAAACGACAGGTTTGTATTTTGCGGCGCAGCGACTTGATCTAAACTATCGAGCCATTCCATCAAGTCAATAGGTGGCAGAGACGCTTCATGGGTGACACCTCGACGAATTGCAGCCTCGACTCCAGCAGGCAAATGCGGATGTCGTTGCCGTAAGGTTGAGCGATCAACAGCATCTGCATCTAAGAGGCGATCGCCCGTTAGCAAGAAGAACAGCGTCCGGGCAATGGCGCTGATATCAGAGGCAGGTGTTCCTGGGGAGTCACTCCAAAGGGCAGGTGCCTGGACGCCAGCCCCAAGTGCAGAAAGTGCAGAACTTTCCACAAGCAGTGGAAAGAGGGCCCCAAGCCCTACTCCAGTTAACACAACATGATCAGTGCCATAGTTGCGAATAATAAATTGAGGCTCAACACAGCGATAGACTAAACCCTGCTGATGCACATGGTTAATGGCCACCCCCACCTGGCGGATGTAGAGCAGAGCTTGACTCCCAGATAGGCTTTGCCCATCTCGGATCACCGTAGCCAATGACTGTCCAGCGATATGTTCTACGGCAATGTAGGGAATGCCCTGGTCATCAAAACAGTCCAATACGCGCACTAAGTTGGGATGCTGACACCGGGCGAGATGGGTTGCAGACTCAATTAGCCGCTGGCTAAACCGCTCAAAGTCAGGGTGATCGCGAAGGTTCTCGTTGAGCGTTTTGAGCACCACTGTCTGGTTGAGTGGCGTATGCTTTGCGTGATAAACCACTTCCAGCTCACCATAGTCGGCCATTGCTTGAATGACATACTTGCCTGCTTGCAGAGTTGATCCGACTGTCAGCGTCATAGGGCGTTTAGAACAAAAGGTTAAGAGGTCTTAAAGCAATTTTCTCTACCATGCTACCCCGTGGGGAGTAATCCGCGATCGCCAGCAGTCACGTCATTAGCGGGAAATAAGTTGCTAAAAATGCAGTTGCATCGGTGCGATTGCTGATGTCTCCATCCAGTTGGGCTGCAAGCAGGGTATCGAGAATTTGTTTAAACTGACGTCCCGGCTTATAGCCGAGTGCCTTGAGATCATGTCCAGTTAGAAGTGGTTGCATCCTAGACCAACGACTCAGGTAACGCCAAATGGTTTGGCGAACAGAGCGCTCACTGGTTGCCGCCAACACCACCAATGTTGCCAGATCATAGAGGCACAGATGTTGAAACACTTGACTGGGGCGATCGCAAGTCGGCATGGTCGCAGCAACCAATGTCGTGATTTCGGCAAATTGCCCCAACCGCTGAATGCTGTCGGACGGGAGCTGCAAATTTTGAGCCACAGTCGCTCGAACTGATGAGTCCAGTGAGATGATCATCATTTCCAACAGCATCTGCCAGTGATCGATTTGCTGGTCAGGGTCAAAGCGCTTCAACCACCGATCGACCAGCCGCAACTGCCACCAAAGGCCATCTGTCAGCTCTAATTGGGCATGAATGCACTGCAATGCGCCCAGATTAGCCAGCAGCCGAATCGCGTTGCGCCAATAGGGAGCCGCCAAAATATACTTCAACTCCCGACGCAGTCGAGTCTGTAGTGCTGGCAACGTGTGAATGTCTGCCCGCACCCGGCGATAGATGCCGCTGGCGATCGCATGACGAATGTAGCCTTCGGTTTGAGCATCAATCGCAAAGCCCAACCGCACCGAAAATCGCACCGCTCGAAAAATCCGCGTGGGGTCTTCGATAAAGCTATTGGCATGCAGCACCCGAATCTGCCGAGCCCGAAGATCTAGCAGCCCACCAAAAAAATCCAGCAGTTCCCAGGTGCGCGGGGCGGTCAGCCGAATGGCTAAGGCATTGATTGTAAAGTCTCGGCGATAGAGATCTTGGCGAATAGAGCTGGGTTCAACTTCGGGATTGGCAGCCGGGTAAGGATAAAACTCGGTGCGAGCTGTGGCAATATCCACCCATAGCGAATCCAGCTCAGCATCGTGGTGCCAGAGCAGCGCTGCAGTCTGAAAGCGTCCATGCACCTGTAGTCGAGCCTCAGGGTAGGCAGCCTGGAGCGCCCGAGCTAGATCAACGCCCGCCGCATCGTCAGCCATTGGATGAACGCCATCCACCACCAAGTCAACATCGTCGATTAGCACCGACGCCCCTGCCTCGGCCAAAAGTAAATCTCGGACGGCACCACCCACCAGATAAAGCTGCCACCCTCGCTGTTCGGCCTGCTGAGTCGCAGCCAACAACACTCGCTGCAAGGGCTCCACTAGGCGATCGCGCACGAGCGCCGCTACTGTTGTAGGCGGCAAACTTTGGGGCGATCGCGCCATGAGACTGACCCGATTGCCAGCATTTGCCAACTGCTCATGATGCAGCTGGCGTAGCACATCCGTCCGGGTGACGATGCCCACCAACTCCTCCTGATCGAGCACAGGCAGTCGTCCGATATCATACGTCACCATTAACGCCTCAATTTCAGGCAAGGTCGTTTGGGGCGTAATGGTTTTGACATTGGTCGTCATAAATCCTGTGACGGGAGCATGGCTAAAGTCATGGTGTAGGGCGATGTCAAGATCTCGACGCGAGATAACGCCGACCAGCCGATCGTCGGTATTGACCACTGAGAGACCAGAATGGCCATAGCGCAGCAAAATTCGCTGAGCCTCCGTAATGGTCGTTTCTGGGCGAATGGTGCGCACAGGTGAAGACATCAGCTCACGGGCTGTCGGAGGAGCCGGAATTTGCGATCGCACCTGCTGAAGTAGCTGATCTAACGTCTGCGAGGTATCGACACCGCGCAAGGTGACCGCTGCAGCTCGGGGATGCCCCCCCCCCAACGGCTTGAATATCTGACCCAGATTCACCGCGTCTAGATGGGTTGCACCCAAGCCTCCACCGCGCGATCGCCCAATAATCGTCAGACGCTGATCTCCCCCTTTGTCATCTCCCACCGGATAGCGAGCGGCGAGCAGCAAAACGTCACTTTCTGTCAGGCTGATGACCTGCGAGGCCAGACTGGAAAGACCGGGCACATAGGCCTCCACCTCAAGCATGACCCAACTGAGCATCAGACCTTCCACTCGCTCAGACTGCAAGGTGTCGAGCGCCACCGAGAGCAAATCTTGCAGCTGAGGGGAGAGGCCGGGTTCGACATAATCGGCGATCGCCCTAACATTGGCACCCTGCTGCATCAGCCACGTCAAGGCCGCTGCATCCCGCACCGTTGTATGGTCAAACGTCAGCGACCCTGTATCGACATGCACTCCCAAAGCCATCACGGTGGCCTCGATCGCATTCAAGCCAACTTGGTGCCGCTGGAGTTGTTCAACAATGAGTGTTGTCGTTGCTCCGACAGACTCTACCTGAGCCTGATCGGCTCCAATATCACCTGCCACATCTGGGTGGTGATCGTAAACACTGACGGCAATATCGGGCAAATCTAGCCATTCTGCTGCTTTGCCGAGGCGATCGCGCGACTGGGTATCGACAACCGTAATCGAGCGAATTTGATCGGGTGTCACCGAACGCCGCTCGATTAAGGCATATTCGTCTCGGTGCAGGGACAAAAACTCTCGCACCGTAGGATGACTTCCTCCAGTCAGGACAATTCGAGCACCGGGTTGAAGACGCGTGACTCCGACCGCTGCTCCCAGCGTGTCAAAATCAGCGGTTGTATGACATAAAACTAAATCCATGGGCGAATCATATGAGGTGCCCGTTCATTAGTGAGCAGTGCTTAATTCGATCTTGACAGAGAAAGTGCTGAGGGGGCTGATTTTCTGATAGGTTACTATTCAAGGCTGATTTCATCGCAGGGCGAAGCAGATTGCTCCAAATCTGCAGCTGGCTAGTTTCTGCACTTCTGGGAGGAATGCGAATGTTAACAATCTTATTTCAATTTGCCTTGGCAGCACTCGTGTTGTTGTCATTTATGATGGTGATTGCAGTCCCTGTTGGGTATGCATCACCCCAAAACTGGGAACAGTCCAAGCGCTTGATTTTGCTAGGATCTGCTCTGTGGGTTGTCCTGGTTTTAGCAGTGGGTGGCTTAAATTATTTCGTTGTTTAAGCAACTCCATATGGCATGTCTGCGCTGGGTGTCATCACCAAGAAGCAGATTGCTCTAGAGGCTCGGAGCTTAAGGGTTCTGAGCTTCAGTTGTGTTTGTCTCCCCTGTAATAGGCTGCCGCCGGACATGTCCGCTTATTGTGATACAGCAGTGTTAGATCATCATTAAATCTATGGCAGTGTTTGAGGGTAGTTTTACCCATACTGATACAATGCGATTTGCCATCGTAATTGGGCGGTTTAACGACCTGATTACGCAGAAACTACTAGAAGGGTGTCAGGATGGTTTAAAGCGTCATGGGGTTGATCCAGATCCGCAAGGGGCGCAAGTCGATTATGCCTGGGTGCCAGGCAGCTTTGAGATCCCGCTGCTGGCTCGGCAACTGGCGCTGACCCAGCGATATAATGCCGTTATTTGTCTGGGGGCTGTGATTCGTGGGCAAACTCCTCACTTTGACTATGTGGCGGCAGAGGTCTCGAAAGGGATTGCCGCTGCAAGTTTTCAAACAGGTGTCCCTATTGTTTTTGGGGTGTTGACGGCTGACACAATGCAGCAGGCGCTTGAGCGAGCTGGCATTAAAAGCAATAAGGGCTGGGAATATGCCATGAGTGCCATTGAGATGGCTAGTTTAATGCAGCAAGTGCATTCAGCCCATCCTGGCTTAGCCAGTGGAAATCGGTTAGCAGCAGCAGGCGGGTCGCAGTCATTGCCACCATCCTTGAAGAGTGCGATCGCCCCAGACACAGCGGAGCCAGCTTAGAAAACATGCAGGGCAGAACCAAAGCCCCATGGATGTCGTCGCATTTTGTGACAAGGCAATTTGTGGAAAGATATTGGCTGGAAAGATGGCTGAGAGGTAAGTTGACAGTTGCTGCAAATTCTGCGAATCTGGTTAATAGGCTAAATTTTGCGGGTATAGCTCAGTGGTAGAGCGTCACCTTGCCAAGGTGAATGTCGCGCGTTCGAATCGCGTTACCCGCTTTGAACATCATGCTTCGAGCTCTAAGTGATACGAGAGTGCGATCGCCTTTGCGGCTAGCTGCCTTATGAAGGCTTATTGCTAAATGCTCTCTGAACTATTCTGAACTATACCAGATGAACACGCTCATACTAGAGGGAGGCAGCTTCATTAAACCCGGATGACCGCTATTCACCTCGGCGGCGGCAACTGTTGCCAGTTATGGCGCATGATTAGGTTGCAGATTATCAACAGTTTAAGTTGAATAAACGTAAGGGAAACATGAAATTTTTTAAGCTGACTCCAGCCGAAATCGATTTAAACGGTTATTTTGTAATTACCGGTGAGTTAGTCTCTTAGTTGCAGGTGCTAACGTCTTGGACTCAGTTTTTTATGAAGTGCGTTAGCAGCTTCCTGAAATCGCTCCTATAATCGCTGACATAGCGGCTCCGACACAACGTCCTTTGATTATCAACCCTAGTCATTTCTGGCGTAGCTCGTGCAGACTCAGAAACATCACAAGATTGACCTCAGCGTTGACTACCCATGTCCGTGTCGTCGCCGGGGGCGGTTGACTCCGATTGCCTTGACTGAAGCGTTTGGCTGTGATCGATGCCAACAAATTTTCGTAGTGCACGAGAGCGGGTATATGATTGAGCAGCTCTCCACCACCTACCCCTACAAGAAGGCTTGGCGTTGGACAGGGAATCAATGGAGTCTTTCACCCTCAACACTCAGCCGAGGCTATTTGCCTCTGACGCTAGTGATTTTGTTTGTGTTGGTTCTTTTGCTTCTGATTACGACGCTGCACTCTACAATCGCTTTCCGAGTTGTGGCCGCTCTGGTGTTGGCCTCAATGCTAGCATTGGTGCTCTGGTTGGCCTGTAGACGCTAGCTTGTAGACGATCACTCAACTACTCAACAAGGTTCTTTGAACTCCTCTTCTGACGTGACGACACCTATCGCTTATCAAGCCCATCAGTCATCTTTAGCCTTGACGGCACTGAAAGAGGGCGATCGCAGCCGCGCACTTCACTATATGGCAGATGCCCTTCGAGAGCGGCAGGATGACATTTTAGAAGCCAACACTCTAGACTTAGAAGTGAGCCGAGAAATGGCCATTCCTGACCTAATGCTGGACTGGTTAAAGCTGACGCCAGAGCGGCTGCAGCTGGCGGCACAGATTCTCAAAAACCTAGCTGACTTGCCTGATCCGACGCAGCAGATACTCAGCAGTTCAACTTATTTAGGAAGCAGCCATTTTCAATGTCAGTTTGTGCCGTTGGGCGTGATTGCGTTGGTCTATGAGTCGTTTCCTGAACTGGGGGCGATCGCTGCTGGGTTATGCATTCGCGCTGGGAATAGCCTCATTCTCAAAGGAGGAAGTGAAGCTAGTCAGTCTAACCAAATCATTGTTGAAACTTTACAGTTGGCGCTAGAACATGCAAAAGTTCAGCCAAACTGCATCCAACTCATGCCGAGCGATCAGGCCGATGCGATTCGAACTCTGGTGACGCAAGACGAATTTGTCAATTTGGTAATTCCCTATGGTCGAGCTAGCCTCGTACAGCAGGTGATTCGTCAGGCTACCGTTCCGGTGCTCAAAACGGCAATCGGCAATTGCTATCTCTACTGGTCTGCATCAGGAGAGCTGGATGTCGTCTGTTGGATGATTGCCGATAGTCATCATGGCGAACCTGATATGGTTAATGCCATTGAAAAAGTTATCATTCAACATGATTATGACCCCGCCTTGCTGGTGGCCTTGTTTAAGGCGCTAGCTGAAAAAGGTTTTGAGCTTAGAGGCGATCAGACGCTGGTCTCAGAATTTCCCGAGCTAAGTTTAGCTGCTGATCACGAGTGGGATCAGGCTTACCTTAAACCAACGATCGCATTTAGGGTTGCCAACGGTTTAGAAGATGCGATCGCCTGGATTAATCGTCACAGCAGTGGCCATGCCGACTGCATTGCCACGGAGTCATATTCTGAGAGTCGTCGATTTGCTGCAGGCATCGGCAGTGCCGCCATCTACGTCAACACATCTTCACGGTTTTATCGTAATCCTAAGCGAGGCAACCCAATCGCACTGGGAATATCTAACCAAAAGGGGCATCGCAGGGGGCCGATTAGCGTTGATGCATTGATGACTATCAAGCGCATCATTCAAGGAAATGGATGCGAGTAGGGGATGGGCTCAGGGTTAAATAGCCAGGCGGTCTACCATTCCCTGGTGCTTACCCCCTACTCTATTACGCAGAGGTTATGTGCTGACCGACTGGTTGACCGGGGCCGCTAACTTCACCTTTTTGGCAAGCCCGATCCGCTCTAGCAGCCAAATCGTCATCCATGTTAAATCAACTTCCCACCATCGCAGCCCGTGGCGAGCGGAATATTGAAACGCATGATGATTATTGTGCCAGCCCTCGCCATAGGTAAGCACTGCCACCCACCAACAGTTGGTGGAGCGATCGCCTGATGCATAGGTGCGATAGCCAAACTTATGCGTCGCACTATTAACAAACCAGGTGCAATGATATAAGACTACCAACCGCACAAAGACAACCCAGACCACAAACGGCCACCCGCCGAGCAAATACATTACCCCTGCAAATGCAACCTGAATCAGGAAAAAGTTATTTTCCAGAAACTGATACACCCGATCATCCGCAATATCCTGCGTAAACCGTTCAATTTCCGTCTCAGCAGGAACCTCATACATCATCCAGCCCATATGGCTCCACCAAAACCCTTTATTCGAGTCGTGATGGTCAACATCTTGGTCAGAATAAACATGATGATGCCGATGCAGCCCGACCCACCAAATAGGGCCACCCTGCATAGATAACGTCCCACAAAACACAAATAAATATTCCAGCCATTTTGGAGTCTGGAAACTACGGTGACTTACAAGCCTGTGCCAGCCAAGTGTAATCCCTAAACCCCCTGTAACCCAATGCATGACGATGGCTAGCCCAATCGCAGCCCAGCTAAAGTTGCTCGGCAACAGCGCGAGTAGCGCTCCGGCATGAAGCGCCGTCATTACGATAATGACAGCCCAATCGCGGGGAAGTTTAGTGAGTGATGCAGTAGTCATGCAACCATCCCAATCTCAACAACACAATAAGTGGGTAGCCATAAATAAACGAAGCTATGGTGGGGTGCGCCCCCCGGCGGAGGCGCACCCCACTGGCTTTATTCATAACCATGTACTCAACGTCAGTCATTTCAGAATTTCAGTGAGTTTTTTCTAGCAACTTGATGCTGTGTGCCAGCCCAACGGACTGCAACGCACGAATCATCATCCAGGTGAAATCAATCTCCCACCATTTGAGACCATGCCGTGCCGAATATTGAAAGGCGTGATGATTATTATGCCAGCCCTCGCCATAGGCAATGAGCGCCACCCACCAACAGTTGGTAGAGCAGTCACCCGACTCGTACGTGCGGTAGCCAAACTTATGGGTGGCACTATTAACCAGCCATGTCGTGTGATAAACAGCCACAAGACGCACAAAACTTCCCCAGACTACAAACGGCCAGCCGCCAACTAGATAAAGAAAAACTGCGAATGCTACTTGTATCCAAAAGAAATTTTTATCAAGAAACTGATATAGACGATCATCCGCAATGTCTTTTGTGAAGCGGGGAATTTCATCTTCAGCTGGAACTTTGTAAAACATCCATTCCATATGGCTCCACCAAAATCCTTTTTTGGAGTCATGATGGTCAACGCCTTGGTCAGAATAAAGGTGATGGTGGCGATGTAGCCCGACCCACCAGATGGGTCCCCCCTGCATCGATAACGTGCCGCAGAATACTAAGACGTATTCCAGCCACTTGGGCGTTTTAAAACTGCGATGGGTTAGTAGTCGATGCCAGCCGAGCGTAATGCCCAAACCTGCCGTAACCCAATGCAGTATTACAGCCAGCCCAACGGCAGTCCAGCTAAAAAACTGGGGCAGAAAAGCAAGCAGAGCTGCTGCGTGGAGGGCCGCCATAAATATTGTTGTCGTCCACGCAATCGGAGGTTTAGTTGTGAGTGTAGTAGTCATTCAGTAATCTCAATCAGTAATCTCAATCGGACTATAAATCCTGATCTGGGTGACAATGGACTCTGCATATAGTCTGCATATAGGACGTAGACCAACCAGATATTAGGGTGATATCAGGCAGTCGATGCTCTGAATCAAAATGCAGTTGCCCTTTCGTGAAAACCGGGAACGAGTAAGCAATGAATAGCTCTGAGCGGCTTCAACAGGCAGAACAGGCACTGTCCCAGATTTTTGCTGGAATTGACCAGAAGGTCAAGGCAAATCTGAGACGTGTCTTGGCTGCGATGGGCCGCCATCAAGTCGGAGTGCACCACTTCTCCAGCGTCACAGGATATGGACACAATGACCTCGGACGAGAAACCTTTGATCGGGTTTTTGCGGACATTCTGGGCGCAGAAGCTGCGGCTGTTCGGGTGCAATTTGTTTCGGGAACTCATGCGATCGCCTGTGCCCTATTTGGGGTTCTCCGTCCGGGAGATGAGATGTTAGCCGTTGCTGGGGCTCCCTATGATACTTTAGAGGAGGTCATCGGCACTCGTGGAGAAAATCAGGGTTCTTTAAGAGAATTTGGCATTCGCTATCGCCAACTTGAGCTGACCGAGACTGGAGGCATTGATTGGGTGGCCTTAGCCCATGCGGTGATGCCAGATACTCGCTTGGTGCTAATTCAGCGCTCCTGCGGATATGCTTGGAGACCCGGATTGGCGATCGCCGACATTGCTCGGATTGTTAGCATCGTCAAGCAGCAAAATCCTCAAACGGTTTGCTTTGTTGATAACTGCTACGGCGAATTTGTTGAAGATCAAGAGCCAACAGCAGTTGGAGCCGATCTGGTTGCAGGGTCACTGATCAAAAACCCTGGCGGCACCGTGGTAACGGCGGGCGGTTATGTCGCAGGTCGAGAAAAATGGGTTGAAGCTGCTACCTGTCGCTTGACAGCCCCAGGCATTGGTAGCTCAGGAGGAGCAACATTCGACCAAAATCGCTTGCTGTTCCAGGGGCTTTTTTTAGCACCTCAAATGGTCGGGGAAGCGATGAAAGGCAATCACCTGACCGCCTACATATTTCATGAGATGGGCTACCCGGTAAACCCGATGCCTACTGCACCTCGGCGAGATGTCATTCAAGCCATTCAATTAGGAACTCCTGAAAAAGTAATTGCATTTTGTCGAGCGATTCAGCGTCAGTCTCCAGTGGGCTCTTATCTGAACCCAATCCCTGATAGCATGCCGGGATATGACAGTAAGCTGGTGATGGCTGGAGGCACATTTATCGACGGTAGCACATCTGAGTTCTCGGCTGACGCTCCTTTGAGAGAGCCATATGTTGTGTTCTGCCAAGGAGGAACCCATTGGACTCATGTGGCGATCGCCCTCGAAGCCGCAATTGCAGCCATTGAGTCGCCGCTCTAGTCAGAGCAGACATGTTGACCAATTCTGATCGATCTATTCCTTGAGAAAATATAAATTTTTCTTGCTAAAGCTTAAATAACGATACGCAAAATATAGCTCTGCAATGGTAGATCGTAAGATAAACGTTAATTCTAGGTTAATGAGCAACCAGCCATGATTTATCGTTTAGATCCTTTGTCGGGCTCTTTGTCGGCGACCTCTGATGACAGTCGAGCTATGAATTACTCTGTTGATCTGGATAACCCTCTGGCTGAGATTGATGCCCAACTAGACTCTCTGGAGTCAGACTCTACAACGACAGACTCTACAGCCACAGATTCTTACTCGAAGACGCAGTCACTGGCAGTGCTTTGGGCTCGCAAGTACTATGTGTCGGTTATGAGTCGCAAAGAAGCTGAGCAGACTACATCTTTGCCCAGTTTAACCGATATCGCGAGTGATGCAGGTCGGTGCCAAACCGCCGAGCGATTGCTGAAGAACCTTTCTCTCGCCGCTGCTCAAGCTTGGTCAATGACTGAGCAATTGCTGGCGCATGAAATTCAGGCCCATGACATTCACCCAGACCTGATCAACCCGCTGCAAATTGCTGCCGACTCAAAAGAATTGTTTCAAAAAGCGCTAAATGCTTACACTGAGGGGGTTACACCTAGGCGCTTATCGGTGCTGATCGGTGGAGAAAGCGGGCGCATTCGTCAAAAATATACGGCTGACGATCCCAGGGCAATTGGCTTTGTCAGTATGCAGTTTCATTACACTGGGAAGGTGCTGTTAGATTGGTTGTCAATGCCTGAGAGGTTCTTGTTTGAACCGTATCTCAAAGTTATGGATGACCATATGTATATGCCCCTGCGCGATGCATATCGGGCCGCCGCTGATCACCCGCTTAACTCGCCCATGCTCAGAGCGGTGCAGCACCTGTTGCCTCTTAGCAGCAAGATTGCCCGAACCGTATGCCATAAGATTTGGCGGATTAATCCAGGCTATGAGAGCTATAGTGGCGCGCTCAGCTCAGAGTTTGTGAAAACATCGAGCATCCGGGATGTCGAGATGTTTCAGGTTTATCTCTGCCTCTGTGTGTTGGAAGATAGCATCTGCTCAGTGCAACGGGAGCTGTTTCCGCTGTGCGTCATGCTTTACCCGCCGTTGAAAGTGCAGTGGAAATTGGTGCAAGACATGCTGCAGGCGTTGACCTGGGAAATGGTCGATTGCCTCGATTCCAAAGATATGGGGATATTTATTCCCTATCTGCGGCTGCTAGGCGACATGTTTTCGAAAGAAGTCTTTCAAAACCCATCGTGATAGCTCAATTTTAGTCAGTCATCGTGGCAAGGTTTGAGCAGATCCACTACTACACTCATTTTGGCAGGCGGACAAAGCAGCCGCATGGGGCGCGATAAAGCGCTCATCGTCATTGATGGAGTGCCAATGATTCGTCGGATCTGGGATGTGGCAAGCCAGTGTACCGATTCTGTTTACGTTGTTACCCCTTGGGTCAGTCGTTATCGGAGCCTCATTCCAGAATCTGGGTTGATCCTGGAAACGCCACCAGCTGACGCAGATAGCTCTCATGGGCCATTGATTGGCTTTTGGCAGGGGCTACAGCATGTCTCAACCGAGTGGGTACTGGTGTTAGCCTGCGACTTGCCCAATCTTCAAGTGAGCGTCCTGCAGCAATGGATCAATGACCTAAACATGGTATCTGACGAGGCGATCGCCTGTTTACCCAGATATGTAAAGGGCTGGGAGCCGCTGTGTGGGTTTTATCGCACCTCATGCGTACTAACGCTGGAAGATTTCATTAACCAGGGAGGGCGCTCATTCCAACGCTGGCTGTCGGGTCAAGCGGTGCAAGCGTTAGAGGTAAGCAATCCTCGGATGTTGTTCAATTGCAACACCCCTGACGATCTAAAGCATGCTGTAGAAACGGAGAACCAATGCAGAAGGGGAATAACCGAGATTAGCTAAACCCAGCCAATACCAGGGCGATCGCACCGATGACAGCCAGGATAGATAAAACCAAACCTGCATTGGGACTGCCTTTCCAGGAATATTTTTTGTCTTTCATTGTTGTCCCTCAAGAACGAAACGGTAATGACGAAACGGTACCTACAACCTTCCTTATTGTGACATCAGACGCATGGAGAGAAAAATTCTGCAGGGCTGATTTATAGTCTGTTTGATCTGAGGTGGCGGTCAGATGCAGCGTAGTGCTGAAGCATTATGTTCATGACAAAAAGTTAGCCGCGTAAACCTCTAAACTTTGCTGTGATTATAATCACAAACCTAGATGATCAGGATCGTTACCGCTTGCCCCTACTGCGAACATACTAAGGATGACTCAACTCTAGCCGAGTCATCAACAGGGAACACACGACTGACCGACAACTTCCAATATGGGAGTTGCCGGTTTTTTGTTTCAGCTTGGGCCACAGTTTTTACCTTGCAGATTCACCCCAGCAGATTGGTCAGCCTTGGGAAAATGACTTGTCTTTATTTGGCAGCACCGCCATCACCCGATATACCCTTATTGATATGGGGCATCGGAGGAGGGGTCACAACGTGAGGAGCAGGCGTCTGTAGATCAGGACCAATGAGTTCTGCCATGGCCTGAGTCATTGCTTTGGGATCCATAAAGATGATTTTGGAGTTTTCGCTCTGCCCCAGCTCATAGTTTGCTTCAACATATCGCTTGGTCAGCAGATATTGCAGTACCGTTTTGGTGTCGGCGCGATCGCCCAGAGCATTGGTAATTTGTTGAATAGCCTGTACAGTTCCTTCGGCTTCTTCGATGGCCGCCTGTTTTTTTCCCTCTGCCTCAGCGATCGCGGCCTTCTTCTCACTTTCTGCAGCACGTTCTCGCTGCAGCGATTCGACGAGAGTTTGCGGCAAGATAATATTTTGGACTTCGATGCGCGTGACCTTGACACCCCAGG
>CAZCXK010000062.1:0-31136 GCA_964502605.1 uncultured bacterium
ATGACAAGGATGACAACAAATATTAAGAAGCTCTCAAATCACCTTTAGAGGGCTGAATTAAAGTACTTAAAGTCCCGCACTCAATTAAAGAAGGATCCCGTATCCTGTTGAATCATGATGACTGCCGAATCCTCGTAAGAGGGGCAAAATCTTGATTCCCCACCTTGGAAATTAGGAGATTATAGGAGAACATTGAGTTGACAACTGCGTCATAAATTTAGCTGCTATGGCTCTCCGCTCCCCGTTATTAAGCAATCCCACTGCCCCTAACAAACCTCACGCTGGCACAGCGACTCGCAAGCAAGTCTTAAATCCTTAATAAAAGTCTTTAAAGCTAGAATCTGAATCGCTGCAGAGATTAAGATAAATAAATAGCATTAAGATAAATAAACAGCACTTCTATCAAGGACGCTCATGACTTTGGGTTTGATTGATTCGGCTCTAATGCCGTGCTTTACTGCTCCGACAATTCACCAATTACCTAACGGTTTAACGATTATTGCGGAGCAAATGCCCGTCGAAGCCGTAAATCTAAGTCTCTGGTTGAATGTGGGGTCAGCCGTCGAATCCGACTCCATCAACGGTATGGCTCACTTTCTTGAGCATATGATCTTCAAAGGAACGAGTCGTCTCGAAAGCGGTGAATTTGAACGGATGGTGGAGCAGCGCGGTGCCGTTACCAATGCTGCGACCAGTCAAGACTATACGCATTACTACATCACTACTGCCCCTCATGATTTTGCAGAGTTGGCTCCATTGCAGATTGAGGTGGTTCTGAATGCCTCAATTCCTGATGATGCCTTTGAGCGCGAGCGCCCAGTTATTCTCGAAGAGATTCGGCGAGCTAACGATAGTTCGGGGCGACGCACGTTTTACCGCTCGATGGAAATGGCGTTTGAACGCCTTCCCTACCGACGCCCTGTCTTGGGACCCAGCGAAATCGTTGAGCAACTCTCAGCACAGCAGATGCGCGAGTTTCATCAGCAGTGGTATCATCCATCGTCGATGACAACAGTTGCCGTTGGCAACTTGCCTGCAGAGACCATGATCCAGACGGTAGCTGAGAGTTTTGAACGGCTGTATAACCAGTATCCGCTCCGTCAGGGTAGCGTTGAAGTAGGTTACAATCCGGCACTTGCTGCGCTTGGGAACCAATCTAAGCTAGAACCAGTATTTGAGACCGTTGTTCGCCATGAGTATGTCGATGCTCAATTGCAGCAGGCACGATTGTTTATGGCATGGCGCGTTCCGGGCATGGCGCACTCTCATGAAACATATGCCCTTGACATCTTGTCTTCTATTTTGGGGCAGGGGAGAACTGCACGTCTGATCCGAGATTTGCGAGAAGAACAAGGATTGATTTCTAGTCTCTCGGTTGGCAATATGACCTATGCTGTTCAAGGGCTGTTTTATGTGTCAGTGCAGTTGCCTACAGAAAATCTAGCCGTTGTCGAAGAGGCGATCGCCCAACATATTGCCGACCTACACCATCAGCCGGTTTCTGAATCAGAAATTGCCAGAGTTCGGACTTTAGTTGCCAACCGCCATATTTTTGGCAATGAAACACCGAGCAATCGGGCTGGTCTCTATGGCTACTACCAGGCCATCATGGGCGATTTATCGCCAGCACTCAATTATCCAGCGATTATTCAAGCATTAGATGCTCAACACCTGCAAGTGGCAGCACAGCGCTATCTTTCGCCAAATGCCTATGGGGTGAGCGTGTTTCGTCCATCTTAGCCAACCCGAGCTATATCGGTCTGCGTTACAACGGAAAGTACATCCCCCTCATCTTTGAGTAACTCGCTGAGCTAAAGTTCTCCTGAGCCATCAGTTTTTGCAGCATTAGCTTTTGAACTGCCAGACTCTATCTACCGTGCCGCCTCAGTTTGGAGGTCTAAAATCAACTGCTCTAGATGGTTGCTATTGGCTTGATAGACTTGCGCGCAGAAATGGCAGGTCGCTTCTGCACCTTCATCTTTCTCAATCATGTCGCGCAGTTCATCTTGACCGAGCATCTTCAATGCGCCCAGCACTCGATCAAATGAACAGCCACAGTGAAACCGCAACATTTGAGTTTCTGGAAAGATATGTAAATCCATGTCGCCTAACAAATCTTCGAAGATCTGTGACAGAGATTTGCCGCTTCTCAGCAGCGGCGTAAATCCAGAAAGTTGAGCCACGCGAGACTCTAGCGTTTTGACAAGGGCTTCATCATAAGACGCTTTGGGCATCACTTGAATCAGTAAGCCGCCGGAAGCGCTGACGCCGTCAGCCCCAACAAACACACCCAACACCAGAGCAGATGGCGTTTGCTCAGATGTAACTAGATAATGTGTCAAATCATCGCCGATTTCACCAGAAACAAGCTCGACAGTGCTGGAATAAGGATAACCATACCCGACATCCCGAACGACATAGAGATAGCCCTCCGCCCCTACTGCACCCCCGACATCAAGTTTGCCATTAGGCTTGGGGGGCAATTCGATCGATGGGTTGTCAACATATCCGCGTACGGTGCCATCTAATCCCGCATCCACGAGAATTCCGCCAAGGGGGCCATTGCCTTTGATGCGAATGTTGACTCGTGATTCTGTACGCTTCATGCTGGAAGCCAGCAATAGCCCTGCCGACATAGTCCGACCTAGGGCAGCAGTAGCCACATAAGACAAGGCGTGACGCTGCCGTGCTTCTTCAGCCATTTTGGTTGTAATCACGCCCACTGCTCGAATTCCTCCATCCGCTGCGGTTGCACGAATAAGTTGATCTGCCATAAATTGATAAATTTCTTAACACTCTGCTATTTTCTATTTTAAGGGGTTGTCTGTCTGATCGAGTCGTAAATCTAAGTGCTCGATCTAACACTAGACTAGGCGATTGATCAGGGCAGAAGAACGAGCAGCCGATTCTAGAAAATTTGATTTAGAGAGGAAATTCTGCCATTTTTAGGGCTAAGTGGTAGGTTTAAATCAGCAACCAGGGCAATTTCTCTACGATCGCACCTCAGTACCAAATCAAGCTCGAAATCTGGAGGTTTTTCTGAACAGACCTCTAGTTTTAACCCTGGATTTGGTCGAATTGGGCGACTCCTGATTACTGTTATCCCAAAACCGGAGGCTGAGTGAAGCGGGGTAACTAAACGTGCGACCGAGCTTGCTCTCCTTGCATTGTGTTCTAGCAACCGGACGGGGCAATTGTGCCCGTTATGAGGCAGTCTAGTCACCAGATCGTCGGTGCAATGCTCTTACAGGCTCTAGTTTGTACGATGCATCCGATGAGACTCGATCAGGTTAGGCACCTCAACGAGCTGACTTAAAGAACGCATCCTCAATACGATTCCTGATTGAGGAGGCAAGTTGGGACGATAACAGCACAGATAGGAGGTGGCTGCAATGGTTACACGCTTTCAGAACCGCACCGAAGCAGGACGGCAATTAGCTCAACAGCTCTTGTGCTATGCCAATCAAGCTGATGTCTTGGTGCTGGGTTTGCCCAGGGGAGGTGTGCCAGTTGCCTATGAAATTGCGAAGAGACTTAATGTTCCATTAGATATTTGCCTCGTCCGTAAGCTCGGAGTGCCAAAGCATCCTGAACTTGCGATGGGGGCGATCGCCTCTAATGTTCGCATTCTCAATCTAGACGTGATTCACTGGCTCGACATTCCAGAGGCGGTGATTGATGAAGTGATGCAACGCGAGCGCCAAGAACTGCAGCGTCGCGATCGCACGTATCGCACCCATGCACATAGCAGTGGAGAGATGTATTTTCCACCCATCTCGGCTAAAGGCAAGACGCTAATCGTAGTCGATGATGGCATTGCAACAGGGTCAACCCTAAGAGCTGCAATTGGTTTGCTGCGTCAGCAAGAGCCCACTAAAATTATCGTGGCGGTTCCAGTCGCGCCACCTAGCACCTGTCAAGAATTACAAGAGTTGGTGGATGATGTCGTTTGTCTTATGACTCCAGAACGACTAGGGTCAATCGGCTTTTGGTATGAAGACTTCACTCAACTGAGCGATGAGGAAGTCTGTCAACTGCTAGAGCGAGCTTCACAGGTTCAAGCAATGCGGTAATCTATGATTGCGTCATTGACCTGCACAACCGCAGCCCGCTAAATCCTCAAGGAGTTACAGTGTCAGGCTTTGAGGATTGGTTTCAATCAGGGTAGCCAAATCTTTCAAAAATGCTGCGGCATCTGCACCATAGATAATACGATGATCACAGGTGATATTAACCTGCATCTGATTTTTAACCCCGATCAGGCCATCAGCCGTCGCAACAACTTGAGGCTGAGATGCCCCAATGGCTAAAATTGACCCTTGCCCAGGCGGAAGAATCGCATCAAACCGATCTACCCCAAACATGCCCAAGTTTGACAACGTGAACGTCCCGGTGGTGTATTCGTCAGGCTGAAGCTGCTTAGAGCGCGATCGCTTTACAAGGTCTTGCCAACTGCGAGATAGAGAATAGAGATCAGCCCGATCAGCATTTTGCAAAACAGGGGTAATCAAGCCCCCACCAGTCATTGCTACAGCGATCGCCACATTAATCGACTGCCGATATTGGACGCCTTGATCAGTATAGCCCGCATTCAAGAGTGGATATTTTTGCAAGGTCACAGCCACGGCCTTAGCTAGCAGGGCTGTCATCGTCACACCCTTGGATTTAATTTGCTTATAGAGCCGATCGAGGCTATCTGTGGTGATGGTGTAGCCCACCCGAAACGTCGGCACACTGAGGCTAGCAACCATATTGCGCACGACTGCCTGCTGCAGCGTGTTAAAGGGAGCCACCTGTCCTAAGGGCACGGGGGCAGCCGCAGATGGAGCAGTGGTTCTAGAAATCGGAGCGATCGCCTCGACCGCAGGTACAGCAGGAGTTGTAGGTGTAGGTGTAGGTGTCTTAACCTGACCCGCCGCCGCCTCTACATCCTCGGCAATAATGCGTCCATTGGGGCCACTTCCCCTAACCGTATTAAGGTCAATGCTAAAGTCTTTGGCTAGCTTACGAGCGCGAGGTGACGCGATGATACGGCCATTCTTAGATGCGACAGGAGGTGCGTCAATCTGAGGCGCAGCTGCCGATATCGGAGCTGTTGAACTAGTAGAAGGCGCTTGAGACTCACTCGATGCAACGGCTGTCGCAGAACCGCCTGCGCTCAGGTGGGCCGCCTGCTGTTTGGCCTGCTCAATTTCGTCTTGGGTTTCAGCAATCAGGGCGATCGCGGCCCCTACGGTAGCCACTTGATCCGCAGGAACAACAATGGTTGCTAGATATCCTTCATAAAAGGACTCCACATCCATATCAGCTTTATCTGACTCAACCACAACAACGGTTTCACCCTTCTCAATCTTGTCTCCAGGGGATTTAACCCAAGACACGATTTTTCCTTCAGTCATAGTGGAACTGAGAGCCGGCATAAAAACTTCGTGGATCATGAGGTGGCTTCCGAATCAATCATCAATAAGGGTGAACGAAACTAAAGATGAAGTACGACTGTGCAAACTGTGTCAAAAAGCAACACCAGTTTGACCAGAATCTCCAGACAGCATTCTATCCTGTCTGGAGTGAATCCTGGCAGACAGATCAGCTAATGATGAAATTCTTTTCACAAAAAAAGAAGCGTTGGCAGCTAGAGTTCACCTCGGATTTCTTCAACCATGCCGTCCCGCAAAAGAATCTCGACCTGCATTTTTTGAATCAAGTTGTCGCCCTTCTCAACTCGGAAAAAGCTTTCAAGCTGACCCTGGCCCACTTCCTGATCAAGTTCTAGAAGCTGCACCTGCTGGAGTTGTTGGAGTGCCTGATTTTTTTTCTCTAAGATCTCACTTTTCTTGCGATTGACCTGCCCCTGAATATTGCTAACCTGCTGCACCACAGTCGGGTCTTCAGGATTGGGACTCTGCTTTTGAACTTCCGCAGACATTCGTTGCCCTTGGGTTTCAAGCTGTTGCAGCTGCCCGTCTAAACGATTGATCTGGTTCTGAAGCTGCTTCTGCACTTCCTCTTTCCATCGAGGAGTCACAACGACCTTAATGTTGACAGCTCGCTTTAAAAGGAGATGAGACGATGAAACATCCATGAGTGATCTGTGTGAGATAACGACTCAATCTAAACGCAACCCGGTTGCCCAGGCAATGATACCGTTGCTTGCACAGCACCCATCTTGGCAATTTTCACCCTTGATAACAAGGCGTTGCTCAAGGCGAATGGCTGGACTGCTAGGTAAACATCCCGTCAATCATACCCCGATAGCGATCCATCACAACCGCCCTCCGAATTTTTAAGGTTTGGGTCATCAGGCCATTCTCAATTGAGAACGGTTCTAGAATGACACGGAAGGAGGCGATGCGATCGTCAGGTCGATAGCCAGGACGATTTTTAACCTCTCGATTTAATTCATTCCGAAGTAAATTGTAGACATCCGGATCATCTAGCGTTAGAGAGTGGTGATCGGCAGCTGTAGAGGCGGAAGGCACTCGGATCGACACATTGTGCTGATCTGCCCATTGCTCGATGGCATCTAGATTCGGCACAATGATCGCTCCCAGAGTTTTTTCATCCTGTCCGACCAACATAATTTGATCGATATAAGGGCTCCGCAGACAGGCATCTTCGATGGGCTGCGGCTCAATATTTTCACCGTTGGTCAGCACAATCGTATCTTTGGCACGCCCCGTAATCGTCAAGTCTCGCTGTGCCGTCACCCAGCCTAAATCACCCGAATTAAACCAGCCGTCTGGGTTGATAGCTGCCGCCGTTGCGTCTGGGTTTTGATAGTAGCCCTGCATAACTTGAGAGCCGCGAATCAGGATCAGCCCCCGCTGACCCATTGGCAGCGGCGTCAACGTTTCGAGATCCACGATTTGAATTTCAGTATTGGCAATGGGTGGGCCAGAAGACCCTCTCAAATTACGTTCTGGACGCCGCACATTCGTAATGGGTGACGTTTCTGTTAAGCCATACCCCTGGAGAATTTCGATGCCGATGATTTCGTAGAAATCGTCAAGATGCTTAGCCAGCGACCCACCTCCGCTGACGAGGTATTTAACCCGGCCTCCAGTTGCTTGCCGCACTTTTTTGTAGACGATCTGAGTGGCGATCGCCTGTATCGGCCAGAGGGCGATCGCTTGAATTCCTGCCCACAGCCGTTTGGAGATGGGCGGATTTAAATGTTCCAAGTCTAAGTTCTGGGCAAGGCGTTTGGCTTTAACCCACGCCAGACTCAGATGCAAAAAACGTTGGATCAGTCGCTGCTTGCGCACAGGCTGGTCGCGAAATTGCTTTTGGATCCCTTCATAAATAGATTCCCAGATGCGGGGTACCCCAACCATATAGTGAGGGCAAAACTGCTTGAGATCAGTTTTAATATGGCGAATATTGGTGTAAACCTGGGTGCAGCCATAGGCAAAAATGAAATATTCAAATGTGCGCTCATAGGAATGCCAGCTAGGCAACAGACTCAGCACGCATTCACCAGGTTGGGGGGTTAGCACTTGAGAGGTCGCTGTAATTTGCGACAGCAAGTTGCCATGGGTTAGCATAACGCCCTTGGGGCGTCCACTGGTGCCCGATGTGTAGATCAAGGTCGCCAAGGCAGAGCGATCGCCGACAACAGGCTGGAATGAATCGTGAAGACCTAAGTCACGCAACTGTAGAAAATTGAAGCATTTGAACGGGAGATCGTCAGGAGGTGCTTCATCAGAGATCAGCACAACAAATCGTAATGGGAATCGCTCAAGCCCCTCGATTAGCTGATTGAGGGTTGCCAAGTCCTGCACCATAAGCGCGATGCTGCCGCTGTTTTCTAGAATAAATAACAGCTCATTGCGGTCAGCCTGCGAGCTGCGCACGGCATCAACGCCCCCCGCCATCATGATGCTTTGGTCGGCAATCAGCCAGCGAGCCGAGTTATCTGAAAATAGTGCAACGCGATCGCCCCTATTGACTCCTAGGGCCTGCAAGCCTGCTGCAACCTGCCGCATCGACTGGTATACCTCTCCATAGGTCATCTTGACAGGGGGGGTGCCATGGGGATCTTGAACTGCGACAATTGACCCAAAACGCTGAGCCACAATCGACCAAATCTCAGGGAGTGACTGCGCCGACTGATGCTCAATTGCATTAGCGGGTAGAGGAGCAGCAGAATCAAACCCCTGCTGAGTAAAATTAGAGACAGGATCAGCGGCAGTACGATCAGACTTGGGGGTGCGAGCCATGACGTTCACTCCTAGAAAGATGCAATCGAAGATGTATTCATAGCTTACGGGGAGAAGGTTAGAATAGGCGATCGATAGGGACACAACACCCATCTGTCTATTTCAGACTAGCCCATGTTTGATTGGGGGCTGATCAGCAAGAATAATGGCATTCCGGAACGGTTGGTTCTGTGATTAAGTCAGGGGCACTATTTCTTGTTCTTTATCGTTCTTTACAAAGATTAGGATTTAAATCATATGCCGAAGGCAATTTGGAACGGGGTTGTGATTGCAGAGAGCGATCGCTGCGAAGTCGTAGAAGGCAATCAGTACTTTCCGGCTGACTCAATCAAATCTGAATATTTCAAGTCGAGCGACACTCATACCACATGCCCCTGGAAAGGCGTGGCCAGCTACTATACGTTGGAAGTGAATGGTCAGTCAAACCCAGATGCCGCTTGGTACTATCCAAGTCCCAAAGATGCGGCCAAAGCGATTACAAACCATGTTGCTTTCTGGCGGGGTGTTACGGTTGAGGCATAGATGCAGACAGCCGTGAAATCTTGGGTACATTGCTAGCAAGCCCAAGACTTTTTGGGAGACATTGCTGATGCAGTGATTTCGCAGCAGAATACTCATTAAAGATCCAAGAATAGATCTTAAGGATCTTCCGAGAATAGATCTTACGGCTCTAGATCTTAAGGATCTAAGTGTAGATTCGATAAGTCTGAACGGATCTACGGATCTGAGGTTCAACAGCAGCCTCATACGACAGCCTCGACCCAACGTATACAATGGCTAAAATGCTGTTTTATACAGAAGTTTAAGCGTGATGTCGAGAGGCGATCGCCCGTTTAGGCTCTTTGCCTTGAAGTGCCAGTGGTATGATCGTAGGCTTATGTTGACTGACTGTGATACCGGTGCTCCTGATTTAATCGATACCCGTGCGACTATCTTTTTGTGAGAATTTTCTTCTAACTGGGTCATGTACGTTTCTAATCCACCTGTCCAACAGCCGATTCCTATGATTCTTGAAAGTTTGCCCGATCCAGCATTGGGTGACGATGCCTGCCCTCGGCGAGCCAAGATGCAACTTGACTTTCTGCTGTTGGCGATTGAAGCGCTTGATTTAGGTGGCTCAGAAGCGTTCCTAGCCGCAACCCATGAGTTGGGTATCCAGACGGTTATTCCCAATCGAGTCGCTCTGTGGCGATTACGAAGTACCAATCCGCTGCGCCGCAGCAGTCAGCGTCGCCCATTGAACATCTCAGAAGCGAAAGCGCTAGTCATGATTGTGTGCCACCTGTCACGGCGGTTGACGGTCGTTATCCGACAGTTGCTCTTGGCCTATCAGCAGCTCTCTGAAAAGCAGCTTTCTCCCAATCATCATTTTCGACTGTCAGATTATCTTGAGCGCTTTCGATCTCACTTTCGATCGCGGATGAACCCCAAGCGAGCAGGTGTTATGGCCTACAACACTGATGAAAAGCTCAATGCGCTGGCATTAAGTTTGCTAGAACAGTTGCTGTTCTGTACAGGAACAGCGGGAGCCCAACGACTCTGGAGCAGTTTGTTTGACGGGGAGGTCGCATGACGATTCAACGCCAATATAGTCTGCCCAACTGTAGACTCGTGCTAGACGGATGGAGTAGTGAAACCAGTTCTGCGACTGATGGGGGCGATCGCCCGCTGTTGTCGATGGTGGTCAATGCTGAGTGTCACTTTGTCGGTCACGAGAAGCCGCTCACGGGAGGGCGAGAATTTTTAGAATGCCTAGTGAAGGCTGTTAATCGCCATGCCCAAGAGTTTTTGAGCGGGGTCACGCATCCGCGCACGTCAGATGGGCGTCTGGCTGTGGTGCAGCTTGAGTATGGCGTTGGCGATATTCATCGGCTCACATACCGATCTGACGACAGCAATGGTCATCAACAGCTTGCGGTGACGCCTATTCAAATTGATTTGAAAACCGTACAGCTATTTGACTTGGTAGAAGCCATCGATCAATTGGTTGCCGATAGTCAAACATTGCCTGACTTAACCCTTAATTTGACGCCGATTCCCAAACGCTATGCGGCTCCCCAAGAGCCGATCACAAGGCGGGCATTGCCAGCCGCCATCGGAGTTTCAGGATTAGCCATGATGGCGATCGCGGTCTTCTTGATCCCACCGCCGACCTTCCGCCCCGCTGAATCCACCGGTTCTGAATCGGGTGAGCAGTCTGAGGTAAGTCCAGATTCGGTATCTAGTCCCGCCAGCTCTGGAGAGCCACCACCACCGTCGGCCAATACGGTAGCACCGACAGCTTCTTCCCAGCCAGATTCAACATCATCCCCTTCCGATCAGCCTGCACCTACGTCTACCCCGATATCTTCCCCCGGCCCTCAAGCTAGTCAGGCTGAGTTTGATGCTGACTTAAGCGCTGCACCTCTGGTGACCAATCCTGACCAAATCGAAGAGTTAAAGTGGCAACTATTTGACCAGCTTGACCAAGCCTGGAGAATTACGCCTACGTTTACAGAAGATTTAGAGTACCGGGTTGGCGTAGCTGCCAATGGCAACATTGTTGGCTATCGATACGAAAATGATGCGGCACTTGAGTTTATTGATGAGGTGCCCTTGGCGTCTCTCCGACAGACTCCAGCAAATCCAGAGGGCGATCGCAACCAATCACTCGCCCAATATCGGGTTGTCTTTCGCCCCAATGGAGCGCTTGAAGTCAGCCCTTGGTTTGGTGTACCACCTCAATAGAACCGATACGCTAGATTTAGAGAGGTTGATGGAGAGGTCTCATGGCAACTGATCTCGTGACAGCGATTGGCTCAGAGATGCTGCGAGTGTCAGTTGTAATTCCGGTTTACAATGGCGCAGACGATTTGCCCGATTTGGTTGATTGCCTCTGGCAGCAGACAATACCGCGCGATCAGGTTGAATATTTATTGGTGGATAACAACAGTGGCGATCGCACCCTTGAGCTATTGCCGGTGCTGGTTCAACAGAGCCATGACCGGGGAATCCAGATGCAGTGGCTACGAGAAACCCAGATTCAAAGCTCATATGCAGCTCGGAACGCGGGAATCAAAGCGGCTACCGGAGCCGTCGTTGCATTTACTGATGCGGATTGTCGCCCCCAGCATGATTGGCTCCAACAGCTGATCATGTCTTTCGCCAATCCTCAAGTTGGAATCGTTGCCGGTGAGGTATCTGCTTTGCCCAGCTATAACTTCCTGGAACGCTATGCTGAACGTCAGGACACGCTCTCTCAGACTCACACCTTGGCACATCCGTTTTATCCATATGGCCAAACAGCGAATCTGGCAGTTCGGCGCAACATTTTTGAACAAGTTGGTCTTTTTCGCCCTTACTTGACGACAGGCGGAGATGCTGATCTCTGCTGGAGAATTCAGCAACAAACTGATTGGCAAGTCCAGTTTGCAGATCGAGCCATCGTTCGACATCGGCATCGCTCAACACTAGGTGAGCTTCGCCGTCAATGGCGGCGCTACGGTTGCTCAAACCGCTATTTGCACGAGCTGCATGGAGTCAATTTAATGCGAGATTTAACGCTCAGAGAAAATATTTATCGATGGAGTCGCTGGCTACTAAAAGAAGTGCCGATTGTGAGTATACATATAGTTACTCGAAAAACGAGTGTCGATGCGCTGCTAGACACCCCTCTGGGATTGCTCTGCGCTCGGGCCAGATCCATCGGCCAACACCAAGCTCGCTTACCCGACCAAGCTCAATATATCGAGCCGATGCCCTCTCAGTCGTGTGTTCCTCCGATCGATTCATCAGCCTAGCAGTCTTGAATCATCATCCTGAGCCCAGCTAGATTGTGAGACAACGATCTCCCAGGCACTAAATCATGGCATGAGTGCTTCGTCAGGCGAGTTGAGCGCAGGGTATGACATTTCTCACCTAACGACCGTTGCTTAACGGTTGACAAATTATTAGTTTACAAAGGCAATACTCAAGAAGCTTTATAACGAATACAACATTCAAGTTTTATAAAAAATTAGCAGCTTTACTTGTCATCTTTAGCAAGAGAGATCGGATGATAGGGGAATATGACAAGGCTCCTTATGAAGTAATCCTGGTTTTCAATTCGACGATACGGTACCCCTATCTTAAGAATGATGATTTGCTTTGCTCCGACGTGAGGTTTCCGTGAAAGCACCTCAATTACTTGGCCACCTGCTCTCGTCTCGTCTCACGTATTACTCAAAACTGAAGGCGCACTTCTTCATGCGATCGCTCCACAGTCTCTCTCAGTATTACAGCAGTCACCTGATCAAGGCAGGGTTAGGTGGGGCTGTAGCAGCCTGCATGTGGGTGATGGCTTCTACCAATAGCTCAGCTGCAGAACGAGTTACCTTACAAGCTGGGCCTATTGAGCAGTCAGCAAGTCTATCAGACTTGGAGCATTTTGCTGAAACAGGTGAGATTTCACCACGATTGCGTTTATTCGCTCCCCTGCTGACTGCAGATGTGCAGCAAGCTCTCCGAAGTCACATCCAGTTAGCTCCAGATGTCAGTAAGCGCCTAGTCGAAGACCTGCTGTTGTCAACAGCGGGGGAACGGCTAATGGAAACCCTCGAACTGGCCATTCCAGATAGCGATCCAGCGGATATTCAATTTGCCCTCAATAAAGCGGCTCAAGAATCGAGTGGCTTAAGCCTACTAGAATTTTTGCGCGCATTTCCTGACGAAAATATCACTCTAGATGTCACCTCGGCGATTACCCTTGCCTCACAACTCAATCTGCCCTACTGGCAAAGCCATGCCCTGCGATCGGTACTAGAAAGAGATTTGACTCTCGAAACAGAACCCTTTCAATCTAACTTTGATCCCACTGCACCAGGTTATGCAAATGTGCGCCAGCAAACGCTGACCTTTCGCGATCGAGCGCGCGATCGCAATGTTCCGGTTGATCTCTATTGGAGCCAATGGGGGCAAGGCCCATTGGTGGTCATTTCTCACGGGTTTGGCGCAGATCGACGGTTCTTGAGTTACTTGGCACAGCATTTAGCTTCTCATGGGCTAACTGTTGCCGCTCTCGAACATCCAGGTAGCAATGTGGCGTGGTTAGCAGGAATTACGATTGGGTCTTCAGGCACCGGGCGATTGAGCGACATTTTGCCATCCACCGAGTTTATCGATCGCCCTCAAGACATTAGTTTCTTGCTAGATGAATTAGAACGCCTTAACCGCTATTCCAGTATTTTGTCGGGTAAGCTCGACACGAAACAAGTCACTGTGATTGGCCATTCTCTCGGGGGCTATACGGCTCTAGCTCTAGCGGGAGCAACTTTAGATATTCAGGCATTGCGCCACTTTTGTCAGGGGCGTAGCTTAGTCGAGTTATCTCCCGCAGACTGGTTACAGTGCACTGCGACTGATCTGCCCGACGATCAGCCTAGTTTTCGAGATCCTCGCGTCTCCCGAATTATTGCTTTAAACCCTGTCATGGGTAGAATCTTTGGAGAATCTGGGTTAACCCATGTGGCCATTCCTACGCTGGTGCTCTCGGCAACTGAAGACCCGATTACGCCTTCAATTAGTCAGCAAATGCTGCCATTTTCACAGTTTCAAGAGCCAGACCAGATGCTGATCACGGCCATTGGAGGAACTCATCTCAGCGCGGGTGATCCTGCCAATTTAAATCACGCCTTAACCCAAAGCATGTTTCTGCAAGAACGCCATCGAGACGAGACCGACGCCCTACGACAGATGCTGCAGGGTCTCAGCCTGGCGTTTGCCAAACAGATGACTGCCGAAGCCGATCTCTATGCCTCCTTTTTGACGCCTGATTATGTCCAGGTATGGTCAACAAACTCCATAAAGCTCAGACTCAATACCGAAATCCCACCAAGTCTGCGAGACTGGCTCCAGATAGCGGCAGGGCCTTTAGAACAAGTAGTTTCATCGCCATTGCCTAAGCAAGGGAAAAAGCGACCCAATAGTGCATTTACGGCACGCGTCCATTATCTAGCCCACACACTACCTCTGGTTATGTTTATGCCGCCACTGGCCATGCCACTGACAGCAGCTCGTTTCTTCCGACAGCGATCTGCGTCTGTGAAACGACGGAAGCAGATGTAAATCGTAAACCAGCTCGATCTAAACTTCGTCACACTAAAATACTGAATCTGATCATAAAGCCCACATTCTGCAGCCTTTAAACTGGAGATCAGAAGCGAGCGCAGCAACAACACACCTGACAGGTCATAAACCGATAGCCAGCCTGGTGATCACTGCTCGCCCTCACAGAGGTTTACAACCCGTTAAACCTGCTTGAACGCAAAATCAGTAAACCCAAGCTCTGAAGTTGCAAACCAGCGGTTAGAATTCTCCCGAAATTCCTTCCAAGCAGTATAGATCTTGTTGTACGCTACGTCGCCAGCGGCCAATTCCTCATAAAGCTCAAACGAAGCCTGCTGAGCAGCCGTCATGATCTCATCAGAGAAGCGCTTTAACTCGGCTCCCTGATCGATTAGCTTGGTCAGGGCCGCCGGATTGCGGGCATCATAACGCGCCATAACATTCAAATGGGCATCTGCAGCCGCGACCTTAATCGCATCCTGATAGACAGTTGGCAACTCATTCCAAGCATCAAGATTGAAATAGAACGAATATTGAGACGCGGGTTCCCACCATCCGGGGTAGTAATAGATGGGTGCAGCTCTAAATAAGCCCAGCTTTTCGTCGTCATAAGGACCAACCCATTCTGCCGCATCAATCGTACCCAATTGCAGCGCTTGAAAAATCTCGCCACCGGCCAAGTTTTGCACATTAACGCCTAAACGCTCTAAAACAGCCCCTCCCAATCCAGGAATTCGCATGTTGATCCCATTGAGATCACTGGCCGTGTTAATTTCCCGCTTCCACCAACCGCCCATTTGAGCTCCGGTATTGCCACCCGGAAAGCTGATGATATTGAAATCTGCTAGCAGCTCATGAATCAGCTCCAAGCCTCCCCCCTCATAGAGCCAAGCATTTTGTTGCCGATAGTTAAAGCCAAACGGCACGGTCGTGTCGAATGCTAGCGCTTCATTCTTACCACGATAATAATAAGAATTAGTATGTCCCGACTGTACAGTTCCTTGTTGCACGGCATCTAGCACTTCTAAGCCAGGAACCAGCTCCCCAGCCGCAAAAATATTAATCGTGAACCGCCCCTCAGTGATTTGGTTCAGCCGCTCTGCAAAATATTCGCTGCCGCCATAGACCGTATCTAAGCTCGGGGTATAGCTAGATGCCATCCGCCATTCTACATTAGGAGCCGACCCTCCCTGAACTGCGGGGCTAGAACTGTTCGTGCTTGTCTGTGAACAGCTCGCAAGAGTTGCGGTCGCTGTGGCACCAATTGCAGCACTTGTAACAAATTGCCTACGCTTCATAGTTTTTTTCTTCGATAGATAGTGTTGGAATCTTGGCAATCATAGTATTGAAAATTGCTCGCATCCGTTTGTTAAGTCTTATACATGATTTTGTTACGTCTTATACATTAATCCCTATAAAGTCCGACGCAGCTGTTGCTCTGAGTCATTTTCCTGGCCCATGAATTTTTTGTAAACCTTCTGTCTAGAACTTACTTGAATGACAAAACTTTCAAGACTAGCAGATGATTGCTGTACTGTATCTCTGTAACCGCTGTGTCCTGGTTGACTGACAAAAATTCTGCATTGGGCGACGAGACCTCGCCCTTACGATGGTTTGCCTGATGTAGGGGTCAGGCCTCCTGACCTAATGCAGGGTAAGGGTTGTAAATAGTTTTGTCCGTCAATCAGCCGCTGTGTCTCATAACTGAAACACGCATGATTTGCCAGTTCCTCAATTGACTAATTAAATAATCATGCAATTCAGAAATCTGTCTAAAATCTGAAGAATCATGAAATTTTAGTGCTAGAAATAGCTTGATATGTCTAAGATGCATGTCAAATCGTCAAATTTTTATGAAGCCTCTTTTCCCTCTATCCATTCCAGCAGCAGCTACCCTATGTGCACTAATCAGTGCCGCTATCGGGGTCGGGTTCCCTGCCCAAGCAGAAAATATTGAGCATGTTCAACAGTTAATGTCCAGTCGCGAATGCCAAACTTGCCAGTTGAGTGGGGCAAGTTTTGTCCATACCGATTTATCTGACGTCAACTTGGTTGATGCAGATCTGAGTCGTGCCAATCTTAACCGAGTTGATTTGAGGAATGCGGATCTACGAGGTGCAAATTTAGTGGGTGCCGTATTATTTAATGCCAATCTGGCTGGGGCTGATTTGCGTGGGGCTGATTTGCGTGGGGCTGATTTGCGTCAATCCTATTTATTAGATGCCAATTTTGAAGGTGCTAATGTCGAGGGGGCAAATCTGCGGGGTGCGGTCGGTATTCCAGCCGCGCTGATTGCTTATAGTGATTATTACCGCTGGGGAGCCATTGAAACTCAGCGAGGTAACTATGAAGAGGCGATCGCCTACTACACGCGATCGCTCTCTCTAGAGCCAACATTTGCCCCGTCTCTGTTGGGTCGTAGCATTGCTCGCTATGAGTTGGGCGATGAGTCAGGAGCGATAGAAGATGCTAGCCGCGCCGAAGAATTATTTACCATACAGAATGACGCTGAAGGGCAACAGGCTGCGGTTAAGGTTCAAGACGGAATCGTGGCTGTGCAAGAGGCCCGCTCTGAAGCCGCAGAAGGATCCTCAGGCGGCTCTAATTTTCTCAACTTCTTGGGTGGAGTTGGGATGCTGCTCTTACGATTTGTGCTCTGATTTGGCTGACTCTAATTTGACTGACTCTGATTTGGCTAAACTGCAGTCGGTCAATTTTGGTTATCAACGAGTTGGGGGGTCGGCATGGTAAATTTCACTCAGGCGCATGAGGGTGACTTCCCATGTGAGCTGAGGTTGGACGTAGCTCATCAAGTGCCGTCGTGCGACCTCTAAAATTTCTAACGGTGCAATTGCAGCATCCTGATGCCACAGTCGATGCTGTAAGTAATTAATTAGCCATAGTTGAGCATCAGTATCAAGCTCTTTCGCAATATGTCGGGCAGTTCTGAGAGCCTGCTGATCTGAACAAAAGGGGTGAGAAACCGCTTCTAGAAGCTCAGAGGGAATGGTTTGTAGCTGATTCCAGGAAGCGATCGCTTCTCCAGGACTGCCTTGAGCCGTCGAGAGCAGCTCTGGATGCTGCAGTAGCTCAGCATAGCCGTTGAGGTTGATCACATGGGCGATCGCCTCCTGGCTCAAGCGATAAAACGGAATCCGCTGGCAGCGTGACACTAGGGTCGGCAGCAGGGCATCGACACTCGGAGCCAGCACAATGATAGTTGCCGCACCAGGTTCTTCTAAGGTCTTCAGCAAGGCATTAGCGGCGGCTTCTGCCATCGTTTCGGCCTGATCAAGCACGACGACCGCGCGGGAGGTCTCTAACGGCGGACGACTGAGAAATTGCGTAATTTCTCGAATTTGCTCCAATCTGATTTGGGGTAGACTCTTGCGCTTGAGACCTGCTTCAGTGGCTTCTGCCATCGAAATTCGCTTGCCTTGATGCAGGTAAGTAGGCTCAACCCATAAGAGATCAGGGTGGTTTCCTTGACGGACTCGTACTTCCAATACCTGGCGCGATCGCTCTGAAGCGTCTGATGCTACTGTGACTCCGGAAGTAGTTTGATGACTCAACAAAAGTAATTCAGCAAAGCACCGAGCCGCTAGCCCTTTGCCAACGCCAGTTGGACCAACCAACAAATAAGCGGGCGCAATCTGATGACGGGCGATCGCCTGACACAACAGCTCAACGGCCTGAGGCTGTCCGACTAGCTCCGAAAAAAAAGAGTCACCTAAATCGCGGGATACCATTCAGTCAACCGCTGCTCCAAAACTGCTTGAATTGATGTCAGAACCTCGGTTTCAGAACCACTGGCATCAATTCTGACCATGCGCTGAGGCTGAGCCTGAGCCAGTTGAGAAAACCCATGCTGCACCCGACGATGAAACTCTAAATCCGCTTGCTCTATCCGATCGACAATGCCTCGCCGTTGGGTACGAACCAGCCCTACTTCAACATCCAGATCAAGCCAGATGGTTAAATCACTTTCTAACCCAACCGTTGCAATCTGGTTAAGCTGATAAATCAAATCAAGACTGAGTCCGCGCCCATAGCCCTGATAGGCCACCGTAGAATCTGTGTAGCGATCGCACAAGACAAGCCCACCCCGCGCCAACACAGGTTTCAACAATTCATGCACATGTTGAGCCCGATCGGAGGCATACAGCAACAGCTCTGTATAATCATGCATGCTGGCGGCAGACTCCCGAGAATGATCTAACAACAGCCGTCGAATCACCTGCCCAATCTCTGTTCCACCCGGTTCTCTTGTTCGATAAATGTGAACGGCTTGCCCATTTCCTGAGAGCTGCTGAAGCTTAGGATGCTCGCGCAACCACGCGTCTACCCGTTGAATTTGCGTCGTTTTTCCACTGCCTTCAACTCCTTCAAAAACAATTAGCTTTCCGGTCATACATCGCAGTCCAGTGAATTTCTGATCGATGGCGTCAACATCCCCCAACATCAACCCAAAGTGAGTCTAGACCGAATGCCACCATCGGGCTGTGATCCCCTTGATGTGCTAGTAAATATATGCTGATGAATGTTTGAAAAAATCACGCGTCTGTAATAATCTAAGCCCAGACATGAAAATTTAACAGCACAGCACTTGTCAGTGCTCAAGGTTTTGCAGCATTCAGCCAGTTCTGAAATTGTTGCTGGAGCGAGTCGATTCCTAGAGAAAACATAGCAGTATCAAGGCTCAGACCATTGCTAAAGCCTATGAAAACTGGCGAAGAGTGTAGTCACGTCAACATTCTCTCACGAGATTTAATTGTATTCTAATGAGAAATTGGGTAGTGCATTGAATTAAGGTTTCTATACCACTGGCTCCGAACCGAGATCTAGCTCGTCTATACGCTCTAAATAGCTAACTATACTAAGCGCCTGAATTCAGAACCTGTATTGCGATCGTTGTGTTGCTCTGTTTATTGATTTACCTGTTGTTTGTCTGAGGTTGCCTATGGCTCGCTATACAAGCTTATTTACTGTTGGGGCATCGATTGATAACCTCCGACGTCTGCTCACAGAGACGTTGCGCTCCTGCAACTTTGATATTGTCTACGAAACCGGGGATTATTTAGTAGCGCGTGAAGTGCCTGGGTATGTGGCGTTTGCGAAACTTGTTACTGTCGAAGTCTTACTCGATCAGCTTCCTGCGGCTCAGGCCGACACAGTTCGCATGAACTTCGTCGTAAAAAATGAAGAATTGCCGCTCCAGGTCGATAATCACTGTCGGCAAAAGTTTAACCTGGTGAACCGAGCTTTAGTAGAAAATGAGCAGCTCTACCTCATTGATCGGGTCGCAAGTTAACGGTTAGTGATCGTTCAATTCAGGTATAAGAGCTTATAACCAATGGAAGCAGATATCTCAATTTGTTTAGAGCTTCCTCCTGAATAATTTTATAGTTGTAAGGGATAAGCAATCGTCTGACTAAACTGACTTAACCCTTCAAGATTAGCTCGATTGCCAATGAAAGAAATCGCGAAATAATTCTGCCCGCTGTTGGCTTGGCCATAGCTAGGCAAGATCATCTTCATTGTCTTCATCTTCTTCAGGATCTCCAACCATGTTGGGGCTGATCAGTGTAATGTCAAACTCGTCAGGTGGCACAGTCGAGATCGCGTCTCGCTTGAGCATGTAGTAGACGGCCTGCACATTGGGGCCAAAGACAATCTTATCTTCATCGTCTAAATCATGAGCTTGAAGCTTCCGGCCATTAATGAGCAAACCGTTTGCGCTTGGCTTTCCTTTGAGATTGCCATCAACAATTCGATAATAATAGCCCCCCTCTTCGTTTGGAAGCTGTACTAGCGTTGCATGACGACGAGAGACAAACTGAGACACTAAGCGAATGTCGCATTTTGGATCTCTGCCAATCGAATAAACAGGGCTGTTCAACGTAAACTCTCGCCGCCCTTTATTGTCTTCAATAATTAGTAGGTGATTTTGGTGCGGTTCTGAAGCCATCTAAACACTGACTATCAAATTGATACTACTAGAGCACTAGCCGAAAACATGACCTATTCAGGGAGCTTGAAACGTTTAAAGCTCTGTAAATTGCCTGTCACAACGGACAACACGACAAAATTCTTTACTACTTTAACCTAGCTCACCTCAAATTCAGGGTAATGATTCACTAATCCATAATACCCTTCAGAGATAAATGCCTATCATCGGAATGATTGGCGCAGTAAGAGAGAATTAATCACAACGCTGACAGAGCTAAAGGCCATGAGCGCACCCGCTGCCGCTGGGCTCAGCAAAATTCCAGTAGATGGAAGTAGAACGCCCGCCGCAATTGGAATGCCCAACACATTATAGGCAAGAGCCCAAAACAGATTTTGGCGGATCTTAGTGAACGTAGCCTGCCCTAGATGAATCGATTCGACAATATCCGTCAGGCGATCGCGCATGAGGATAATATCAGCAGATTCGACCGCGACTTCCGTCCCTGAACGCATCGAAATCCCGACATTAGCTTGTGCTAACGCAGGCGCATCATTGATGCCGTCCCCAACCATCGCGACACTGCGCCCCTGAGCCTGGATTTGAGCAACCCTATTCACTTTGTCTTCAGGTCTTACTTCTGATAGCACTTGGCTAGAGTTGATGCCAGCTAACCGAGCGATTTGCTGAGCTGCTTGCGGCTGATCCCCTGTTAGCATCATCACATCAAGCCCCATCTGATGAAGATGGCGAACGGTCTCTACTGCAGACGATCGCAGCGTATCTTGAATCGCAATCATGCCAATCAGAACATGCCCCAGGGCAAGATATACAACTGAGTTGCCTGCTGCTAGGGTTTGCGATCGCACATCAACCGATTCATCTAATGGAACATCATGCTGACGGAGCCATTGCCACGTTCCTAATATGACGGATAACCCGTCAACCTCAGCCGAAACACCCATCCCAGGTTCTGTTTGTAGATTATGAACCGGTAAGAGCGAAAGATTTTGCTGCTGTGCTGCCTGCTGAATCGCCTCGGCCAATGGGTGACGAGTCCCACTTTCAACTGTCGCAGCGAGCTGCAGCAGTTGGGGCTCTGAAAAAGCTTCCGACAATGTCACACACTCTTTGACTACAGGGGTTCCGGTTGTGAGCGTTCCCGTTTTATCGAAGATGACGGTATCTAACCGATGGATGTTTTCCAACACATCCCCCCCCCGAATCAGCAGCCCGCGCTCAGCCCCAATTCCTGAACCTACAAGAATCGCTGTTGGCGTCGCAAGACCTAAAGCACAGGGACAGGCAATTACCAACACTGCGATCGCCAGTTTAAGGCTCAACAACAGCGGAGATGTTTGCTCTGCCAATGTCAGATGGGCCATATCATGGCTGCCCCACGTCCAAAGGTGATGAGTCATCAACACATGGGGCCAGATTGAGGTGCCCAGGGAATACCAGAAGATGAATGTGATAGCAGCGAGGGTGATCACGCTATAGGCAAAATATCCAGCGATCGTATCGGCAATCCGCTGAATCGGAGCTTTACGCGCTTGGGCAGCTTCTACTAAGTTGACGATTTGAGCTAAAACGGTTTCTGAGCCAATTTGTGTGGCTTTGATCGCGATCGCCCCTGACTGATTCAGACTCCCGGCTAATATGCGATCGCCAGGTTGCTTGGCGACCGGAATAGATTCTCCAGTTAGCATGGCCTCATTGACCGAAGTGTGTCCTGCAACAACATCCCCATCAACAGGAATCTTTTCACCCGGCAGCACCTGCAGCCACTGTCCCAGTTGCACATGATGCACCGGAACAAATATGCTTTCTGAAATATCACTGATCCCAGAGCGAATTACAGCTGGGTCAACCACCAGCCTAGCCTGAGACGGCTGCAATTCGATCAGTGACTGTAGAGCCGCCGCTGCCTTACCTCGTGCCTGCTGCTCTAATGTGCGACCCAGCAAAATAAACCCAACCAGCATCACGGGCTCATCAAAAAAGCATTCCCACCCCAATGCTGGAAAGACTAACGCCACCACGCTAGCGACATACGAGGCCATCATGCCTAGCCCCACCAGGGTGTTCATATTCGGAATATTGCGCCACAAGCCCTGCCAGCCGTCTAACAAAATCAATCGCCCTGGCCCCAAGAGAGCCAGCGTCGCGAGCCCCCAATGAAACCAGATAGAACTCAACATTGGGATCGTCACCCAGCCAAACTGCTCGAAATGGCCAATGGCTGACAGCAACAATAAAATTGCCGCGATCGCCAATTTCTGACGTCGCTGCTGCAGTTCTTGGTGCTGCTTGGTGGCGAAGTCTGGCACAGTCTCGGTGATCGAATCAGCCAAAGCATTGTGCAGATTGTGGCTACCGCGAGGCTCAGACGGAAACCCGGCTGCAGTCAGTACATGAGCCAACGCCGCTGCACTCACCTGGTGACCATCATGCTCGATCGTGGCTAACTCGGTCACAAGATTGACAGTAGCAGCAACAACTCCGGGTTGCTGCGTCAGCTGATTTTCGACAGCACGGACGCATCCTGCGCATTTCATGCCGTTGACGATTAATGTCGATGTCTGTGGAGGCAGAGCTGATGACTCAGTCGCGGAGGTATGACTCGTTTGCATGAAGGCTAAAACTAGATCAACGAAATGAACGGCTTCTACCTTGAGCGTAGGCCAAGCATCGCACAATTTTCTAAAACGTTTGAACTTTCTTTAAGTTCGCAGATCAGCCGGTTTCATCCTGACTTTATCCTGGCCCTGCTGACATATTCTATTAAAGCGCTTTAGCCCCTGCAACAATGAGCTGCCACATCGGATGATTAAAATCGGCAAGCATACCCGACTCGCTGTGATAACGAGCCAACAGCCGCACACCATAATAGGCCAGAAACGCCAATATGCTGGTGACAGTCAATGCCGGATGAGTCAACCATTGAGTATATTTCGGAGACAGCGATCGCCCTGTGACTAACTCGATGCTAGCCTGAGCTGCCATCATCCCCAAGACGGCAAACAGCACTGGGCCAAAGAGGTGATACATCACAGCCTCAGACCAGTCACCCCGGGCGATCGCCATAAATGAGCGCGTCATCCCACACGCGGGACTAGGAATACCAAATGTGTGTTGAAACCGACAAGGTCCGGATGACAAACGAAACCCTTGGTTATAAAGAAATGCGCCAATAATTGGGCTCAAACTCACACCCACAACCACACCACGAAACACTTGTGGAAGCGAGACTGAACGATCTGCAATGCGATACCCCATATCCTCACAGGTCAGTACATGGCTAAACTCTGGCGATCGCCCTAAAACCAGGGCTTTTTATTGACAATATACGTGTTCACAAACTCTGCGTCAGTTTTCGTCAGATAGAGAATGCCTTCAACAAGGCCGATTACACCCATTGCCGTCGTTGCCAGAAGTGGCAACGCCAGACAAGACAAGACAATGCCAACCAGCGAAACCGCCAGCATAATTCCACCTTCAGTGGTGTATCCCAAAATGAACTTATGAACTCCAAAGCAGCCTAGCAAAATGCCACAGATGCCTGCAGTAATCTTCTTTTCTGCACCAGGAAGAGGCGAACCTGTCATTGTTAAAGACTCCTAGTCAAATACGCTTAAAAGTTTGTGTATGCATAGCTCCATTACTGAGCCAACTGATCGTCATCAGTCGGATGAAACCGCCGTTTAGGATAGATGCAAAAACAATAAATGAGCGCGCCAATCTGGATAGGAACAATAGCCAGATAGCCTTTCAGCCCTGAATAAACATCAAGTTGAGCACATGCTCCAAAATAGCCTGCGCCTGCTAGAGTCAGAGTCAAAAGTAGGATCAGTCGTTTATAAGATCGAGTCATGACGTGATAGTTAAAACCACCCTTTCTTATTGGTGATGTACATGCTCACAAACTCGTCATCCGTCTTAGTTAGATAAATAATGCCTTCAACTAAGCCAATAATCCCGGTGACAATACCGCCAAATCCGCATGTCAGAATTGAAACCAGCAGCATAATTAATCCTTCGGTGGTGTAACCCAAGATAAACTTATGGACACCTAACGACCCCAACAAAATACCGCAGATGCCTGCTGCAATTTTTTTCTCTGCCCCAGGAGGGGTTAAGTTCGCCACTTGTGATTTCCTCTGTATTTTTCCTGCTGTAGCATTCACTACGGAGCCAGTATACCCACTCCACTTCTCCATATACCAACGAATATGGATAATTTTAGACTTTGTTAACTCAAGCGAATAAACTCCTGAGAGAGCGATCGCTACGATAAATACGTTTTTAGGCTATTTTGGCTTATTCTGCTAGCAGGTTGCTCGTAATCGGCTGAGAAGATAATCTTTGGCTATAGTAGACGTGCCAAGGGGAGGGCGATCGCGGCTAAGGTTTGCTCAGTTAAACGGCTGTATGTCAAAAAAACCTGCAGCGTCAGCTGAAACTTAGAACATAGTGTACTGAGCGACGATGATTGCCAGGCTCCAGATAAAGCCACCAAGTCTCAACTAAAGTTAAACGCGTCCTGTTAAGTCTCCTGGCAAATGAGAGCTAACCACTTATAAGCGCTTCGTGCATAGCTCTAATTGCTCGCCTCATCAGCAAATTAGCCTGTTATCTAAAACCATCAGCAGCTGAAAAGCCTGTTGCCTTCTCAAACAATTGGCTCAAAAACCTCTCAGTGATGCCATGATACTGAGGATATACAATCTTAATCTCTAAAACGACTGCTACATCTCAGCTACATACGGTTGGGTCTTTTCTCCAACGCGAGTTAGATTCCCATCGAAAATGAGAGTTTGAACCATGCGCGCTACAATAGCTGATTCAATATAAGGGTAAAGCATAGGATTGGGTCAGATCTGGATTCCGATCTAGGTAGAGCCATTATGGATAAATGCTTACCTTCATAGATCAAACGAGGACGGGAGACTGCACGATGGAAGTGATTCCAGCAATTGATATTCTTGAAGGACGCTGCGTTCGTCTATATCAGGGCGACTATGGGCGATCGCAGGTGTTTGATGAAAATCCTGTAGACGTTGCGAAACAGTGGGCTAGCCAAGGCGCGGTGCGGCTACATCTGGTTGATTTAGATGGTGCTAAGGTAGGCCATCCAGTTAATCAAGATGTCATTGAAGCGATTGCTCATGCAGTTGACATTCCTATACAAGTGGGTGGAGGATTGCGCGATCGCCAAACTATTAGCAATTTATTAGCGATCGGAGTAAACCAAGTTATCTTAGGAACCATTGCGGTCGAAATTCCTGACTTGGTAGCTCAAGTGTGTGAGGAGTTTCCGGGGCAGATTGTTGTCGGCATTGATGCACGTAACGGAAAGGTGGCAACTCGTGGATGGATAGAGACTTCAGAGATAAATGCTACTGAGCTTGCTCAACAGATGACTAATCTAGGAGTCAGTCGCCTAATTTACACAGACATTTACCGAGATGGTACGCTCCAGGGGCCTAATTATGACTCCTTGAGAGATCTGGCTGAAGCGACGAGCATTCCTGTAATTGCTTCAGGTGGCATCTCTTCACTGACTAATCTACTGAGTCTGCTTGCCCTTGAGCCATCTGGGGTCAGCGGCGTGATTATTGGCAAGGCGCTATACACAGGAGACATCTCTCTCAAAGAGGCAACCCAGGCTGTTGGTTCAGGACGGCTACAAGATGTTCCACTTGATTTGGGTCACTCAACCTTTGCCTAAACTGCTTCTAAGCCACTATGAACACTAATAGTTGGCTGGATAGTAGCAGCAGGCTTATAGAGCTCGTCTCGAACGGCAACCATTCCCTCGACGAGCCGATCGATGTCTGCACGCGTATGCAGCGCATTGGCAGTAACACGCATCCGGGGTTTGGCAATAAACCAGATTGGAGAAATCCAAATGCCATATTCTTGAATCATCTTGCGGCCAAAGAGCTTGGGATCAATGTCTGTCGGCAGAATAACTGGAATGACATTGGTTTCACCGATGGCTTCGAAGTCATTGTCAATCAGCCGCGATCGCAGATAGCTTGTGTTTTCTTGCAGTCTCTGAACGAGTTCAGGCGTCTTTTTCACCTGCCGAATGCTCTCCAACGCCGCAGCTGTGTTTGCAGGAGGTAATGAGATCGTACCAATTGACGTTGGCGACACATTCAGGAGTGGCTTTAATTCAGCAACGTTGCTGCTAATCGCTGCACCTGCAGACGCTGCAAATTTAGAAAACGTCGTCATAATCAGCGGCACAATACCACGCTCAATCGCATGCTGAGGAAGAAGACCAAAGTGCTCATAGATGCCTCGTCCCGTCGCGCCAATCGCTCCACTGGCATGAGCTTCGTCCATGACCAAAACGCTGCCTTCATAATTCGACATGATGTCAATCATGTCAGGGAGAGGAGCAATATCTCCATCCATAGAAAAGACTGCATCTGAAATTACCATAATGCGGTCATCAGGCCGCGCGTAGCGCTTTAGCTTACGAGCCAAATCTTCCATATCACAATGTCGGTACGCTCGCACTCGAACCCGTGGGCTATAGCCAAACAGCTTGCCTGAGCGCGTTCCTGCATTAGTGATAGCTGAAACAATACAGCCATGATTCAAGACATCGCTCAGAATCAACGTTTCACGGGTGTGTTGAAAACCTGGCACCGGAATAGCAAGGTGACAAAACGCATCCATCAGCGCCTGTAGCGCCATCCAAGCATTCAGAAACAGCTGAGTATGAGATAGATGCTTGAATTCAGAAATTTCATCTTCGAGCTGACGATGCAAATCAATTCGACCACTTAAAACCGAACAAGAGCTATTTGACGTGCCATATTGCAAAATCGAATCAATGGCAGCCTGCTGGACAGCTTTATTTTGGACGAGTCCCAAAACATCATTGGTACAGAAGGTCAACACAGTTCGACGAACACCTGTTTCAACCTCTTCAATCTCAATCAGATTTCCGTGTCTGGAGTGACAGATGTATTCGTCCGGGTCAAGACCGCTCTCATACCAACGCTGGACGTATTCCTTTACAACTTGCACAGTATAACTCCCCTCACCTTCTGGATATGTTTAGGTAGCTGATTGCCTCTGAATCGATAACATGTAGGTCTGGCAAGAGTTACTACCCATGTCTGGGCCAACATTTAACGACCGAGGCATTCATAACAGAGACTTTGACTCTACATCCATTCTCTCAAGAATGGAATTCTAAATAGAGGATGCATCATAATCCTACTTTTACGACTTTGCCAGAAACTCATTAACCCGTCTGGTGATGGTGTGACAGTTCCATTGATGCAGGTGTGTCTTGCCATAATGTTCATGAAATGGGCTTTAAGTTGTTGCATGAGATTCAGGATCCGGGCCTACTGTAAACAAATCATCATTCAAATCACTCGAAGATGAATTATGCCCTAAATTCGACGATTGACTTGATTTTTGCACAAATTGCTCATACTGCCGGACGATCACTCGCTGTAGCGCAATGATGGCTGGGTTGATTTCAACGTAGCGACGCTTAGTGTTTCGCTGATAGCTATGCTGTTCGCTTTCCATCATCTCAATATCTTGATCTAAGAAGCGCTTTAGCATGAAACGCTCCATTAACATACTCAGCGGACGTCTGATTATCTTAAGTAGCCACTTTGGTAGTCGGACTTTGAAAAAGAAGAGCGCAAACGAACGACTTTCTGTTGGGCCAACAGGGAGTCGCATGAGATAAAGAGCTGAAATGCCCTGCAGTGAACTCGCAAAGTGCGGATAGCGATAGTGAACAGCAATTGGTAAGGTTGTGACTTCGTCAGCTCGCTCACTCAGGCCCAAAAACTTCGCTAAACGCCCTTTGTAGGAGACATTATATTCAGCCCGAACCGACGATTGAGTAATTTGCAAGTCGGTGAGAATGGGATTAAACCATCCTTGAAGATCATGATGCAAGAAGCCGTGGAAGACATCCATCGCGTTTTCGTTACAAACTGAAAAGTGAGCCCGAAAATAACCTGTAACGCTTACCATGAGCCAATCATCTTGCTCAAAAAACTCTGGCACATGTGGAATAGGAATTTGCTCAGCTCGATCAGGGTCGCCCGGAAATAGCCAGATCAAACCGTATTTTTCTTGAATCGGGTAGCTACGAGCGGTTGCACAAGGGAGCTTTTGATCATTAGGTAGGTAAGGGATATTGACGCACAGCCCATCACCGTTGAACTCCCAGCCGTGATAGGGACACACAATATGCGCTCCATCCACTTTCCCTTTGTTGAGTGCCACCCCTCGATGGGGGCAGGCATCCTCTAAAGCATGGAGTCGCCCGTTAGTATCTCGATAAATGGCGATCGCCTGTTTCCAGACCTCTACAGCCATGATCTGTCTGGGTTTGAGTCGATGAGCCCACCCCGTGGGATACCAATAATTTGGGTTAATTCCAACCGCACGGATAACGTTTTGGACGGTTTCACCCTTGAGCGTTGTCGCCAGTTCCATTTACACTGCTCTTTCCTTTACGATCCATAGTTCTCAATGTTAATGGGTTTTAACATCAGCCATTGCAGACGACCCAGAAAAGGCTCTCTCATAACCAAAAGTCTTGACTCGATCCTTTACACGCTGCCAGGTTCAAACCTTTAATTTAAAGATTGCATTTGCTCTTTCTGAAGTCTGGGGCGAGACAAGAACCTTTGTACATAAAAATAAAATTTAGGAGCAATTTGCGTGAGCTAAATTGAGTATTCTCACTATTGTAATTGTGAATATTCTTATGCTTCAACATTCTCGTGAGGCAATCCTGAGAAACCTTTTAATTAAGCCTGAGAGTCAAACCAAGTCTCTGAATTGCCTTTTAGGCAGATGTCAAGCTCCTAACTAAATTCAGGAGGCATCATTTTTACTAGATTCAGCATCAATAAGCAAGCCTAGATCTAGAGCTGGAGGTGTTTCATAAGCAGAACTCCCAGTCTGGATTAGAACACGATTATGGTGCTATTCCTGGTTGACTGACAAAAAATACTACATGGGATGCGGAAACCGCACACTTACAGTAGTTCATCTAGTGAATAGAGTTTAGATGCTTAACAGAAAACACGCCAATGTTAGCTCCGTCGAGTATGGGGAGAATCTGCACTAACAGCGGTGGAATCAGGCCCATGTTTATCATCCTCTTCCAATAGCTGTGCTAGCAGCGATCGCAATTTCATTCGAGGGATGTAAGGCCACCCGCCTTCGGATTCCATATCTCTCAACATTGCGTAGAGAATTTGCCGATTATTGGGTAAACAGTCTTGGAACAGACCGTCTCGAATGTCTCGATGAAGTGACTCTAGCATTCGCAGCAGCTTCAGGAGGGCTTTAGCGTTTCCTTGATGCCGAGTTGCCAACGCCTGAGCAGCAGTGGCGATCGCCTCCAAATCTGCCTGCACAAGAGTTGGTTCGTCTCTGTTGTCACTCATGCTGCTCCGTCCTTAAACCCTAGTAATATAACGATTAGCGGCTCTCGACTCTCTGATTGCAGAGATTCAATCGGCAGTTTGCTGTTGTGCATACCAATGGTTACATGGTCTTGTAGAATTCTATATAGAACTTTAAGAAAGCCGATTCAGGCCGATTTAGATGTTCAAGAGGAGGAAATTAACCTATCAAAGGTTCAATACGGTCTTCGTCATTTCCTAGAAGAGTCCACGCCCATGTAGCAATTTATGCTGCATCGTCATTGAGCTATCTGAATCTACCTGAAACTGGTTGAAAGTCATCATTTTGCCATGTTGAGTCACCAGGTCTAAATTTTTAACAATAACTCTGGTGAAGTTTTTATACCGAATTACTGAGGTTGATCATGAGGTATCGCGCATTAGTCGTTGCATTCCTGGCAGTTTGCTTGGGGCTTCTGACCGCATGTAGTGACGGCCCAGCTGTTGCGAGCAGCGGCTCTTTATCATACGACCAAATTCGAGGGTCAGGGCTAGCCAACAACTGTCCCCAATTGGCAGAGACTAGTCGCGGATCAATTCAAATTGATCCGAATACGTCTTATGTCATTACAGACCTTTGTTTAGAGCCAACGGCTTATTTTGTCAAAGAAGAACCTGCTAACAAGCGCCAAGAAGCAGAATACGTCCCGGCTAAGGTGTTAACGCGCAAAACATCGAGTCTGGATCAGGTGAACGGCGAACTGAAGGCTAATCCTGATGGCAGCTTCACGTTTAATGAAGAATATGGGTTTGATTTCCAGGCCATTACAGTTCAGCTTCCAGGAGGCGAACAGGTTCCTTTCCTGTTTACCATTAAGGGGCTGACGGCTCAGACTCAGCCTGGCCTAGACGTAATTAACACGTCAACCGACTTTGAAGGTCAGTTTAAGGTGCCCTCCTACCGGACGTCTAACTTCCTAGATCCGAAAGGTCGAGGTCTTGCGGCTGGCTACGACAGTGCAGTCGGCCTTTATGCTCAAGCTGATGACGAAGAGCTTCTGCGCGAAAATGTGAAAAAATTTGATATGGGCAACGGAACAATTTCACTCCAGGTTGCCAAGGTCAACAGCATGACAGGTGAAGTCGCAGGAACGTTTGAGAGTGAGCAGCCCTCTGATACAGATATGGGATCTGCAGAACCAGTTGATATCAAGATTCGTGGACTGTTTTATGCACGCATCGAACCCCGGTAACTTTAACCATGCATAGCGCCTGCTCTCTCTACAAGATCTGAGCAGGCGATAATTCATTCTGAACAGAGGGGAGGGGATCCCCTCTTTTTTATGAACAGCTCAAGATGTTAGACAAATGAAAAATTCACGAGATCTCAACCCCGTGGGCTTCCAAACTGAATACTATTTTGACTACTTACAGCGGTTATTGCTTGAATAAGCCATAGTCTGGTAGTCTAGGCCAAAT
>CAZCXK010000063.1:0-31077 GCA_964502605.1 uncultured bacterium
TTTGGCTGCGATTCACTTAGTAGCTTCTGTGATTTGGCTTAATTGATGACACGCCTTAATCCTCCCGTAACTGCACCAAGTCAATCAATAGCAATAGCGACCATTTTGAGGGCGCGCCTGTTCATGCGATTTGCGAATGCCTCCAATTAAGGTTGAGGCAATCACGCAGCGTTTAATGGAACGGTTCATCGGGCTGGTTAGTGTTAGTCGCCCCAATTGACCACTAACATGGCCTCTGTGATCAAAACGAAAGCGATAAACGCCTCGGGACAGAGTCACGGTAGTCTCCACCGTATCTATACTAACTGCCGGATTGAATATGTTCCAGTGAATTTGATTTGGCAAGGCATTAGCAGGATGGGTAGCCCATTGAGCTTGACCATTGACGTCTTGAAAGCTCGCTTGCCAATCGACTCCATGATGTTCTGCATTGCTTTGAGCTAACCGAATAGCATCATAAACGCTGTCTTGCGCCGTGGTGAGATTGCGCATATTCCAAAAGGTGAGCCAACTCGGAACGGCAATCGTTGCCAAAATACCCATCACAGCCATCACCAGTGTGACTTCGATCAATGTAAACCCTCGATGCGAAGCTTGATCGAACCCTCGATGAAACCTGTAATGTGCGCGCAATTGATCCTGTTGGCAGCAAGAAGCCGCCCAAAGAGAGTTTTTCATGATCACCCTATGAGAAGTCTTGGTTATAGTCCGAGATGCAGACGCAATATTGCCACCACGCATAGAGACGTAGACTTGTTACGTCCTAATTCAGAGATAGCCTCAAGCGTCGCTAAGTTCTACTCAGATCGGTGGGATCAGATGTTTACGGCTGCTATCTAAATTCATAATTCCCGTTAGATTAATCTGAATAACGATAGTGCTCAAATTACGTATATCCCACAAGACAAACATGTCAGCGGGAATTACGGAACTGTCGGGATTCATTATGGAATAGTCACTGATTGTAAAATCTTGCCAATAATTGCTCTAGCATCCTTACCACCCGTAGGGATGATGCGATGAGCTAAGACAGAGGGTGCCAAAAATTTGACATCATCAGGAATAGCAAACTCTCGCCCTTCTAAAAACGCAAACGTTTGAGTGCTTCGATAGAGTGCAACAGTTCCTCTTGGACTTGCCCCCAGTGCAATATCATTGTCGTGACGCGTTTCTCTCACTAAATCAATCATGTATTGGCGTAACGAGGGTTCTACACGCACTTGAGCACACAAGCGACGAAGTGTTCGCATATCTTCTAATGAAAGACAAGGCTGAAGATGCTCTGGAGCCGTCTGCTCTTGAAGACGATGCAACATTTGAAGTTCCTCGGCCTCACTGGGATACCCTAAACTCAGCGCAATGGTAAATCGATCCATTTGGGCTTCTGGCAAAGGGAACGTGCCTTGATACTCGATTGGGTTTTGAGTCGCAATCACAAAAAATGGCTCAGGGACAGCATAAGAGTGACGGTCAATCGTAACTTGACGCTCTTCCATCACCTCAAGCAGGGCAGATTGAGTACGCGGCGTTGCTCGATTAATTTCATCAGTAAGCAACACATTTGTAAATATAGGGCCTGGCAGAAACTCGAACTCGCCCGTTTTAGGATTCCAAATGTTGGTGCCGGTTACGTCGGTTGGCATTAGATCAGGAGTGCATTGAATTCGGTGGAATTGCCCGTCAATGGAACGCGCCAGGGACTTTGCCAACAAGGTCTTCCCTACACCTGGAACATCTTCTAAGAGCGCATGTCCCCCTGAAAATAATGCAACAAGCACAAGCCGAATCGCATCAGCTTTGCCAACAACTGTGCGACCTAAGTTTTCGGTCAGCTGAGCAATGAGATCTCTCATACATTTTCAACAATTTTCTGCTTTTTCATAGCTGCATCGTGCTCAGATGAAGGGAGTAAAACCACGGATATGGGTGGTGTGTTGGAGGGTAGATACTGAAATCAGGATTTGGATAGCACACGGGCAGCATCACAATCGGCGTTTATTTGAGCTTTCAAATCATTTAAGGATGCAAATTTTTCTTCGGGACGTAAAAATGCGTTGAGGCGAACTGCTAATGTATGGCCATAGAGGGAGGTTGACCAGTCGAGCAAATGAACTTCAACAGTGATTTGAAGCCCCCCTACCGTCGGTCGGTATCCAATGTTCATCACAGCAGGATGTGCATAGGCACCCTGCGGATTAGTCAAATCATCGACTAGGACATAATAAACACCATGACGAGGTAAAAGCTTATCGGACGGCAAGGCAAGGTTTGCTGTTGGGAATCCTATGGTTCGTCCTAAGTGTTGCCCATGAACAACGGTTCCAACAAGTTTGTAGGGCCTGCCCAGTAGACAATTAGCCTGTTGTAAATCACCCTCTGCTAATGCTTGACGGATGACTGAGCTACTGACTCGTTTGCTGTTATTTAGGTAAAGTGGAGCAATATGCACATTGAGCCCAAATCGAGTGGCGATCGCCTTCAAATCATCCACGGTGCCCGAGCGTTGGTAACCAAATCGAAAATTTTGCCCGACACTCACAAGTTGTGCGTTCAGATACTCAACCAAGATAGTCTCAACGAACTCATCTGGCGTCATACTAGCAAGCCATTGAGTAAACGGTAATAAAACAAATTGCTCCATACCTATCTCATCTAGATATTCAATTTTTTCATCAAGTGGCGTTAGTAATGGACGCGACTGCCCAGTAAAGAACTCTTGTGGATGGGGAGAGAAACTTACTAACGTTGTAACCGCTAAATCTGAAGGCACACTTTGAAACAAATGGATCGTATCTTGCAAACCTTCTATGAGCTGCCCTGGAATACTTCCGTCAAGCGATTGAACCTGTGCTTCAAACCGCGTCACACAGTTCGAAGCATCATAATCTGCTCTAGCTAGAACAGGATCAATAACATGTCGATGCCCTTGGTGGATACCGTCAAAATTTCCAAGAGCAACAACAGTTGGCGTACGTACTGCTTCTAGAGAGGAAGTGATCCACACGCTTTACATTCCGACACATCTATATATATGAATCATAACGCGCTTATGCCGGAAGCTGAGCCTTTGATCGTTCTTTCGAATCTGCTGGAGATGCTGCCACCAAATCAATTTCCAGACCTTCCCAGGCAACTAAGCTATTTGAGAATTGCCTAGCGGTTTCATCCTTAATTTGATCCATAAAGTCGTCACTATGGAGCGGATCATGGTGAAAAATCACTAGCTTCTTAACATTAGCGGCTCTTGCAACCTTAACCGCTTCCTGCCATGTCGAATGTCCCCAACCCACTTTGCTAAATTTTTCAGAATGATATTCATCATCCGTATATGCAGAATCGTAAATTAGCACGTCAGCGTTGCGGGCTAACCACAGCACATGCTCATCCAGCCGATCTGGAAAGTGCTCAGTGTCTGTTACGTATGCAGCTGAATATCCGTTCCAGTTGACTCGATAGCCAACTGCCTCTCCAGGATGGTTCAAAAGAGAATTTTCAACTCGAATGTCGCCAATTTCAACAGACTCACCCACCTCCAGATCGTAAAAAGACAGATTGGCTCCCATAATCTGTAGAGGCACTGGAAAGTTTGGATGCAGCATCTGATCATTGAGGCGCTGCTCAATCGTTGATCCATTAGGAGCGATCGCCCCATAGATATCAAACCGATTCCCAGGGACAAATGCTGGAACAAAAAAGGGGAACCCTTGGATATGATCCCAGTGGGAATGAGTAAAAAACATATGGGCATGGAGCGGCATCGTCCCAAGCAGGGACTGACCCAACACTCGTAGACCTGTGCCACCATCAAAGATAAGTCGATGGCCTGACACCAACATTTCGATACATGACGTATTGCCACCATATCGAACAGTTTCTCCACCAGGACAGGCAATACTTCCCCGTACGCCCCAGAAACGAACCTTAAATTGGTTTTGTGTATCAGCCATGAGTGTTTTATGTCAGATTTTGCCGACACCTAAAGGGGGAAAGCCTCAATTTAAAACTCTCCAACCTGTAGCTTCACTGCTGTAGTACTGCCAGACATAGCATTATCAACCACATACAGCTTGACCATCGCAATGCGCCCATGCCAAACGGTCATTAAGCAAGCTGAGCACCCCAAGAACACTAGCAGCAAATTCAAGCACTACAGCTAATGCTCACTACTCATAATTCCAGTCTTAGGCCTTTTCAGTTTAGACGTTTTATGAATACTAACCTATAGTTTGACGATATCTTCAGCATACCCGTCAAAAACAATCCACTACCAGTTTCAGCACAGAGAAATCTAGAGCCTAAAATTTGTTTAGGTTCACGAAAAACTAACCCCCACGTTACAAAACCTCAAGATTGGTGAAGAAGTCTGGGGTCCAGTCTTTAAGACTTGCTAGACCTACTCCAAACGTCAAGTCGTACTGCAAGGGGGTAACAGTAATGTAATTATGACGAATAGCTTGCACATCCGTTTTCATATCACGAAACCAGTAGCTGTCTGATCCAATTGCCTTAAAGCCAGGAACACCAGATAAATTTGGTTCATCAATCTCCTCTAGGACTTCTCCAGCCAGCCAGTAATAGACCTTGCCGCGTGGGTCAGTCCGCGTCTCAAACCAATCGTGGTATCGACGAACCCCTTGTCGAGTCAATGCAACCCCCACAATTTCATCTTGGCTCACCGCTGGAACATTGACATTTAACAACATCACATGCGGCAGAGACTTTTGGAATACTTGATCTAACAACTGGCAAGCAAAATTGGCCGCAGGCTGAAAATCTTGGGTAGCAAAACTAGCTAAGCTAAACGCAATGCCAGAAATGCCTTCTAAGACTCCTTCCATTGCTGCAGAAACTGTTCCGGAATAAAGAACATCTGTCCCCAGGTTTGACCCGTGATTGATCCCAGAAAGAACAATATCAGGCGGGGTATCTAGTAATGCACCAAGAGCCAGTTTGACACAGTCAGAGGGCGTCCCTGAGCACGCCCAAGCTTTGATTTCTGAATGAAACCCAGCATTGACTCGTTCGGCTCGAATCGGTTTATGAAGCGTTAAGCCGTGCCCTGTCGCCGATCGTTCTCGATCTGGACATACAACAGTGATGTGATGTCCGGCTTCGGCCAGCGTGTTAGCTAGCGTGCGAATACCGAGTGCAGAAATGCCATCATCATTACTAATTAATAGATTCATAAAGCTCACGAAATCTTCAACGGGTAGATTGGTTGGTCTGATGTTTAACCCATGTCTAATAGAGCCTATGAGCGCCTAGCCGTCTAGTGATCGAGAAATTTTCGTTAATCGTTAACAAGTGCTTCTACTATTTTGACCCGTGTCTAGCAACTTTGGTTTTGAAGCTTGGTTTCTCAATCACTGAGGCTACAGGCGATTTTTGTGAAAGCCGTCAACAGTTAGCGATACACTGAAGAGGACCTTGAAGCAACTTAGGGTAGTTTCGTGTCCTGATTGTTCAACTGATTGCACGGCAGCCAAACGTATGACTACTCATCCGCTTACCGATCTGGAGATACAGTTAAGTACCTTGCAGCAGAATGCCCGAGAGGCGATCATAGCTGTTGAAAGTTTAGACCAGCTCGACGCGCTTCGAGTTCAATATTTAGGCAAAAAAGGGCAACTCTCTCGCATATTGGGGGGCATGGGTAAGCTATCACCCGAAGAACGTCCCCAAATTGGCGCAATGGCGAATCAGGTTAAAGAAGCTCTACAAGCTGATTTAGAACAAAAGCGAGAGCTACTGCAATCGGCTCAGATTGAGGCTCAACTGGTTGCTGAGACTCTAGATGTGACGATGCCTGGTGTTTATCGCCCTCAAGGACGTCTGCATCCACTGACCAGTACCATCGATCGCGTGGTAGATATTTTTGTTGGATTAGGGTACACGGTGGCTCACGGGCCTGAGATGGAGACAGATTACTACAATTTCGAGGCGCTCAACACCCCGGCAGATCACCCTGCCCGCGATATGCAAGACACATTTTATTTACCAGACGGTAATCTTTTACGGACGCATACATCGTCGGTGCAAATCCGTTATATGGAAGAAAATGATCCGCCGATTCGGATTGTGGCTCCCGGTCGAGTTTATCGTCGAGACGCAGCAGATGCCACCCACTCGGTCGTATTTCATCAGGTCGAAATTCTGGCTGTTGACGAAGGGCTAACGTTTACTGATTTACGAGGGACAATCAAGGTCTTTTTACAAACTTTTTTTGGGGAAGACTTGCCAGTTCGATTCCGCCCCAGTTTCTTCCCATTTACAGAACCTTCAGCCGAAGTAGATGTTAAGTGGCGAGGACGATGGCTTGAGGTCATGGGCTGTGGCATGGTTGACCCCAATGTTCTCAAGATCACAGGCTATGATCCTGAAATCCACACCGGGTTTGCAGCTGGGTTTGGAGTTGAGCGATTTGCGCTAGTTTTACATCAGCTAGATGATATTCGTCGACTTTATACCAGCGATTTGCGGGTTTTGAGCCAGTTTTAGTTTGAGTTTCCTTTTGATATAACTCTTTTGATTCATTTGAAGACTCTAACGGATCTGTCCGGAAGTGATATTAGCCGATTCAGCTGTTCTATGATTAAAAATCTGAGTGTAGCTATAGAGTTTGCCGTGATATCTTTGCGTTCTTGAAAATTCGTTTTTGAAACCTGTCTGCGGATTGATAAATGGATATCAGTTTTGCGCTGCCAATATTTGTGATCACGCTTCGAGAAGGCGTAGAAGCTGCACTCGTTGTTGGGATTGTCATGGCTTACCTCAAAAAGGTGAACCAAACCCGACTGTTTTCTTGGGTTTATTCTGGAATCGCTGTAGGCACGGGAGGAAGCGTCTTGATAGGCGCGATTCTGAGTATTTTCCTGGTGGCATTACAGACCATTAGTCAAGAATACTCCCACATTATTAAAATTTTTCTAGAGGGTATATTCAGTTTTGTAGCGATCGCCCTTTTAAGCTGGATGTTGGTCTGGATGACTCAACAGGCTCGCTCGATTAGGGGTGATGTAGAAAGCTCCATTTCATCTGTTCTTCAGCAGACTGGTGGAGAATGGGGTGTCTTTAGCCTGGTTGCAATTGCGGTATTGCGAGAAGGCTTTGAAACCGTACTGTTCATCATTGCTCGATTTGAACAAGGGGGAATCCCGACAGCAGGGGCGATCGCCGGACTCGTATGTGCTGTGGGAATTGGAGTTTTATTATTTCAGTGGGGCGTCAAAATTAACCTACGTCGATTCTTTCAAATCACGGGAATTCTCCTGCTACTGATTGTCTCTGGGTTGGTGATCTCGACTCTACGCCATTTTGATGCTGCCCTGAGCTTATTCGCGCAGCTTGATCCCCAGCGTGCCGCTTTCTCATTTTGCAGCTCGCCAACAACATCTTGCTTCCTGGGGCCGCTCGTATGGGATGCAAGCCAGGTTCTGCCCGATCGCCAGTTTCCGGGGGTAGTGTTGAAAGCATTCTTTGGCTATACCCAGCGTCTTTACTTGGTGCAGGCGATCGCATATGTGGCTTTTCTGAGCATAGTCGGCAGCATCTACGTCCATGGCTTGGTTGGTAGCAATGCCAGTCAGTCTAAATCATCGCTATCTCAACAGGAGAAGTCCACACAATAAACGCATGGTAAACATCATAATTGGGGGATGGCAATGGCCACTTTGCTGCACCTAGTGCCACCCCGCAACTGATTGCATCGACCTAATTGAATAAAACGCTTCTCACACATGAGTTCCATTCCCTTGTATTCTGAATGAATAGCGCAAATGCAGGGAAATAGATATGAATTTCATCCTAATGGATGCGGTAGCGGGTGCTTCCTCTGGTTTTCCGGTTGCTTTTACTCTCGTGTATGTGGTTGGGTTTATTGCCGCTGTGGCGATAGGTTCAATTGCGTGGTATAACTCAAAGCGCCCGCCCGGTTGGGAAGGAGCCGATCGCCCTGATATTATCCCAGATCTTAAAACAGGCGAAGATGACGACGCATTTGATCAACCTTAGTGCGACCTAAGATATCCTCAATTAGCTCCGCTGCAAGCGCACCATAAAAAATCCATCCATTGAGTGCTGGTGTGGCCAGATTTTGACCCATCCGGCGGAGTCAAGAAACCTGGTAGTTGGGTTCTCTATCGGAGGTGGAACAATCGCCCAGTCTGGGTGGTGGTCTAAAAACTGTTGAACAATTGCTTCATTTTCCGCAGGATGAAGTGTGCAGGTGGCATAAACCAAAAAACCCAGCGGTTTAACCCATAATGCAGCTTGATTGAGTAATTCACGCTGAAGTGCTGCCAATGTATCCACTGATTCTGGGATCTGTCGCCACCGAGCATCGACGTGCCGATGAAGTGTACCTAAGCCAGAACAGGGTGCATCAACCAAAACGCGATCAGCCTGATTATTGAACTGCGTGACATGGCGACTGTCTTCCGCAAGAATGCGGATCGAGTGTAATTTAAGTCGCTCTGAATTTTCTTTGACTCGTTTCAGTCGAGCAGGACTGCGATCGCATGCCCACACCTCACCGCGATCGCCCATCAGTTCTGCGATGTGCGTTGTCTTCCCACCGGGTGCAGCACAGGCATCAATGATCCGTTCCTCGGGCTGAGGATCCAGCAAATAGCTGACCAGTTGAGCGCTACTATCTTGAACAGTCCACCAGCCATCATGAAATCCTGGTAACTGCTGAATTTGACCCGGACGATCTAAAAATCTCAATGCTCCAGGGATGTCTGGGAGATGGATGCTATTGAGACCAAAATCGTTTAGAGCGGCTTCCACTTCAGCCACTGATCTGCACATCTGGTTAATCCTCAAATCAATGGTTGGCACCCGATTAACCCAGGCGCAAAGCAGCTCAAGCTCATCCTCATCTAATTGGCTTGACCATACATTTACAATCCAGTCTGGAATGCTGTGCCTCACTCCTAGCTGCTGGATTGGCTCGTCGGTCACCAATTGCCCCAACCTCTCCAAGACTTGAATCAAATTTGGTAAATCGCCAGTCTTTGTAAGCGATCTGTCTTCAGTGAGACGAATATAAGAACGGAGTACTCCGTTAACAACACCCGAAAGCTTTCCAAGCCCATTGTGCTTTGCTAACTCTACAGCCGTATTCACTGCAGCAGACGGAGGGATCTGGGTGAGAAAACAGAGTTGATAAATTCCTAGGCGGAGAATGTGTTGCAGATTTGGAGGCTGTTGCTCCAATTTTTTGGGTGTGAGTGCATCAATCACAGCATCTAGTGTTCTCTGTCGTCGGGTGATGCCATATACCAGTTCAGTAATCAATTGGCGATCGCTGCGACTCAAATCTGCTGTGAGTAGTACTCGATCTAATGCCTTATCAGCAAACTGACCTCGATAAACCCGTTGAAGGGCGTTAAATGCAAGCTGTCGCGGGTTGCTACTGAATTGGGCTCGCACACATTAATACGTCAATCTAGACGTCATGGAAATTCCTCACTATGAATGATAAAGCACGTCAAGATTATTAGAGCACATATGGAGTCAAACGCCTTGAATTATTAAAGCGATCGCCCCCTTGGAAATCTATCAACGTTGAGAATCAAGTCATTGAAAATATCTCAGGACAACTTGTCAATATCTTAATAATGCCTTTTTCTACTTGCTACAAATATTCATAGACTCTTTAACTCCTAGCCAAATCAGATATTTTTTCCTTAAATCGGTCATTCCACTGAACCGGATCCTGAATTCTGTCTGTTAAGTTTAATGCTGATCACGTATCTAGACTCAGAGTTAAGCTCTTCTAGAGCCATTAAAAGCGTTCCAAATCAGTTTTGAAGACTTAATCAGAGATCGTAGTAGGATTCATTCTGTATAGAACCTGTCACCGATAGACTCCTACTCCAAAGACCTAGTGCAATCTATTTAGGAGCTGTTGTTCCTCAGAATATGAGCAGTTAAATTTCAATCTTCCTCCTTGAAATTGATCGGTTGGCTTCGGAATGAAGCCGCATAACCTTGTATAAAGCTCTATGCGTATCTTGATTTATTCCTACAATTACTATCCTGAACCCATCGGTATTGCACCTCTGATGACGGAGTTGGCGGAGGGTCTTGCTGCACGTAGTCATGAAGTTAGGGTGATTACGGCCATGCCTAACTATCCTCAGCGCCATATATATGAAGACTATCGGGGAAAGCTGTTTGCTACAGAACAACGAAATGGCGTTACTATTCAGCGCAGCTATGTTTGGGTGCGACCCAAACCGGGACTTGTCGCACGCATTCTGTTGGACGGGAGTTTTGTGCTAACCAGCTTTTTCCAGGCTCTAAGAGGATGGCGTCCAGACGTCATTTTACTGACTGTTCCACCGTTACCGGTTTGTGTTCCAGCTGCGCTTCTCAGCTGGCTGTATTCATGCCCAATTGTGCTGAACCTGCAAGATATTTTGCCGGAGGCCGCAGTCAAGGTTGGGCTACTTAAAAATAAATTCGCTATTCGAGTATTTGAAGCATTGGAGCGGTTTGCTTATCGCAGTGCCACGACTATTAGCGTCATTACATCTGGATTCACTGAAAACTTAATCACCAAGGGTGTACCTGCAGACAAAATCACATGTATTCCCAACTGGGTAGATGTTAATTTCATTCGGCCTCTAGAATCACATCAAAATCCTTTTCGGCAAGAGTTTAATCTTGAAAATAAGTTCGTGGCGATGTATTGTGGCAATATCGCTCTAACCCAGGGACTCAAAACGGTTATTAGAGCTGCGGCTCATCTCCGTCACATTTCGGAAATTGTATTTGTGATTGTCGGAGAAGAGTCGGCCCTCGAAGAGTTGAGACGGCTATGTGTACAATATGACACCCCAAACGTATTGTTACTTCCGTTTCAGCCTCGTGAACAACTGCCGCAGATGCTAGCAGCTGCAGATGTGGGGCTAATTGTTCAGAAGGCTAATGTTGTTTCATTTAATATGCCTTCTAAAACCCAATTGTTACTTGCAAGTGGGCGTCCGATCGTTGCGTCTGTGCCAATCAATGGAACTGCTGCCAAAGCCGTTCAGGCAAGTGGTGGTGGCATAGTGGTTTCTCCTGAACGCTCTAACCTTTTAGCTGAAGCGATTTTAGATCTTTATCATAATCCTGAACGCGCTGAAGCCTTTGCTCGCCAAGGACGACAACATGCGGTTGATGTGTATTCGTTTGAGCAGGCATTAAAATGTTATGAAGCGCTTTTTACGACCATGGTGACGGTTCAAAATCCAGAAAAATCCGCGTCAACTGATAGTAAAGCCTCTTCGGAATTGATTGTTTAGTAATCCAACAATTCAAAGTTGTTAGGCTAGAATTCCATTTATGCATGGCGAGTCATTTTCTGAAAACTTTTGTCTAGACAGTGTGATTTGGGCAATAATCGTCGCAGCCAACCAGAGCAAATATTGCTGCGGAATTTCTATATGTAAATCGGAAATGAAAGCTCTCAGTAGCGGAGTATGGATGTAAAACTTCCAACCTGTGCTTCTATGTTGGGCTTATGGACGGCTGATCTACAATGGGGGTATCATCATCGTTTCAGGATATGCAGACACCCCTTACCGTATCGTTTCGAGAAAAAGTTTTAGACTGGTTAGCTCGTCACGTTCCTCAGTCTCGGATGGAGCACATTTTCAGGGTAGAAGCTGCGTCAGCGGCTCTAGCGCGTCAGCACTCTCTTAATGTAGGAAAGGCATCTCAAGCAGGTCTGCTGCATGATTTAGCCAAGTGCTTTAAGCCTGAAGCGCTGCTTAAGATCGCACAAGAAGAGCATATTCAGCTAGATGATATTCTTAAGACAGATCCACACCTATTGCATGCAGACGTCAGTGCTGTAATTGCCCGACGTGAATTTGGAATTTATGATGCAGAAATATTAAGCTCAATCGAGAATCACACGCTGGGAAGGCCAGAAATGGATTCACTGAGTTGTGTTGTGTTCTTGGCTGACAGCCTAGAGCCAGGGCGCGGTGATACGCTTGAGCTGAATAATCTAAGGCAAATCAGCCAAGATGATCTCGATCGAGCCGTTTGGATGACATGTGATTACACATTACAGAACTTGCTCAAGAAGCGTAAATTGATTCACCCTAGAGCAGTTTTAACTCGTAATTGGTTTTTACAAAGCGCTAAGCAGCGTGCTCTAAACCCAGAAAGCTCGCTAGAATGCTCTCAATTAAGACGAAATCGTTAATTCATTGTGCAATTCCCCGGCTTTGCACTTTATCGATTTACATCATTTGTTGCAATACCTTGCTGAACTGAGGGATTTTACGCCTAATGTCAAATCAGTTTACAACTCGATCGATACTTTCGACTGCTGTGGTTAGTTCTGACATGACTCAGCTTGCAGTTTCTGATGATGAAGAAATTCTTCAGTTGGCACTGGCGGTTGCAGAAGCGGTAGAAGACCGGAAGGGTGCCGATGTCATTTTGCTGAGGGTCACTGATGTTTGCTATTTGGCTGACTATTTTGTGATTGCTACAGGCTTTTCTAATGTTCAGATCCGGGCGATTGCGCAGTCTGTTCAAGATCGAGTCATAGATGATTGGCAGCGGTACCCACAGCGAGTGGAGGGTATTTCTGAAGGCAGCTGGATTGTTTTGGACTATGGTGAAGTCATTGCTCATGTCTTCATGCCTCACGAGCGCGACTTCTATAACCTAGAGGCATTTTGGGGTCATGCAGAACGTGTTCAATATCCTGCTTCTAAAGTATGAGAGATTCGCTAGATTATTAGCATATGCTCATCGCTAGCTGCTAATTTTAGTATTGGCTTACCCATGAAGTCTTCTGTCCCTGTTTGTCCGGTGCCAGCTGAGCAGTTGCCCATCAATGAGTATCAAGATTTGAGAGAATCCTGGTTCTTTAGGTGGGCGACTCTAACCCCTATGAGTTATCTCAAGCCAATTATTGTTTTATGGGGTATAAGCTGGTCGGTCGTTGGGCCAGTGGCAGCAGTCAGTTTCCCCCCAGCCAGACATCTGACACCGTTTCTCCTGGGTGCAACCGCAGGAGCTTGCCTGATTCCTTTGCTGATGCTGCTCAGGCTATATCTTGGATGGAGTTATGTGCAAGGTCGGCTGTTGAAAGAAACCATTTTTTATGAGGAGTCAGGCTGGTATGACGGACAAACCTGGACAAAACCAGATGAGATTTTACAGCGCGATCGCCTGATTGTGGCTTATCAAATTAAGCCTATTCTGGCACGATTGAGGTTAACCCTGATTGTTGTGGCTGCATCATTAGCCTCAACAGGTGTCATTTGCGGATTTGTGAACTAGAAAATTGAACCAGTTTTAGATTAAAAAGTTATGTCACAGTCACGGTCATGACAAGAGGAAAACGAACTCAAACAACTGCAATCCAAGTCCGATTATTGCGAGAAGGGATTGTAGAATCGACCCATTGCGTTCATGCTGCTGTTTCTGATAATCGTGGCCGCTCATTATCGACAGCAGGTGACGCGGAAACAGCAACTTTTGTCAGATCTGCCTTAAAGCCGTTTCAAGCATTGGCTGTAACTGCGACCGGAACTGTTGAGCGCTATTCTTTGACTGATAAAGATCTGGCAATTATTTGCAGTTCACACCGAGGCACGATCGAACAGGCTCGACAAGCATTCAATATTTTATGGCGATGCGATCTAGATCCGTCTATGCTACAGTGCCCAATTCCCCTGAATGCCCACAGCCCGTTACAATACAACTGTTCTGGAAAGCACGCGGGGATGCTAGCCGTATGTCAACAGCGAAATTGGTCGCTCAACACCTATCTGCAGCGTAACCATCCGGTTCAGCGTTTGATTCTTGATAAAGTTGCCGAGCTATTGCGGATGCCAGCAGAAGAATTCATCGCAGCTCATGATGATTGTGGCGCTCCGACATATTTTATGCAATTAGGGCAGATAGCAACTTTATATGCCCAACTAGCGTCAGGTGAGAGCCTGGATATGGAGAGGATTGTGCGCGCCATGACCCATCACCCAGTCATGGTTGCCGGAGACGGGGAATTCGACACGGAGGTAATGCAGTTAACAGGGGGGGAATTGGTTAGCAAGTCTGGGGCAGAGGGGATTCAATGTGTTGCCCGTGTTGGGGAAGGGTTAGGGCTTGCAGTAAAAGTTGTTGATGGGGCAAAGCGGGCAAAGCACGCTGTAGCGATTCATTTGTTGAAGCAGCTGGGCTGGATTAGTCCGACAATTGCGGAAACCCTGGCTGAACGATTTATGTCTCTGGGCGACTTTAAACGCCTAGATGTGGTGGGAGAACTTTCGATTATCTAAAAGTTTCACTGCATGACTCTAGTTTTATGCGCTATACTTACGAGAGTGCTCGGTAAAGCGGCGCGGGGTAGAGCAGTCTGGTAGCTCGTCGGGCTCATAACCCGAAGGTCAGTGGTTCAAATCCGCTCCCCGCCACCAATTAGTTAGTGGACTCTGCAATTATAAAGATTGTAGGGTCTTTTTTAGAATTTGGGACTTCTTTCCCCTGAAGAGCATCTAGGGCTCGGTAAGATGGAGAGGGACGATAGCGATACCATCAAGATGATATCGAGTCATCTGTATCTCATCAGGTTGATCATTGATCGACGATCGTCCGAAGTGGATTAACCGGGTAAAAGAGTTCTAATGGCTATGAAACTGCGACGACCGATCTTGGTGGGAGGCTTAGGGTTGACCTTTGGCATGTGGGTATGGGACAGCCTAACCCCACCAATCGTCAATTGGGAAGGAAGTATTGTATGGGGAGCGATCGCCCTGGGATCTGGGGCTTGGTGGCTCCAGCAACGCAGACAGCGGGGCAATTTTCTTGCAGCACCCCCAGCCCTGATGAATCGAGAGTCTGTAGAGCGGGCGATCGCCCAAGCTGAGTCTCGTCTCCACCAATTGGAAGCTGAGACTATTGACTCATCTGAGGCGTTGGCTCAGTTGCAAATGCGTCTGGCCAAATTGAATCTAGATCGTGACCGCAACCAGCTCGAACTAACCGTCGCGGGGGGCATCAGTGTCGGCAAAACAACATTGGTCAATCGTCTACAAGCCGATTGGCTCTCTCGCATCTCTGATCAGGTCACACAATCCGTAGTGATTCACGACACCACAGACTCATTATTCGGATCGGCAACAGCAACCCGTCAACCCAACAGCCATGAGCTCGACGCCGACGCCATTCTTTTCGTTATTACTGGGGATTTAACCCAGCCCGAATTTGAATTCGTCACTCAACTACTGAACCAACAACAGCGTATAATCCTGGTTTTCAACAAGGTAGATCAATATCTACCGTCAGAACGGTGTATGATCTTGCAGCAAATTCAAGAGCGCATTAGCAGCAAGATGTCGCCTCACGATGTGATTGCGGCTTCAACGGCTCCCTCAGCTATTAAAGTACGTCAGCATCAGTTAGACGGAACCGTGCAGGAGTGGGTGGAACAGTCACTGCCAGATCTGACCGCGCTAATCCAGCGATTAGAGCAGGTCTTAATTCAGGATGGAGAGCAGCTCATGCTGGTGGCCACATTCCGAAAGGCCACTTCTCTATACGCCGACATCCAGCAACAGCTGAATCAACTCCGACGCGATCGCGCCTTGCCTCTGATCGAGCAATATCAATGGATTGCGGCAGCAGCGGCCTTTGCAAACCCGGTTGCGAGTCTAGATTTATTAGCCACAGCTGCTATTAATACCCAGCTTGTGATGGATTTGGGCACCCTTTATCAACAACCATTTTCTGTTGAACAGGCCAAGACAGCGGCTGGCAACGTGGCAACCCTATTGGTAAAGCTAGGTTTAGTTGAACTCTCGACTCAGGCAATTAGTCCCTTGCTTAAGAGCAATGCTCTAACATTTGTAGCAGGAGGTTTATTGCAAGGGATCAGCGCAGCTTATCTGACTCGGATTGCGGGCATCAGCCTAGTCGCCTATTTTGAAGAACGGAGTCAACATCTAGAGTCTGTAGATGATCATCCGTTTAGCATCGATCGCCTGCGAGAGACCCTGACAGCAGTTTTCCAGCAGAACCAGAGATCCGCATTTCTAACAACATTAGTAAAACAGGGAATCGAGCGGTTAACGCGTCAAGATTCACGCCAGACGATTTTGCCTAAGGCTGATGGAGTCATCGTCCTTCCAGCTTCTGAAACCATTACAGCAGAGGCCAGCCAGCTTTAATTTATGACAATGCCAACCACTATTTAAGAGAGAATAGAATCATCAGAATCACAATTCGCAATGTCATAGTTTATCGACACTAATGAGCGTTGTCTATTTTGAGCGATCCAACCTTTGAGAATTCACAGGACTTGAATTCAGGTGCGTGTGAGGCATTGCCCAATTCGCCTCAGTTGGCAATGACGCGGGTAGACGCGACCCACAGTCATATCAATCGCGCGCGGGGGGCTCTAAAGCAAGCCATTAGTCGATATTCTCGCCAACTGCGGCTACCGCAGAGTCAAGAGCAGACTTTGGAGCTACAGTCAGATCTAAAAGTTGATGTTGACCGCCTTTCGGCGACCCTCGACAAGCTCAATCACGGCGTGATTCGCGTTGCTGTTTTTGGCTTGGTGAGTCGGGGTAAATCTGCTGTCATCAATTCGTTGGTCGGGCAGAACGTTCTGCAGACTGGCCCATTGCATGGTGTCACCCGTTGGCCGCGTTCTGTTTACTGGACGATGGATTCTGACTCAAAACCTTCAGCCACTGTGGAGTTGATTGATACGCCCGGTCTGGATGAAGTTGGAGGTGAAGTGCGGGCATCAATGGCGCGAGAAGTCTCTCATCAAGCCGATCTGATTCTCTTTGTCATTGCTGGCGACATTACTCGCAGCGAATATCAGGCGATCGCCGAGTTACAAGCTGCTCATAAACCAATCATTCTTGTGTTCAACAAGGTTGACTTGTATCCTAATTCAGATCGACAGGCTATTCATCAAAAGCTAGAAACCTTATTTAAGCAGGGGTTTGATCAGATTAAGCCAGTGTTATCAGCAGACGACATTGTGATGATCGCTGCAGCACCTGCTCCGCTCCAGGTGCGTATGGAGTGGCCTGACGGACGTGTTACCTATGACTGGGAATCTCCTGCTGCCAATGTTGAGGAACTGAGGCAAAAACTGACTCAACTCTTTAGACAAGATGGGAAATCTCTGTTGGCTCTGAATGCGCTCCGGCAGGCTCGAGATATTGAAGTGGCGATCGCCCGCAAAACTCTGCATCTCTACGCCGATGACGCTGATGATTTAATCTGGAAATTTGCTCGTTGGAAGGCGATCGCCATCGCTGCCAACCCGATTGCAATTCTCGATTTATTCGGTGGAGCCGTCACCGATCTGATTATGATTCGGGCTCTGGCTCGCCTCTATGGTCTGCCAATGACAGGCTACGAAGCCAATAAACTCTGGAACGCCATTATCTGGAGTTCAGGAAGCCTGCTCCTGGGAGAAATTGGCAGTGGTTTACTGCTGGGGTTTGGCAAAAGTGCGGCGGCAGTAGCGATCGCCTTTGATAGTGTGAGCGGCTTTGCGGCCTATTCAACAACGGCGATCGCCCAAGCAAGCCTGGCAGGGTATGGCACCTATCGAATTGGTAAAGCCGCTCAAACTTATTTAGCCCAAGGATGCACTTGGGGGCCGCAAGGAGCCAATACAATCATTCAGGATATTTTTAATCAAATTGAATCTAACAGCATCATTCATAAACTGCAAAATAACCTGCAGCCAGACTATAGCTCTCCGACCCATAGCTCTAAAGATAAGACTGATAGCTTCGACAATTAAACCGCAATCGGGGAGGAATTTGGGTGCATTACATCCATCCCAGGGTGTTGCCATGGTTTACCATCTAAGACCATTTGCTCAATTAAACTGGCCAATCGAAGCGCCTTGAGAGCCTGTTCCCCGCCAACCGAAGGTTGATTTCCACCCCGAACGCAACTGACAAAATGCTCAAGCTCAGCATGGAGCGGCTCAATATTACTGGTATAGACTTTTTCAATCAGGCCATCTTGGCGATAAAGTACCTGTCCATAATCGGTCAAACAGTTAGCAGTCGTTTGGCGATGAATCAAAATTTCATTATTTAGAAAATCTGCTTCCGTCAACGAACTCTTGCAGTGAGCAGCAATACGGCGGATTTTGCGATGTGTGACCTTACTCGCTGTCAGGGTGGCGACAATGCCGTTCGCAAATCCTAGCGTAGCTGTCACGTAATCTAGATACCCAGAACCAGCTGCCCGACTCCCGCTTGCGGTCAGCTTTGCCACCGGGGCTCCAACCAACTCCATCAATAGATCAATATCATGAATCATCAGATCTAGGACGACGGAAACATCACTAGCTCGCATCGAATAGGGACTCATGCGATGAGCTTCCAGTGCCAGAATTTCTTCAGTCTTAAGCACCTTGCTTAACTCTTGAAATGCCGGATTGAATCGCTCAATATGTCCAACTTGCAAGATGCGATGAGACTCAGCTGCAGCATTAACTAATGATTCAGCTTCTGCAATGCTGGCAGCAATTGGCTTTTCAATCAGAACATGAACCCCAGACTGAAGGCACATCATACCAACGTCGTAGTGCAATCGTGTCGGAACTGCGATGCAGACTGCATCGACATATTTCAACAGGTCTCGATAGTCTTCATAAAAGCGGATGCGATGCTTGCTAGCTGTGTCAATTCCACGCTCAACGTTTACATCAGCAACACCCACCAGTTCCACATCCTTTAGCAAGTTGAGAACTCGGGTATGGTGTTGCCCCATATTACCAACCCCGACCACGCCAATGCGGATTGGCTCTAGAGGGCTGCGACCTATATCAGAATTGCCAATTGACGTATTCTCACGCACTCCTGCTGTCTCCTACACCACAGATCCAATCGACGGGGCAGCATACGGTTGCAAACCATAAAAGATAGTACCACGTCAATCTTTTCTGTGAAGAATTTAAAGTTTCTACTTACATTAACGACACTACCCGCTTGCATGTAATTTATACGAAACCTGGCAGAGCCACATCAGGCTATATGGCGGTTCTTACTCTGTCTAATTGTAAACACCAATGTAAATCATGCGTGACCCGTTAGCAAAGTTCGCAGCAATTCTCATTTTGGAAAATCATTCCGCCAAAATGAGAATTGCTGTTTTCGTCCGCAAAACTGCCACGACAGGCGTTCTATATGCTACTATCTGAAAAAATCTTTTACCTGATATCGACTGTCAATGGGCAAAGTACTGGTGCTCAATGCGTCCTACGAGCCTCTAAACATTACAAGCTGGCGTCGAGCAGTTGTTTTGTTGATTAAGGGGAAAGCAGAGCAGGTCGAGCATAATGGCAAGTTCGTATATGCTGAATTCCCACTGCCGACTGTGATTCGGCTGCGGCATTACGTGCGGGTTCCTTACAAAGAAATTCCGTTGACCCGCCGCAATATTCTCAGTCGAGATGCACACTCTTGTCAATATTGCAGCTATTCAGGAGATGATCTCACCCTTGATCATGTAGTTCCCCGGTCTAGAGGTGGCATCGATTCGTGGGAAAACATTGTGACGGCCTGTGTGCGATGCAATGTCAAAAAAGGGAATCGCACGCCTCGTGAGGCGAGTATGCTGCTCCGCAATCAGCCTCGAAAGCCTCACAGCAGCCTTTATTTTGAAGTCACAAAGCAAATTAAAAGTGGTGTTCATGGGGAGTGGCGTAAATATGTAATCGGGATGTGACATAGCGCACATCCCGATTTTTTTGCAGCGCAGAGTAATTTCTCGCTAGAATAATATATCTGAACATGCAATGGCCGATTTGATTCGTACGGTTTTGATCTGCACGATTTGCCTCATATTTTATTCACAATATATGTCGTGAGTAGGGTGCATGCTTGGGGGGGGTTCTGCCATGATAGGGCTGTGCTCTCAACCGAGCGTAGGTACAAGCCTGATGCTCTGTCTGTGAGGAAACTCCAGATTTCAAGCTGAACTTGGCCTCAGTCTAGATGGTTTGAGTTTTTATGACTCTGAATCATTTTGAATCATCAGTTAGAGCTGAGTCGTATCATTGTGAACTGGGATGTTCAGAGATAGTTCTTAAGGTTTGTCTCTGTGGTTCTTCTGTCTTTACAGTTTCAAGGTGATGTATGCCTACTCAATCTAGATCACAGTTGTCTGCTGATCGCAAGACGAGCAGCCATTCTCCCAGGGAGACGGAATCTGTTTCAATAAGTTCCTTGCCGCCTCAACCGCCTGCTGAAGAACAGAAGCCTAAACCCATGAATGGTGCGGAGCAAAATGGGAAACAGCCATTATTTGGGCATCGGGTCAATGAACAGCGGGTGAAGGAGCTGCGGAAGCTGCTGGAGCGTCATCAGGGCGATCGCCACCTGGTAGTTTTGCAAGATTTTCCTGACCCAGATGCGTTGTCATGTGCGTGGGCTTACAAACTCATCGCTGAGCAGTTTGATATCCGTAGCGATATTGTTTATGCAGGCACATTGAGCCATCAAGAAAATATTGCACTGGTCAAATTAACGGGGTTGCCGGTCAAGCGGTGGGCTCCCCAGTCCCTTAAAGAAAGAGACCTTTCGGTTTATCAGGGCAGTGTCTTTATCGACAACCAAGGCACAACGACTCAGCTTCTCCCTCCGCTCCAAAAGGTGGGGTTGCCGATCGCAGTGGTGATCGATCACCACACGGCTCAAGGTGATTTAGAGCCTGAGTTTGCCGACATTCGCTCTCAAACCCGAGCCACGGCTACGATCTTTACGCAATATTTGCAGGCAGGCATGCTCAAGCTCGACAGCAGCGATGGTGAGCATGTCAAATGCGCTACGGCTCTGATGCACGGGTTGCGTTCAGATACCAATCGCCTGATGCAGGCTCAAGAAGAAGACTTTTTGGCTGCAGGATACTTAAGCCGGTTCTATGATGCTCAACTGCTGAGTGCCGTGCTGCAAGCATCGCGTTCAAAGCGTGTGATGGATGTGATCGAGCGATCGCTCCGTAATCGCATTTTGCAAAATAACTTCTCGATTGCTGGGGTTGGCTATTTGCGATATGACGATCGAGATGCCATTCCTCAGGCGGCTGATTTTTTAGTGACAGAAGAAAACGTTCATACGGCTTTGGTCTACGGCATTGTGCATGATGAAGATGAAGATCTGGAATTTGTAATTGGCTCCCTACGAACCAACAAACTCACCCTCGACCCCGACGAGTTTATCAAAGAGGCGTTTGGGCAAGATACCCAGGGTCGATTCTTTGGGGGCGGGCGGGCTATGGCGGGCGGGTTTGAAATCCCCATGGGCTTTTTGTCTGGCTTTAATGAGAATGCCGACTACACCAAAATTAAGTGGGAGGTGTTTGATGCTCAAATCAAGCAAAAACTGCTACGACTGGTTAACCCTGAAGACAATCTGATTCGTACTGCGTAGGTTGATGGAGTATGGGCATTGAGGTTTACTTGATTCGTCATGGCATTGCGGCAGAACGCGGCACCTACGCCAATGATGATGAGCGACCGCTGACTCCAGAGGGCGATTGCAAAGCCCAACGGGTTGCTCAACGGCTGGCTCAGATATCTCTGACAGTTGACCTGATGCTGACTAGCCCCTTGATTCGGGCGCGGCAGACGGCTGAGATTCTTCGCGCTCAGGGGCTAAGCTACACAGTGCAAGAGTTTGAAGCTCTTGCACCGGGCGGTCAAATTCAGACATGGCTGGCATGGCTACATGATTGGCGTCAATCGAGGCATCACTCTGATGGCCAACGGCTTGCCCTTGTGGGACACCAACCTGACCTAGGAGACTGGGCTGAGCAACTTGTCTGGGGAGACTCACGAGGGCGCTTGATCCTCAAAAAGGCTGGCATTATTGGAGTAACAGTCCCCGCCCATGGGACACTGATCGGATGTAGCGATTTGTTTTGGCTGACTCCGCCTCGGTTGTTGCTCTAGCTCTTGGCGGGGCAACTGCCGATATGGGCTTTCTTTAACACACACCGACTAATTTTTCACGATAAGGAATCTATCTTGACAGAATCATCCTAGAATCAACGTGGTAGAGTGCTAGTACCAACGATCTTGGGCTATACGGTGACTCCATGACTGTTTGCGAATATCGTCCAGGTTTAGAAAACATTCCGGCTAAAGAGTCCAGCATTAGTTATGTAGATGGACAGCAAGGCATTTTGGAATATCGCGGCATCCGAGTTGAAGAACTGGCAGAGCATAGCAGTTTTTTGGAAACCGCTTACTTGCTGATATGGGGAAATTTGCCGACGAAAGATGAATTGTCTGCCTTTGAGCATGAGATTCGGTTTCATCGGCGGCTCAAGTTTCGCATCCGTGACATGATGAAATGCTTTCCTGAAAGTGGTCATCCCATGGATGCGTTGCAAGCGTCAGCAGCGGCCTTGGGTCTGTTTTACTCCCGACGCGCATTGGATGATCCCGCGTATATTCGGGCGGCGGTTGTGCGGCTGTTAGCCAAGATTCCAACAATGGTGGCAGCGTTTCAACTGATTCGCAAGGGCAATGACCCCATCCAACCTCGGGACGACCTCAATTATTCTGCAAATTTCCTCTATATGCTGACTGAGCGAGAGCCTGACCCTTTGGCTGCTCATATTTTTGATGTGTGTCTTAACCTCCATGCTGAGCACACGATCAATGCATCAACCTTCTCAGCGATGGTCACGGCATCTACATTGACAGATCCCTATGCGGTTGTGGCCTCAGCAGTAGGCACCCTAGCAGGCCCGCTCCATGGGGGAGCCAATGAAGAGGTATTGACCATGTTGGAAGAGATTGGCTCGGTTGACAACGTCGCACCCTATGTTGAGACCTCTCTCCAGCGCAAATCTCGGATCATGGGGTTTGGTCATCGAGTCTATAAAGTAAAAGACCCGCGTGCCATTATTTTGCAAGAGTTGGCTGAGCAGCTGTTTGAAAAATTTGGCCGCGATAACTATTACGACATTGCTGTTGAGTTGGAGCGAGTCGTTGAGGCCAAGCTGGGGCAGAAAGGCATTTATCCCAATGTTGATTTCTATTCTGGGCTAGTTTATCGAAAGCTTGGTATCCCCACGGACTTATTTACGCCGGTGTTTGCGATCGCCCGTGTGGCGGGGTGGCTAGCCCATTGGAAAGAGCAACTGGCTGAAAACAGAATCTTTCGTCCGACCCAAATCTACACCGGAGTACATAATCAGCCCTATATCCCAATTGAGCAACGTCAGCATACGGCAGAGTCACTCGTGGCTTTCTAGCAAAAAATAGGGGGTTTTACCCCTCTTGTGAATTCGGGCGATCGTTGACATGATTCTTTCAGTGACGATTTTCAGGAACTCCAGCCCTCAGACTCCCCAGTTTGAGGGTTTTTACTTTTAAAGCAGCATTCCCCCAACGCGGTCTATACCATCACCATGCCGCCATCAATATTGAGTGTTTGTCCAGTGATATAGGCCGCCGCCGGATCTGCGGCCAAGAATCGCACGACGCCAGCAACTTCTTCGGGTGTGCCAAACCGATTAAGCGGAATAAACTTAAGAATGTCTTCGGCGTTGAGATCATGCGTCATATCAGTGTCGATAAACCCAGGGGCGATCGCATTTGCTGTGATCCCTCGGCTAGCCAGCTCTTTGGCCGTTGCTTTGGTAAAGCCAATGACACCTGCCTTCGCTGCACTATAATTAGCCTGCCCCGCATTTCCCATCAGCCCGACGACTGATGAAATGTTGATGATGCGCCCGGAGCGCTGCTTGAGCATAATCTTACTCACAGCCTGAGTACATAAAAACACGCCTGTCAGATTGAGATTAATCACCGATTGCCAATCGTCAGGTTTCATTCGCAACAGCAGTGTATCGCGGGTAATGCCAGCATTATTAACTAAGATGTCAATTCGTCCCCATTTTTCCATAATGGCACCGATCAGATCATGGACCTGATCAGCCTGCGAAACATCTGTCTGGAGGGCGATCGCCTGTCCTCCCATATTCTCAATCTCTGCAACCACTGCATCTGCCGCATGACTTGAACTGGCATAGTTAACAACAACCGCCGCCCCCTCACTCGCCAACGCCAGGGCGATCGCCCGCCCAATGCCACGCGATGCCCCCGTGACCAGAGCAACCTGATGACTAAGCTGCGGGGAATCTGGAGACCCTACCATGAACAGCACCTCTTCAATCTGCAAATTTGCTCAATCATCTTAGTATCATTTGGTTCATCTCTCGCATCTCAGACAATCAGGCTTTTGACCTATTGGCTAGACTACGATGGAGAGATGTAGCAGAAGACAGAAAGTAAAAGTCAGACGGCGGCAGGTGCAGATGGTTCAACCTGCCTTTGCTCTAGTGGCGACAGCCATAAGTCACTCATACAACCCAGCAGGAGACATGGGCGATGGCGACCAAAAAAAACTTCCGAAGTTTCCAAGACCTCTTGACAGACTCTGACTTGCCGATCTTGGTTGATTTTTATGCTACCTGGTGTGGCCCCTGTCAAATGATGGCTCCGATTTTAGAGCAGGTTAATTCTCAGCTCAGCGGCAAGCTTCGAGTCGTCAAGATTGACACCGAAAAATATCCTGTGCTTGCTAGCCAATATGGTATTAAAGCACTGCCAACACTAGTGCTATTCAAAGGCGGGCAAGAAGTTCACCGGATTCAGGGTGTTTTACCTACCGATCGCCTTGTACATCAGCTCCAAGCTCTCATATAGGCTGTATCCAGTATCCCTCACCAACTTGTCTTGTCTGCAACTGAGTGATCCATAGCTGACCGAGTGACTGTTTGGACTCGCTCCTTAGGCTCGTCTTCGAGTTCTAGATTGGTACGGTGCATATGCTGTAGATTGTCTTGGTGCAACCTATGAGATGTATTAAGATCTGAATTATGGGATGTAACGCGGGAGAAGATGGGCTCGATCGCTTACTCCGTTTACTCTCGATCGAGGTAGGCATTGTCTATGTCCTTTGCAAAAGTCTTCTTACGCGGGCTCACGTCTGATCAGTTTCGTCATCCGCTCGATTTGCAGGCAACGCAGACGCTCAAACAACTGCCAGGGTTGGATTTACTTATTCGCAATCTCTTAGGCCCCATTGCTGAGCAATTTTTCTATTTAGAAAATATTGCCTCCAGCGTGCTGATTGGCGAGCAACAGCTTCCAGAGATCTATCATCTCTTGGTTGAAGCCTGTCAGATATTAGATCTTGAGCAACCCCAGCTTTATTTGCGTCAGCATCCTCAGCCCAATGCCTATACCTTTGCGATTCGGGGACGACAGCCTTTCATCGTGTTGCATACCTCTCTGGTTGACCTGCTTACCCCTGACGAAGTACAAGCGGTCATTGCCCATGAGCTAGGTCATTTGAAATGTGATCATGGAGTCTATCTAACGTTGGCCAATTTAATCGTATTAGCAACCGGGCAACTCTCATCCGTTGGCGATTGGTTGGCTCAGCAGCTCCAGTCTCAGCTGCTAGAATGGGTGCGCTGTGCCGAATTTACCTGCGATCGCGCGGCTCTGCTCGTCGCTCAAGACCCTCGCGTGGTTGCGTCTGTTTTAATGAAACTTGCGGGCGGCTCACCAACTTTAGCCCCGCAACTCAACCTGGATGCTTTTCTAGCTCAGGCTTATTCCTATGACAACGTTGGCAGCAATGAAATCAGCGATGCGCTAAAAAAGATGCAAACAGCGCAGCTAACGCATCCACTCCCAGTCTTGAGAGCCCGAGAGATAGATCGGTGGGCTAGCAGTCAAGATTATCAATTGCTGCTGAAAAAGCGCGCAATTGGTTATAATGATCAAGCTACCTACCAGGGCGGATGGCGAAATTGGTAGACGCACCACACTCAAAATGTGGCGACTTCGGTCGTGAGAGTTCGAGTCTCTCTCTGCCCATGAGATTAGAGCTTTTCTCCAGTTCTATTTAACGATAAATCTATAGTAGCCAGCTAGGAGGATAGCGATGGCACAGCGCCTCAAGCGTTGGGAATCTCCTCGAAACAATGGCAGAAATGTCAAAGGCCGAGGCGGGTCTGCCCGACAGCGTCAGCTTCGAAAGCGCATGCAGCATCTGCGCCACATGCTCAAATTGAAGGATTCAACTCTCGACTCGCACCAATCAAATTCACCTAGGAAGAAGGAGCCATTACGCTCTTTCTTTTTTTTAAGGGTAGAACCTGTGGTAATCGCATCAGTTCTGGTTAACACGTCTCTGGCTAACACGTTTCTGGTTAAGACGTTTCTAGTTAACACATCTCTGGCTAACACGTTTCACGCTCAGGCATGATATCTGTATTTTTACTGAGAGCATCACCTATTACCTTAAACACTTCAAATACCTCTAATCTCTGGAGTAGAGCGTGCAGCTAAGACAATTTTTTATTCTCACGCATGTTAAATTTCACAGATTATTAACAGATGTCCCCCTTATCTGCTTTGACATCATGGCGTGACCCTCTAAAAATAAGCGAATTTACGTATGATAAAAGCCTGCCATGACACCTTAAGATAAATGTTACAGCGGTTAAGCTCAGGAAAATTGATTCGCTTGAATTACTTGAATTACTTGAATTAAATGATCGATCGGCAAATGTGCGGCGATTTGCGCGGCATCTGAGTAGCCTGTGCTGCGGCAGGAAATGAAGCGATATGCGTGTATATGTAATATGTTGGCTTACATGTGTCAGCTTGCCTATTGAAATATTTGAATGGCCCGATCAATCTAGCGCTAGAGTGGCGATATATGATGTGCGCCTTGCTGCATGATATAACAAGTAAACCTTGTTGCCCAATTGCTCAGAGCTCAGCCCAAAATCCAACGCCACTCTTCATATGAGGTGGAGCGGTGAAATATCGTGATCTCAAGCAAAAATTAGCGCTGGCTCAGATGCAGTGCGATCGCCTTGTTCAAACCCTCGCCCATCTCACGCAAGATGAACAGCCCGCCGTTGATTCACTAGATGTGCTATTTGACACCGTCTCGGGCTTAATCCAAGCTCTTGAGACCGCCCAGATGTCGCCTGACTTTGAACAGCAGCAGCAGCTTGAAACCGAGCAATGGCTGGGAGCGATCGCTCAACGGCTTTACCAAGCATCTGATCCCCAATCTCTGCTGGCGCTGGCGGCTACTGAAATTCAGGTGGCGCTTCACCTCGATCGGGTTCTGATGTATCGCAACACTTCCTCATCTACTTTGAACGCCGTTGTCGAGGCCGTATCTCCCAATTGGCCATCTTTTAAGGGGCATAGTCTGGATGACTCTCTGACTCTAAAAATCTTGGCTCAAGCATGCGAGACGGCACCCTATGTCATTGATCATCTAAGTCAGGCTCTCCTGCCTCGTGAGCTAGTCGAGGCATGGGAATCCGTTCAGGTCAAATCAGCCCTGATTGTTGCCCTTTGGAATCAGACCACGTTGGTTGGCTTTTTATGTTTGCATCAGTGCGATCGCCCTCGAAATTGGCAAGCCGGAGACATTCAACTGGTGCGGCGTGTCGCCCATCAGGTGGCGATCGCCCTCAACCAAGCCGAACGTTATTGGCAAGCTCATCAACTCAACCAAGTCTTAGACGCAGAGCTGCGTCATCGAACCATTCAAGTGCAGCAGATTCTTGACTTTGAATCGACCCTTAAGCGCATCACAGACAAAGTCAGAGACTCGCTAGACGAAAGCCAAATTTTACAAACGGTAGTACAAGAACTGACGGTTGTGTTGGGGCTAGGAGGGTGTAACACTGCCCTCTACGATCTTGACAAGGGAACTTCAACGATTGCCTATGAATACACCCACTTTGCTCCCGTATATCAAGGGCGCGTCGCTAATATGAATGATGCCCCTGAGCTATATCACCAGCTCCAGCAGGGACACTATTTCCAGTTTTGTTCGCTGATTCCCAACCCTGATCGGGGCCGTGTCGCTCTCCTGGCTTGCCCAATCCTCTTAGAGTCTGGCGGCACTGCTGCTGCTGTTCAAAAGGTCTTGGGTGATTTATGGCTCGTTCATCATCCAGACCATATCTTTAATGAGGTCGAAATTCGTCTGGTGCAACAGGTTGCTAATCAATGTGCGATCGCCATTCGACAAGCACGACTTTATCAAGCGGCTCAAGGGCAAGTAGATGAACTTGAAAAGCTCAATCGGCTAAAGGATGAGTTTTTGAGCACTGTCTCCCACGAGCTACGTACCCCTATCTCGAATGTCAAGATGGCGATTCACATGCTTAAGCTGGCACCCAATGAAGAACGGCGGCAGCGATATCTTGACATTTTGGAAGCCGAATCGGAACGAGAAGCCCAGTTAATCAACGATTTGCTCGATTTGCAGCGACTAGAAGTCTCGTCTTACCCCATATCTGTGGCGACTCAACCCATCTGCGACTGGCTAGCGAGTCTCGTTGAGCCCTTTCATTCCCGCATTAACAATCATCATCAGCATCTTTCGGTTGAGTGTTCTGCTGAGCTGCAGCCGCTTAGCACTGACTTCGACATTTTGCGGCGCATCTTGGCCGAGCTGTTAAATAATGCCTGTAAATATACGCTGGCAGGGCATCACATCTGTTTGAGTGTGTCGCAGACAGCCTCGCCTCATCGTTCAATGCCCCAGAAATCTTGTACGACTGTGTTTGAAATCCGTAATCAGGCTAACATTCCTCAATCAGAGCTGCCCCACATCTTTGAAAAGTTCTATCGAGTGCCCCATGCGGATCCATGGAAACAAGGCGGTACTGGCTTGGGTCTGGCTCTCGTCCAAAAGCTGGTAGATCAGCTGAGTGGTCTGATTCAGGCCGACAGTGCAGACGGCTGGACTTGCTTTACAATCCAAATTCCAGACTGCCGCCCTCCCGTGCCCTCAGAGTCTCCGCAGCAGTTGCGGCAATGAGATCAGCGCCTACGGGTGTAGAGCAGGTTGACAACACCCAGCCCCGTCGTGATGAGCAACAACACCCAGAGCACCATCCCAGGTAGAAAGGTGAGAATTCCTAACCCTCTGAAGACCCACACCACAAGGGTTATACCCAATGCAATGAGGAACAGCATTCCTTCAGGCTGACTCAATCGATTCACATTTTATCCTGCTGATGATTAGATCCGTCTTCAACCGACTCTGAACCCGTGATTTAGCATCTCATACTTTAGGGAATTGCACGAATGGCTCAGCATTGTCAAATTATCGACTTCACTCAGCTTGGCACTCTTTAGCAGATAAACTCCAGGCTAATATCTGCCAAACTGGCACAATGCGAGCCACCATACGGCACTCACAGCACCTTGCCAAGCCGTCAGGCGTAGATCCGTTGTCGGACACTGGGCAATGCCAAGCTGTCATGATCTACGAGTCTAAAACCTTTAGTATGTCAGGTTCAATTGAGCATACCTCTATAAAGTCGCTGTGGATTTGAAATGGATCTTCTGTGAATTCACTGAAGATTATCTAAATCTTCATTGTCAACTGGCCGAAGACATGAGAGAACTTCATGTTCAACTGGTATTCTTCTGTATGAGCGCCTAGGTCGAGGCTCGCCTTCACCGTCGCCTTGCGATCAGCCTCTCACATACCGGATCGTTCGCGCCCCTCAGACACTATGACGGCATCTATCTTGAGTCGCATTATGCAGGAGTCGCAAACTTAATATGACATCATTCGCCTCTCTCGGATCATCAAACCTAGTTCTTGGTGCAGCATCTGATGACAACATTCAGACTGCCTTGCTCAATGGAGAAATTTTGCTTCAAACGGATACATATTCGGCTTGGGGTGGAGCAGTCACTGCTCAAATGTATCTTCCTCTAAGGCGATCGCATGTTTGGCATCAGATCACTGACTACCCGCGCTGGGTTCACTACTTTCCAGATTTGATCCGGAGTGAGGTCGTGTCATGTAGCGACGGCCTCGCCAAAGGTAGTAAGCGGCTTTATCAGGTTGCTCGGAAAGCCTTTTTTCTGTTTACAGCCCAGGTTGAAGTTCATCTACAGGTTTTGGAAACGGCTCATCCTCACACATGGCAACAGGTTCGATTCTCGATGGAGAAGGGGAGCTTTACAGACTTCTCAGCCAGTCTGAAACTGCAAGACTACAAAAATGGCACGCTGCTTACCTATTCGGTGCAGGCGACACCGATGATTCCAGTGCCCTCGGCACTAATTCAGCAGGCCATGCGTCTAGACTTACCGGCGAACATGCGAAAGATGCGCCAGGTTCTGTGCGATCGCTAGCAGGAATTCGCCTCCTAGCTAGTACTGCTTTAAAACGGGGACTTCATGGCTCACACGTTGCATCGCGTTTCAATTGGTCTTGCTACTCTGGCGATGGTTGGGTTCTTGCCTACACAGCCGATCGCGGCAGCACCCGCTGCGAATCCTTCAGAACCTGAGCTTAGCGAATTCGGTCATGAGCTGCTTGAATCACCTGCGGCTCAACGACTGATGGGCATGTTTTCTCCTGAGATTCAGGCGGTGCTGAATGCCTGTGTCGAAGCTGACGGGGTGAATTTAGACGCCGGAGCTGCCCCCGATGGCTCTGTGGTTTGCGCTGATGGTAGCTTGGCATCAGATGTGGCCTATCGCGACTATGTCATTACGCTGTCTGATCTGCTCGCTGCAAGTGGGCTAGTGGGGTTTCGTACCGTGATAGCAGCCACCCCACAGATTAGTCCTGAATTGGTAGCAACCTATGCGGCTAGCCCTCAAGGGGCTGAAATGATGCGAACTGCCATCGAAGTCGGAATTACTCAGAGCCAGCTATTGCCGAGCTTTACGGCTGCAACATCAACCACTCTTGTGAACGAAGTGATGGCACGCCTGTTGCCAACTCTCCAAGATCCAACGGCATTTGCCAACCTATTGGGCAATTCTGACCAGTATCAGCAAGTGGTTAACCGCTTTTGCACTGCCCCTGGGATGTCAGTCGATCAAGCGACTGAGACTATTCCGGGGTTGAGCTCGTTGCAACTCTACTCAATTTGTGTAGCAGAATCAGGCATTGCAGAACATGTGCAGCAGATGCTTAGCCCTTAGAACCCAGCCCTTTCAAGGTGCTTTTTTATCTTTTTTAGATTTCGATTCACTCAGCA
>CAZCXK010000064.1:0-31054 GCA_964502605.1 uncultured bacterium
ATTGATCAATAGCGCATATGAAATAACTCCCGATGGAACTAGTTGAACGCTATTAATTGACCCCCAGCAACTTCCACCATAGTTTCCCGTAGTTGGTTGTCCACCATTTTTGTAAGACAAAACAACTATTTGATAATTGTATTTGATGCCATTATGCTGACCTCCTAAGAAAGGAAATGGCCCTTGAATCAGAGGCTGATCAGAGAGTTGCGGAAAGGGAACGGTGCGCGGGAACAGCAAATTACCTAAACTACCCCCTAGAGCACCACCAACCCTTCCACCTACGCCCATTCCCAATAAGCCACCCCAGCCACCCAGCGGGGCAGCCAACGCACCACCCAGCAAGCTCCCTGCAAGCTGCCCCCCTGTAGTCAGCGCGGCGCGGCGCGGATCTTCACCTTGAATAACTTGCTGAGCAAAATCCAAGGCGGAGAGAGCACCAGCTCCTGCCAGTTGAGCCCGAGGAGATGGAAAGGAGCGCGGCGGAGATTGATTGCCAGCGCGGCGAGGGATATTCCGATTTGGGACTTGGCTAGGTTGGGGCAATTGAGATCCTAACCAACCGCTGGGCCGTGCCTGCCGGGGTAAATCACGAGCACAAACTGGAGCGCGAGCGCCTGATGTGTTGGATGTCCGATTGCTGGGGTGATTATTCGGCCCGGTCATGGGCGGCCTGGGCAAATTAACTGGGCGTTGGGGTGCCTGAGTTAGCGGTGAACTTGGCCGAGATGCTGTTGATGGTTGAGAAACGGGTGTAGCAGAGCGCGGCGGCGCTTGTGGGGGGCGATTGGCGGATGATGTGGAGGGGGAAATGGATGATAGCCCCTCACGCTGCAAGGTGCGCTCATAGCTGCGTTGACGCTGCTCATTCAATTTCCGTGCATATTCAAGATCGTTTCGCCTTTGATTCTCTAGCTGTCTAAGCGCGTCTTGGCCAAATGGCCGTGCAAAATATTCATCGAGGTTCCGTCTGGCAATTTGCTCATTGCGTTGCTGATTGGTTCGCAATACAGCATCCAGCAAGGCATTCTCTCGTTGTCGCTGAGTGCTACCCCACGGTGAAAAGCTTGCCTGTTGCTGATGATTAGTGATGCGACGATTTCCGACCGCTATTTCAGCATCGATGCGACTAGGCAGCTCCTGAAACTGGCGATCGATCAACCGACCAACCGCCATTTGTTCAGCCACTTGAGCATCCAGGCGTTGAAGTCCCTGATATAAATCAGGGTTGATTGGTGTACCCATTAATTACTTTTAAAAGTCGCTGGGATTGCTGTGTTAGATAGATCCTGCACATATGTCCAAGTTTTTGTCCCCCCTGCAAGGTGTTCAGGCGATACTTGCAAACTAAGTCGAGCTAGCAATCGATATTTATTGTCGGCTGCAACGTAGAAGATTCCAGCTTGCGCGGCTCTTTCAACATAGCCAACGCCTTCGATCACTTCCATCGTTGAATTGACGTTAGCCAAGGTGAGAGCACACCATGCGGCAAGCTTTTCAACGGTGTTGATTTGAGAGGGAATATCGGTTGCGATGTTTAGGACAGTCATAGAGCACTGATAATATTTGATACTCCCAAGGGTATCTAATTAATTTTGATTTTTACCATGATGTTTTAACGGCGATCGCGCTGAATCATGAGTTAATCAACGGGCATTTTTAGTCCGGATTTTAGTCACACTAAAAATTAAAGGCTTCAAAACCAGCTTTACACAATGGTTTCAGGGAGATGCTTACGGGATTTCCATTCCCCTTCGCCATACACTTTTACCCCCGTTGAATCCACCACGACATGGCGAGCACCCTCCTTATATCGTTTTAATATGAAGCTGCGCCAAATAGGGCTTCGAGAATAAAATCGTAGGAGGTCAATGACGCTATCGTTTCAGAGGAGGAAGTTTCTTTTATGATTGCTTGAGACGTAGAAAGCTGGAAGTAGATACGGCGAGTATCTCACCACTCCCTGGTTATCTCAATGTTGGCAGCCACAACCAGATCTCTGCTGGGTCGAGCAGTGAGGTAGCCTAAGATACTCGTTTCGATATAGACAGCTTCACTCATGCAGAAGACCAGCGATAGCTTTTCCTATTTTAGTTTATGCTCCTGCTCATCTGACTCAAAACCTTACTAGACGATACACACGGCAACAACACAAAGTCTATCTTGTGATCGCTCTACGCTTTAGCTTCGCTATTCCTTGAGTCGGCTCTCCTGAAAAACTGTCCGATTTTCTTAAGATCTATTCCTACTCCTGAAATGTTTGGCTCTAAAACCAACGCATCAGCAAAGGTTTGAACCCCATGTTTTTTCTGAATTTGACGTTGAATAGAAAAATCAGCCAATTCCCTTTAATTTCAGCAAATCAATTCCAGCGAATCAATTCTTCTGACGAACTCAGATGCGACGTATCACCATTTAACTCCATCATCCAGGTCTGTCCGTGACGTACCAGTTTTACTAGACAACACAGCGCACAATGCACATCCGCCGAAGGGTTTCCCAGCAGCCCTCTGGCTGCACTGACCACAGAGGCACCATGCCCCACAATTAGAAACGGGGCTGGAAATTCATCAACAAGCTGTTTGACCGTTGATTCAACCCGCGCCACCGTCTGATTCCAGGTTTCAGGAAACTGCGGCTGAGTTCGACTTTGATACGTTACATCAATTCGAGGAAAACGCTCAGCCAGAGTGCTCAACGGCAACCGCTCGGGATCTGATGCAAACCAGTCTGGGTTGAGGTGCTCCCCAAATCCGGCTTCTAGCTTAATGGGTAAATCCACGGCTTCAGCAACATAGTGCGCCGTTTCCACCGTCCGCAGAAACGGCGAGGCAAAGATATGGGCAATCGGCTCATGCTGGAGACGATGCCCCAGTTCTCGAGCTTGGATGATGCCATCATGAGCCAGATGAGGATCATAAGGGCGATCTGACTTGCGCTGCCAGTCTAGATCCACAAAATCCTGCCGATTGCCATGTCGTGCGATCCAAACGGTTTGCCCCATGAGTGACCTGTGCGTCAACGCTCAGTCTCATTCTAGAAGCAATGGTTTGAGTTAGATCAAGACATACCTTGCCCTAACCTGCTGTATACACACATCTCCTTCTATAGCCTACGCTGCTCTCGGGGGACTTCCCCGATCCTCCGCATCGCGGGGATCTAACCCCCTCGTGCTCCCCCGAAAGCATCTGGGGTTGAGGCATTCAAAACCTCGATGCTGAGACATATGAGACCACATAGCAGTTGTGTGTACGAAGTAGGCCCTAACAGGGCAGGAATTCTTCAGATTACTTCATCCATTTTCCTTAAACCAACTTAAACTGGCTCACCGAGATTTGGAGCTCATCGGCCACCTCAACCGTTTGCTTGAGAGATTTCGCCACGTCGCGTGACGTTTGAGAGGTTGCCCGCGAAACATGAGCCATATCGCGCATCAGTTCGCTAACCGTTTTCGAGGTTTCGAGCTGAGACACCGTTGCCTCGGAGATCGTTTGCACCAGTTGATCAAGAGTGTGAGATGCATTGAGAATACCATCGAGATTGCGCTTAGCATCTTCTACAAAGCGAGTGCCGTCTACAACATGGGTGGTACTTTCTTCCATAGCGTTGATCACATCACTCGTTCCGAGCTGAATACCAGATACAATTTTGTCGATTTCTTGGGTCGCCGCTGCCACCTGACTGGCAAGGGCTCCGACCTCTTCGGCCACAATGGCAAAGCCTTGCCCTTCTTCCCCAGCGCGAGCCGCTTCAATGCCTGCGTTGATGGCGAGCAAATTGGTCTGGAGCGCAACCTTCTCAATGATCGACACAACCCGAGAAATTTGCTGAGACGACTCGGCCAGCCGCTTAACCTTCTTAGAGGTTTCACCTACCGCTTCTCGCAGCGAAAGAATAGTTTGCACGGTACGATCCATCGCGTCGCCCCCTGATTTAGCGGTAGCAGACGCCTTGTGCGTAAACTCGGCAGCCTGACGGGCACTTGCAGCCACCGATTGAATCGAGCGGGTCATGTGCTCAACTGAATCAAGGGTACGGGTCGTTTCGTCAGCCTGGTTGGAGATCTCATCTGCGAGCTGGCGAATAGAAGACTCATCGCGGTTGAGGGACGTGTTAACCCGGTAGGCAGAGTCTTTGACTTGACTAACAATTTGGCGCAGGCTTTCCACAATTGAGTTGAAGAAGTCGGCAACGGTGCCGATTTCGCCTGCAGTGACATCGGCTCGCACCGTGAGATCACCTTGAGCGGCTCCTTCGACATCATTGAGCAGCAGCATGAGCTGATTTTGCAGGGTTTCTCGCTGGCGTTGTTGCTCGTTGGCACTCTGATCTCGCTGATGCAGCAAGTCGGCGCGATCGAGTGCGAGCCCTACTTGCAGCGCCACCTGACTAAAGAAGGCAATGTCGCGCGACTCCCAGATGCGGGGGCGATCGCACTGATGGGCAATCAGTAAGCCCAAGAGTTCCTGGCCTCGGTTGATCGGAGCCACCAGATTGGCCTTGACAGCAAAAGGGGCAAGCTGTTGCAGATGGCAGGGGGTCAGTCCTGCTTTCTGAATATCAGAGGTGGCATTCACTCGACCTTGACGATATTTCTGCACATAGTCTTTCTCAAAGCAGGGGTCGTGGATGCTGGCACCGAGAGCCCGAGGAAAGCCATCGACAACTGACTCAGCGGTGATGGTGCCCTGCCAGTTGGCGTCAAAGCGATAGATCATGACGCGATCGGCGCGAATGGCATCACGGATGCTGGCCAACGGCACCTGATCGAGCACATCGTCAGCGGTATCGGTTTGAGTCAGCTGGAGGGTCATGGTGTTGAGTAGGCGCGATCGCCCACTTTCATCTTCTTGCCGCTGGAGCAAGCTAGCGCGGTTGAGCGCCTGCCCCACCTGCAGCGACACTTGCTTGATAAAGGCAATGTCACGCGGTTCCCAGATGCGGGGGCGATCGCACTGATGAGCAATCAACAGCCCCAAAAGCTGAGTGCCTTGCATAATCGGTGCCACCAGATTCGCCTTCACCTTAAACGGCTCCAACTGTTCTAAATGGCAGGGCGTCAGCCCCGCATTGTGAATATCTGGCGTCGATTGGACTCGCCCCTCCTGGTATTTTTGAACATAGTCTTTAGCAAAACAGGGGTCATAAATCTCGGCTCCTAGAGCTTTGGGCAGCCCCTCACCCACTGACTCATCCGTGATGGTGCCCTTCCAGTCTTTGTCAAACCGGTAGACCAGCACCCGGTCGGCGGCAAGTGCAGTTCGAATTTCTGCTAACGGCACATGCGTCAAAACCTCCTCGGAGCTTTCGGCCTGGGTAAGTTCCAGGGTCATAGTGTTGAGCAGGCGCGATCGCTCTGTTTCATCTTCACGCTGCTGGAGCAGATGGGCGCGATTGAGCAGCAGCCCAATTTGCAGCGAAATCTGTCTAAAAAAGGCGATATCGCGGGGTTGCCAGTGGCGGGGGCGATCGCACTGGTGGGCAATGAGTAACCCAATCAACTGCTTGCCCTGATTAATCGGAGCCACAAGATTAGCTCTGACCGCAAACGGCTCCAGCTGCTGCAAATAGCATGGCGTTAAGTCGGCAGCATGAATGTCGGCGATCGCATGCACCCGCCCCTGCTGATATTTCTCGATATATCCCGTAAAGCAAGGGTCATAAATTTCGGCTCCTTTTGCCTGTGGCAGCCCCTTTGCAACCGATTCATCAGTGACCGTGCCTTTCCAGTCTTGATCAAAGCGATAGACCAACACCCGATCGGCATTGAGCACCTCTCGAATTTCTGCCAGTGGAATTTGGCCCAAGATTTGCTCAGAACTCTCGGCCTGAGTCAGCTGCAGGGTCATTGTGTTGAGAAAGCGCGATCGCTCCGTTTCAGACTCTTGCTGCTGCAGATAGCTGACCCGATCGAGCATGACGCCAAACTGGGCAGCCAACTGCCTCAAAAAGCTAATCTCGGGGGTGCTCCAGTTGTGAGCGGTCGCGCAGTGATGGGCAATCAACAGCCCATAAAGCTGACCTTCATGCAGAATCGGCACAACCAGGTTGGCTTTAATCTGCAAGCGCTCCATCAAATTGAGGTGATCGGGATGAAAGCCAGCATGCCAAACATCGGCAGTGGGCACGACCCGATCCTTCTGATAGTCGTCGAGAATATGCTGCGGAATGCAGGGGTCTTCAATCCGATCATGGATTGCCTTCACCCAGCCATTGCCCACAGATTCATGAGAGATATAGCCACTCCAATCCGCCTTAAACCGATAGATCACCACCCGATCGACCCCCAGCAGCGATCGCGTGCTATGTAGTGCTTGGGTAAATGTCGAATTCAGCTCAGCTTCATTGAGGGCGCGGCCTCCCGTTAGCTGTGCCAGCAGTTTGGCCTTCTCCGATGCCACCATCTCATCATTGAGAAAGGTCTTCACGCGTGCCACCAATGTGTTGAAGGTGTGAGACAGGGTTTGAGTCTCGCGGGTGCCGCAGGGCAAGGTCACCACATCGAGATCACCGCTAGCAACCTGCTCAGCCGCACTGGAGAGATAAAAAATCGGTGCAGAAATTTGGCGAGCCAGCCGCAGCAGAATGGCGATCGCCACCCCACCCATGGCTAATGTCAACAGGGCAAATAGTAGCACCAACTGCTGACCGGCACCTCCCAGTTCTGACTGGTTGGCTGAGGCGATCGCCACCCAACTGCTGTCGGGCACACTCGATAGATAATATCTGAAGCCATCATAGACAAACGAAGCCGAGAGAACACCTGTAGCTGTTCCAGACGCGACCGACATCACCTCCACCTGCTGAATCGCAAACTGCGACTCTAAATCGGCCCGCACCCGATTCGGGTCGGCATTAGATTGCATCGCCTGTACCACCCGAAGCGCGGCCTGTCTAACCACCTCCCCACCCCGTAAAGCTTGAGCCTCAGCAATGCCATCAGCAGTTGCTGTTTGCAGCACAGTACCCGATGTGGCCTCTACCAGCTGCACGGATTGCGACCCCGTCAGCCCTGAAAGCAGTCTAGTTTCGGCAATCTGACGAAAGCGATCGCTCGGCAGCTGAGCCTTGACCACCCCCAAAAAATCTCCCGATTGCGGATCTCGAATCGCCTGACTAAATTCGACACCAAACGTCCCTGTACGTTCGTCAAGAACAGGTTGAGAAACCCACTCAGTTTGGCTAGCTGCATTTTGCCACCAGGCTTCATTCGTTTGCACAAAGCCAGACACCGGCTGACTGTAGGCAATATTGAACCCGTTGCGTTCTGTAATCACCAGCTCAGCCAGCCCCACCCGTTCGGCAGTTCGTCTCAAATAGTCGTTGAGTTCCTGATTGGGAGCCAGCAGCTTCGTTGCTTGAAATCTTTCTTCCAACTGCTCCCGTGACAACTGTTCTAACCCACTATATTGAGCCTGGATCGCTCCATTTTTGGCCGACTCAATCACCACAGAACTATCAGCCACCATCGCCGGAATCACAGCAACATCGCGCAGCAGACCTTGAATGCCTGCGCCCGCTAACAGCGCCTGATCTCGAATTGTCGTTGACGTCTGATCTTCAACGCTGGCCTGCACAAATTTATACCCGGCAACACCCGCCACCGCCAACGGCACCATCACCGTCGGCAACACCGTTTGCACCAGTTGCCGACGCAGGCTCAACTCTCGCTGCTGAGGGAGCTGAGCAGGCTTTGAGCTACCTGAGGTTTGAGGTTGAGATGACGCCAAACCTGATGGCAGCAACCCATTGGCAGCCTCCGTGCGATTAACACCGGATGCCCCGTTGAAATTCGATTGGGGCGTCTGACCATAAGGCGTTTGACCATAATCAGAACGGGGAGTGCCATTTGAATTCGATGCGTCTGAATTGGTCTGCGATCTGCCTGCAGACTGATTCGACTGAGACTGATTCGACTGAGAAAGAGGGGGAGGTTGAATCATGTTGAAACCAATAAAAATAGACTGCAACTAAAGCAAAGATGGAATGAAGCGAAATGGTAGTGCAGTCCCCTGATGGAGGTCAGAGTGAAAAGATCCGACAACAGGCTACCCGTGCCGCTGCCGACCCACCCCCAACCGAAATCGCCAGCCCGATGACACCTCCCACCGCAGATCCTGCCTCAGCTATTTCCTGAGTGACATACAGCAGACATCGATCGAAATCACTTTGAGCATCAAGCTGAACATTGGGCTGATCGTCTAGCCATGTTTGCGCAACAATCAACGCGAGTTTCTCCAGTTCTTTGCTAATCGTGCTGTCGATCAGCGCATGCGGTGTTAAAGGAGTGGGATGAGCTGATGTTAAACCTGTTGAGTAATAGTGAGTATTTTCAAATGAATTCATGGGGTTTACTGCTACTAAAGGGGGGCTGAAATGGATCAACATATTTCATATATGAACGCCTTAACCCAATGAAGGCCGAGATTCAAAATCCTTATTCAGTAGAGATTCTACTATTTTCAACCCGGCCTATAAAACACCCTGAAATGACTTCAAGTAAGTCGTAACTATTAGTTCCAAATAGATCCATTTGGATCCAAACCAAGAAATACAAACTAACGGAGATCATGATCGACAAATAGACTACTTGCAACAGGATAGGAGAGACAGCGCTGATTGCCTGACAGATCTTCGGAGTGTGGATTTCGGCTGCGCTCAATCCACGTCGTTGTAGATATCTTAGGCAGAGCACAGTCGAAGTCTAAGGTACGGGAGAATCAGCCTTTCACAAGTTTTGTCAGCCAGCCAGACTACCCGCTCCAACTTGTGGATATTTCAATGAATGAGTAGAGCCCTGCACCTGCAGTTATGTCTGCCTGTCGTGTAAATACATGCATATGTATTGCAAATATGCGTATTGCTCGATGCATGTAAGTATTTGTATCACGACTGTAAACGACGACACCAGACCTTGAAAAAGCTCTACATGAAAACTTTAAGTTTGAATTGAACATGTGAAATTAAATTCATCTATGCAGAGATTAAGAATAATATGTGTCACAATCTGTTTTAGCTATTGGTTTTGCCCTAACATGAGTCATTAATACAAAGTCTTACGATCGTTTACGGGTGCATTGCACGGTATCGAGGCTTAATGCAATACATGTATTGCATTATGAATAGAGGCGATCGCCCATTACGGTGCCGACTAGGTTGCAGACTGCGTAGATTTCGTGAACCGAATCGTTCATTCATCCCTGCAAAACACCACGAAAGCCTCCCATTGATTGACTCCAAGACGGCTTTGCAGGGCGATCGCCACGTTATCTCCTAATCGGAAGCCATATCATCCACGTCACATCATCTGGGAACGCCTATCTACACCACCATCCAATCCATGCAAATCAGCTCAATGCAAACACGGCGTAGCACTGCATCGGTCGTTGCCCCCTCGACATCAGACCTGCATCGTCAAGTATTTCATTCTGTAATTTAGCTATACATCAATGGCCAGCCGAATTATGTCGTTTCGGATCTCTACAGACCTGCTCGAAAAACTTGCAGCGCAGGTCGAGCTGACTGGCGAGAGCAAAACATCTGTTGTGATCCGGGCATTAACTCATGCATTAGATTGTCCATATTATGAGGCGTCTATCGCCGATTGCAGGCTCAACACAGATAGCGCTGACCCAGAAGCCCTATTGGCTCAGATTACATCTCATCTCCAGCATTGGCTGCATCAGCTCCGGCACAAGCAGCAGGCAAACGCATTAGACGAAACGCAACAGCGGCAATTTATCTTGCTCAAGCAAACGCTGACAGCATTGCTAGCTCTAGAGCAGACAGCGGTGCCGCAATTCTATCAGCATCCGCTGATGGCCGTTCTGTCAACGCTTGATGCATCTGAAGCCTTAGGAAACGCCTCAGAGAGCCACATGGCAAAGACATTTGGTCAAATTTTGGCGACAGCCTCAGACCTGATCTTTGTACTCGATCGCAACGGGCGATTTACCTATCTCAATCCAGCAGGTTCATGGGTATTTGGGCTAGAACCCGGTCAAATTCTGGGCAAAACCTGGCAAGAACTAGGATTTCGTGATGGCAATTCTGATGCGTTTATGAATCAGTGTGAGCACGCGACTCAAACCGGGCACCTAGTCAACGGCGAATTTCATGTTGTGGTTTCTGGCCAGTCTCGCTCCTATGAATATATCCTCAGTCCGCTGAGGGCATCAGGTGTTCAAGTCAGTGCCCTGGTCTGCATTGCACGGGACGTAACGCAGCGCCAAAGAACAGAGATCGCCCTGCGAGAGTCAGAGCAAAAGTATCGCAACTTATTTGAGTCGGCTCATGACTCAATTTTGATTGTTGATGTCGAAACCCATCAGGTGTTAGACGCCAACTGGAGCGCCTGCAAACTGTTGGGATACACGCGCCGAGAAATCTTGCAGCTTGAGATTGGAGCACTGGAAGCTCCGATGGATGTCATCAGTCGGGAGGCTCTCTGGCGAAGCCTGGATGTCGATGGCTGTGTTATCTATGAGCATGTCTATCGCCGCAAAGACCAGACCGAGCTGCCCGTCGAGGTCAGTAGCCGAGTGATCGAATATGAACATCGACTGGCAATTCAGAGCTTTGTGCGCGATATTGCCGACCGCAAACATGCTGAGGCCGAAATCCAGGCGCTCAATGCCGAGTTGGGGCACCGCGTGCTGACACAGACAACGGCGCTCCGCCGCACCAACGAAGAACTGATGCATGAAATCAGCAATCGGCAACAGATTGAGGGGGCGCTGAGACTCAGCGAACAGCGTTATCATGCTCTGGCTGAACATTCTCCAGTTGGCATTTTTCGGACAGACTTGCGGGGACGATGTATTGACCTCAATCAGCGCTGTGAACACATGATTGGCTACACGCGAGAAGAAGCTCTGAAAGCACCTTGGGAGCCGAAATTACATCCAGATGACCGAGGGCATGTCGTGCAAGCATGGGCAGATGCGATCGCCCATCAAACCTCTTACAAAGTCGAATGCCGTCTCATTCAAGCCAATGACTCCTACCGCTGGGTGGTGGCCGAAGCCCAACCTGAATGGGGTCAAGATGGAATACTCAAGGGCTATGTTCATACCATCACAGATATCACTCCGTTTAAGGAGTGCGATGGGAGGTCGGCCTCTAGCAGTGCTAGAAGGAGCGATCGCCCTGATTCTGGTACACCCGCAGACGCTGCAGATGGTATTGCTCCAGAGCCCTTAAAGCCCGATCAGGAAGGGCGATCGCAACAGTCCAACACAGACATTATCGCGCCTCAACCGCCTGAAGCACCCCATGCTCAAGATCTCCATAATCCGGTCGAGCAAAGCTATCGCCGCCTCTTTGAAAACGCACCCGTGGGACTCTTTCAACGACTGCCTATGGGGCGCTATCTGAGAGTGAATCTGGCGCTGGCAATGATTTGTGGCTATGACAGTCCGAGTGAGTTGCTTGATGCCATTACCCCGACTGACCATCACAGCTATGTCAATCCAAACCGCTGGGCAGACCTGATGCAGCAACTGCAAGCGCAGAGCAGTGTGAAGCAGGTAGAGTCTCAAATCTATCGCAAAGACGGCAGCATCATTTGGGTATCAGAAGATATTTGCACAGTTCGCAATTCTCATGGGCGGCTACTCTATCTTGAGGGTGTTGTGATCGATATTAGCCATCGCAAACGTGCAGAGGATGAATGGCAAAAACGCCAGGCTCAACATGCGTCTAACTATGCGTGGCAAACCCAACTGATCAATCAGTTGCCTATCGGGTTATGCGCTTACCACACACTTCCCCATGAGCCCTACGTACAGTTCATCAGTTGGAATTCTCATCTGACTATGATGACAGGCTATACGCTCGATACCATGAATCAAACCGGCTGGTATGTATTGCTACAAGACAGCCCTGAGGTATTGCAGCATCTCATCGAGCAAGATTATTTACATCAAGGCGATCGCCCCATTTATGAAGAGGCATGGAAAATCACGACTGCGAGTGGCACATCGCAGACAGTTTGGGTTTCAATATGTAATATCAACATCGAGCCAGATGTCAGGCAGACGGTCATGCTTTTGCAGGAGATAGAGCCAGATGCCGTCAACAACTATGCTCATAGATTGATTAATAGTGTGATAGATAAACCTGGCATGAAGTCATATAGACCCGATGTATCTCAGTCTGGAGTTCAGCCACTCGCTTCATCTGTGCTCAACTTTGTTGCTAAACATCTAGCCGCAACAACCTACCGCGAAATTTTTCATACTGATGGTACAAATACCCTGCTAAATATTAGCTATCCTGACACAGATCAGTCAGATTTTAACTGTACTGATCTAACCTGGAAAAAAGATGCAAACCGTTTTCTCAATCGCATCCATCCTGATGATCGCTCTCAGTTTGAAGCCTGCTTGATGCGATCGCACACTGATTTAACACCATTAAATTGTCGCTATCGCATTATCACTGCATCCGGTAATTTTGCCTGGGTTCAAGAATATGCCCAATTTAGTCGTCTAAAGAATGGAGACATTGTTGCTGACGGCATCATATTAGCCAGCGGACAGTTTCAAGAGCGCTATCAATCCAGATGTTCTACAAAACATTAAAACATTGATTCATAACTGGATGGCATAAGGGGTAAGAATTAGCCAATTAATGATATTGTTGTCACCCGCTTTATAGTGTCATGTCTACAAGAGCAGTCACGTTTCGCCTCCCGGAAGAGACCATCGAATGTCTTCGAGCGCAGTCTCAGATTACTGGAAAATCAAAAACGCAGTTAGTTATCCATGCCATTCATCGCGCCTACGAGCTGCAGTCGCTGCCGCCGCTGACCAGTTTGCACCATGCCTCCAATGGGCATCATGCGGCCAACCAGCCTTACGAGAATGGGTCGAAGCCTGTTTTGACTGAGCCCTTTGTGGCAGAACCTGTTTTATCTGAGCCTGTTCTATCAGTTCCAACTGCTGCTCAGATCTCGCCAGTCGAACAGCTCGATGGGTCGATGTCTCGCTTAATCGACGCGCTGCAACAGGTCGTGCATTCGGCTAAGCTGATGGATGCATCTGTACTGAGCACATCGGCATTGGATGAGGTGATAGAGCTTCACTCAGCCAATCAGGGTCGGGGCACATCAGCCAATCATCTCAAGTGTTTGCATCAGCTAGATCAGGTGTTGGCAGCCATTCCCAATCCTATTTTTCTGTGCGATCGCCAGCAGCGAGTCAGCTATCTCAATCCGGCTAGTGCGCGTCTGTGGCGGTCTGATCGGCAGGCCGTTTTAGGATCACGCTACACAGATTTGGGTCTGCCTGTGGGGTTAGCCAGCCACTATGCACAACAGTTTGAGACAGTGCTAACCTTGGGGCAAGCCACATCAGTCGAAATCGGCGTCCCGTCTATGGGCTGCACGCGATATTATTTGCACCATTTTTATCCCATTGAGAACAAGCACGATCACATTGATGGAGTGATTGGCATTGCCCATGACATTACTGCAAGCAAGCAAATTGAGGATGAGTTGCGCGACTCCCGCGAGAACTATCGCAACCTATTTGAGTTTGCCAACGACATGATTTTTATCGTGGATGTGTCATCTCGCATTATCGAAGTCAACCAATGTGCCGCTCGCCGACTGGGTTATGTGCGCCATGATCTGGAGCAGCAAACACTCGATGACATCAGCACGCGGTCAGCCTCGGAACAGTGGCACAAGGCTATCGTCACGGAGCTAGAAAGGTCGGGCAGTGCCGTATTTAAACATGGCTTGTGCCGGAAAACTGGAGAGGCGATCGCCGTTGAAATCAGCGCCCGTTTAGTTGAGTTTAGCAATCAGCTCGCCTTTCAACTTCTAGCACGCGATCTTAGCTGATTAATCAAGCGTTAGGATAGATTGAATGACTGCACCCACCGCATAACACTTGTTGCTCTCTACCTTCTGCCTTCTCCTATAAATACTGCTTGAGAATTTCCACTGTTGCCGCCCCAGTTTTTGCCCAGCTAAACTGCTGAGATCGAGACAAACCTGCCGATTGCAGCTGCGATCGCACCTCTCCATCGGTGGCGACCCGGTGCATCGCATCGGCAATATCCTCAACGCAGTAAGGGTCAACCAGCAGCGCTGCATCACCTGCCACTTCAGGCAATGACGAGCAATTGGAGGTAATCACCGGAGTGCCGCAGCCCATTGCTTCTAAGACTGGCAGCCCAAACCCTTCCCACAAGCTTGGAAACACCACAGCCGTCGCCTGGTTGATCAAAATTGGCAAATCAGCATACGGCACATAGTCAAGAATTTTGAGGCGATCGCTCACCCCCAGTTCAGATGCCTGCTCCAGCAGGTATGGCGTATAGCGGTCATCTGTCGAGCCAGCTAACCACAACTCAATGGGCTCAGAACTGGAGTCCACCACCTGGGCAAACGCCGCCACCAAGCGCACCAGGTTTTTATGCGGATCACTGCGGCCAATATAGAGAAAATAAGATCGAGTCGGTAAATTAAGCCAGCGAAAGTGGGTTTGATCATAGGCCAGCGGAATCGGCGTAATCCGCTGAGCTGAGATGCCAAAAAACTCAATCAGGTCGGAGGCCGTCGCCTCAGAGTTGCAGATTAAATGCTGAGCCTGCCGCAACACACCGGGAACATAGAGTCGATGGTAGAAATGCAGGGCAGACAACCGATTGGGAAAACGCAGCGGGATGAAATCATGCACTGTGGCAATATAGCGACAGGCTGAGTAAAGGGGAGCCTCTGGAATCGGCGTAAATAGTAACGTAGCGCCATGGTGTCGATAGTGCCGGGGCAGCTGAGTTTGAGTCCACCAGAGCCGTCGCAGATGACCTCTAGCGCCCTGCTCCGCCGTCATGTTGTGCGGAATAGAGATGTGCGCCAACCCGTCAACAGGCTGAGCACTGAGCAGCGCCGGAGCCAGCGACGACAAATGCGGCACCAGCTGATTGGCATAGGTCATCAAGCCTGTGGGCTGGGTGATCAGAAACGCCAGATTAACAAGAAGGTCGCTCACGCTGACACTCGTAACAGCAGATAGGGCATTGAGGGATTAGCTCCGACCTAGCATCGCACTAAGGGTCTGAGCCCCTGACCGCAACACTCGAATGAACTGAGTCCGACGTTCTCTAGAAATAATCTTGCGATGTTCTAAATCAATCAGGCCAAGCTTAACTGACAAAACCAGCGATTGGCGCAGACTAAGAGCCTGGGAAGAGCAGTCTTGCCGCCGCGTCCAGATTGCAAACACCTCATTATGAAAGACAGGCTTAAAGGTTTGCAAGGCCCACCGCAAAGACCCATAATCGACCGTGTCGAGATGCCCCAGATGTAGCACCAGCCAACTCAGATCTGGCTTGGCTACAAACGGGCTGGTATAAAAACAAAACTGCTTGGGAAAGCATTCATAAAACTCACCCGGAGCGGCGATCCGTTCGTCAGGGCGGATATGTTGGCGCACAAACTCAGAGGCAGTTGCCCAAGGTTGGTCATGTGCCGGAAAAGGCCGCAGCACCTTGCTAGAAACCAACGCTGTATCCGTTGCTGGAAACACCTGGATGCGATGAATTGCCAACCCCACAGACCGCGTATCTGGGTTGTCAGGATTGAGCGCGTTGAGAGCCAGCGTGCGGTTGACAGTAAATGTGAGCCGAATAAAGGGGCGATCGCTTTGAAGTGCCGCACTCGGAATCAGCGCTTGCAAGATGCCTGAATTTTCTCGCCTGACGATAAAGTCGAGAGCAATCGGGCAGTCATTAACCTGAAGCGTCAGGCTATCTAATACATCAGGGGCGATCGCATTGACGACATGCAGCCACAGCGTCAGATCGCGATCCGAGGCCAAGGGCAAATCCAGCGTTGAAACGGTGCCAGGGCCTGTCCAGCGAAATGGAGTGCCATCACATCTGAGCCCATTAAATCGACCATTGCGACGGTGCCATCCTTGCCCTGACAGCGGCTGCAACACATCAAAATCAATTCGATTGCGTAGTTGAGGCTGCTGTTCGGCATATCGAGCTTGATAATGCAGGTCGAGCAGGTCAAGCAACGGCGGTACTGATAACGATGACAACGCCCCTGTCGCTCCCCCACCCTGCCCGACTGTGGCCCGTAACCCATTCTCCCCAACAACGCGCCCATGCCCCCCACCATAAGAGACCTGCAACTCATGCACCATCTGAGCCACCTGTGCATCTAGCCGCTCTTTGGCATAGCGATAAAGCTCACTATCGAGCTGGTTGCGCTCCAAGATGATGTCAACCGTTTCTGCATCAAGCTCATCCGCATCAGCCGACCGAGGCGCAACCCGCAAACTCTGATAGTCAAGGCTGGGATACCAGCCAAAAATATAAGACAGCAGCAACACAGAATCTTGAAATTGTTCTGTCAGACCCACGAGCGCAAACTCATCAACATGCTGCCGAGCCAATGCCAACACCTCAGCATCTGACAAATCAGCCGGAGAATCAGCATATTGACGAATGCCCACATTGGAAGCAATCTGGCGAGCTTGCCGGTTTGACAACGTTAGACTTACAGCAGGGTCGGTATGGCTGACAAAGCCTTTTAGCCCTGAAGTCGTCGCATCTTTGAGCACGCTACCAAAGGCGGCATGATCAGGCCCTCCCCGCTCACGGGCACGTTTCCAAAACTTATACAGAGAAACCACCCGCTTGATCGGGTCTCTCAGCATCGACAGATAAATAGGCTTGCGGCCCAACTGCTGGTAGACATCATAGTCAAGATGTCCCCTAAACAGCTTAAAGGCTTGGGCAGATTCAGGGGTTAGCCGATCTGCCGCACACCAGACTTGGTTGACATGAAACTGAGCATCCAGGATTGCGGTAAAGGTAGACCCTGCTGTTTTAGGAATATGAATAAAACACAGCTGATCATCATCCTGAAGCCGATACTCAAGCGAACCCATTTTTACCACCGTATTGGCAAACCCTACCCAGATCGTATGGCTGCTCTAGAGGATGGAGGCCGTGCGATCGCCACCTAAGCGCCTGTCTTAGCCGCCGTTGGAATCAACTGCAAAAACCGAGCTAGATCTTTTGCGGTTGCCTCATAGCTATTCAACACACCCCTAGAATCGCCAAGTGTTGCAGCTTCATCGATGCTTTCCAAATCGTCAAACACCAACTTAGCCAGCTGACGAGCGTCGTCCTGCTCATCAGGGAGCAAATTGCGAACAAGCCCACTCATCTTAGTGCGAAGCTCGCCCAATGGCCCATGAATCAAGGAACCAATATCACCAAACTGGCGCGTTTGCACTAAGCTGGGAATTTCTTCAAGGCGATCGCGCATAGCGATCAAATCTGACTCAAAATACTGAATCCGTTCGATCTGATCTACCGTATATGTCGGAGGCTCAGGGATTTGAGCTGAACCGCCACAGCTCACTAGAATCGTCGCAACGACTGCCAAGAGTAGAGCAAAAGTAGCACGAAACCTAACCATACGTCTCACAATCTAGTACCCAATAACACATCATTATTTATTCACAATTTATCCACAGCTTTAGTGCCGTGCTCGAATCTTTCCAAGAGATTCACAGAGAACCCTGGTATATTACCTGAGCACTGCCCAACTTTGACGCCACAGCCCATAAGCAAGAGCCTCGCCCAAGAACTGTCTTTGTAGAAAAATATATACTAAATTACTGCACGAATGGCTGACTACCATTAATCAGGATGATTACCTCGCATCAACCGCACCGGCACCTGGGGTCAGTCAAACGTTATCGTTGGTATTTTATCAACCTAAACAAAAGCCAGGAGAATTAACTCCCCTGGCTTTTGCTACAACAGCATAACGCTTAAAAATATCCTGGCTCCGGCTCTGGCTGTAGCATTTCAAAATTTGACACGTCATATAAATAGCGCATGACTTCTTCTTCGACACGATGAATCAGATACGGCTCAATGGCATTGGTATGTCGCAGAGCTGCGAGATAGCCATCTAGATAGAGTCGAAGCTCATCGGTGCGATAACCACGATTCCATTGCTCATTGAGAGCATCAGTAATTTGCTGATAGTAGCGAATTGATTGAGCATCCTGAAGCATAGTGAAAATTTTAGAGATGGTTTCTCAAACATTACCTACAGCGTCTCTGAACAGAGTTACAGGAAGCTATGTTTCGCTCAGGTGAGCAGCACAGGTTCTAACATCCGCCGAGAGGTAGACTACAGCCCTAAGGTGCCCACTTAGGGAGAAGGAGGCAAAACCTATTCAACAAAAAAGTTGGCAATTCCTGACTTAGCTCACCATGATTCCCCAAACTAGCCAGAAGTTGATTTCACCGCCTCTTGAAAATTGAACTTAGTTTATTTGGTCAAATTTGATATCTACAAATCGACATAAAACAACCAAATCAAACATGCTTCTACACCCGCCTTCATAACCATTGTAACGGTAACCCTATCTTTAATAAACCGCTGTTATTTTTGCTTCAGAGTTGCCCTGAAATTTACGGTAGGCATCCGGAACCTTTACGGCTCACTCTGAGCCCTAGAACAGGGTAGCAAAGGTTACAAAACCATGACAAATGCTCTGGTACGCTTGAGCTTAATTATTCAATGACGCTTGAAGCCGTGGGTTCTGTTTGTATCCAAATCATTGAAAGCAATCCTCATCTGCGATCGCTGCTTGGTTGGCATTTGCAGCAGATCGGGTGCTCGGTGCATCAGTCTGCTAGCCTGCAACAAGCGCGAGATGTGTTTCAAAATCGCCAGCCAGACCTAGTGATTCTCGATTCCGATTTACCTGACGGCGATGGGCTAGAGTTTTGTCGTTGGCTGCAGCCCCAGCGCTTGGCACTTGTGCTGATGCTTTCGGCTCGCACTTCAGAAGCAGAGGTCGTCGAAGGGCTACGAGCTGGAGCCGATGATTACCTGACTAAACCGTTTGGCATGCAAGAGTTTTTAGCGCGAGTTGAGGCTCTGACGCGCCGTTGTCGAATGGTTGTGGCTCCGGCACTGCTCGACTATGGTGAACTAAAAATTGATTTGGTGCAGCGGCGAGTGCGGCTCAAAGAAGATTTTATTGAGCTGACTCCGCAAGAATTTAGCCTGCTATATGTCTTGGCTCAGGCAGGGGGGCTGCCGCTGAGCCGTTCGGAGCTGCTTCGCAAGGCGTGGCCTGACGAAATCGATAACCATCGAACCGTAGACACCCATGTGTTGTCGCTCCGAAAGAAAATTGAAGTCGATCCACGGCAGCCCAATCTGATTCAGACTGTTCGTAATGTGGGCTACCGATTCAATATCGAAATGGTCGATAGTCATGATGTTCCCATTCACACATCTTCTACGACAAAGCCGGTAGCGCGATCGCTTCCTTAGGCCAATCTGCAACTCTGCACTCTACCCGTTAACATTTATGAAGAGGCTTTGTGTTTGACAGAGCTCTTCATAACGCATTGGGATAGAAGGTGAGACTATGGCTGCTAAAGTTCAGAAATCCGAAAAAGATTGGAAAGAGCAGCTCAACCCTGAGCAGTTTCGAGTTACTCGCAAAAAGGGAACAGAGCGTGCCTTTACTGGAGAATATTGGGATACCAAAGCAGATGGCATCTATCGCTGTGTCTGCTGCGGCACAGAGCTGTTCAGTTCTGATACCAAATATGACTCTGGTACAGGCTGGCCCAGCTTTTGGGCACCCATTAACGATGAGAATGTCGTCCGCGAAGAGGATCGAAGCTTGTTCATGACGCGCACAGAAGTGCTTTGTGGAGTGTGCGATGCTCACCTGGGTCATGTGTTTAGCGATGGCCCTGCACCAACTGGACAGCGGTATTGCATGAATTCAGCATCACTCAAATTCGAGCCCAAAGCATAGAGCCTAAACCGACTGCGATCGCGGCTGGCCTGCTGCCTCCTTAGCAGGCGTTAGCTCCGTTAGGATGACGAATCGTCGTGGACGTGGGATTATTTGGTGGATCTGGCCACGTCAAGCCAAGTTCATTCTGTTGGGCCACCTGTGATCCTCGCACATGATATTCAGTATTCGGCTCATGTGCCCACTGCGTTTATTCAGGCACATCTAGCCCAGCTTTTGCCGAGTTGGACGGCTCCAGTGGCATCGGTCTTAGTTGTGCTGCAGCGGCCTCAGGTTGCATTGAGCTATGACTCACCCGAGGTAGAGGCCGACAAAGACCGACTGCGATCGCAATTTATCCAATTGGGAAATGCGATCGCCCACCAGCTCAGAAACAGAGGACACGAGGCCGAGATCTTTGATCCTCGTACCGGGTTCCCAATGAGGTCAGAGCCTGGTTCTCTACCACTAGACGATGTTGCTGTTGTGCATTCGGTGCTGGGCTACAGGGTCATCAATGTCGGCAGCTGTCGGGAAATTATTCATCCCCAGTGGGGTGAGGCCGTTTATCCTTCGACGGTGATGTCGTCAGCCAGCCCAAGTCAGATGGCGGCGATCGCCCATCAGATCTTGAGCGCACTCTGCTAGCACTACCCCTCAGGGGATCGTTTTGCATACCACCACGCTTTCAGAGTGGGCGAAAGCTTGACCCAATAGAGCGTTAGGACTAAGGGTTCTTGGGATGGTTCTTGCCCTAGAATTTGGACGGTGTAAGAGGGCGATCGCATCACGGCCAAATCAGCCACAAATTGGCGGCCAATGCGTCGCCAACTCGGTTCTTTGCTACGCCACTGAATGCGGCAGCATGGCCAGGGCAACTCGTCTCGGTCAAATAGCCGACAGCACGGCCCCACAATGCGATAAGTAAAGTGTCCACCTGGGCTAGAGAGGGTAGATCCTGACGGCAGCGGATGTTGTTCTGGAGTCGTCATTGCAGCGGAGTCAGGTTTTGCTCGTTGTAGGTTGAGCAGAGATGATTTCGGCATACGACTGACAAACTCGATAGACCTGCATCAACTTTACCAGAGGCGATCGCCCCCTGCACGATCGGGGTTGAGGGATTTAAGCCTCGTCAGGAGCGTCAGTCAACCGATGGAGCAATTCTCGGATGATATTGTCAGTATCACAGGGATGAGTCCAGTTGCGAGGAGCATACTGCTGCAAAAGATGTTGAACGGGTGGGGGCAATGATTTAGCCGCCGCCAACTGAATGCAAATCGGCAGCACACATGACGGCGGTCGGGCAGTCGCCTGCAGCCATCTCATCTCATCCAGTGTGGTTTCATGGCTGAGGCTAGCGGCTGAGAGAATCAGCACCATGTAGTCATAGCTTAGATGAGATGCTAGAGCCTCGATAAGGGGGGCAGCACAGCCTGCAGCAGATTGAACGTCCTCTGACAGCAAAGACTTTGGGGCTATAACCGGGGCATAGCCATAGGCTCTAAGGGCGTTGGCTACTTGCTGGGCGATCGCCACATCCGGGTTGTGATCTAGAAAACTCAGATAAATCCGCGTTGGACGCTGCAGCAGCACAGGCGCTAGCTGCTTCGGCAAGTCGGGGGTCAAAAGGGTGCGACAGGCAGCATGATACGCCAGTTTGATAGCACAACGGTCGCCAAGAGCCTGATAAAACCTACGCATAAATTCATCAGCAGCCATCGGAGCAATCGCAGCCGCCAAACCTACCACAAAGGGGCTCTGTTGAGCGATCGCCCGCGCCTGACAAGGACAGTAACCCGCCTTAAATACCACACAGGCGATAGAGATAGCCCAATCAGCAGGACACAACTCCGGGTCTGTCAACCAGCTAGAGGGTGTCACCGAGTTCGCTGACGATTGAGCGCATTGCGATGCTGCCTGAGTTGCAGCCGAGCCGCATACCTGTAGAATAGTCGGCGGCGCATGAGAGATAAGAGACCGAAGGTCGTCCCAGTTGCAAATCCATTGCGCGGTCACAGAGAGGCGATCGCCCCATCGGCTCTGGATCAACCCCTGCCGAATCAGCTGGGCTTCATACTCCAGCTCAGCCGGTGTCATCGCTGCTGGCTGAGCTGGCACAACGATGATTGATTGCGGCAAAACCTGATCTGACATGGGCTTACGACTTTACTTAATATTTTGTTATTTTTCTTAAGCTATTTTCTTAAACTAAGAGAAGATTCACGTTCTGATACCCGGCTTGAATATCGTTATGTTGCATCCGACTCAGCGCACCAAACTTGATGACACGAATGACACGCTATTTTATAGCGCCCCTCGGTTTGTGACCCATATTGATGAAGGCTTCATCCAACAGTTGACTGATTTATATCGAGAGCGGTTGACATCCAAGACTCGCATCTTTGACATGATGAGCAGTTGGGTGTCTCACTTGCCTGACGAAATGGAGTTTGAGCATGTTGAAGGCCACGGCCTGAATGCGGACGAACTGGCCCGCAATCCTCGGCTCGATCACTATTTTGTCCAAAATTTGAATGAAAATCAGACGCTACCCTTCGCAGATCAGTCCTTTGATGCCGTCCTCAACGCAGTATCCGTGCAATATTTGCAATATCCTGATCGAGTATTTGCAGAAATTTATCGCATCCTCAAACCTGGCGGGGTCGCCATCATCAGCTTTTCCAACCGCATGTTTTATCAGAAGGCCATTCAAGCGTGGCGCGATAGGACAGAAACCGAACGGGTTGAACTAACCCAGCATTATTTTGAGGCGGTTCCCGGCTTTAGCAAACCGCAGGCAGTTACGCGCTCAGTCTCGATGCCTGCTGTGTTGCAATTGCTAGGAGTTCCGGGGGGAGACCCGTTCTATGCGGTCTTAGCCTACCGCACAGCATAATTCTGCAATCATCACTCCATAGCCTAGACGCAAGGCACTGCTCAAATCTGCCTCAAGGAAGAGCTGTATCGTGATCAAGATCACAACAGCTTTGTAACGAAATGTAAAACTAAAGATACGTCATCACAAAGGAATGTGTCATGGAAAATCAAGAATCGAAGTTTGGCTTCACTCAATTTGCAGAAACCTGGAATGGTCGCTTAGCCATGATCGGTTTTGTGCTGGCGATCGCCGGTGAATTGATTACAGGGCAGGGGCTACTGTCTCAGATGGGTCTCCTCTAATCGCACTGATTTAATCGCATGACTGATTTAATCGCATGACTGATTTAATCACATGGATTAGGCAGCGTTTGAGAGCTGTAGACAACTTTAGTGGCCGTTCTCGGCTCCATTTTCACCGAGTCTTCAGTTGAGATCGTTTCAACGATCTGCATCTCGACGGGTTTACTTTCAACGGCTCTCAATTTTCAACGGCTCTTAGTAGAGTGGGCAGGATGTTTTCTGCCCACTCTTGTTTTATGGGACTGTGTCAGATTGGCTCCCGAGTTGCTTCTGACACCCAATGCGTCGGCTAGCCAGGCAGCTATGCAGAGGTCGCCGAACTGGGTGATGACTGCTGCAGCGCCTCTAGCACCGCGTCGTGGATGCTGCCATTGCTGACTACGACCCCCTGATTGTCAACCAGCTTCGACCCTTTGGAAAAGTCAAGTGGCTTGCCAAACATATCGGTCACGCGGCCTCCTGCTTCCTCAACGACAAGCACTCCAGCTGCATGATCCCAAATTTTTTCTCGATAATCGGGCGATTTGGGCGACGGCAGGCGCAGATAGAGCGCAGCTTGCCCAGATGCAACGGCTCCATATTTAGCCTGACTATCCATCGGTAGGGGAGGCTGCGTAAACCCAGCCGCCTGACCCACTGCCGCTTGACGCGACTGATCGCCATGGGCCGACTCAACACTGCCGACAAAGCGCAGCCCCTTAGGATTGTCGGTGCTCACCACCTGGATGGGGCGCAGATCCCCCCCCGCCATCGGCATCATCTCGGCTCCGTGCCCTCGCACTGCCACATAGACGACCCCCATATCGCCCTCAGGATTGTCGAGATCGAGCGGCATTGCTGGACAGACCATCACACCCACTTGCACGATGCCATGCTCAATTAGAGCTAAGGCAACAGCATACTGATCGCCGCGCAAAAAGCCTTTGGTGCCATCAATGGGATCTAGCGTCCAAAACCGCTCTTGAGCCTCACCATTGCCGCGATCAATCCAGTGCATTACCTGGTCAGCGGTAGCCTCTAGGGCGATCGCCTTGACATATTCAGTAACTTGAGCCAATGGCCCCGCCATTTCAGGAGTTCGTAGCTCGGCTGCATCTTCTTCACCCACAATGGCATCGTCAGGGAACGCCTGCTCGAGGGCGCGACAGATCAGAGCTTGTGATCCAAAATCTGCAATAGTAACAGGGCTTTTGTCTTTCTTCTCAATCGCCTGAGGGACAATTTCTCGACGGACTTGCTCACAAATTTTGCCCGCCTCTAATGCTGCCGCGATCGCCACTTGCTTTTCAGTTTCGTAAGACATAGAGCTAGAGATTATGGATAGGGTTTGAGTTAATTTCGCTAGACAAACAACGCCCAACAACCGCCATGCAGGATCAGACAGGATATCGATTGGAACTCATATAGTGCGACGACGTTAGAACATGATTCTAGGCTCCGGTTCTGGGGTAACCGTAATAGGTGACGGTTGCTTAGGCATGGTAAAGTCCAGACCTAGTTTACTCTAGCCTTCCATGCAAAATTAGTTCATCCATTGACGGGTGCCAAATGACTGACAGGCCGAGGCCGCTACCTGAGCAGCTTGACGCAAAGCCGCAAGAAACGTGGTAGCAGCAGTGGCAGAACTAGATGACGCATCGAGTTGATAACATTTCAACAGAAAGTGGCAGAAAGCACCATGAAAAATATCCCCTGCGCCCAGGGTATCGACAGCCCGAATCACAGGAACCCCCAGGCAACCCTGCTGGCTGGGGCACCAATAGCGTAGCGGCTGAGCCCCATTGGTGATGGCGATGTAGGGCACCATTGGGCTGAGATAGGCGACCACATCATCACTCTGCTGACACCCCGGCGGCAAAAAATTTGCCGAACAGATGGCGTAGTCTGTAAACCGCAGCACTTGGTCAAATCCGGGCTTCCAACTGCCCCCATCAACCACAACCGGAATTCTGGCCTGTTGAGCTTGGTGGGCGATCGCCACTCCGACATCCATCTGATGCCCATCGATTAAGACGATATCAATGCCTTCCAGGATACCATCCGGCACCCACTCAGCCGCCGCTTGCATCTTGACAGCATTTTTTGACACAACGGCGCGATCGCCAGTGGTCTGAGTCACGAGAATGGATGATATAGAGGGTGGGGCCGCATGGTGAGGCTGCAGGTCGGCGACCTGAACTCGATGCTGAATTAGATCATCCACAATGAGATGTTGCAGAGGATGGTTCCCCAGCACGCTCAGCAGTGTGGCGTGTCCGCCCAGATAGCTAAAGGTGACGGCAGCATTGGTTGCAGGGCCACCCGCTGCCAGTGTCGAATCAAAGGCGACGAGTTTTTGGTTGACCGCCGGTAGATGCTCGACCAAATACACCATATCTAGAGTGGTGAGGCCAACAAAGAGACCAGAATAGTTGGATTTTGTAGGCATTCTGCCGATACCAGGTTTACATCGTTACTCAGACTCGTGAACCACAATAAGGAAGAGAGGGTCTGTATGTTTCAGGTTGCAAGGGTAGAGGTTGAATGCATCGCAAACTTATCAATACAAAACAGAGCAGTATAAAGCACAGCAGCCCAGAGCACAGCATTTGGTTTTGGCTGGGGATAGCCAGCATTGCGGTAGGTTCAGCCATGCTGCGGTTTTGGCAGTTGGGGCGGTTTAATACGCTAGTGTTTGACGAGGTCTATTATGCTCGATTTGCGAGCGACTTCTTAAACGGAATCCCCACGTTTGGGGGGCATCCGCCGTTCTGCTTTTATGTGATTGCGATCGCCATTTGGATTGCTCAACACACCCCCATTGGCGATGGCGACCTTAAAAATGGACTCTCTGGACTGCTGCTCTCTCCGGTGAGCTATCGCTGGCTCAATGCGGCGATTGGCACCGGTTTGCCGTTGCTGATTGGGGCGATCGCCTATCAGATCAGTCGCCATCGCAGCTATGCCCTGATCGCAACGCTGTTAGCAGCTTTAGATGGCATCTTCTTAGTCGATTCTCGCTATGCACTCAACAACATTCACCTGATTGGGCTGGGGCTATTGGGTCATGCATGTCTCTTTGCTGGGGTGCAACGGTCAGTTGAAAGGGGGCGATCGCTCTGGTTTACATTGGCGGGTATCTGCCTGGGGCTTGCGGTCGCCGTCAAATGGAACGGATTAGGATTCTTATTAGGAATTTATCTGTGTTGGGGCACCGCCTGGATTATACGCTGGCGACAGCGCCTCAGGTCACAACCAGCGCCGACAGAGATCAGCACGGAGATCAGCACAGAAATTAGCTTAGAGACTGAGTCGCCCATCCAGTCGCCCATCCCATCTGCTATTTGGGGGCTAAGTCGGATAAACGGCCTCCAGTTTTTGGGATATCTTGTCGCCCTGCCTGCCGTCGCGTATATGCTGTCATGGCTTCCGTATATGCGCCTTGACCCAGAGACGAGCTTTTGGCAATGGCAGGCAGCTATTCTGCAATATCACGGCGATGTCGGCGGCATGGAGGCCCATCCCTATTGTTCACCTTGGTATAGCTGGGTTGTGATGTGGCGACCCGTTGCCTATTTCTATCAGGCGGCTCACGGCATGAATGAGCCACCTCCCATCGTTGGCCCACCCCTGCCTTCCGGGACGGCGGCGGTCGTATATGACGTGCATGCGATGGCCAACCCGTTGCTGCTTTGGTGCTCGACAGGTGCCATCATTCTCGTCACCGGAATTATGCTGCAATATGGATGGACGCAGATCAGGCAACGTAGCCACAGAGAGGCATTGCCAGTGATCGGGGTGCATCGGGTCGTTAATCGGGTATTCAACCGGGCAGAGCCGCCCGTTACCAATCGGGGCACCCCCAGAAACGGCACCCTCACCCCTACCGGCTGGATGATGATTTACATCTTGGCGAATTATGGTGCCAACTGGCTCCCGTGGATGATTTCAAGCCGTTGCACCTTTTTCTATCACTACATGGAGTCGATGGTGTTTAGCTGGCTAGCACTAGCGTGGTTGATCGATCGCGGGTGGCGCAGCCCCCAGCGGCTCAATCGATTTGTCGCTCTCGGCTTTATAGGATTAGTGGCGATCGCTTTTTTCCTCTGGCTGCCCATCTATCTAGGCATGCCCCTATCCCCAGACGCGTTTGCATGGCGACTGTGGTTTCAGTCCTGGATTTAGAGCCAGTTCTCGATTCACGAAAGGATGTGAGCCGAGCCATACGCTTTGCCAAACGGCTGTGATAAGGTCTGTAGGCTGATATATAGCCATCGCCATCAGGGTGGGGACAGATTGAGCCGCAGAATCCACCGCAGAATCCACCGCAGAACCTGGTTCCCTGACAGATCTTCGGAGCGTGGATTTCGGCTGCGCTCAATCCACGTCGTTGTAGATACCTTAGGCAGAGCGCCATCGAAGCCTAAGGTACGGGAGAATCAGCCTTTCACGAGTTTTGTCAGCCAGCCAGCCGCAGAACTACTCCATCTTCCACCCTCCCCACTCCTCCCTCTCCACTCCTCCTCCCACCCTCCTCACTCCTCCTCCCACCCTCCTCACTCCTCCTCCCACCCTCCTCACTCCTCCCTCTCCCTCTCCCTCCTCCCTCTATGCCAGATTTCTACCCTCCTAAGCCCAATCCTCGACTGGTGCAACTCTGCCAATTCATTGCGCCACTGGTGTGCTATTGGCATTATCGAATGAGCTTCAAGATTCATCCTGATAGCCTCCAGCGGCTAGACGCCCTGCGGGACGAGCGGGTAATTTTGTTGGCCAATCACCCCACCTACCACGACTGGATTGCCGTATTCTTGCTGTCAGGGCATCTGGGCAAAGCGTTTCATTATCTGGCCGCCTATGAACGATTTAAAGCTTGGAATGGGGCGTTTATTCAACAGCTAGGGGCGTACTCGGTGCGTCGGGGGTTGGGCGATCGCGCCAGTGTAGCCTTCACCCTCGACCTGTTGACGCAGCCAGCCGTCCATTTGGTGATTTTTCCAGAGGGGGGCTGCTCCTTTCAAAATGACACGGTGATGCCATTTCGTCCGGGGGCGATTCAGATTGCCCTGCAGGCAATCAACCGAGTCAATCGCCGAGGTGACTCTGTGCCCAATCTTTATGCCGTACCCGTCAGCATCAAATATCGCTATACCAGCAACATGAAGCCAGTTATCCATAAGACCCTCCAGCGTTTGGAGCAGATGTTGCGGCTCACCGATCGCCCCCATCGGCCCACACTCTATCAACGCCTGCGCTCAGTTGCAGAACAGGTGTTGGTGAGCATTGAGCAAGACTACGACCTCCACAATGAGGCGATCGCCGCTCAACCCTGGAATGAGCGCATCCCTCGCATCAAGCTGCACGCCATCCAAGATTGTGAAACCCAGCTCAACCTATCGCCACCGCCACATTTGCCTATCCGCGAGCGCGTCTACCGGGTGCAATATGCGCTGGAATCGCGGGCTGAGCTCTTAGGCATCGAAAACTTTAGCCAATATGAAACTCTGCATCGGGCAGCAGCCAGCTTGCTCAACTTTGATGCCATCTATGACGGATATGTTGCCGAAGCGCCCACATCAGAGCGGTTTCTCGATACGCTGATTCGGCTAGAAAGACAGGTATTTAACGTGGGCTACCCGCCGCCTAAAGGTCGGCGAGAGGTGTTGATGCATATCGGTGAGCCCATCAATCTCAAGGATCATCTGCCCGCCTACCAGCGCGATCGCTCCACAGTCGTTGACTCTCTGACTCACCAGTTGCACGGGAAGGTGCAACATCATCTCAATCGGCTGATTGCGGGCCAACTAGATTAAAACGGTTTTGAACTGATAGGGTCGTTCATTGGGGCATCAGTCTGGGCATTCTAGAGATGGCACTAATGACTTTCCCGGTTGCACCAACCGGGATTTTTTTATGGGTTCGAAGGGGGCGATCGCGACATGCCTCTTGGTGGATGCTGCATCATCTCCCGACCATTAGGATATTTTGTAGGGGGTAAACAGCTCCTTGCACCTGCGAGGCTGATAATCGCCCCCGAAGAGGATTTGTAACTAGAATTGGGCGGTTAATCCTATGTTTTTAGTGACTGGAGCCACAGGCGATTTAGGGCGGCGCATTGTGCGGATCTTGCGCGATCGCAACCTTCCGGTGCGGGCATTTACGCGATTAACCTCACGCTACAGCGAGCTAGAAAATCGAGGTGCAGACATTTTTATTGGCGACTTGCTGCAAGAGCGCGACATCGAGAAAGCCTGCCAGGGTGTGAAGTGTGTGATTAGCGCCCATGGCTCGAATGACTCCAATCGCGGCAATGCCCAAACACTCGACTATCGCGCCAACATCACCCTAATTGACTCAGCCAAGGCAGCGGGTGTCGAGCACTTCGTTTTTGTCTCCGTCTTGGGAGCCGATCGCGGCTATGATGACGCGCCTGTATTTAAGGCCAAACGAGCCGTCGAGAACTATCTGATAGCAAGCGGTCTGAGCTACACGATTTTGCGCCCGTCGGGGTTTGCGTCAAATTTGCTGCCCCTGGCAGAGCGGTTTCGTCAATCTGGCGTTTATTTGATGATTGGCGATGCCAAAATTCGCACGTCGGTTGTGAGCACCGACGATTTAGCCCGGATTGCTGCCGAGTCAAGTCAGATTGAGGGCGCAAAAAACCAAGTCTTTGCTGTTGGCGGCCCCAACATCTTAGAACGCCAAGACATTCCGCAAATTTTTGGCCGCATTTTCAATCGAGAGCCGCTGATTATTCCAATTCCTCTTGTCGTGGTAGACGGCATTCGCATGGCGATCGGTTTTTTTGATGCGGATACGCAAACAGCCTTGGGTACGTTTCGCACTCTGTTGTCAAATGAGTTTTACTGCTCTGCGACTGAGATTGAGCGGCTAGAGCAGGTGTTTAGCCTGAAGATGGAATCTCTAGACGCGTTTGTGCGTCGCTATATGAGCGTTTGAACCCATAGCCCCAAGGCGATCGCCCCTACGGCACCTATGAGCGTGTTGAAGACATTGACCACTTCATTGGTCATCCAATCGAATTTGTCTTGCAGGGTTGCCCCGATCACGCTTTCTAGATTCGTTGCGATGAATGCGGCGATCACACATAGCCCTATGCCTATTGGAGAGATCAGGCCAACACTCCACCCCACCAAGGCGATCGCCACTGAGGCCAACAGTCCGGCGAGGGTGCCTTCGAGACTGACTGCGCCTTCAGTGCCTCTGGGAACCGCTTGCAGCGTCGTAATCAAGAAGGTGCGTTGACCATAGGCTTTGCCAACTTCGCTGGCGGCGGTGTCAGAGAGCTTGGTGCTAATGCTGGCAACGTAGCCCAAGAGCAAAAGTGGGATGAAGGACTGGTGAGCAGAGGTCAACGAGAGACTGTAGGCGGCGATCGCGCAAACTGTAGCAATCAGCGCTGACCCCCAAACATTTTCAGGGCCGCGCGCGCCTGAGCGCTTTTCGGCAATGCCTGCGGCTTCTTTTTCGGCCATACCGATGCGCGTCACCGTCGAACCCACCAGGAAATAAACCATCATCACGACATAGCCCTTCCAGCCCAGCGTGCCCCACAGCGTCACGCCTAAACCCCAGGCATGGAAATATCCAGCAGGGGTTAAGAGCTTTTTGGGAGCCACCAGGGCGATCGCCACCAAGACTGAATTGAGCCCGATGCCAATGAGCCAGGGCATCCACGGTTCTGAAAACATAGGCTGTTGGAAGGGAAGGGATAGGTGGGATGGGGAGGTATATGCTACTTATGCTGCCGCAGTTCCGTTTAGAAGTCTATTCAGACTGATAGAAACCGTACTCTCTATGTTGGCGGTGATGTGTGCTAGTAGCTTCGTGTAGAAGAGGGATGGCGTTGCTGAATAAAATGATGACATTCAGCTATGGTCTTATGTTTTTTGTTGGCCAGTCTAGTTTTTTGGGTAGGCCAGCCTAGGGTTTTTGCAGGCCAGCCTAGGTTTTGAGTAGGCCAGCCTAGGTTTTGAGTAGGCCAGCCTAGGTTTTTTTGTTAGCCAGCCTAGGTTTTGGGGTAGGCCAGCCTAGGTTTTTTGGTAAGCCAGCCTAGGTTTTTGGTA
>CAZCXK010000065.1:0-26941 GCA_964502605.1 uncultured bacterium
GGTTATCCGTAGCTGAATCTTAAGAGGCTCGATCAGCAAGACTCGCTCGGAAATATCGGGGCAGAAATGCTCGATCAGAAGAGTCCTCATCGCCATCTAGCAACCTGATCCCCTCGCTAGCAGTAGGCCAATCTGCCAATTGAATTCGATCGAAGTTTGAGCCCAACTTGTTAACAATGTAATCTCTATTCTACTAACACTAGCTGTGAGCGCAGAGTGTAGCCGTGCTAAATGTCGGCACAATTCGCGGATAGACTGCAGACTATGGTCAAGAGGGCTAATGTCTGCGCTCTTAATTCTTAAACATGTTTTCTGAAAACTTAAGAGTGTTTGAAGCATTTTAAATAAAGTTAATTATTGAAGTATTATGCACTATATTCTTTATTGCAATGTCGAAATATACCACCAAACAAAACATTGGCTTCTCTATAAATGAGCCACAGCACGCTTTTTAAGATATTCCCTATTAGATCGTCTTCTGGAGTAATCTACGCTGCATCAATATTATTTGGCCGTGTTATTTAGCCGTTAGACATGGATGCCCTAACTGGTCAAACCATCTTCCAAGTCACTGTTCAACAGGTTTCATGAGTTTTCAACCGACTGATAATAAAACCTTTGCAATTACGACGCCCCTATATTATGTGAACGATCTACCTCATATGGGGAGCGCGTACACCACGATCGCAGCAGATGTCATTGCTCGCTTTCATCGCTTGCAAGGAACGTCTGTGTTGATGATTACGGGCACTGATGAACATGGCCAGAAGATTCAGCGCACGGCAGACCAATTGGGGCGATCGCCCCAAGAGCATAGTGATCTAATTGCGTCGAGATTTCAAGACCTTTGGCACCGACTGAATATTCAATATGATCGATTTAGCCGCACAACAGCGCTCAATCATGGCCCGATTGTCCGCGAATTTTTTCAGCGCGTCTGGGATAATGGCGATATTTACATGGGGCAACAGCAAGGATGGTATTGCGTTGCCTGTGAAGAGTTTAAAGATGAGCGAGAATTGCTGAGCGAGCATCGGTGCGCCCTCCATCCCAATCAGACAGCAGAATGGCGCGATGAATCAAACTACTTTTTTCGGCTCTCTCGATATCAGCAGCCTTTAGAAGATCTCTATCAGCAGCAACCCAACTTTATTCAACCTGAGATGCGCCGCAATGAGGTCTTGAGTTTTGTCAGCCAGGGGTTGCAAGACTTTTCTATTTCTCGAGTCAATTTAGATTGGGGGTTCCCCATTCCCGTTGATCCCAAACATACGATTTACGTATGGTTTGATGCGCTGCTGGGTTATGTGACGGCCTTGCTAGAGCCTGATACAGTTCCAACCTTAGACAATGCTATCAATCGCTGGTGGCCGGTTAACATTCATTTAATCGGCAAGGATATCTTGAGGTTTCATGCCGTTTACTGGCCAGCTATGCTAATGTCAGCGAAGCTGCCAGTCCCAAAGCGCATCTTTGGACATGGGTTTTTGACCAAAAATGGCCAAAAGATGAGTAAGAGTCTAGGCAATGTGATTGATCCGGTTGATTTGTCTGATCGCTATGGCTCCGATGCTGTTCGATATTATTTCATCAAAGAAATTGAGTTTGGCCGCGATGGCGATTTTAATGAAACTCGTTTTATTAATATCCTTAATGCTGATTTGGCAAACGATCTAGGAAATTTGCTCAATCGCACCCTTAAGATGGCTCACAAATATTGTGAGGGGCTCGTCCCAAATCTTTCGATTGAAGGTATACCCGATGACAATCTCCTGAAGTCAAAGGGGTTAGTTCTGAGTTCAGAAATTATTCATCAGTATGAGGATCTAGAGTTTAGCCAAATCTGTGAAGCGGTCTTAACTCTCATTAAATCGGGTAACAAGTTTGTTGATGAGCATGCGCCTTGGGCTTTATATAAGCAGGGCCAGTCAGCTGCTGTTGCTCAGATTCTTTATGTTGTTTTGGAGTCTGTTCGCTTGGCTGCATATCTGATGTCCCCCATTATTCCTAACATCAGTACGCGTGTTTATCAGCAGCTTGGCTTTAAAGTCAACTTTAATCAACGTTGCATTTCTAACATGATTTCATTTGGGGATCACTGCACTTGGGGCATTTTGCCAATGGGGCAGCTGTTAGGCGATCCTCAACCCATTTTTCAAAAATTAGAGTTACCTGATTCTGAGCAACTAAGCATGGAATTAGAGCTATAGGCTTTCATATCGATTCAATCGAAATGACCCAGACTTTTCATAAAAAAGAGGCATAAGAAGAATGTTCAGCAATAGTATGGAGAACGACTCTGTATTCACACCAGAGCAGGTTTTAGAAAATCGAGGGCGGGTTGCAATTTTTATTGACGGGTCTAACCTGTTTTATGCTGCCTTGCAGCTTGGAATTGAGATCGATTACACCAAACTGTTGTGTCGGCTTACAGGGGGGTCTCGCCTGCTACGGTCTTTTTTCTATACGGGTGTTGATCGCACGAACGAAAAGCAGCAAGGGTTTTTGCTGTGGATGCGGCGAAATGGCTACCGTGTAATTTCGAAAGATTTGGTGCAGTTGCCAGATGGCTCTAAGAAAGCCAATCTAGATGTCGAAATTGCCGTAGACATGATGGCGCTGGTGGGGTCTTATGATACGGCGGTCTTGGTAAGCGGTGATGGAGATCTGGCGTATGCAGTTGATGCTGTTAGTTATCGAGGGGTGCGCGTTGAAGTGGTAAGCTTGCGCTCAATGACAAGTGACAGCTTGATCAACGTTGCTGATCGATATATAGATTTGGACAATATCAAAGAAGATATCCAGAAGACTCCTAGACAGAGCTATACCTATCGTCCTCTTTCGGGGATCAGCATTGTTGACGACCAAGCAGACTAATCAAGTCTGTTTGAGGCTTTATTTTCAACCCATTGCGGCTGAGCGGCTTGGCTAGAGCACTGTTCAGCCGTTTTTATTGGCGATCGCCTCAATATGAACAGCTCAAGTTGGAACGCCAGCCAACTAGATAAGCGTCTATGCTGAAAGTAGAGCGCTGATTGGGGTAGAGTAACCGTGGGCAATATGCGTTGGATTAAGTTAGTTTCACTTCCATTGTTAATGGTGCTGCTGTTGAGTTCTCAGGCATGTCGAGGAGGGCGCGATCGCGCTGCTGATCCATCGTCTCGTGCTGCAGCTGATGATCCGACATCTGATCTAACCCTCAATGATTTGACCCTCGAACAAGCAGATGATGAAGGGCTAACCCTGTGGCGCATCCACGCTGACCAAGCTGTATATAGCCAAGATCGCCAGGTTGCCCAAATCGAGAACCCGTCAGGTGAGTTCTTCAGAGAGGATGAACCTGCCATTCGCTTTACGGCAGAGCGAGGCGAAGTGCGGGGTGATGGCGAGCAGCTTTTTTTGCGGGGCGATGTAGTTGCAACCGATATTGAGAGCGGTGCAGTGCTCACCGGTGACGAAGTTGAGTGGTTGCCCGACACAAACGTTATTCTCGTTCGAGAGAATGTTACGGGCACGCATCCAGACTATGTGATCTCAGCCGATGAAGCTCAGGCGTTTATTCAAGAGCAGCGGGTCGAACTCACAGGCAACATTGCTGGCACAAGTGATGATGCTAGTGTGCGTCTCAATGCTGAACATTTGGTCTGGCTACTTGATCAAGAAAAGGTTGTCAGCGATCGCCCCTTTCGCATCCAGCAGCTCGAAAATCGGCGAGTGACGGATCAAGCCAGTGCCAACCAAGCTGAGTTTAACCTGGCGAACCAGGTGGTGACGCTACGGCAAAATGGTGTCGTTGTCACTCAAGATCCGCCCTTGCGAGTGACAGGAGATGCACTCACTTGGGATATTGCCAATCAAACGATTAATGCCAGCCAACCCATTACGATCGTACATCGTGGTGAACAAACAACAGCTCGGGGCGATCGCGGCCAAGGTAATCTAGCCACCAACATCTTTACCCTGATTGGCAACGTTCGCACGGTAGCTCAGCGCAATCAGTCTCGACTCACGGCCAATCGCTTAACCTGGAATGTCGCTACGCAAAACATTGAAGCAGACGGAGATGTGACCTATCAGCAGGTTGACCCGGTGTTGAACCTGCGAGGGCCGAGAGCCGTTGGGAAACTCGAAGACCAAACCATCGTCGTTAGTGGTGGGCGGGTCGTCACGGAGATCATCCCTGAACCCAGCAATTAAGCATAGGTGACATCGTGCTAGACTCCGGTTCGTACCAGGTTGTGCTGGTTCGAGCCCAATATATCTCAGAACTTGAAAACACGTCGGATTTACTTGGAACTCAATTGAAATAATACTGAAATTCAATTGACATGCAGTTGAGACAGTAGTTCTGAAGACGGCTAAAGTGCCGAAATTAATGGGATTATAGTGTCGAAGTGTGGCAGCCTCCAGCTTGGCTGGGCTAAGCTACAGGCATTTATTGTTGAATGTGATGAGGGAGAATAGATTAATGGTTGCAGCCCAAAGCGGTGTGACAGTCTGGTTTACAGGTCTAAGTGGTTCGGGTAAAACCACTATTCGCGTTGTGCTTGAGCAACAGCTTCGAGCGCAAAACCTCAAAGTCGAAGTCCTTGATGGTGATATTGTGCGCCAAAATCTAACCAAAGGACTGGGGTTTAGCAAAGAGGATCGAGATGAAAATATTCGTCGTATTGGATTTGTATCCCACCTACTGACCCGCAATGGCGTGATTGTTCTTGTTTCTGCGATCTCGCCTTACCGCAATATTCGGGAGGAAGTGCGGGAGCGCATCGACAACTTTATCGAGGTCTATGTTAATGCTCCGCTCGAAGTCTGTGAAAGCCGTGACGTAAAAGGGCTTTATAAGCGGGCTCGATCAGGAGAAATTAAGCAGTTTACTGGCATTGATGACCCGTATGAACCGCCGATCAACCCAGAGGTCGAATGTCGAACTGATCAAGAAACGCTAGAAGAGAGCGTAGCAAAAGTCTGGGGTGCATTGCAGAAGGGCGGTTATGTCTCATCTGCCCCGGTTGCAAGTCCTGCCTAGGGCAATTCTCCATTCGACATGCAAGATTAAAATCGACTGCCATCATTGATCGCATCAAACAGCATACGATGACGCTCCCAAGTTTGTTTTCATCTCGCCATAGCAGATGGGCAACTTGGGAGCTGACTTTTAAGCTCTGATCCGCAACCTCTACTAAGAAGCCAATCGTGATGTTCATAGTATGCTGATGTCGGGTAGTAACCGGAATGATGCACCACCATGCAGGTTGAGTTTCGAGAATGCGATTTTTTCGATTTATGGATTTGGCTTGAATTCAGCACCGTTCCATCTTTGATGGAGCAACAGTATGTCGAAGAGGTCTTCAATTCTTGGTTTTTTATTGGCAAGCTTGGCGGGTTTAATGCCGAGAACCTCCAAGTGCAGGAAATGGGTCTAGATATCAGCTATATGGATTATGGAACAGATGCTGCTGATAACAGCATGATGGCCCTGATGCACAACATGGCTGAAATCGAATATCAGGGAACATGGGCTCGGTGCTGGTTTGACCTGGGGACGACTGACGCGATCGCCCTTGATATTCTCATCAACGCTTTCCGTCAATTCACTAAAGACTATGTCACGATTGAGCGGATCATAGTGGGTGGAGAAAATGAAGACTGGCCTATTCCCGAAAGTCGCCGTTCAACATTTGCAGACGACACGTCGAGTTTCAATTAATGCTTTTCATACCTCGTAGAGCGCACCACAATCGCCACGATGAGCTGAATATGTAAGGTGTATTGCGACAAACACCCCACTCCCGATGTGGGATTTACAGGGATGCAAGAGATGCAACGGGTACTATCGACTTGAGTTTTTCCTGGTGGCAGATTAATTTGATTGTAAAGATAAATAGTCTCGTAGATCAGCCCTTTAGAGGCAGTCGGTCTATGCAGAATTCAAGTCTAGAGGTTCTGATTAGACTGCGATCGCAATCTGGCGAACAGGTCTCTGATTAAATACCTCAATGACTGAACATCGTTCGTGTCTTGCAGTGATAGATGCACCGCAGCATCTCAAAAGTAACCTGCTGCTACCCAGACTATGACCCACGCGACCGGACAAAACCTGGGCGATCGCAACGGGGATATTGCATTAATTCCACAATCAGACGTCAATAAACCTGTTACTCTAACGGCATCATGTTTAGTTCATAGATTTCTCTTAAACTACATTTAGAACAGGTCAATGTTTGGAGCAGTTCGATGTTTTTACACGTCGTTTTTGCACGTCATTTACAGCCCGTGCAGTAAACTGATCTAGCTTCATTGCCTGTTTAAATATCAAAATAAATTCACACCCCTTCCAGGGAAGATGCCAGTTTTGCAAGTTTGCCCTCATCCCCACCCCTTCCAGGGAAGATGCCAGAAAATAAGTATAAAGCCCTCTTCTCAATCCAAAACTAAGGTTCTGTCTCCAATAAAATTTCAGAGAGAACACTTCAGATCTAATCTGAATTTGGTTAGAAAACGGTTACACAGTCGAATGTAGAGGCTATTAAATGGTGAGTAGGTTTAATCGTTGGATGACTGAGTCAACCCATAAATTCTGATGGCAAACCGTTTGGGAAAGCAACCTCTTACTACCCAGTCAGCCTTAGCCCGTTGGGTCAAGGCGACAGCAGACTACCTGGGTGTGGAATTGCGATTTCGGCTCAGCGGCAATAGCTTGCACCTTTTATGTGAGTCAGACCCGTGCCCCGACCAGTCGGCGCTGGTCATGCAATTGGCTCATCTGCTTAAACTGAGCCAGCTTGATCGGGTGGTTCCGGCTGATCAGTCTCGTATTTATGCTGTGCGCTTATATGGGCGATCGCCCATCGACAAGCATCCTGCATGGAGCACAGTGATGTATCTCGATCAGATTGATTCATATCTCAATCTATCGTCGCAGCAGGCAGGCATTTCCCCAGAAGCGTTTCCCAATGAGTTTTCTATCACCACAGCCTCGGCATCTCACTCTCTGTTATCATTGGCCTCAGATTTGACGCCCAGGCAGTCTGAGCTGCCGTTGAGGCAGGCTGATGATGGTCGGGGTGCATCGCAGCCGGATCAAATCTCTGCTCAGCCATCATCTGACCAGTCTACTCAAATGGAGGTTCGTCAAGCTGAGACCAAGGGGCGGCTGGCTCAGTCTCCTTTACAGTTGGCCAAGCAAGGGCGGCCTCAGGCGATCGCCCACTACCTCAGCGATACTCTCAACGGGCTAGGCATTGGCGTGCGGGTCGCAGTCAAACCGCTGCCTCATCCTCAGCGTCAGTCTACAAGTCATGTGTTCTCTGCCCACACGGTCAGCATGCCATCCCATGAGACATTTGAGGCATCTCGGCGCTTGTGGGTTACGTGTGAAGCCATTTATAGCCCTGATCCAAGAGTGATTGGGGAGCCCATCGCCCGCAAATTACGCGAGCTAGAGTTAGAAGACTTTCGGGATGCTGTGGTAGTGATTCAGGTGCAGGGAGAACCGCAACCCGACTGGACGTTGAGAGTTGACCTGACGCCCACAACCACCATTCTCACAGAATGGGCTCGGTGGGGTGATGTTGAAGCCATCAGCCGCCTTGCCCAGCATGCCCTCGCACCCATTGGAGTGCGGCTAGTCAACGCGACACTGAATGATGTTACGCTCCACATGTGCGTTGAGGCGATCGCCTCTAGAAACCTCAGTGAGAGAGCCGATGGGAGTGTAGATCCGATCACTAGCACCCATCGGGATGTCGTTCGAGCACGGTTGGCATCCCTGTTTGAACAACTTGCCCCTCAGGGAATTCATGCTGCCGCACTGTATGGGCAAGCCGCAGGCGCAACCAAACCGACCTGGCTCGAATGGCTTGAGCTCCCAGCAACTCTACATTCATCGTTGGGGCACTCAGCGCTAGCGCTAGCACAACGAGGTGATTTAGAAGCGATCGCCTTTTTGCTACACCGATGCCTCAATCCCAATCTAGATCAGCAGTTTGCGACGGGTGGCATTCGGATTCAACTGTTGCCGCGCGATGAACTGCTGCATGTGATGTGTGACGCCCCAACCTGTCCGGATGCCTCTACAGTGGCCTTCAAAGTAATTAACCTGGTGCGATCGCTCCACCTTGCTAACACCGCAGGCATTCGCATCTATGGTCGGCGGGCAGGTCAGCGAGTGCCCAATTGGAGCCACGGCGTTGATTTTGTTAATCGCCAACGATTCAGTCCTGAAGCTACTCCAGAATTTGCCGCAACTGACGCCTATGTGGGCGAGTTGGTGACTCCTGTGGATGAGGCAATTTTTCGGCGCGATCTCACCGCTGCTGATTTGAAGAGCGGGTGGCACCGGATTTGCAAGGCGGCTGTTCATTCAGTGCGCCAGTCTTTAGTGCAAACCCAACTGTTTTCGTTGCGGGCAGATGTCTCTACGTTAGCCGTTACCAAGCCTCGCCCCTCTTCCCATTTGGTGACGCAGACGGCTCTTGTTTGGGGTGCCGTTGGGCTGCTGTTGGCACTACAAGTTGACTGGCTGCTGCCTCAGCTCGTCAGATCATCCCGTTTGGCTGAGTCTCAAGTCTCCACACCAGATTGGGACAGGGCAACAGATAGTTCTAATGGCGGAGGCGATGCGGCAGCAGAGTCTCCTCTCGCCAGCGACAAGCTCCCTAGCTCAGCCAATGATAGCTTGCCAGATCTAAGTTCTGTATCCAGTAGCACAGGGTTAGAACCCTTTACAGAGCGTAGTTCTACCGATGTCAATGGCGACACCGCCTCCCTGTTGGCCGACTCCCCTTATCCACCGTTTAACAGTGACCAGCTTGATCTGAAGCTAGCGCTCTACTATCAGTATGTTGCTGAGTTTGGGCCACCCGATGTGCTGATCATTGGCAGTTCTCGGGCTTTGCGAGGAATTGACCCAACGGCACTAGAGCACTATTTGGGCGAGTTGGGATATGCCGATGTTGAGGTATTCAATTTTGGGGTGAATGGGGCAACAGCCCAAGTGGCAGAACTGGTAATTCGCCAAATTTTAACCCCCGGACAGCTCCCCAAGATGGTGGTTTGGGCGGATGGGGCTCGTGCCTTCAACAGTGGGCGAGTCGATGTCACCTATGACGGCATTGCCACGTCTGAAGGCTATGAGCAAGTTATCTCAGGGACGCTTTCTGTTCCCGATCCTACGGAAAATGGGCGATCGGGACAGTCTTCAAATTCAGCTGAAAATGGGAGAACCCGGTTGTGGTCTAGAGGCGTTGGGCGCGTATTAGCTCAGGGGTATGATACGATCGATAGCTGGTTGAGCGATCGCCTGGCATCTGTTTCGACGGGATACAGTCAGCGCGATCGCTTCAAGGCCGCGATTCATCAACAAGCAAGCCGCATCTTAACTAACGATGGCGAACCCACCCCCACGCCTGCCCTGACAGACCAAGGGGGGATATCAGCGACTGGGACGCCCACACCAGCGGATGGTGATCCCTCAGGAGACGATGATCTGACGATGAATCAGCGTGAACCCACCGATCAGCTCGGGTTCATGCCAATCGAACTGCGATTTGACCCAGCCACCTATTATCAAAACTATTCATATGTTCCTGGCAACTACGACCGAGACTATGCCGACTTCCGCCTAGAAGGTCAGCAAGCAGAGGCACTACAAGCCATATTGCAGCTCAGTGAAGCAGCCGACGTGCCCATTGTATTCGTCAATTTGCCGTTGACCTCAGAGTATCTTGACCCCTATCGCATGGAGTATGAGCAAGCATTTCGAGAGTATATGCTCAATGTCTCAATTAACCATGAAGGCTTTACGTTTCGAGATTGGGGAGAAATTTGGCTAGACGACCCTAACTATCGCAACTATTTTTCAGATCCAAGTCATCTCAATCGATATGGTGCGCTTGAAATGTCAAAACGGTTAGCACAAGATCCGCTGATCTCGTGGCCGTCATCCTCCTCTGCGCAGGAAAGCTAGCGGATCCGCCGACTTCGACGCCGAGCGCTGGCTTTGCGAACCCGTTTTTCTAACGGCGTTTCAAAAAAACGCTTCCGCTTTACGTCTGAAAGAATTCCTGCTTTAGAGACCTGGCGCTTAAATCGACGAATCGCTGATTCAATTCCTTCGTTTTCGCCGACGATGACTTGAGTCATGTACACATTCCTCCACAATGCATCACTACCAATAAACAAATCACGCGCTTAAACCATGAAACCAAATTTCGACACAGATTGCAGATTTTATCGCCTTCCCGGTCACCCTGTCATCTCTCAACTGTAGTCGCTTGGTAGAGTGCAGGCATATACATTTCAGCACCTATCTGTAGCTATTGGGTTGGAATCCATAGGACTGATTTCACAGCCCGTTGAATCGCTGTTCCTGAATCATCCTGACGCCCATACACCCCCCGGCGATCATAGAAAAGTGACGACGAACTGCCTCCATCCAGGTTGAGGGCAGCGATCGCCCCCAACGTTTGCATCAAGTTGGCTAGTTCGGTCAATGTCATCCCAGATGCGCCAGCCGCTGCAGGCTGTTGCGCAATCATTACCCAAATCACATCTCCAACCGCATCAATGCCAATCGCTGTGCGGGCATTGCGCTGAAAACTGCCAATCGCGTCGCGCACAACCGTCCCTTCCACTATTTCGACAAACCCTTCAGCCTCAGAGCCTAGGTCAGGAAGCAGCTGAGGGCCTCCTCCCACTGCATCTACTAGACGACACGAGTCAGGGGGTGGTTCATCATGGGGCGCGATCGCATACTGAGTGGTATCGTCACACTGATATCGCCGAAATTCACTGCGATTGAGGATGCGATTAAGATACGGGGTCAAATCCGGGTTTTCGACTAGACGCTCATTCTGCTGAGGGTCGGCGATCAAGTCGCCCTGACTGACAATGTAAGACGTGGTCTCCTGATTGACTGGGTCAAAAAAACCTGCATTTAAGACTGCGATCGCTCCGAGTTGCTCTGCAAACTGCTCGACAGTAGCAAGACCATCTACCGATGCCGATCGAACGAGATAGCGACGACTTGGAATGAACACGACATGGGCAATGCTGGCCTCTAACTCATGGCGTTCGTAGCGCAAATCCGGTTCACGTCTGGGGGCAAGTTCTAACTCAGACATCGGAGCAGATGGTGAGCCGCTCGGCAGTAATAATGCCTCTTCAGCATGGGGCGATCGCCCCTGTTGCCCAGCAACGACAGCGACCAAACCGCCGATAACCAAGAGGATGACTAACACGAGTCTGCCAAGCTGCACCTGTTGCCACCGCACAAAAATGCCTCACGAGATTTGCCTGCGTTGATTGGCCGGAACATATTGGCCGGAACATATTGGCCGGGGTGTATTGATCGTATTGATAAAATTAAAAAATGTCGGGCTTTACCTCGTAGCGAGGCTGAGACGCTGATTTTATACTCAAGTCATTGGCCAGCGATCGCCCATAGGACATCGGCTCCACAGGTGGGCGCAACGGAGCCGTAGCCGGGTAAGCTGCTGCAGGAGTAACCGGGTAGTTGCTAATGCTAACCGAACTGGGAGTAAACAGGAAAATATTTTTGCCCACCCGCTCTTGATGGCCATCAATCGCAAAGACGCCACCCGCCACATAATCAACCGAACGTTGAGCCTGATCTGGATCCATCATGCCCAAGTTGAGAATAATACTCTTTCGCTCTCGCAGCGCCATAATGGCGTCGGGCACGTCTTCAAAGGAGCGCGGCTCCATCACGATCAGCTCAGTTTGATTGGCTGAGCGCCCTGGCATTTCAATCACATTGTTGGGGCGAGAACTCGTGTCAGTGACGCTGGAGTCGCTAAAACCATCATCGTGATAGGCAGGATCGTCCTCAAAATCGTCAAACGGCTCACCCAACCCAAGCACATCCTGAAGGCGTTGAAGGATATTCATGGCGGTCATAAATTGAGAAAGAGTAGTTCACATGTTCTAGTTTAATTGTAGACCACACTCCTCACAGCAAACTGATATACAGCTTAATGAATTCATAGTCTGTCCTTGAAGGGGCGTCAAGGTTTCTGGTTGCTAGATTTAAATCGTCCGGTTAAAAAGTCTCGCTGTTTCAGATGTTTTGTCGGGCGTCCTGAGACGCGCTGACGCCACATTCGAAAGCTCGCCGGCTTCATAGCTCGCCGCATGATTTGAATCACATACTTTTCTTTGAGGCCAAATTGAAGCTCGATGGCGTCAAAGGGGGTTCGGTCTTCCCAGGCCATTTCAACGATGCGATCGATGGTTTGAGGAGCGAGATCGGGGCATTTCATGGCGAAGAGTCAAGAAACATCAAAACAGACCTGCTGTTCTTCTATGGTAAGAGGTCTGCGGCAAATACGGTTGCTATGGGTTAAGAATCCAAGCAATGAGTTTAGCGATCGCCCCGAGCATCGCGCACCACTAGCGCAATCAAGACGGCCATCGTGATGGCTAGCGACGTGCCAACTATAATCAGCACTTGAGTCCACGTGATTCCGATCATCCTGACAAGTCTCCTGTAAATTGTGAGCCTATTTTAGAATGGAGTGACTGATAGACATGAGAGTATGGACTGTGTCATTCGGCGGCAATTGACGATTGCCCTGGAAAATTATCCGGGGCGCTTGGCTGCGGTTTCGACCTTAATTGCCAAGCAAACGATTAACATCGAAGCGCTGACGCTAATTGACACCATCGAGCAAGGAGTCATCCGGCTGTTGGTGAGTGATCCGGCAACATGTAAAGCAGTGCTCGCTGACGCTGGATTCTACGTTATCGAAGCAGATGTCTTGGTGGTCGATTTGCACGATCATCTGGGTCAGCTAGCGCTGGTAAGCCGAGCCTTAGCAGAAACCCAAATTAATATTGACTATGCCTATGGCAGCGTCCCGCGAGCTGGAGACATAACACGCATCGTCTTTAAGGTGTCTGATTTGGAGCAGGCTCATGCCACTCTGGCAAACTTAGAGGAGACGTAGCAAGTGGCGGCTCTCGTGCCTCATACCGTTGGTATTTTGCCACCTGGCGCACTGGGGGTTAGCTTTTTCTATCACCTGACGCAGCAGTTGAGCCGGTGGGATGATGTGGTTAGCTTGATCGAACGACGCGGCTCAGCGAGTGCTGTAGCACTGCGGCAACAGGGACAGATGGCGATCGCCACGCCAACGGGTCTTGTGGCAATTCCCACGGATCGAGTGCTCCAGCCAGATTTGATTAGCTGCTACGAGACCGGCACCGTTCCAGAAATCATCTTAGTTTGCCCTAACCCTGATCAGCTCCTTAACGTAGTCACAACCAGCGTTGAGTTATTGGTTCGCATTTATGAGGCGGGTGAGCTGCAGCCTGACTCGATTCCCTTTCCGGCTCTGATTTTTTGCTCAAATGGCATCTATTTTCAGCGGTTGCGGCAGATTTTTATTGAAAAACTCGAAGAGGCAACGCTATTTGGCCATCTGCCCGATTTATGGCCTGCCATCATCCCGCAGATTATTGGGCGGTTCTTGCGGGGGGTGACGATTCAGACGGGAGTGCGAGAAGGGAGTGGCGCTGACACGATCTATCGGCCTGGGCCTCTGGGTCTTACCCGTGTCGCTGGCAGCGATGCCGCCACCCGCCAGAGATGCTGTGCCACACTAACGGCCTATGGGGGCTGGTTTGAAGCGGTGGGCGATCGCTCTCCCACCCGCCTTGAATTTGACAAGGCTCTTATCAATTTGGCCTGCAATTTATTGGGTCAAATTTATGCTGTTGATGCCGACGGCCAATTTCAAGCCTTAACAGTCGGTGAGATTGTAGTTCCAGCACATTACGAGCAGATTCGAGCCTTGGCATATCAGGTCTTTATCGTGGGGCAACAGGTGCGTGCCTACCAACCCGATGAAGGCTTTGACGCGATTTATGATCAGCTCATTCATACGTGTCAGGCGCATGCCGACCATGTGCCCTCTAGCCTGCAGTGGGTGTCATTAAACCTGCGGCTGGGCACGCTCAAGCCCGAAATCACCCCCACAGAAGGGTGGCTGCTTGAGCCCATGATTCGTTATGCCAAAGCATCAGACTTGTCTGACACCGTGCGCTATTTTGAGCATCTTAAGCGTGAGCTGGTGCAGGCGCTCAACCGGGCGATCGCCTTGTTAGACCGAGACCGGGCGATCGCCCCCTAGCATAAAATCCGGCAAATCTCTGGCGACTTCGGACGCGCACATGGCAGAATTTGAGGTAACGTTTATGTAACTTAAGCTGCTGCCCGCTGAAACTCTGGAACGCTCTAGAGCAAGTTGCAAACCTGGCATCAATTCGATTTCTCTGCACCATCTTAATACCTTGAGCCGTTCATGACCGCAACGATTTCCACCTTGCCAAGCCAATATGATCCGGCGTCAACTGAAGCCAAATGGCAAACCTACTGGGAAGAACAGGGCGTCTTTCGCGCTGATCCTAATCGGGGCGGAGAGCCCTATTGTGTGGTCATTCCACCACCTAATGTCACCGGTAGTTTGCACATGGGGCACGCCTTTGAAAATGCCCTAATTGACACCTTAGTACGCTACCACCGGATGAAGGGGCAAAATACGCTCTGGCTTCCAGGGACTGACCACGCCAGCATCGCAGTCAGCACCATTCTCGACCGAGAACTGCGTGCCCAAGGTAAAACCCGTGACGATATCGGGCGCGACGCCTATCTGGAGCGAGCCTGGCAATGGAAAGAAGAATCGGGTGGCACCATTGTAGGCCAACTCCGTCGCTTGGGCGTATCGGTCGATTGGTCGAGAGAGCGCTTCACCCTGGATCAGGGGCTCTGTCGTGCTGTGCTCGAAGCCTTCGTGCGCCTCTACAACGAGGGGCTAATTTATCGCAGCAACTATATGGTCAACTGGTGCCCTGCGAGCCAGTCTGCCGTGTCAGATTTAGAAGTCGAGAATAAAGAGATCCAGGGGCACCTGTGGCATCTGCGCTATCCTCTAGTTGACGGTTCTGGCTATGTAGAGGTCGCCACCACCCGCCCTGAAACAATGCTAGGCGATACGGCAGTCGCCGTAAACCCCAGAGATGAGCGCTATCGACACCTAGTGGGCAAAACCCTGCGCTTGCCCATCACGCAACGTGAAATTCCAGTGATTGCGGATGAGTTTGTAGATCCTGAGTTTGGTTCTGGATGTGTCAAGGTCACGCCAGCACATGATCCTAATGACTTTGAAATGGGCAAACGCCATAACCTGCCCATGATCAGCATCATGAACAAAGACGGCACGCTCAACGAAAATGCCGGAGAGTTTGAGGGGCAAGATCGCTTTGAGGCTCGCAAGACCGTGGTACAGCGCCTCGAGCAGGACGGAGCCCTGGTGAGGGTCGAAGACTATAGCCATTCTGTCCCCTTTAGCGATCGCGGCAAGGTACCTATCGAACCGCTGTTGTCAACTCAGTGGTTTGTACGGGTTGAGTCGATGGCAAGTCGCGCGCTTGAGTTTTTAGAAAACAAGCAAGAGCCTCTGTTTGTCCCCGAACGCTGGGGCAAAGTCTATCGCGACTGGCTGATGAATCTCAAAGACTGGTGCATTTCGCGGCAGCTGTGGTGGGGGCATCAAATCCCAGCTTGGTATGCTGTCAGCGAAACTCAGGGCGAAATTATGGATGATACGCCGTTTATTGTCGCTATGAATGCATCGGAGGCGATCGCCCAGGCAAAGCTTAGATTTGGCGAAGCCGTGCAGCTAAAACAAGACCCTGACGTGCTTGATACTTGGTTTTCATCAGGGCTGTGGCCGTTTTCAACGATGGGATGGCCCGATCAAACCGACGACCTGGCGTTTTACTATCCGACGACCACGCTCGTCACCGGATTTGACATCATCTTCTTTTGGGTAGCCCGCATGACGATTATGGCCGGCCATTTCACTGGGCAAATGCCATTTAAGACGGTCTACATTCACGGCTTAGTGCGTGATGAAAACAATAAGAAAATGTCGAAGTCGGCGAATAACGGCATTGACCCGCTGCTGCTAATCGCCAAATATGGCACCGATGCTCTCCGCTATACTCTGATTCGAGAAGTTGCTGGAGCCGGACAAGATATTCGCCTGGAATATAACCGCAAAACTGACGAATCTGTCTCGGTTGAGGCCTCTCGCAACTTTACTAATAAACTCTGGAATGCAGCCCGGTTTGTGATGCTCAATCTTGAGGGTCAGACGCCATCTCAGTTGGGCGACCCCCAACCCCACGCGTTAGAACTGAGCGATCGCTGGATTTTGTCTCGGTTTTATCAGATCGCGCACCAAACCAGTATAAATCTCGAAAATTTTGGGCTGGGCGAAGCGGCCAAAGACCTCTACGAGTTTATTTGGGGTGATTTCTGTGATTGGTATATCGAGTTGGTCAAATCTCGTCTTAGCCAGGATGCACCGTCTCGACTGGCCGCCCAGCAAACTTTAGCCTTTGTGCTAGATGGCATTTTACGGCTGCTGCACCCGTTTATGCCTCACATCACTGAAGAAATTTGGCAAACCCTCAATCAGGTATCTGATGGTCGAGTGCTAGCGCTGCAGACCTATCCCACAGTTGACATATCGACCCAGATTGACATAGAGCTTGAGCAAAATTTTGACCTCCTCATTGGCACCATTCGCACGCTGCGCAATCTGAGAGCAGAAACCGATATCAAGCCTTCTATGAAGATTCGAGCCATTTTGCAGAGTGAGAGCGCATCAGAACGAGACATTCTGATAGCTGGACAATCTTATATCAGCGACCTTGCCCGTGTTGAAGACTTGACCATTACGGCAACCTCGCCGCAGCAAAAAATGTTTGCAGGCGTTGTGGGGACGGTTCAAGTTCTGATCCCACTGGAGGGAATCGTGGATGTTGAGGCATTACAGGCTAAGCTAGAGAAAGATTTGGGCAAGGTCGATGCTGAGATTAGCTCTCTCAGCGATCGCCTCAGTAATCCCAACTTCGTCGATAAGGCTCCTGATGCGGTTGTCCAGGGTGCACGAGATGCTCTAACAGAAGCCCAAAAGCAACAAGAAATTCTTAGGAATCGGTTAGAGCAGCTTTAAATTGTCCAACTCGTGATCTTTTGCTGTAGGTGGGAAATATTAGGATCGATTTAGTCAATCCTCGAGATATCTTCACACAATCCAGACATTTCTCCTTAAATCTCCCATAAGAGATAGAGATATACTAGCTCACGAGACTCGGCTACCCCTTCGTCAACATGTTGTATCTGGCCAAGGTGAAGAAAAGAGAGTTTGCGGGTAAGGCAATGCTACAGCTGCTTGCCCAACAGCACTCTGACCATTATTGGAGTCTTTTTTCAGACGAAGACAGCGTTCTTTCGGCTGATATTGAAGACTATGGAGAGGGCACGCTTGTCGTGGTTGACCTGTCTGCATCCCGTGAGGTGCAGGACATTCACGATGCAACTGGGTGGGTGCTAGAGCTAGTCGAAAACTATCTGGCTAACGGCATTACTCCGGGTCTGCTACAAAATGAGGCCGAGCGCGTTGAGCAATGGCGTCAGTCACTAACCTTGCAAAGCCAAGAAGTGGCGCGTCGAGCCCTAGAAATTGAGGCTCGCCGGGATCAGATTCAAGACTTGGAGAATAACCTCAAACAAGAGCAAAAACAGCTTGAAGTTACTGCTACCGAACTGGAAGCTCGACACAAGAGCCTGCAAGAATTAGAGCATACGCTCCAGCATGAGCGTCAGCAGCTAGAATCATTGGCGATTCGCCTCAAGGCAAACGTCAACGGCTCCTCGAGCTAACAATTGCAGATCAGATAATTTTGCAGATCAGCTTGATTTAGGCCGTTTAATTCAGGCGATTAAATCGCATCGAGTCAATAGTATTAATAAACAGTATTAAGGATTTAACCCTTAGAGCTAATTTATAAAGTAAATCTTAAGCTCTGAAACAATTGTCACGTCTTGATCTCTCCTAGCCCCTCCTCAAAATAGGGGAATTCAACTCCGAAGCTCAAGTCACCCTTTTTAAGGGGGAGTTAGGGGGATCGAAACTTTTGTTGACAAATCAGCTCTTAGAGAAGGCGCGCAGCCCTGAGCCTGAGTTGCCATGTATACACAGCTGCTATGACTCCAAACAATGCTGCATTCGCCTCCTCTCAATGGCGATCTTGTTCATGCATCCCGCTTGAGGGAATGTCCCTCAAACCCCTCCAAATGAAATGACTGATTGGCGTTTTGAGGCTGGGGTCGAGAGCCATGGATTCGGCTCTATATCAACTCCCTGCTTTGGGATTCAGTACCTTTGTGGCGGTCAAGGACAGGTCTAAAGGGAGCATCCCACATTTGCAAATTTATCGATGTTTGTAGTGCGGCCATCTTGCCCGCGAGCGAGACGCAAATGCTATGCAGCGCTAGAGCGAACGCACTGCATCTGCAAAACTGGGATGCACCCGGTCTGAAAATAGCGCCGAACGAATTGGAGCCTCGCCCACGCAATCGTTTAGCTCATACCATCCATCTACCAGCGTTAATACCGACACCTTCTGCTTCTCTGGATCAACCATCCAATAGTCTGCAATGCCTCGCGCTCCATATTCAGACCGTTTATAGCGATAATCGCGGTCTTCATTGGCCTTCCCTGGCGACACCACTTCTACCACTAACATGGGGGTTGGCCTTTCTTGTGTAATCGTATTCCAACGACTGCCATCTAAAGGAGCAGATAACTCAGCCCCGAGAATCATCAAATCTGGAATTCTCACCCGACCCGCTACGATGATTTCTGTGTTGTTCCGCACCTAGTCAAAGGGAACCTGCTTGAAAAATTGAGCCATTAAGAACATTGTGATGAGCACATTCTGAGGGCTCTCTGGCGGTACCTCAACAATATCCCCATCGAACAAACTCACACCGTCTTTCATAGTCGGTTTCTAAACTCAAGTAGTCCGATAGAGACAGTTTTGTAGCAACCATGCTCGAGCTCCCACCTATCAGTCGCCATCCCTATTCTATCTGCTGAGAGTTAGATCCCCATCGGCGCAATCAGCCATCGGCGCAATCAGAGATTTTGACCATCAGCCGCCGCTCAAACCAAAAGCCGGAAACCTGGTGCAACTCCCATGAGGATATTGGCATTGTAAAAGGGGCGATCGCCCTCTTCAAAGCTCTATCAAAGCTCTATCAAAACTCTACTTCATTGGTGTATTTGCAGGGGCACTGGAGGAACTTCAACGCCACCTGCATAATGAGGGTTGCAGAATATAGTGGCAGAATAATAGGCGTCACCTAGTTGCACGGTGCTTTTATTCTGCTGCAACGTCTTTACGGGGTTTGCGGTCAAACCGCTGTCCCAAATCATCAACCAAGGAGTCCATGCCAACTCCTTCGCCATGGGCTTTGATATGACGGTAGACTTGCAATGCTGCTGAATAGGCATCACTGCCCACTGCAACCAAGGTATCATCGATTTCTGCCTGAAGCTGATTGAACTCCATCGCAATGCGATAAATCGCATCAAACAGTTTGACATCTCGCTGCATCTCGTCAAGGTCAAACGTGTGGGGAAGACGATCTTGATGGGAGACTGCCACTTCCAATGCTTTGTTTTTCAGAAATTCAGCCTGACCTGAGCCTGATTCGATCCAGACTTTTAGCACAACAAACTCCCTAAGTCTTATTATGCTGAGGCTGCTGAGTGATAAAAATTTTAACGGCGACATTGTGCGAGGGTTGTTTCTTCGCCAACTAGATCTTGACTTATTACGTGTTCAGGATGTTGAGTTGCGAAAAGTGGATGACCCAGCAATTCTAGACTGGGCAGCAAGCAATGGGTACATTCTCTTAACTCACGGTCGTGCAACAGTGCCGGACTTTGCTTATGAGCGATGATCTCAAGGAGAGCAAATGTCGGGGTTATTTGTGATCAATGATCGGACACCAGTTAGACAGGTAATCGATGAATTGAGACTACTGAATGATTGTAGTGAAGAAGATGAGTGGAAAGGCATTATCCTGGACTTGCCCTTGCAAGCCGAGTAGCGATCGCGGCATAACAAATCGATGGAGCCGACCGCCGAGAGGTTATCTGTGAGAATCAGAAGTTATCTGCGGCGGCTCATCTCAACCGTGATGCCGCCGATTGGTTTGGTGAGGGCGTAATTTAAAGATAATCGTTGAGAAGCGATCACCAGCAATTCAGTGCAAAATCGTTCATTCTCGATTCAGAGATACTGAGGCAAAATAGGAACATCGTTGCTGCGATGGAGAAGATGCAAAATGCCCAGAACCAGGATTGGCAACATTGAGATGTACTATGAGGTTCACGGCAGCGGTGAACCTGTAGTTTTGATTCACGGCTTGAGCATGGATAGCAGCACATGGTTCAACCAAGTTTCTGTTCTCTCTCAGAACTATCAAGTAGTCGTGTTCGATAATCGCGGTGTTGGGCAAACTGATGCTTCCAATGAGGACTACTCAACCGAAATGATGGCAGATGACGCTGCCACCTTGTTGAAGTTTTTGAATGTGCATAACGCTCATATTTTGGGCTTTTCAATGGGTGGCATGATTGCCCAGATCATTGCGTTGAAATATCCAGAGTTAGTGAAAAGTCTGCTACTCAATACAACCGCCGCCCAATTTCCCGCCAAAGCAAAACATTTAGTTCAGACTTGGCTGAGAATGCTTACCGAAAATGTATCTTTAGAAACCCGCATCAGAGAAGGCTTCTTGTGGGGTTACACAAACGAATTTTTTGAAGATGACGAAAGGGTGACGGCTTCAGTCAATCTTGCGATCGAGCATCCTTATCCGCTATCCACCCACGGTTTTGCCGGACAAGTTGCTGCGCTAATGAGGCATGACACGCGATCGCAAATCAGCCAAATCTCAGTTCCAACGCTGGTTTTAATTGGTAGAGATGATATTTTCATTCCTATAGAGTTTTCAGAAGAACTTGCTGCCAAGATTCCAAAAGCTGAGTTAGTCGTATTAGAGCGGGGCGGACACAACTGTTGGATGGAATTTCCTAAGCTAGTTAATCAAGCTGTGATGCAGTTTTTAGGAGAGGTGACATCGATGTGAGGAACAAAATAGTCATGAGCGCGAAAAGAGTACCCGATCGAGGACTAGGCACAGTCGGCTACTACTTCTAGCATCAGGATAGACCTAGTCGCACTTGCCTAGACACAGGTAAATAATATGCTAATTCAAGCTAGACCCGAAATTACGATTCCACAAATAATTGCACCTTTACTGGTTGCCGTAGTTTTTATCACTCTATGCTCTTTATTTAAGGAGCCAAATCGCCGCAATTTCAGTGCGCTGATGATTTCTGGCGCAGGTGCTGCCTATCTTAATGGCGGCTTATTGGCATGGGAATTTGCATTTTGTACGGTGATGACTTGTGTTGCCTACTGGGGCTTAAAGGATTATCGATTTGTTGGTATGGGATGGCTGCTGCACACTGCATGGGATGTGATCCACCATTTATACGGTACACCCATTGTTCCATTTGTGCCATTGTCTTCATTTGGGTGCGCCATTTGCGATCCGGCGATCGCGTTATGGTATTTTCAAGGTGCACCTTCAGTTTTCACTTGGTTTCCAAGGCTGAAGCATTGAAGCATCGATCTCGTTTTTGGGTACTGGGAATACAAACCAAATATTCAGCTTCCAGATGCAAGTGTTCTGACATGCCGACGCAGCATAACAACCTCAATGCACACAGACTGCCGAGAGATTATCGGTTGGAGTTTAAGGTTATCTGCGGCGGGTGATTGGAACCGTTATTCTGCCTCAAGCCATCGGTAGAGGCATAGGCACAAGAAATTCCTGTAATGGAGTCAATTACGTCGGTAGCGGTACAGGCGATCGCGAAAAGTGCTCTCGCCCATAAAATGGAAAAAGACAACATACTTCAGGCTTGTTTATGGATCAGCAAACTCGCATTATCCTCAATCCAGATATCCTGGTTGGTAAGCCCATCATCCGAGGTACTCGCCTTGCTGTTGAATTCATCATCGACCTTCTTGCCCAAGGCTGGAGTACCGATGAAATCCTTCGCAATTATCCCGGTATCAGCCTTGAAGATATCCAAGCTTGCCTCAGCTATGCTAGTGCTGTGCTCAAGGCTGAGAAAGTCTATACTATTCCGGTCGTCTAGCCTATGCGCTTCCTTGCAAACGAGAACTTCCCTTTGGATGCTGTAGAAGCATTATGCCAGCAAGAACATGACGTGGTTTGGATTCGTACAGAAGCCCCCGGTATTTCTGATCCTGAAGTACTGAATCGGGCCCAAGCAGAAGACCGCATCCTCCTGACCTTTGACAAAGATTTTGGCGAACTTGCTTTTCGGACGAAACTTCCCGCTGCCAGCGGTATTATTCTGTTTCGGATTACAGCACCCTCCAGTGCAATAGTGGTTCAAAAGGTAGTAGCGGCGATCGCCCTGCGAGATGATTGGGCTGGACATTTCAGCGTCGTCGAAGATGACAAAGTTCGGATGAGACTTTTGTAAAGCAAATCTATTTTTGTCAGCCCTGAGAGAGTAGTTCTAACCTGTGGTAGCAACGGCAGACTAATCGGGTCGAGGCAGGTATTTCTCCTGCCCCTCCCACACCACCCATCGTGTGGGTCCGCAATGGGCGGCTCATAAATCGTATAGATAAGCTTAATTGATCGCGCCTTCATTGAGTTTCTAAAGTAAGACAGATCTCCTCCTGCCAATTTGGCTCACAGTTAAACTCTTATGCCATCACATGTTCATGGGTCTGATCGAGTCATAGATTTTCGGCCTCGATTTATGCGGCTCGCGGTTGTCAATATTTTGTCAAATTTGATGGTGCCCCTGGCTGGGTTAGTGGATCTGGCATTTTTAGGCCACCTGGCTGATATTCGACATTTAGCTGGTGTTGCGCTAGCGTCTATTATTTTCAACTATCTCTATTGGTCATTTGGCTTTCTGAGAATGGGGACAACTGGAGCAACTGCTCAGGCCGTCGGTCGAGGCGATCGCCCCGAGATGATCTTGATTGGGCTGCGGAATGCGGCGATCGCCCTAGTGTTGGGGGTGGGGCTGCTAGTGCTGCAATGGCCGCTGCGAGAGCTGGGATTTGCAGTGCTCAATGCCACACCCGACTTACGCGCGTCTGGCGAAGCCTTCTATGATGCCCGCATTTGGGGATCGCCCGCCGTGCTGCTCAATTTCGTACTGCTGGGCTGGTTTTTGGGCAATGAGCAGGTACGGCAGGTGCTGATGATTTCTGCGATGGTCAATGGCGCTAACGTGCTCCTTGACTACTGGTTTATTGTGCAACTGGGCTGGGAAAGTGCCGGAGCGGGGTGGGCAACAGCGCTTAGCCAATATTTGGCACTAGCGGTCGGGCTTGTTGCGGTGCATCAGGAACTCTCTTGGGCAGACCTCAAGGCGATCGCCCCTCAATTTTGGGATCGCCATGCCTTTGGAGTTGTCTTTCAGCTCAATGGCGACATTCTGGTGCGTAGTTTTGCGCTGACCTCCGCATTTTCGCTGTTTACCCATGTAAGCGCCACCCTGGGGACAGTCATTCTAGCGACGAATACCCTGCTGTTGCAGGTCGTGATGCTAGCCGCCTACTTTATTGACGGGTTGGCCTTTGCCACCGAAAGCGTGGCAGGCGTGATTCGGGGGCGCGGCCACTCTCAACAGCTGATGCCGCTGATCAAGTTTTCGGGCGGCACCAGCATCAGCATTGGATTGGTCTTCGCGCTGCCGTTTATACTGTTGCCAGAACAGTTCTTTAGCCTGTTAACCAATCACAGGACAGTGCTGGCGCAGGTCAGCCACTATGTGGCATGGCTGTTGCCGCTTTTGGGGTTTGGGTCAGTCGCCTTTATGCTCGACGGATATTTTTTGGGCTTAACGGAAGGCAAGATTCTGCGTAACTCGACGCTGATCGCAACCCTGATTGGGTTTATTCCGGTGGCACTGCTGGCCAAACACCTGCAAGATAGTCAACTGCTGTGGCTAGCGCTGACACTGTTTATGGCGGCACGCGCCGTGACATTGAGCCTCAAAGTTCCGGTGACGCTGAATTCGGCTGATGGGGGCTAGTCGTCGCGATCGTTTGCTTCTACCAGCACATCTCTCACCATAGGTGACAGGCTTTCTTTGAGTCGCCCAGCTCGAATAAATTCGGCATAGGTATCCGACTCAATGGCGACCATCTCCTCACGGAGTTGCTCGGCGATCAGCACTCGAAACTGCGGATGTTGAGTCTGTAATTCTTTAATTTCGTCTTGCACACTATCGAGCTGTCCCTTGACCAGCGATGCCTGATAGTCATAAAACTCAGGTTCCATTTCGCGGCGATCGGCAACACCAGCAAGATGATCGAGCACTCGATTGAGCGCAACTCGACGGGCGATCGCCTCTAAATATTTTTGCCGGAGCGGTTCGTCGCCTAAGAGGCCAAGCGCTTCGAGGAGGGGTTTGGTCGTCAACCCTTGCACCAGCAGCGTAAACAGCATGACGCCAAACACCACAGCAATAATCGTTTCACGCTCAGGAAAGGCATCCGGTACGCTTAAGGCCAGCGCCACCGACACTGAGCCCCGCAGCCCGCCCCACCAGAGCACCGTCCGCTCTTTCCAGGGTAAATTAGACTGCACCAGCCAGTTGCTAAAACTGCCCAACCCGTAAATGCTAAGGGCCCGCGTTAAAATTAGTGCGGCGATCGCCCCCCCAATCAAGACAATGTTTTCACCCAGGCTGTCGATCCGAATTTGGTCGCCAATCAGCAAAAACACAATCGAGTTGACAAAGAAGGCAATAAACTCCCAAAATTCAGACACAATCAGGCGCGTCCTGGGATTCATGCCGATGCGCGACCCAAAATTGCCCAGAATAATCCCCACGGTGACTACTGCGATCACGCCTGAGCCGCCTAGCTGTTCGGCAATGATGTAGACCCCATAGGCTGCAATCAGCGTTAAAGATTGTTCGACGGTCGGCAGGTCAAAGCGCTGGGTCAAAAACGAGATGCCAAACCCAATCAGGCTGCCCATGCCGACTCCAATGCCGACGAAGGTGAGAAACTGGGCGATCGCCAAGGGCACGGTCAGTTCGCTGGTGTCAAGAGCAACTCCTAGCAGCAGCGTAAATGCCACCACAGCCACCCCATCGTTGAATAAGCTTTCGCCTTCCATCAAGACGGTGAGCCGTTTGCCAACGCCCAATTCTCGAAACAGCGCAATCACTGAAACTGGGTCAGTTGCTGCCAAGCTGGCTCCAATCAGCAACGCTGTAGCCAGCGATAGCCCGGTCAGCATATTCAACCCCCAGGCAATGCCGCCCACCGAAATGACAACGCCCACGATGGCATAAAGGGCGATCGGCACAAAATCTTGCTTCAGTTTTGACCATTCCAGATTCCACCCGGCTTCAAACAGCAGCGGTGGCAAAAACACAAGCAATATCAGCTCGGGCGATAGCGTCACGATGCGAATATCGAGAATGGCCAGCCCTAGCCCCACCATGACCAGCAATAGGGTGTATGGAATCTGCCGAAACAAGCTAAATGTGCGCGAAAGGGTCGCAACACTCAACGATACGCAAATTACGAGCAAAAACTGAGTCAGCTTAGACTCGATTGCCTCTTCGCCCAGACTCGTCACCAGCAGTGTAAAGGTTGACATGGCTTCTCCCTAGCGATCACATCATGAGCATGTACCTTTGCCCCTATTAAGGGTATTACATCAGTTGACAGAGGCTTGGATTTTGGATCGCAGAAGCTTTGGATTACAGAAGCTAGTAAAGACGCTCTGCACTCGCCCCCTATATGCAAACTGTTGAAGTTGCCTGCTGGCACTTGGGTTCCGCTTTTCTCTACCTTTCTCCAAGTCTTGCAACGAGTAAAGCTTGAGCCGATTGTCGCCCTGTGCAATCGTTGGAGTCAGACATTTATCCAACTGTCTGGGAGTTTCGCTTGCGTCTGCGTTTAAGCGATCGCCGCTGCTGCCTTACTGGCACCCGTTCATAGCAGCGATGACAACACACGCCGTTTTGGTGATGGGGCGATTGTTTGTCGTCGTCAGAAATCGGGTGACCGCACCCAACACACAGATCATATGACCCCTGCTGAATCCCGTGCTTAACAGCAACCCGCTGATCAAAGACAAAGCATTCTCCTTGCCAGAGGCTCTGCTCAGGTGGAATTTCTTCTAAATAGTTTAGAATGCCGCCTTCCAAGTGATAGACCTCTGTAAACCCTTGCTGTAGCAGATACGCAGTCGCTTTTTCGCAGCGAATGCCCCCGGTGCAAAACATAGCTACTTTTTTGTGCTGTTGGGGGTTAAGGTGCGATCGCACATAGTCTGGAAGTTGCCGAAACGATTGTAATTGTGGATTTTGTGCCCCCTGAAAGGTGCCAATCTCAACTTCATAATCATTGCGGGTGTCGATCGTGACCACGTCTGGATCGGAAATCAACGCATTCCACTCATCTGGCCTGATGTAAGTGCCAACGCGATCGCCCGGATTAGCCTCCGGCACCCCAAATGACACAATCTCAGTCTTGAGTTTCACCTTCAACCGTTCAAAGGGCGGGGTTGCAGCTGTCGATTCTTTAATGGTGAGATCGGAAAATTGTGGATCAGATACGAGGTCGGCTAAGACCACATCCATTGCCGCTCGCGTGCCTGCCAGGGTGCCATTGATGCCTTCCTCTGCCAAGATGATCGTGCCCTCGACTGCCTCAGTCTGACATATCTTCAGCAGCCGTGCTTGCCGTTGGGTCAGATTGTCCAGACGCACAAATTTATAGAATGTTGCAACCACCAATACCATGACTCAATCCATCTTGTGCTTTAGAATTTCAATTGTAGGAGATTCTGTCTACCCACTGGAAGCATCTAAAATGAAACACGCGAGTGATGCTGCCCTCGACAGGCTAGACGCTTTACTAGCCGAGGTGCGCCAATGTCAGAGCTTGACCGAAAAGAAGC
>CAZCXK010000065.1:27041-30095 GCA_964502605.1 uncultured bacterium
CTAGACGCTTTACTAGCCGAGGTGCGCCAATGTCAGAGCTTGACCGAAAAGAAGCGCGGCATTTTTTATCGCAAATCAAAGGCATTTCTCCATTTTCACGAAGACCCTATTGGTCTGTTTGCTGATTTGCGCCACGGTGACGACTGGCAACGGTTTCCAGTGAATTCGTCAGCAGAATATGAGGCTCTGTTGCAGGCACTGCGGGCGATCGCCTCTGGCTAACTGGGTCTTACCACACCAAATCTTCTAGTCTGAAATCCAGCAAAACATAGTTAATATAATCGAGGTCTGAATTAAGCGGATTTGTTTGACACGGGGGTATAGCTCAGTTGGTAGAGCGCCTGCTTTGCAAGCAGGATGTCAGGAGTTCGAGTCTCCTTACCTCCATTGCCCTTTGGTGTTCCTAGAAACCTGATCAATCTCCTCTACAGCTGAAACTGATGATAGACCTGGCTGGCTGCTCGATGCAGCAGGGAATGGCGATAGGCCAGGATGTGATAGTCTTCGGCATAGCCACCCCCAATTACACACGCCACAGGAACCCGATCGGCTAGACAAGTACCCAAAACCTGCATATCTCGCCGAAACAGGCCAGAATCAGTGAGCGCCAATTTGCCCAAGCGATCGCCCACATGGGTGTCAACCCCAGCATCATAGAGCACCAAGTCGGGCTGAAACTCAGTTAATAGATCGGGCAAGTAGTTGGCGAGTGTTTGCAAATAGGCGTCATCTTCCATCCCTTCAGGAAGGGGCACATCTAGATCGCTGATCTGCTTGCGACTGGGAAAATTAATCGCACAATGCATCGAGAAAGTAAACACCGTTGGATCATCTTGAAAGATGACAGCAGTGCCATCCCCTTGATGGACATCTAAATCGACAATGAGAATGCGCTCGGCCAGCCCCAAGTGTTGAATGGTGCGAGTGGCGATCGCCAAATCGTTGAAAATGCAAAACCCAGATCCAAAGTCGGGAAATGCGTGATGCGTCCCTCCTACTGTATTGCAGGCAAGGCCATACTCTAATGCCAGTTGTGCCGTCAGAATGGTGCCTCCGACCGCTATACACGTCCGGTGAGCCAGCTCCGGACTCCACGGCAACCCAATGCGACGCTGTGCTTTCGGGGGCAGCGTGCCCTGGCAATAATCACGCACATAGTCAGGGATATGAACTCGTTCAATCCACTGGGGTAGTGCCGGTTTGGGCCGATGAAACTGAGACGGGTCAGCCACTCCATCTGAGATGAGTAGGTCATAGAGTAGCCCAAACTTTGCCATCGGGAAGCGGTGCCCTGCTGGCAGTGAGGCGACATAGCTGGGGTGATAAACTAACGGCAAATCCATACTCCGTTAACTGCCGCCTGCTTCAATGATTGAGTCTGTGTTTCCCATGGGCGATCGCGATTGGGTCAAGTAAACGATATGAGTATAGTGAATTTAATGAATCGATGCCTGACTTAAATCATGGGTCGCCTATCATCCCCAAATTCAACCGAGGCAACGTCGCGATCGCGTAGCGACAATCGATCAGCAATCGAGTACCCTGAGTTAGCCTTGTTCATGCATCTCTTCCTGTTTATCTGTCATGCCTAAGCGACCTCGTCCAGAGCAAAACGGAAACGGAAAAACCTATCACTATCTCGAAGAAATAGACATCACCAATGGACATGTCAAACCCAAGAAGCGTGCGGGTTTTTTGCCTTGGGTGATCATTGGCAGCATTCTGACGCTGGGGGTAGCTATTTCGCTCCAGTTTCCAATCTCGCGATCGCTCTTTGATCGACGCCCCGCCGAAGATACAACAGAGGTTGATGCGTTTCGGCAAGCTGTGAATCAGGCCATGAGCGCCGCCGAACAGACCCAAACCGCAGAGTTTAAAGAAGACTGGAATGCGGTTGCAAACCTCTGGCAAGGTGCGATTCAGCTGATGCAGGCCGTGCCCTTATCTAGCGATGACTACTCACTGGCGCAGCAGAAGATTGGCGAATATCAGCGAAATTTGCAATATGCTCAAAGCAATGTGCAAACTCGACCGGGGCGATCGCCCCAAACGGCTGAATTTTGGAGTGTCGGGTCAAATCGAGGAACCGTGATTACCGTGCAGGGAACGCCCACTCGCGTTGAACGTGCCGATGCTGAGTGCAAGGAGCTGCTTTACTATCGCGATAGTGTGATCACATTGCGGCATGGTAGAGTTGCCGAATATGACAATGCCGATAACAACCTCAACGTTTCGGTTGATCCATCCCTCGTTTATGGAGCCTTGGCCAAAAATGATCTATGGACGTTGGGCTCCCCCCGTGACAGTCTATTCCAAGTCCAGGGAACGCCGACTCGCGTAAATGCTTACACGTCGCTAAATCGAGACGTGGTTTACTACGGAGAGAGCATGGTCGAAATCACTAACGATATTGTCACCGGATATAGTAACTTCGACGATAATCTCAACGTCTCTGTCAATCTATTGGCGTCTGATGCATCATCAGAGAAAACAGCGTGGTCGTTGGGGTCGTCAGAAGCTGATGTATATGACATTCAAGGAACACCAACACAGATTCAGCGATACGATTCGCTTTGCCGAGCGGTATTGCACTACGGCGGTAGCACCGTCAACCTGGAAAATGGCGTCGTCTCAGGCTACGACAATTTCGATAATAATTTGCGGGTCGAATAGCCGCGACACCTACCCCAAACTCCTCATCTGTGGCTGCTTGAGGTCGTAAGCTCGACAGAGTCAGAATCTGGAGCGATCAATAGACTGGTTGCACCCAAAAAATTGCAGGTTTTTTTGCTAGAAAATAAATCTTCCCGACTTCCTCTCGATTGCTTCCTAGAGTTAAATCATTCCACTCAGGAAGTCATTCACAGGAGTTAAAACCATGAATCGAATTTTCTTTGCCAGCTTAGCCACTGCAACTCTAGCGCTGACCTACTACGCCCCAGCTGAAGCTAGCGCCCTACGCCAGCGTGACGAATTCTCGGGCAGTCAGACCACTCAACTCTCTGAGCGCCAGCGTGACGAATTCCAAAGCGGCCAGGGCAACAAGCTCTCTGA
>CAZCXK010000066.1:0-30018 GCA_964502605.1 uncultured bacterium
CTCTTTGGGTCGTTATCTTCCATCAAAGGCATCCACAATACTATGATGGATTTCACGCCAGTTAGCAGATTTGATTGGCATATCACAACGCTCTTGCAGCTTTTGCCTTGAGCCAATAGTCAGAGGTAATGATGACAGCAGCATCGGTTGGTTTAGTCGTTTTGGGGCTCGTGTTGCTCGTTGCTGGCGCAGAAGTATTAGTGCGTGGGGCTGTTTGGCTGGCAGCGCGGGTTGGCATTTCGCCGCTGATCATTGGTCTTACCATCGTGGCCTATGGCACGAGTGCGCCGGAGATGGCCGTGAGTTTGCAGGCTAATCTCTCAGGGCAGGCGGGTATCTCGATTGGCAATGTGGTGGGCAGCAATATTTTCAATGTCTTGGGCATTTTGGGCATTTCGGCGTTATTTACACCGTTGGTCGTGGCTCAGCAGCTCGTGCGTTTAGATGTGCCGATTATGATTGGCGTTTCTGTATTAGCGCTATTTTTGGCCAAAGATGGCAATATTGGCAAGCTAGATGGCGGGTTGCTGGTCATGGGCGGCATTGTTTACACGACTTTCTTGGTGTATCAGAGCCGTCGAGAAAAAGATGTCAGCGTCCAAGACGAATATGCTGAAGAATATGGCGATCGCTCCTCGGCTCCTCTGCCACGGTGGGTTCGCAATGCTGTCTACATCATCGGTGGCCTGGCGCTGCTAATTTTGGGATCGCGCTGGTTGGTGGCAGGGGCGATCGCCATTGCTCAAGATCTCGGCGTCAATGAGTTAATCATTGGGTTGACGATTGTGGCCATTGGCACGTCGCTGCCTGAAGCGGCAACCTCACTGATTGCCAGTCTGCGCGGCCAGCGTGATATTGCTGTAGGCAACGTGGTTGGTAGCAATATTTTTAATATTTTGGCGGTGCTAGGGCTAGCGGGGTTGCTGGCTCCCCATGGGGTTGATGTCTATGCGCCAGCGCTGCGGTTTGACATCCCGGTGATGATTGCCGTAGCAGTGGCCTGTCTACCCATTTTTTTTACAGGCAATGTGATCAGCCGCTGGGAAGGGCTATTGTTTTTGGCTTACTACGTCGCCTATACGCTCTATCTGATCTTTAAGGCGACTGAGCAAACTAATTTGCCGCTCCTGAATATGACGCTGTTTCTATTTGTGGCGTCAATCACTGCCGTGACGGCAATTACCGTGATTACTCGCTATGTGAGGCGATCGCCCCCTCCATCCTCTCCTCCTTCCTAACGACCTCTACTGTGCTGGAGGGCTATTTTGTACCCACAACAGCTACAGCTCCAAACGATGCTGCATTCCTTGCCTCTTGATGGTTGCTGGGTTTCTACAGCTCCGCTTGGGGAAACATCCCCAGTGCTCTAGCCCCAGATTTTGATTGGCGATCGCTAATGTATAGTGCCTTAGGATGTAGCTCCTAGTCTCATTCATCTAGGGGTCAGCCCTCACCCGCAAACAACTGCGCCGTTGAGACGATACCAGATCCCCATCGACCTAGCCAGGGCGTTACACTAGCCTCTGACGCATCATTTCACAGCAAAGGAACGGCTCCGTGGCTTCAGCATCTTTAGAGGTAACCCAACGCGCCAGCGAACTGCGTCAGCTCCTTCAGAAGGCCAGTTATGCCTATTACGTTTTGGATGCGCCGCTGATGGAAGACGCCGTCTATGACCAGCTGTATCGAGAGCTGCAAGACCTGGAGGCGGCCTATCCAGACCTAGTGACGCCTGATAGCCCAACACAGCGGGTGGGCGATCGCCCTGCGCCCCAGTTTAAGTCAGTGCGCCACAATATTCCGCTTTATAGCCTGGAGAATGCCTTTAATCTGAATGAGCTAGCCGACTGGCAGCAGCGCTGGCAGCGCGTGGCAGATATGCCGTCATTTGAATATGTGTGTGAGCTGAAAATAGACGGCTCCGCCATTGCCCTCACCTATGAGCAGGGCATTCTCGTGCGCGGTGCCACCCGTGGCGATGGCATCACTGGAGAAGAGATTACCCAAAACATTAAAACCATTCGCTCGATTCCGCTGCGGCTCAACATAGAGCATCCGCCTGAGCGCCTTGAAGTGCGCGGCGAAGCCTTCCTGCCACTTGACGTGTTTCAGGATATCAACGCTGAACGTGAACGAGCAGGGGAGGCACTCTTTGCCAACCCGCGCAACGCCGCTGCGGGTACTCTACGTCAGCTCGACTCTCGCATCGTTGCCCAGCGCCGCTTAGACTTCTTTGCCTACACTCTGCATGGGGGCGATCGCCAGGGCATGCGTCCATTAGACATTTCCTTGGATGCTGGCCAATACCATCTAGATAGCCAATGGCAGACCCTCGAATTTCTGCAGCGCATTGGCTTTAAGGTCAATCCAAATCGGGCGCTGTGCCCAGCCTTGGCCGATGTGCAAGCCTTTTATGAAGCGTGGGCGACGCAGCGGGTCGAGTTGCCCTATCTCACGGATGGGGTTGTCGTTAAACTCAATGCCTTGACGCTGCAAGATGAGCTGGGGTTTACCCAAAAGTTTCCCCGCTGGGCGATCGCCCTCAAATATCCAGCGGAGGAGTCTCCGACGGTAGTCGAGCGCATCACCGTCAACGTGGGGCGCACCGGAGCAGTGACCCCCCTAGCCGAACTCAAGCCCGTGCATCTGGCCGGCACCACGGTGTCAAGAGCGACGCTGCACAATGCCGACCACATTGCCGATCTCGACATTCGCGTGGGTGATACGGCCATTGTTCGCAAGGCTGGAGAGATCATTCCAGAAGTAGTGCGGGTGCTGCCAGAGCTGCGACCGGCTCACGCTCAACCGTTTGAGATGCCGACCCACTGCCCAGAATGCGGCTCAACCTTGATCAAACCTGACGGGGAAGCCGTGACCCGATGCATCAATGCCTCATGTCCGGCAATCGTGCGGGGGGCTCTCATCCACTGGGCTGGCCGAGGCGCGTTGGATATCAACGGCTTGGGCGAGAAGTGGGTGCAGCTGCTGCTAGCACACGAGCTCGTCAAAACAGTCGCCGATCTCTATGACCTCACGGCTGCATCGCTCACGACCCTTGAGCGCATGGGGCAAAAGTCAGCAGAAAATCTCGTAGGGGCGATCGCCCAATCAAAACAGCAGCCCTGGTGGCGGGTGCTCTATGGGTTGGGCATTCGCCATGTGGGTAGCGTCAATGCTCAGCTCTTAGCCAACCACTTTCCTTCGGCTGAGCGGCTGGCGCAGGCGACCGCTGACGACGTGGCCGCAGTGCATGGCATCGGGGCTGAAATTGCTCAGTCGGTGTGTCAGTGGTTTCAGGTGCCGTCTAACCAGACGCTAGTCGAGCGGCTGGGGCAAGCCGGGGTGCAACTGGTTGGGTCAGCAGCTGCCAATATTGACACGGCTGCTCAGCCCCTTGCTGGCAAGACATTTGTAATCACGGGCACCCTGCCCACGCTCACGCGAGACGAGGCCAAAGCCCGTATTGAGGCCGCAGGGGGCAAAGTTACCAGTTCTGTGAGCAAAAAGACCGACTATCTTGTGGTGGGCGATGAAGCCGGATCAAAACTGGAGAAGGCTCAGGCATTTGGCATCACCCAACTGTCGGAAGACGAATTGCTTGACTTGCTGGTATCGTGTGCAGAAGAGACGCCGCACAATCCATAACGTATTTTGTTCGACTGGAAGTGTTCAACATCTAAGCCATTCAGGGCACGGCCTCGGAGTCCAGGTTCTGACAGGAGTGAACATAGGGCTGATGCGCGCTGATCGGCTGACAATCCAGTCGGCTATTAATACCGTATTAATCAGGGTGAGGTATTTAGGAAAAGAGTCTGTTTTTAGGATCGAGCCCAACTCTGCGATCGCAGCAGGGTTAGATAGCATCCTTGGCCTGTTCTGGTTTGATCAAGAGCCCCCAATCCCCTTGCAATCCTGAGGCCCAACGTTCATGGTTCTCTTCACGTCTGATATGCCAACTTGCGTTCGACGGCTCACGGACTCTCTGCATCGAGCCGCTGCTGTCCTCTCAGTGTCAAAATGGGCTGCTGTGATCGGCTGTAGTGTGATGCCGACCGCGATAATGGCTAGTCCGGCGATCGCTGCTGACTATATTCGGGTGCAATATGGCCCCATCGAGCTGAGCGTTTCGGTGCGATCGCTGGAAACGTTTGCCCGTGAAGGCAAGATTGAGCGAGATCTGGCTGCCTATGCTCGCCGTCTCAATGATGATCAGCTCAGCGAAATTGAGCGCGTGCTGTTGACTCCGGCAGACATTGACCCGATTGCGCTGTCCAATTTCCTCTACACTCGCCAAGGCGAAATTTTGCTAGAGCGGCTCGGAACCATCGTTCGCACGGGGTCTAATTCCGGCTTTTATGCCCTCCGTGCGGCGCTCATCTTAGCAGCCGTGAGCGATGATGGCCTCACCCCGCTCAATGTGCTACAAAATTATCCCACTTCTAGCATGGTGATTGATATCGAGCGGGCGCTGTCAATTGTGCAAGAGCTCGATCGCCTGACAAACACCACCTCTGATGCGATCGCCTTGGTGAGAGACCAGTTTGCCGCCGACTTATCAACTGCGCCCAACCCAGTTGATCTGGCAACGAAGGAATTGCTAACGCTGGGCGATAGCGGTTCTTTTAGCTGGCAACAACAGACTCTCGCACTCAATGATCGCAGTCGCGATCGCCTCTTTAGCGTTGACTTGTATCTGCCCAATGCGGCTACCTCAGCCCCCATCGTGGTGATTTCTCATGGGTTAGGCTCCGATCGCACCAGCTACAGCTATTTAGCCCGCCATCTAGCCTCCTATGGGTTCGCTGTGATGTTGCCAGAGCATCCGGGCAGCAACACTGAACATATCCAAGCACTGTTTACCGGATCTGCCACTCAGGTTGCTGACCCCAGTGAGTTCGTTGATCGGGCTCTTGATGTCAAATATGCGCTAGATCAGCTAGAACAACGATCCGAAGATGAATCAGTGCTGCAGGGTCGGCTCGATTTCGATCAGGTCGGCGTGATCGGGCAGTCGTTTGGGGGCTATACTGCGCTGGCCCTAGCCGGAGCCACCATTAACACCGAGCAACTCGAAGACGATTGCCCCCAAGGCGATGTGCAGGAAGATACGCTTAATTTATCTCTGCTGCTGCAATGTCGAGCATTGGGGCTGGCTCCCCCTATTCCCCCTCTTAAAGACGACCGAGTCAAGGCCGTTATTGCTATCAACCCCATTGGCAGCACCGTGTTTGGCCAAGAAGGATTTGCCACAATTGATATTCCAGTGATGATTGTCTCCGGCAGTGCAGACATTGTCGCTCCGACGCTGCTTGAGCAAATGCTACCCTTTAGCTGGCTGCAAGCACCCACCAAATATCTGCTTTTGATTCACAAAGCCACTCACTTTTCCACCATTGGCGACTCCGCCGAAAACAGCGAAGCATTGCTGCTGCCCCCCGAAATCATTGGCCCTGACCGCCAATTGGCTCAGCAATATATCGAAACCCTCAGCACGGCTTTCTTGCAAACCTATATTGCTGATCAAGCTCACTATCACACATATTTGGAGCCGACCTATATTCGCCAAATTAGCCGAGAGCCACTCCCCATTCAACTGGTGCAAGCGCTAAATTCTGAGCAGCTGACGCGAGTGCTTAAGCAAAATTCGTGGGTGGGCGCACAGCTATCGTCACCGCGCCGAAACATGATCCGCGATCGCATTGCCCAGCGTGGCCTAGCTGGCCGTCTCAGCACTCAAGAGATTGAAAACCAGGAAGGGAGAGGAGAATCAGGTAGCCTAGAATAAAGCCCCAGCATTGCTGCCAGGGCTTTTATAGAGAGTCGGTATATAGCTTCTGTATAAGTTGTGTACAAGCGCCTTGCTTGATGTCTAAATACTAATTCAGCGTCGATGAATATCCAATAAATCGGAAGTAAAGTTTGAATCAAGTGTCTCAAGGGCAATTCTGGCCTACCTCTGAGGTACAATGCTCATCTAATGTTTGTGCGGAGTTTGAAAATGAACAAAGGTGAATTGGTTGATCAAATCGCTGAAAAGTCAGGCATTACCAAAAAACAAGCAGACGCGATCTTGACGGCTGCCCTCGATAGCATTGTCGAAGCCGTTAGCAGTGGCGACAAAGTTACGCTTGTAGGATTTGGCACGTTTGAGCCGCGCAGTCGCAAAGAGCGCGAAGGTCGCAATCCGAAAACGGGGGAAGCCCTCAAAATCCCGGCGACAACAATTCCTGCATTTAGCGCGGGGAAAGTCTTTAAAGACAAAGTTGCTGATAGCTAACCCTTGTCTTGCCGAAGGCTAGACCTGTCGGTTCTCTAATGAGCCGTCTCAAGGGTTTGCTCTAGACAACGTTGCCGTCGAGTCTGACTACCATCATTCTTTAGATAAAATCAATTTTCTAATGGATTTCCCCTAATGAGAGGCACATCTCTCACTAGGGGTTTTTTCTCACCAGTTGTTGGGTCAGAGGTGCCCCTTACCAAACTCGCCACTCGTCCCAGTCTTCGTTGAAGATTGATGTATTGGGAAATTCGATGGGGTTGCCATTTTGCTGGAGGCGATCGCGCAAGACTTGCAGCTCAGGTTCTGCCTGGGGCAAGTCATCAACGAGTTCATAGGGAAAAACATCGCGTTCGAGCGCAAACGATGCTGTGGTGCCAGCAGCAGCTCCCACTGACCATTCATATGAGTGTACCCGATAGGCAGCAGCGGCAATATGGCTGGCTGCAATGCTCTTTCCAGCAACCAGAAGATTATCAATCTGTTGCGGAATCATGGCCCGCAAGGGGATTTGAGCTGGATAGGCTTGCCCATGTCCCTGACGCGCTCCCGGACGCTCAATATTGCCCGGACGCTCAGATGGTGAGAATGCCATACAGGGATGAAAGTCTATCGCGTATTGGGCAATGCCAATGGAGTCAGGATAAATCGTCGAGCGAGTCCGTCGAGTTACCTGTTCTGGGGAGGTTTGATTCCCAATCACAGAGGTTGCTTCTAAGCCCGCGATCGCAGCCCATAGGCGACGATAGGCATCGTTAGATAGAGCAGTCTGGTAATAGTCGGCCTGAAAGTCGGCCCGCGAAATATCGATTTCGCTAATCGAGAAGCCCTGCCGATAAGCGTAGGACGGTCGCCCGATAATGCGACGGGCTTCGCGGATATAGGGATATTTAGACAACCCATGCTCAGTGCCCATGGGCGAGTCGAGGCCGGTGAGCAACTGATGGTTGAGATGGGTATCTTTTGATCGCCCCGCCGAATCAGTCGTGTCTGCTGTGAGCCAATAGTAAAACCCAAGAGCCTGTTCTTCACCGCTTTGCAGAGTCGCAGCCCGCAAGCCACCCAGCCAGCCACCTCGGTCGAGTTGACCTTGCTCATCTAGCTGATCGCGGCTATAAATCAGGTTGTCTTCGGAGGTACCAGGACGATAATCGTTGCCCCAGACCCAGTTCTGCATTGAGATATCACCCGGCTCTGGGACACCCACACCCCAGCGACTGAGTTGAGGGCGATCGTCGCCACCCGGAGCCCAGATCCGACGGTAGGTGAAGACATCGACAAAGTTAAACCGATCGGGCTCAGGGTCGTAGCTGTAATAGGGTTTGTATTGGGCATAGAAATCGGGTTGCTGTTGGGGTTGGGGTGATTCAGTTTGCTCCATGGCAAAGGTATAAGTAAACCCCTGCGTGCAGTAGGGGTCGCCCGTCTCACTGGCCGACGATGGATTGAGAGACGATCGCGGGTCAATGCCCAGACGGTAGGGCACATCGGCCAAAGCGATCAGTTCTCCAGTCTCGGTCGCTTCAATCACATACCAAGGGGCGGCTGATTCGGCATTACCGACATCGGCATCATCATCACGTAGTGGCACAAAGCGAATGATTGATTTGTCGAAGCGATCGGAGTCTTCTATCTGATAAGCATCCACCAGAGTTTGAGACAGCGGTTCCGTATTCAGCGGCGGAGCCTCAGGAGCGGGCGTGCGTTGAATGGCGATCGCCCCTTCAATTAGGCGTCCATCCGACCTGATTTCTAAATCTTTGATCACAGTCGCTGGAAACCACTTCAGTGTGCCATTGCCATCATCAGCGGCATCGTTTAGCATATCCCACAATATCGCATGAGCATCGTTTGGTAAGAAACAGGAGGCGCTGACCCAACAATCTCCTGGATTTTGCACCCGATATTGTCTAGCAATGCGCTGGCGCAGTTGATTATATCCATCTGCGTAGAAGAGGAGCGATCGCTGCATCCGTGCTTCATCAAGCGCCGATGTGCCCTGCGATGAGAGCTGCCCACCCACCCAGTCTGTGAGTTCGGTCAAACAAACTGTGCGACCTGCCCTGAGGGCTTCATAGGCTGTTGCCGTCCCCGCTAGGCCACCCCCCGCAATCAGGATTTCGCATTCTACAGTGATATCAGCAGTGATGTCAGTCGATGTGCTAGGGCCACTTGCTGCTGCTGCTGAACTGGTTTGCAATAGAATCAGCAGAACTGATGGTAGAGCCCAAGATCGAGCCACCAATGCAGCGATGGGCTCTGCCAAGCCTAAAAATGAAACACGTTTTGACATAACGTTGCCACAGAATTCTGAACTAAAATCTACGCTGCTTGCCAGCATAGACGAAAGTACCTGAATCTGTGTCGCACCGATGTGCCGCTAATTAACCGCACTGACCCAAGCAATCTAGCGCAGACTGAGGACTTCAGTACGCTGATGACTATCGATATATCGGTTGGCCCGAGGCAAGATTGCCCGCTCCCACCTGACCCCATACAAGCAGGCCTCACTCAAGGTTGCATCGGTCAGATTGGCACCTTGCAGATTAGCGTTGGTCAAGTCAGCGCCGGATAAATCGGCTCCAAAGAGGTCAGCATAGCGGAGGTCAGCGCCCACTAACGTGGCCCTACACAAGGACGCCCCCCGCAAACATGCGAGGCGCATATTAGCCTGAGCCAGGGTTGTATGTGTCAGATCCGCAGCCTTTAAACTAGCTCGAATTAAAAATGCATGGGTCAAATCTGCTCCGACTAAATTCGCGTGATCTAAGCGGGTGCGCCAGAGTTTAGTGTGCTTCAAACAGGATCGCTGCAGCATAGAGTTGCACAAATTAGCGAAGCTCAGGTTTGCCCATCCTAAATTAGCCTCAATTAATTTAATGTCGGGCATGTTGACCTCTTCTAGCCCCGCGCCGTGCAAGTCTAGGTGGCTAAAATCGCGATCGCCCAATAAGTAGCGTTCAATTAATGTGCCGCTGTCCATCATTTCAAAAACTCGAATACCGCATCGTGCTAAAGCTCATCATCATCTCAGGCTCCTAAACATCCACCAACTCACATCTGCCAACGCGTGACTTGGTTCTAATCAATCTAGCCTCCATGTTTTGTAACATTATGTAAATAAATATAACAATTATTGACGTAGCGACAACTGACTTGACTGCTGGCTTGAGATCAGATGGGGCGATCGCCCCACTCAAAATGCCATATCAGATTTGCTCATGGGTATATAGAGCCCCGGTGCGCTCAAAACCGAAGACATCGGGGTTCCATTGCCTATGATCATGCCAGCCTTGCTTTAAGCTTCAACCCAGACTGAGACCGAGCCACCATTGCATCGAAACTGCCCCCATCCACTCGAATTAGTGCGCACAGGATCGGCGATGTGCTCAGTAATATCGTTAAATACGGCATTAGGCTTGCCGACTTCCATCCATTTCCACCCGTCAGCGCCATTGGTCATCACCACAGCCATTGCCTTCGGGTGCGTCTCATCTCCGAGCCTTGTCCAGCCAATGGTATTGGGATGGTCTAAATAATCATATTGATCGCCATAGGCAAACGTTGTGCGCGCATAGAGAAATTTATCAATCAGCCAGCGGTGTGAGTCCATCCAGACCTCGTGCTCATTGCCATCACGGCCTTTGTCGCGATAGTGCGCTCCATAATAGTCAGCATAGAAGACACAAGGATACCCTTCTCGGCGCAGCAAAATAAACGCGTAGGCCAGGGGCTTAAACCATGACTCCACGACCGATTCGAGCATTTGCAGCGGTTGAGAATCATGATTTTCAACGAAGGTGACTGCCAGAGCAGGCTGCTGCTGCATCAGGGTGCCATCGAGTAAGTTTCGCATGTCATAGCTACTGCCTGCCCGACTGGCTCGATGAAAGTGGTAGTGCAGCGGCACATCAAACAGAGACATGCGCCCGCCCGTGATGCCGAGATACCAGTGCAGCGCCTCGATATCATCGAGCCAATATTCGCCAACTGCAAACAGACTCTTTTGGGCATAATGACGGACGTGATCGAGCCATTCATTGAAGAAGAAAGCGCGGATATGCTTGACTGCATCGAGTCGAAATCCGTCTATGCCAGCGGTATCAAGGATCCATTCGCCCCAATATTTCAGCTCTCCGCGCACCTGATTTTCTCCCATGTCGAGGTCACAGGCCATCAGAAAATCATAGTTGCCTTCACGAGGATCCACTTCAGTGTCAAATCGCTTGTCTTTCAATCGATAGATGGTAGTGTCTCCGGGTGCATCGGCATTGTGATTGACGGCGTCAAAATGCCACCAATGCCATTTCATGCTGGAATACTTGTCGCCCCGATCTGGGAAGTTAAATTCGCTCCAGATGCGGATTTTGCGAGGTGCACCAATTTCCTGGTTGCGATCGCTCCATGCCACCGGAACAACCTCAACCTCCTCGATTGCATCGGCTCCATTGCGATGATTAAACACCCCATCTGCATAGATCTGGATTCCGGCCCGATGGGCGGCATCGACAGCCGTCAAATACTGGTCACGGGTGCCATATTTCGTGCGAACAGTGCCCTTCTGCTTAAACTCGCCTAAATCAAACAGGTCGTAGACCCCATAACCAACATCAGATGCGCCTCCGCTCGCCTTGTAAGGAGGCGGCAACCACAGAGCCGTAAAGCCAGCTTCTGCCAGACTGTTGGCGGAGTCTGTGAGCTGATTCCAGAAGGTACCATCATCAGACGTGTACCAGTGAAAATATTGCATCAAAGTGCCATTTAAATCAGGCATACGAAGTCCTCGCTAGGTAGTGGGTCATGATGGACGATGAATGACGTAAGTTCAGGAATTGAATCAGCGGATATTGCCTCAAACTATGGCCTGGAATTGCAGTCTGAAATCAAGCTGGAGAACACTACTAAATCTGTTGGACATTGAGCTGCTATGCCATTTTGCAAAATCTGTCACAGTTTGAAAACACCCGGCTTGGGTACTTTATTACGTTGATTGAGGCGAGGTAAAAGACCTTGAATTGGGTTAATCCTGATCCTCAGAATTAACTCCGATCCGTGATGACGCCGCCCATGCTCCTAAACAGATAGATACGCATACATGCTTCTGAAAATGGCTGAGTGATTGCAACTAGGCTGAGTTAGGCTAAATCAACCCATCTGGATTATTTGGCGAGGCCAAGACGAGACGAGTGCTATTGTCACAAAAAACGTCCTACTAATGGCTGTGCGATCGCATCCAAGAATGAGTGTCCAATACGGCATCCTAGATTACAAGGGATAACCTATTTTCTTAAGACTTGTTATTTTCTTAAGACATAACTGACCCGATGAGGTTTTGCCATGACGATGCATCGTGACCCTGGACTCAAGGAAACAGCTGATCACAGCCATGTCAACCGTTGGCAGTTTTGGATTGATCGGGGCGGCACGTTTACCGATGTGGTAGCTCAAGCGCCGGATGGCCAGATCCAGATCCACAAGCTGCTTTCTGAGAACCCAGAGCACTATGCTGATGCGCCGCTGCAAGGGATGCGGGATATCCTGGGCATTCCTGCTGATGCACCCCTGCCTGTGGAACAAATTGCCGTGATTAAGATGGGCACGACAGTGGCGACCAATGCCCTCTTAGAGCGAAAAGGCGATCGCACCCTTCTCCTGATTACGCAAGGCTTTCGTGATGCCCTACGAATTGGGTACCAAAATCGGCCTCAGATTTTTGCGCGTGAAATCATCCTGCCGGAAATGCTCTACGAACAGGTGATTGAAGTGCCCGAACGCTACAGTGCACAGGGAGAAGAGTTAAAACCACTTCAGATTACCGATGCGCTATCTGCCGACTTGCGAGCCGCCTATGCGTCTGGCATTCGCTCCTGTGCGATCGCCCTGCTGCATAGCTATCGCTACCCTGATCATGAGCGTCAGTTGGCTCAAGTTGTGCGTGATATAGGCTTCACTCAGGTGTCGGTGTCTCACGAGGTGAGTCCATTAATCAAGCTCGTGGGCCGTGGCGATACGACGGTGGTTGATGCGTATCTCTCTCCCATTTTGAGACGATATGTCGATCGGATTGCAGCAGAACTTGGCCATCATGACAACCTGAGCACCGTGTCTCCACACAAGCCGCATGAGGCTCCATCGCCCCAACCCCGACTGATGTTTATGCAATCGAATGGCGGGCTGACCGATGCAGCGCTGTTTCAAGGGAAAGACAGCATTTTATCGGGGCCTGCTGGGGGCATTGTTGGAGCTGTGCAAACCAGCAAGCTGGCCGGCTTTGAGAAGATTATTGGCTTTGACATGGGGGGCACATCAACCGACGTGTCACACTACACCGGAGCGTATGAGCGTACCTTTGAAACTGAAGTTGCGGGAGTGCGGCTGCGGGCTCCGATGATGGCAATTCATACGGTTGCTGCGGGGGGCGGCTCAATTTTGGTGTTTGATGGGTCGCGCTATCGGGTGGGGCCTGAGTCGGCGGGGGCTTATCCGGGGCCAGCCTGCTATCGCAATGGCGGATCACTCACTGTGACCGACTGCAATGTGATGGTGGGCAAGCTCCAGCCGGAGTTTTTCCCCCATGTATTTGGTGCCGGAGCTGACTTACCTCTAGACGCTGATATTGTCAGAACTCGGTTTGCTGATCTAGCCGACAGGATTCATCAGGCAACGGGCGATCGCCGCACACCTGAGCAAGCCGCCGCTGGATTCCTGGCGATCGCCATAGATAACATGGCCAATGCCATCAAAAAAATTTCTGTGCAGCGGGGGTACGATGTGTCTGAATATACGCTCTGCTGCTTTGGTGGGGCGGGTGGGCAGCACGCCTGCCTGATTGCCAACGCCTTGGGCATGACGCAAATTATCATCCATCCCTATGCAGGAGTGCTATCTGCCTACGGCATGGGACTCGCTGACATTCGCGCCTTGCGAGAAAAGACCATTGAGCTAAAACTCATTCCCGACGTGATGCCCAAATTGGCAGCACAACTGGCAGAACTAGCCGCTGACAGCCTAGCAGAAGTCGTTAGCCAGGGTGTTGCTGCGGCCAACATCCAACTGCGGCAACAGGTGCATCTACGGTATGAAGGCACCGATTCTGCTCTGGCAGTTGAGATGGGTACACCAGATGAGATGACGGCTCATTTTGTAGCGGCGCATCAGCAGCGATATGGGTTTGTCATGGCTGAGCAACCGCTGATTGTGAGCACGGCATCGGTTGAGGCCATTGGTGAGATGCCGATTTCGGCAGAACTCATCTTAGAGCGATCGCCCACGTCACCTGAGCCGATCGCCAGAGTTCCGGTATACACAGCAGACGCGTGGCATGATGCTCCAGTCTATCAACGCGATCGCCTCTCGCCCGGATTTTCGATCACAGGACCTGCCATCATCGTTGAAACAACCGGAACCAACATGATTGAACCCGGTTGGCAGGCAGAGGTCACGGTCAAAAATGACCTGATTTTACGGAAGCGATCGCCCCTTCCCTCACCCCATGTTAGTACCGATGCAGGACGAGAGCTATCTAAATATCCCAGGGTCTCAGGTCCGCCAGATCCTGTCATGCTGGAGATTTTCAATAACCTCTTCATGGCGATCGCCGAACAAATGGGGTTTACCTTACAAAACACCAGCTACTCCGTCAACATCAAGGAGCGGCTTGACTTCTCCTGTGCAGTGTTTGACCAACAGGGGCAGTTGGTCGCCAATGCCCCACACATTCCGGTGCATCTGGGCTCGATGGGCGCAAGTGTCCAAAGCCTGATTCGAGAAACGGGGCACGCGCTATATCCAGGGGATGTGTATGTGCTCAACAATCCCTACAATGGCGGCACCCATCTGCCCGATGTGACTGTGATTACGCCTGTGTTTCTTGACGAAGACAGGCACATCCCCCGTGCACCGCTCTTTTATGTGGCCTCGCGAGGGCACCACGCCGACATTGGCGGCATTACACCCGGTTCAATGCCCGCCAACAGCACCTCAGTCGAAGAGGAAGGGGTGCTGATCAACGTCTTTCATCTAGTTGATCAAGGACATTTTCGTCAGCAAGAGTTATTAGATCTGTTGACACAAGGGGCCTATCCAGTCCGAAATCCAACCCAGAATATTGCTGATTTACAGGCTCAAGTCGCAGCCAATAAAACCGGAGTGCACGAACTTCGCAAAATGGTAGACCATTATGGATTGGCGACAGTGCAAGCCTACATGCAGCATGTGCAAGACAATGCAGAAGAATCGGTGCGCCGCGTAATTGAGGTGCTCAACACTGGCACATTTACCTATCCCCTGGATCAAGGAGCCCAAATTCATGTCAGCATTACGTGCGATGCTCCTTTGGAATCGGTTTTCCATCCTCGCGTCTCTCGCAGCGCCCGCATTGACTTCACAGGAACTTCTCCTCAGCAGCCTAATAACTTCAATGCGCCCCTGGCTATTTGCAAAGCCGTGGTGCTGTATGTATTTCGGACGCTGGTAGATGCAGATATCCCGCTGAATGCTGGCTGCCTCCGACCGTTGGAAATCATCGTTCCAGAGGGCTGCATGTTAAACCCGCACTATCCTGCTGCTGTCGTCGCAGGCAATGTTGAGGTGTCACAGGCGATCGCCAATGCACTTTATCTCGCCTTGGGGATCATGGCCGCATCCCAGGGCACTATGAATAACTTCACCTTTGGTAATGAGCGCTATCAATACTATGAGACCATTTGTGGCGGATCGGGAGCCGGAGCTAACTTTGACGGCGCAGACGCCGTGCACACTCACATGACCAACTCTCGCCTCACTGACCCTGAAGTGCTGGAATGGCGGTTTCCAGTGGTGTTGCAGAGCTTTGCTATCCGTGCAAACAGCGGCGGTCAGGGAGCCCATCGTGGCGGCAATGGCGTGGTTCGACGGATTCAGGTTCGAGAGGCGATGACAGCGACAATTCTTTCTAGCCATCGCCGCATTCCACCCTTTGGGCTGGCAGGTGGCCAACCCGGATTAATTGGTCAAAACTATATCGAGCGTCATGACGGTCATATCGAACGCTTGAGTAATCTAGCAACTGTTGTGCTAAACCCCGGCGACACCTTTGTCATTGAGACGCCAGGAGGCGGGGGCTATGGCACTCCCCGCGATCAGATCGATCAGATCTAAGGCGATCGCCCCCTGGCTGGCTGACAAAACTCGTGAAAGGCTGATTCTCCCGTACCGTAGGCTTCGACTACGCTCTGCAAATTTCTGTAACTTACAATCTCTGGAGCAGATTAGCCGTTTCTTAATTTCTTCTTATTTTCTTATTAATCAAAATTCGTTCCCTAGGCAGGTAGGGTTAGTTTGTTAAAGTTTCAGTTAGATAAAAAATGAAGCCAATATCCTTGCCCCGTGGTGTGAACCCTGCATTAACATCTGGTGCGATCGTGAAGCGGGCATGTGCGCCCCTCCTCTTGATGAAGGTTTCGCTAGCAGCGGCGATCGCCCTGTTGACTGCGCCTATCGTTTCTAGTGCATCTCAACTAGCGATCGCCCAGACCCCTGAGATTCAAGCTGACCTCACATTTACGCTGTCTGATCTGGCAGGTGCAGAAATGCTAGACGTCTCCGATGATGGCCAGTTTGCGGTAGTAGTGGGTGGTGACACACTAACGCTGGTGGGCATTAGCACTGACTCCCTGCAACTCCTAGGCACATGGACGCTGACTGCAGAGTATCTCCCCGATGGGTCAACGGCTGCCGAACTAACCGGTGTCTCAATCAGCCCCGATGGTTCCTATGCGTTGGTTGGTGTTAAAGATGATGACGAGGCCAACTTGAGTACCTTTGACGAAGTCCCAGGTAAGGTTGTGGCGATCGCCCTCCCCAGCCTAGAGGTGTTAGGGCAGGTTACAGTCGGACGGGGGCCTGACTCAGTGGCGATCGCGGCCAATGGCGAGTTTGCTGCGGTTGCCAATGAAGATGAAGAAAATGAAGACGATCTGACCAATCTCGACAATCGCCCCGGCACGATTTCAGTCATCGACTTGCGCAATGGCCCCGCCCAGATGACGCAAGTCGAGATTCCGATTCCACCCGACAACCTTCCCTTCTTTGCTCACGATCCTCAGCCCGAAACTGTTCGCATTTCAGTCGATAGCCAGTTTATTCTGGCAACCATCCAGGAAAACAATGCAGTCGCCCGCATCGAAGTGCCAAATCCGCTTCCGAGCCCATTAACGGTAGACGCATTTACGGTACAAAATTTTGATCTGGGCGTTCGCACGGGGTTTGGTTTCATCCAGGACAAAGTTGGAGAGGGGCTTTGCCAAGCTAGCAGCTATGACGAGTCTCTACGGCAAGAATTTACCTCTGCTCGTGAACCCGATGGCCTTGCTCTAACCCCAGATGGGCGCTATTTCGTCACGGCTGACGAAGATAATCTCACGAATGTTAACAGCCAGAGTTACGAAGGTGTTGTTCTTAGTCCTCATGGCACGCGCAGCATCAGCATCTTTGATGCAGTGACTGGAGAATTTATCAGCGACAGTGGCGACTCGATTGAAGAGGCCGTCATAGCATTGCAGTTGCCTCAGCGCTGCGACAGCAAAGGGCCAGAGCCGGAAGTGGTCGATGTGGGTGTTGTCGAAGGACGAACGCTAGCATTCGTAGCACTAGAACGATCTGATGCGGTCTCAATTCACGATGTCACTGATCCGACCAATATCCAACTAGTGGAAATAGTAGTTCTTAATCCTGATATCGTGGCGGGCGATCGCGCCGCTGAGCTTGAGCCCGAAGGCGTTGTGTTTATTCCAGCCAGCAATCAAGTCGTGGTATCCAACCCTGAAAACGGGTCTATGAGTCTGATAAACCTGACAGTGCGCTAGTCCTGATGCGGCGGTTGGCGGTCGGTGCCATACCAGATGCCAACCGCACCTTACACATTTAAGACTAGTTGGAGACGCAGCATTCCGTCGCCTTCAAACATTGGTCGCGGCTTCGAGACCAGTAGGGGTAGGCATTTGGAACTCTTGTGGCCTCTACATTTATCCGTCACCAGGAGGCGGAAGCGGCTTGCCGTCCACTTCTATCAACGCATCTAAACGAATGACCAGACCGCTTCTGAACCGAGCAAATTCTTCATGCTGCTGGGCATAGACATCCTCAATCACATCAGTAACTGTTTCCACACCGCCAGAGTCCGTCTTGAAGACCACAACACATAGTCGATGGAGCGTCGCCAACGCCTCCAACTCATCATGAAATGCACAGCTAATCGGGATGTATTGCGAAGTCATGGGTAAACCATAATGACTGAAGTATGAACACGATATCGCGATCGCATCCAATAGCATAGTCAATCAAGTTCAATAGCATCCAGTACTATCATTGCTTTACGTTTGCTATTGTCAACTCGCATATACCTCTCTTTGTCACTTTAAATCGCTTCAGCTAGGTGAGGGAGTGGTGGGGTGATGGGTTTCAGATATCTGGAATCTTAAAGCTTTCTGGCATCTAGGCTACTGCATATATACAACTGTTATCACCGCAAACGATGCTGCATTCGCTGCCGCTCAATGGCTGCTGAGCTTCTGCATCCCCGCTTGGGGGATGTCCCTCAAACCTCCAATTGAGGGACGGTTGCGTTCCCAAAACCCCCTCCAAACGAAACTCTGGACTTGCGTTTCGAGGCTGGGATCTAGAGCAATAGTCTAGGGTGTGTATACATGGCAGGACATCTAGGAGAGGAGGGGCGTTTCGCTGCGCGACATGAAACAGATTTGCAGTCAATCAGAAATGGTTCTTCCTTGGACTGAGAATGGTCTACCTGGGAGTGACATGGGTTTCCTTCTCACCTCAAACGTTTCAGGTGGCGACCCTAAAATTTCTGCCTCAGAGCAAGATGGTTTTGGGTGGCGACCCTAAGCTCGACTTTATCCATTTGAGTCCGGTGTCATTCTCGACTGTGTCTGGAGTGCAGGCGGGAAGCCGACCTTGTTTGTATATCTCGCACCTAGCTGATATGTAGAAAAGTCCAGGGAGGACTTGGCACACCAGAACCTGCTCCAGGCAGAGGCTCTAGCATTTGGATAAAGTCGAGCTAAGAGGATGTTTGAAAAGTCCCATTTCCTGTAGCAAAAGTGGGGATCCCCCTAAATCCCCCGTTTTACCACCCTTTTTAAGGGGACTTCTGGGCAGTCTCGATTGACAACATCTCCATCAGGCATAGTGGTGTTGCACAGGATGGCGTTGTCTAGACGCACATTGCGGATAAAGGCGTTGGTTAATCGAGCATTGGTGAGATTAGCGCCGTTTAGATTGGCTCCGACTAGAAACGTATCGGTTAGCTGGGCTCCGCTCAGGTTAGCATTGCTGAGGTTGGCTCGAAATAAACTGGCCTGATCGAGTCGGGCACTGCGAAGGTTGGATTGACTCAGGTTGGCCTCACCTAGACGGGCTGCTTGCAAATTGGCGCGTTGGAGGCGAGCACGGCTGAGGTCGGCACGGCTGAGGTCGGCGATGCTGAGATTGGCTGCAGTCAGATTGGTGCCAATTAAAGATGTGCCACGCAGGTCTGCTCGATGCAAATCAGCGCTGCTCAAGTTGACGCGGGCGAGGTCTGCTGCTATCAGGTCACAGCCGCGACATTGCCCGGTGTCTTGCAGACGCTGGAGGTCATAGATGTTTAAGGCCCAACTGGCAGGTGCGACCAGCCCAGCTATTGCACCGCTGAGTGAGAGAATGCATGCCCAATGTGCAGTTTGTTTCGTCATAGCGTTTGCCTGTGCACGGTGCTTCTAGCATAGAAGACTTCTCGGCAGATCAGAAATAGGAAATCAGAAGTAGGAAACTAGAAACAACTGAGATGGGCATCGGGTGAATCAGGCATTGAAAAAAAAACTCATAGTGGCGCGTTACGTTCGCGCTAACATCACCCTACCGCTCACATAAGCAGTGACGTTGGTTCGTTACGGCCACTAAGGGGCGATCGCCCCTGATTCACAGTTTCTAACTCAGGTCTAACATGCGTTGGATTGGCCGCAATGCTGCCGATCTAATCTCGTCTGACAGCGTAATTTCGGGGGATTGGTGTGCCATGGCGAGATACAGTTTCTCCAGGGTGTTGAGCCGCATATGGGGGCACTCATTGCAGTTGCAGTTGTTGAATGAAGGGGCAGGGATGAAGCGCTTATCTGGAGCCAACTTCTGCATCTGGTGGATGATTCCCGGTTCGGTGGCGACAATAAACGCTGAACTGTGGCTATGTTGGCAGTAGTTCAGCAGAGCTGTGGTTGAGCCAATGTAGTGGGCATGACGGAGCACGGCGTCTTCGCATTCTGGATGGGCGATCACCTCGGCGTTGGGATGTTCAATCTGGAGTTGCACAATGCGCTTCTCAGAAAATGTTTCATGCACGATGCAGCTGCCATTCCACAGAACGAGGTCACGTCCGGTTTGAGCCATCACGTAGCGCCCCAAATTGCGATCGGGAGCAAAGATGATCGGCTGCTCAGGCGGAATTTGCTCAATAATCTTGACAGCATTGGAGCTGGTGCAAATGATATCGCTGAGGGCTTTGATCTCCGCTGTGCAGTTGATATATGAAACCACGAGATGATCGGGGTGAGCTGCTTTGAAGGCGGCAAATTCGGCAGGTGGGCAACTGTCTGCCAGAGAGCAACCAGCGTTGAGATCGGGCAGCAACACAAGTTTGTCGGGGTTGAGAATCTTAGCCGTCTCGGCCATAAAATGAACCCCTGCAAAGACAATCACGTCGGCGTCGGTAGCAGCAGCCTGACGCGACAAACCAAGCGAGTCACCAATGTAGTCAGCACTATCTTGAATGTCAGGATCTTGGTAGTAGTGAGCCAGAATGACTGCATTTAGCTCTTGCTTGAGCTCTCGAATGGCAGCAAACACATCATGAGGCAGCTGAGTCGTTGAGGCGTTAGCAGGTCGAGGGAGGGTAGTAAACACGTTGGCAACTCTCTAAATTCAAACGACAATCTGAAGACGAGATGGCACTAGCCCATGGGATGAACTAATGCCGCCAAGAGACGCTGAAATCATCTGATGAACGTAATTAGCGTACTTGCAGACCATTGGTATCATTCTATTATAGTTGAAACTACCAAAACAAACTGGACTTAGATTCTAGCGCTTTCTAGATTTGATGTGATGAGCCGATTAGTTTTCTGGCTATAGAAAACGTTAATTTTCCAGTCTGGTGTGCTAGGAATGCAGTATGTCGAGACAACTGGGGCGATCGCCCCATCCTGATCGCTAACCAGGCTAACTGGCGGCTATCGACGACAAATAGTTACGACAAAGCAGATGGGCAGGATTTAAGTTGGTGTAAAGTCTCAAAAGCTGCCGTATACAAAATGGTTAAATTAAACTTAATTCTGAATTGAGCGACATGAGCGATAGATGAATCAGGGTATCAAGCTAGCAGTCAACGGGACGCTGATGCGAGGGCTAGAACTCAATCAAAATTTGCTGCAGGTGGGAGCCGTCTTCGTACAAGAAACCTTAACAGAGCCAACGTATCGGCTGTGGTCAATTGGCGATCGCCATCCAGCTATGATCAAGGTTAGTGAGGGGGGAGTGGCGATCGCTGTCGAGATTTGGCAGGTGCCAGCAGACGGTCTCAGCACGATTCTCTTGCAAGAGCCGCCTGGGCTGTGCATTGGCAAAGTGCGTCTTCAGGATGGGGAAACGGTTTTGGGAGTAGTGGGAGAACCTCACCTCTGCGAAAACCAACCTGAAATTACGCAGTGGGGTGGCTGGCGCAATTACATCCGTCAGCGCTAGTTGGGTGACTATTCCAGGTTTAATTTATGTATATCGGTTTCGGTTAGAGCCGTATCGGCCTGGAACGAGTCAATTGAGTCCAAAGAATTCAATCATGAAATTTACCTATAACATTCATAAGCATTATTCTAAGATTTAACTCGGTCTTAACCTGAAGAAATATTTTGTAAGGTAATCTAAGGTCGTAAGCCGTTAGCAATATTGCTGCGCGGTTTGAAGAGTATAAATTCTCATTTCTGTATCTCTCTTTCATAGATAGATTCAAACAGGTTCAGACTAGTTTAGCCAGATGTGATGCTATGTTTGATTGAATGTAGCTCATACCATAGGGTTGTCTATTGTCTTTGGAAACGCTACCTTTGCAGTTTTTAAGCTTGATTTAAACCTCCACTCTCATCTGTATTTCGTAGAAGCTGCAAGAGATTTCTAGAATGCGATCAATCGGATTATCTCAACTGGAGATTGAGCAAGCCGTTCATCAGTATGGAACGCCCCTTTATCTCTATAACCTGAATGTCGTAGAAGATCGGTACCAAGCTCTTACAAAGAGTCTTCCGGCCAATTGTCGAGTCTACTATGCGCTCAAAGCCAACAGCAATTTGACCATCTGCCATCGTCTGTCTGATTTGGGGGCGGCGGCTGAGGTCAGTTCCTTGGGTGAGTTTATAGCTGCCATCAAATCTGGCTTTGCAGCAGAATCAATTGTGTTTACAGGGCCAGGAAAAACAGATCAGGAGCTTTCGACTGCGATCGCCAAGGGGATTGGGCTGATTGTGTTGGAATCTGTGAATGAGGCGAGGCGAGTAGATGCGATCGCACAGCAGCAGGGGATTGGTCAGAACGTGCTGCTGCGCATCAATCCCCAGTTTCGCTCGCTTAATAGTTGCGACGTTCGAGCCTGTGACATAGACGACCCAGAAACCCTCAAACCAATTCAGATGAACGGGCAGGGCTCTAGCAAATTTGGAGTTGATCAAGAGGAGGCAGCAGGGGCGATCGCCGCATTAGCTGGCCTCAGTCATCTTCAGCTCAAAGGCATTCACATTTTTACTGAAAGTAATGTGTTGAACTATGTCCAACTGCTTGACGCTTGGCGCAACACCATTGAGATCGCCAATCAATTTCGCCAGGCAGGGCATCCCATCTCCATTTTGGACTTTGGTGGCGGCATTGGTGTCCCTTACAATGCAATCGATTCAGCCTTTGATATCGCTTGCTTTGGTCGCGAACTCACATCTTTGTTTGAGCGATCGCCCGTTCCCTATACATGTATTCTAGAAATTGGTCGCTACATTGTCTGCGAAGCGGGCTGTTATGTGGCGCAAGTTGTGGATGTGAAACACTCGAAGGGTCAACAGTTTGTGATCCTCAATGGCGGCGTCCACAATATTTACAGAACGCCCGCCATGCAGAATGCCAGTAAGTATTTGCAGGTTTTAGGAAAGGATGCAGACGCGCGGCAGTCTGCCGTTTTGGCGGGGCTGTTGCCAACGCCGATTGATGTCATTGTCAACGATGTTCAACTGCCTGAAACAATTGCCATTGGAGACATTGTCGTGATTTACAACTGCGGCGCATATGGGTTTAACCATTCCTTGACCAACTTTGCACTGCATCCCTATCCTGCCGAAGCAGCCTACTTGCGAGGTCAGCTAGAACTTGTGCGATCGCGCGGCACGATTGAAGACTTCTTTATTCATCAGCATCTGATCACTGTTTAATTTACTGAACTGTTTAATTCACCGAACTGTTGATCGAACAGGTTCCTAGACTAAACTAACTGACCTGCACCTATCACTCTGTTTATCGAGGGGAAACTATGCCTGCGTCTAAACCGATTGTGATTGGAATTCGTCGAGAGAATGACAAAAAGTTTGAGGCTCGTGTTCCCCTAATTCCCGCTCACGTCAAGCAACTGTCGGATGAGCTAAATGGACAAGTATCCTTCATCATCCAGCCTTCTCCACTGCGCACGTTTTCTGATGACGACTATCGGCAGGTCGGAGCGATCGTTCAAGACGATTTGTCTGCGGCTGATATTATTCTGTGCGTGAAGGAGGTCTACCCAGAACACTTACTCGATCACAAAACCTATCTTGTGTTTGCCCATGTGATCAAAGGACAACCCGACAACATGGCCGTGTTGCAAGAATTGATGCGGCGAGAAATTACGCTCATTGACTATGAAACAATTACTGATGATCGCGGCAAGCGGACTGTGTTTTTTGGGCGATCGGCTGGCCAAACAGGAATGTTTGAAACCTTACGAGCATTTGGACAACGGCTGACTGCTCAGGGCAAACCCTGTATTTTCAATCAGTTAAAGCCTGTTTACGAATATGCAGACTTAGCCGATGCAGTGCAGCACCTCAGCGCGATCGGTGCCAAACTGCAGGAGCATCCTGAACAGTTAGGAATCACTGATTATCCCCTTGTTTTTGCGTTTGTAGGGCTAGGCAATGTGGGGCAAGGTGCGCTGGAAATCTTTGACCAACTACCAACCCAAGAGGTCTTTCCTGAGCAGCTTGCTGATTTCGTTCAAGCTAAAGAACATCTGCCTGGAACCCTGTTTAAGTGCCTACTGCGAAAGCACGAGATTTTGAGGAATGCCCGCCATCAGTTTGATGCCCACGACTATGCTGCCCATCCTGATCGCTATCACAGCATCTTGCCTGAGATGCTGCCTTATGTTTCAGTGCTGTTAAACTGCGTGTTTTATGCGCCGCAGTATCCGCGCACGTTGCCCCAAGAAGCGTTCCGTGCAGCATGGCTCCGAGGCGGGCATCGGCTGCAAGTGGTGGGCGATTTAAGCTGTGATCCGCCTGCTGGCAGCGTCGCCTGTACGGTGACATCAGGTGATCTCTACCATCCCGTGTTTGACTATAACCCTGTTGAGGGTTCGGTATGCGATACATTTGGAGAGGGTAGCGTCACCGTCTTGGCAGTTGATAACCTATCGGCGGGTCTGCCTAGAGATGCCTCGATCGCCTTTAGCACAATGCTGCGTGACTGCATTCCATTCTTGGTGAAGGCTGATCTCAACCAGGCTGATCTGTCTGCTGTACTGCCAGCAGCACTCTATAACGCGATTGTGACCCATCAGGGGCATTTGATGCCTCGATATCGATATTTAGCACCGTACTTGCAGACCTATGTCGATGCTCAGCCCTGTGAAGCATTAATTTGAACTGATTTGAACTGATTTGAGCTGACTTAAGCTGATTTGAACTGACTTAAGCTAACAGTGTGATTTTGATCAACTGCTTCTCAGGCAGCCATCTGTAAAAAGCGACTCTAAGGAACTATTTCAATGAAACCTCAAGCCTGCGTTTCGAACTTCCTCTGGAAGCTCACTGTTTATGCTGCACTGGTATCAACGTTTGCGATCGCCACTCTGCTGGCACCATTGCCCTGTAAACTAGTTCCTGCTTGTCTGTTGGGGGCTATGTTTGCCCATGGAGTGGAACTCGAACATGAGCTTATCCATCAAAAGCATTTTAAGGCTTCGGAGCAGCGTGTCATTGGCTTTCTGCTTGGCCTGCCCATGCTGGTCGAGTTTTCGCGCTACACCTTTACCCATGGCTACCATCACCGCATGGTGGGCAGCTCAGATGATGAAGAATCCTTTGCCTATGATTTTGAACGACTCCAATCTCCCAAGGGCTTTCTTTTGCATGTCTCTCTGGTTGATCACTATAGGCAAGTTTTTCGAGCCATTGGGCTTGCTAGTTTGGGCAGACGTCATGAAGTAAGACAAGGATTGGGAAAAGCGGGTATCAACATCCCCTTTCAAATGTTAAATCAAATTGTGAATGGATATCGGGCATTTGCCGCTGTTTTGGCGATCGCCTTCATTCTCTCATTTACCCTCAACACCACCATATTTGTTCAGCTCTGGCTACTGCCGCTTGTGTTTGCTAATCCCATTCATGCCCTGATTGAGCTTCCCGAACACTGGGGCTGCATTCATACGACAAGCAACTGTCTTGAAAATACCCGAACTATCTTACCCAGCAGATTTATGGCGTGGTTCACCAATGGAAATTGCTGGCATGTGGAACATCACCATAATCCTGCGATCCCTATTAGCCAGCTCTCAACGTTCCATCATCAGTTGGCTCCTCGCATTAAATTTTGGAATGATGGGTATGGCAATTTCTACAATCAATTCTTTCAAGCCATGCTGCAAAGGCGGCGATTAATTTAGTCTTCTATTTTTCGAGCGTGATTCCCGAATTTCTCACCAGCGCGTTTTGAGGGAAGTCACCTCACCCGATAATGCCTGAATAGCGAGTGAGGAGAGAAATTGCCAATGGCTGAGCAAAATGGAGTGGCTCCTAACACCGAAGATAGTTATATTTCCGCTGTCAGTTCGTTAAAAATCGCAGGTATGGGTCTGCTGTTGAGCGTCTGAAGAATGGGGCGCACTCCGACGCCGGGATAGTGCAGGATGGTGAGGGCGTTGGGTAGTAGCGGCAGGAGACGACCCATTACCCCTTGGAGGAAGGACTCGGCATGGGCCTGATGACATACTGCTGCTACGGTAGTTAGCTCGGATGGGAGAACCTGACTGAGGGATTGTAGGAGCGATGGCCTTGAGGAACCGGTTCTTAACCATCGCTGCCACTGGTGCAAAAAGTCGTCCCGCCCCACCGATAGGGTGACAGTTCCAGGATGGTGGGCAAGGAGAAGGCGCTGACTAGAATGACAGCAGGGATGATCTTCTACTACGCAAGCGGCGATGGGTTGCCCCTGTACTAGCGTCGCCAACGATGTATCAGGGCTGGTGCCCATCTGACAGGGCACTAGCATCAGGCGCAATCCCTGTTTGCCCGCCTTCAGCTTGGGCAGTTGTTCGCCAATGGGGGTGGTCAGGTTCAGCAGATGCAGGTGGCCTTCACCTAAGTTCGGGGCGGCAAATTCGATCACTGTCAGACCGCCGTGAGTCTGCTGGATCTCGTGGTGCTGCATCATCGGCAGGCCCAGGGCTGTATTCACCAGGGCTTGAATAGTGCCCCCGTGGCTGACTACTAGCAGGGTTTGGCCTTGATGTTTGGGCAACGCCGAGGTCCAAAATTCCCTCGCCCGCCGATACACATCCCGCATCGGATAAATCAGCAATGCCGAAGATTCTACTAGCGGCTCTTCCTCCCCATCTCTCCTCGCCATCTCACCATTTCTCCTACTAAATTGCTCCATCGCAAATTGCTCTGGCGCAGTTTGCCAGCAGCGGTATGCATCAGGGAAGCGGTTTTTGACCTCGTTGTAGGACAACCCTTCCCAGGCGGGGAGGTCGATTTCGCGCAGCACTCTGGTAGTAGAGATGGGAATGGGGATGGCATCCACTAGATGAGGCAACAGTTCCTGCATGGTCTGCTGCGCCCGCTGCAAAGGGCTGGCGTAGATGTGGGCGATGGGGCAGTGGCGCAGGTATTGCCCCACCTGCCGCGAGGCCAATCGCCCCTTGGCGGTGAGGTCAGAGGTGTCAGAGCTGCCCTGGTAACAGCCTGCATCGTTAAGGGTGCTACGTCCGTGCCGCATCAAGATAACGCGCGTGCCTTGGGGAGAAACTGGTGACAGGTCGTACCCTGGTAGCACGGGCTGGCCCTGGGCGATCTCCAATTGTGCAGTCATCGGGGTTTCAAAAAATGGTGAGGAGATGGGGGAGAGTGTTGCTAGTTGTCGAGGGTTATACCGCTGCTTGAATCGGGATTTGAGTCTCGGCGGTGTCTGCTTTGAGCCTCTGGATCAGGGCAAGGCGCTCGTCGGTGGTGAGAGTAGAGCCCCCGGCCTTAGCATTCATTGCTGCCTGAGCTGGGGATTTTGCTCCTGGAATCGTCACGGGCTGGCACTCGTGAGATGTGATGAATTGGAGAGCCGTCCGCGCCATATCTGCACCGGGGGGCAGGCTGGTTTTGAGCCGCTCGACCTTGACTAGTTTATTGTTTAATTTCTCGCGATCGCCCTCGGTGGCGTACCACTCCGATCGCACCTGGTCGGTAAATATCGTTTCAGTGGAGTATTTTCCTGTCAACAGCCCCTTGCCCAGCGGCCCCCGCGCCACTACGGCGATGCCGTGCTCTTGACAGTAAGGCAGCATTTTTTTCTCGGGTTTGCGGTTGAGCAGCGAGTAGTCTAGCTCGACCACGCCACAGGTGTTCTGCCCGTTGAAGCTTTCTAGCACCTCCGGTTTGTCGGTGGAAATGCCGTAGGCTCCGATCGCACCCTGCTGTTTCAGTAGCTCAAAGGCTTCCAGATACACGCTGGGGTCTGCGATTTTGCCCTCATGGCACAGCAGCACGTCGATGTAGTCGGTGCGGAGGCGATAGAGGGAGGCATGGACGCACAGCCGCACCATGTCCACGGTGGTCATGGGTACGGTCTGGCCTGATCGACGCCCCCAGCGTCCCACTTTAGTCATGATGTGTATCTGGTCGCGCCTGCCCTTCAGCGCCCGCCCCAGCCGCTCTTCCGACAGCCCGCAGGGAATGCCGTAGGACTCGGCGGTGTCGATCAAGTTGACGCCATGATCAATGGCGGCATGGACGGTAGCCAAGGCGGTATCTTCGTCGATTTCGCCCCATTGGTTGCCAATGTTCCAGGTGCCGAGGCCAATGGCCGATACCCTCAGGCCGGTCTTACCAAAGTCACGATAAAGCATGGTTTTTCCTATTAATAAACGTCCTAATCGATATGTAGGGTGGGCACCGCCCACCACCTAACTCAGCGATGCACAGCCAAGGCTCCTGAAGCCGATACCTGTGATGAATCGGCAGGAGATGCCAGGGTTATGGGGGGATGATTTTGGCCAATGGCGATCGCCTCAACATCACAACCAAGCTGCTTGGCTGCGCGTTGGAGGTGGCGATCGCACCACCACCGATTAATCCTTTTCTCCCAAGCAATCAGCTTTTTCTCCACCCATCTTGCTCGCTCCTGTCCCAACCACGAAAACATCGACATTCGCGGCTTGATCAGCTCCTCCCAGCGTCGCCAGCCCAGCTTTTTGTAGCGCTTTTGAAAGTAGCGGCTGTCCGCCAAATTCCATTTCTCTTGAAAGTGGTGTAGGCTGGCCCGCTCCCAGGCATCGCTCCATCGCAAAGAGAAATAGGGCAGGTCAATCCACTGCAGGCGCGGCGCTGGAGGATGGGTGAGAAACGTCACCACTGAGGCAGGTTCCAGGTAGATAGAACCGCCTGCCCACGTTACCGCCATAGCAAAGTCCAGGTATTCTTTGGTGCAGCAAAAGCCCTCGTCCAGCGGCTCCTGCTGGCGAAAGAAATCCATCTGTACCAGCATGGCGTGGAACTCCACAAAACCCGTAGGTTGGCGGTAGAGGTGGCCTTTAACCTCGCTCACCTGCCGATTTTGGCAGTAGGTTTTCTCATAAATGTGCCAGCCGCCCGGTTCGTTGCGGGGGGATTTACTCTGCACAAACCGCTCTAGATCATCTGCCGCCATGTATTCACCCCCGGCGCAGTGGATGGTTTGGTGCAGGGGCTTATATTGACACACGAGAGCACCCACCACAGTGGCGTCAGTTTCCTTCGCGCATCTCACCAAGGCTTCTAGCCAGCCAGGGGCAAACATCACGTCGTTATCGACAAACACTATGTAGCGGCTAGTGACATACTGCAAGCCAACATTGCGGGCGGCATTGGGGGAAAGATAGCGATCGCTCCTCACAATCCGAAACCCTTTCTCCCGTGATTGAGCTGTCAAATACTGCCGCAGTTTGACTGGAGAATTGTTGTCTATATAGATCAGCTGAAAGGGAAAAGCTGTAGCCTCATAGAGGCTTTCTAGAGATTCTTGGGCAAACTGAAAGCGCTCACGCGGCACCACAACAATCGTGACTTCCGGCTTAGGTGACGTTGGCAATAAGTCCTGACTTAGAGTGTGTTGAAGAGCTGTCATAGCAAGCATCCTCTGGGAATAGTTTTAGAACAGGTGATTTTTCAGGTAATTTTCAGGTGTTGAGTGTTGAATTATCACCTTCACTCAAAACTCAACACTCTTTTAATGGCACTCCGCATACTGCGACTCATTACGACCCGAATCTTCAATTGCGCTTTGAATCTGATACAGCGCCGCGTACCGCTGCTCTAGGTGCATCAGTTCGGCATGGGTGCCCTGCTCCAAAATGCGCCCCTGCTCCAGGTAGAGAATCTGGTCGGCAGATACTGCCCCTTGCAGGTTGTGGGTGATCAAAAACGTGGTGCAGCCCTGGGTCAGGCGTTCCAGCGCTTCGCTCACGGCCTGCTCGTTTTCGTTGTCGAGGCCCACCGTGGGCTCGTCGAGAATGGCGATGGTGGCCTTACGCACGGCGGCGCGGGCGATCGCAATTCTTTGCCGCTGCCCCCCCGACAGGGTCGCTCCCCGCTCGCCCATCAGGGTGTCATAGCCATCGGGCAGCGCCATGATGAACTCGTGGGCGTTGGCTAGCTTGGCCGCCGCCTCAATTTCGGCATCGGTAGCCCCCAAGGCACCGTAGGCAATGTTGTCGCGCACGCTGACGGCAAACAGCACGCTGTCTTGTAGTACAATGCTGACCTGGCGGCGCAGCGACTCGACCTTGTACTCCCGCAGGTCGTGGCCATCGATGAGAATATTGCCTTCGATGGGGTCATAGAGCCGCAGCAGCAGGCTCACTAGGGTTGATTTGCCGCCGCCAGACGGCCCCACCAGTGCAATCCGTTGCCCCGGCTGGGTCTCAAACGATAGGCCGTGGAGAATGTGCTGGCTGGGCTCGTAGCCAAACACCACATTGCGAAAGCTGACTTGGCCCGCAAAGCGAGGTGAGGCGATCGCCCCCCGCACATCACGAATCTCCGGCACCGTGTCAAGAATATCAATAATGCGCTCACCGGAGGCCGTCGCCTTGGTGATCTGAGCCATGTACTTGGCCAACTGTTTGGTGGGCTTAAAGGAGGTCTTCAGGTAGGTCATAAACACCAGCAGATCCCCCG
>CAZCXK010000067.1:0-29860 GCA_964502605.1 uncultured bacterium
TAGCGCGTCGCAATCGCCCGGTACTGCTTCAACTTCGCAAAGAAGTTCTCTATTTGAAGTTCTCTATTTTTTGAAGTTCTCTATTTAATGTCTTACGAGTTTTTCATCTTTCTAATTGATGACACGCCCTAATTAAAATAGTCTCACGCTATGAACCAAGGCAAATGCCTAAGCCTCGTGCAGTTTTGACTAACGTGCCGCAGAGATCGACGGCATGATAATGGGCGATCGCCTTCTCAATGGGGACACTGACCACTTCACGATTGTTCCAACTCACCATGCGATCGTATGTTTCATCTGCGATCAGATCGACAGCGGCAACGCCAAAGGCGCTGGCAGTTAGGCGGTCTAGAGGTGAAGGCGTGCCTCCCCGCTGCACATGCCCCAACACAGTCACCCGAGTTTCAGCGCCACTGCCCTGGCAGATGCGTTCTGCCAGATAGTGACCGATACCCCCTAGACGACTCTGGCCCAAACAATCAGTCTGAGTTACAGGTTCGCCGGTCTCAGACCGAACGGCTTCGGCGACGACGACAACAGAAAAATTCTGTCCCTGCTGCTGACGCTCTCGAATCTTGTTGCAAATATTCTCAATAGAATACGGAATTTCTGGAATCAAAATGATGTCGGCACCGCCAGCAATACCAGCACTAATGGCAATATGTCCGGCATCACGACCCATCACTTCTAAAATCATGACGCGATTGTGGCTGGCTGCTGTGAAGTGCAGGCGATCAAGTGCCTCGGTCGCGATGTTTACAGCCGTGTCAAATCCGATAGAGCGCTCAGTATAGTTGACATCATTGTCAATAGTCTTGGGAATCCCGATAAAATTCCAGTTGCCTTGCTGAGCGAGCTGTCGCAGGATCGATAAACTGCCGTCCCCCCCGACACCAATGATGGCATCTAAGTTCAGCAGGCGATAACCCTCTAGGATTGCTGTGGAGCGATCGCATTGGGTGCCATCTTGCATCATTACGCTAAACGGATTCCCTCTATTGGTAGTGCCTAAGACGGTTCCTCCTGCCAGTAGCAATGAATCAACATATGGAATAGTAAGACGGACAACTTCAGGCGGGCGCGCTGACAACCCCAAGGTGGCGCGACAGATGCCAATGACCTCCCATCCATAAGTACCAAGGGCACGATGCACAACTGCTCGAATAACGGCATTTAGTCCTGCACAGTCACCACCACCCGTTAAAATGCCAATGCGCTTGTGGTTTTCCATCATCTTTCTCTGCAAAATGGCGATTTGCTGCAGTAATCAGGCTCATGGTGAAGATACATCAGCTTCTTACAACCTGTTCTTCTGAGACATGATTATTTATTAACAGTCGATTTTGCTGAGGATAAGATACAAAACGCAACATGATTCCTACCTAGTAAAGTGTCAGTCTTAATTCTTAAGATTTTGCCAAGATTTTGAATCCTGACGGTGCTCAAACCAGTTATCTGCCTCCTGTGAATTGCGATACTGTGCTGGTACCAGGGAAAATTTGGAACTTAAATGACAGAGCGATCAAGGGAGCGATCGCCCGCTTGATTTGACATTTACTGTGGCCGTCAAACTCGGCTTTAAACTCTGTTTAATCTATCCATCGGTATGGTGGTCTTAGGGAATAAATTATTCCCTGCTTCTCATTTCTGTAGTTCACCTAAAGTTCAGCCCCATTCCTAGAATGTCTTTCTAAGATGGAGGGTAGCAGCCACCGTTAAGATGTATTGCCATCAATTGACGAGCGCTCTACAGCAGATGAGGAGCACATCTCAAACAGAAAGGAAGGATATCATGGCTGATGTTGAGCAGCTAGACCTCAATCACAAGTATGCGCTGGATCGAGATTCCACTACGCTCTCTCGTCATGTGCTGCAGCAACTTCAGAGCTTTGCACCCGAAGCTCAAGACTTAAGCATATTGATGAATCGTATTGCTCTAGCCGCCAAGCTGATTGCGCGGCGGTTAAGTCGAGCTGGTCTGGTAGAAGATGCCTTGGGATTTACAGGCCGAACCAACATTCAGGGTGAGTCGGTCAAGAGAATGGATGAGTACGCTAATCAGGTTTTTATTTCAGTCTTCGAGCAAAGTGGCTTAGTTTGTCGCCTAGCTTCGGAAGAGATGGAAAAGCCTTACTACATTCCTGAAAATTGCCCGATTGGTCGTTATACCTTGCTGTATGACCCGATTGATGGGTCTTCCAATGTAGACATTAACTTGAATGTGGGGTCAATTTTTGCGATTCGACGTCAAGAAGGTGACGACATTGATGGTACGGCTCAAGATTTGCTGCAGTGTGGGCGCAATCATCAAATTGCCGCAGGGTATGTGCTGTATGGGCCCAGCACGGTATTGGTCTACTCTATTGGCACAGGAGTACATGCATTTGCTCTCGATCCCAGTCTAGGAGAATTTATTCTCTTTGGTGAGAATATTCAAATCCCGCCCCATGGGCCGATTTATAGCGTTAATGAAGGTAATTTCTGGCAGTGGGAGGAGTCAATTCGAGACTATACCCGATATGTGCATCGTCATGAAGGTTACTCGGCTCGCTATAGTGGAGCGCTGGTTGGTGATTTTCATCGCACGCTATTTCAAGGGGGCGTCTTTTTGTATCCAGGAACGGTGAAAAGCCCGGAAGGAAAGCTAAGACTGCTTTATGAGTCAGCACCGCTGGCGTTTCTAGCAGAGCAGGCTGGAGGGCGAGCCAGCACCGGGGCTCATGAAGTCTTAGATGTAGTTCCCGATCGCCTGCATATGAGAACGCCACTGGTGATTGGGAGTAAAGATGATGTTGCGTTGGTGGAATCGTTTATTCAAGAGCAGGTGCGCCAGCAACAAGATGCGATCGCCTCTTCCCAATCATAGGAGGTAGGGAGCACGGAAAAGATGCGCTCTAGTTTAGAAACGTTGCTTAATTTGGTATCACGAAAAAATTTCCCTAAACCTAATATCTAACAACGTAGATAGCCTAGTTCTTGCATTAGCCCAGTTTTTGATCGTGAACCGACCCCGTAGGAGCTTATGAGTTTATGACAGTTGCTAACCACATCTTTGAAATTGCCAGTCACAGCCAGAGTATCTGGATGGATAATTTGAGCCGAGATATTATTGAGTCGGGCGGCCTCAAGACCTTGATTGAAACCCATGATATTCGCTGAATTACCTTAAACCTAGCCATTTTTGAAAAGGCGATTTAGATCATTGATGCCTTAGACTCATTATTTGGTTGCGATCGCCCCTAGTTTGTTTAACCTATGCTTCCTAACCCTTTATTCCCTTTCACTCGCCCATGGTGACTCTACTCGAAAATCCTCTTCGCGCTGGTCTTCAGCAAGATCGCATTCCTGAACCACAGATTCTCGTTATCTTTGGGGGAACAGGCGACCTAACACAGCGCAAATTAGTGCCAGCACTATATCAAATGCGCCGCGAGCGGCGACTGCCTCCAGAGCTCACGATTGTGGGCGTCGCCCGTCGTGATTGGGATCATGACCATTTCCGTAGCCACATGCGAGTTGGTGTGGAAGATTTTGGGGGAGGCATTGGGTCTGAAGACGCCTGGAATGACTTTGCCAAAGGTCTATTCTATTGTCCGGGCGACATCGATCAGCCTGAAAGTTATCAGACGTTAAGAGCGTTTCTCAGTGAGTTGGATGGCCAGCGCGGAACACGCGGCAATCGAGTCTTCTATCTTTCTGTGGCTCCTCGATTTTTTGCTGAAGCAGCTCAACAACTCGGCAGCGCAGGCATGTTGAACGATTCGATGAAACAGCGGTTGGTCATCGAGAAGCCGTTTGGCCGCGACTTAAGCTCAGCTCAAGTCCTCAATCAAGTGGTGCGTCATGTTTGCCCCGAAGACCAAATTTATCGAATTGATCACTATCTCGGCAAGGAAACGGTACAAAACCTACTGGTCTTTCGATTTGCCAATGCAATTTTTGAGCCGCTTTGGAATCGGCAGTTTGTAGACCACGTCCAAATTACTGTGGCTGAGACCGTTGGGCTTGAAAATCGCGCTGGGTATTACGAAACAGCAGGTGCGTTGAGAGATATGGTGCAAAACCACCTGATGCAATTGTTCTGCCTGGTGGCAATGGAGCCTCCTAATTCACTAGATGCTGATAGTGTTCGCAATGAAAAGGTTAAGGTTCTGCAAGCGACTCATCTGGCTGACTTGGAAGATTTAATCACGTCGTCGTCGCGAGGGCAGTACACTGCAGGCTGGATGAAAGGTAAAACGGTTCCTGGCTACCGCGATGAGCAGGGAGCTGATCCGCAATCAACCACACCAACCTATGCAGCATTAAAGCTGATCATTGATAATTGGCGCTGGAAAGGGGTTCCATTCTACCTTCGTACGGGTAAACGGATGCCGAAAAAAGTGACAGAAATTTCGATTCACTTTAAAGAAGTGCCTTACATTATGTTCCAGTCGGCTGCTAAACAAGTCAATCAAAATGTTTTGGCCATGAGAATTCAGCCTAATGAAGGGATTTCGCTCCGATTTGAGGTCAAAACGCCTGGAAATTCGCTGCGAACTCGATCAGTTGATATGGACTTTCGATACGATACGGCATTTGGTCAGGCTAATACAGATGCCTATAGCCGCCTATTGGTCGATTGCATGTTGGGGGATCAAACGCTCTTTACGCGTGGAGATGAAGTCGAAGAATCCTGGCGCTTGCTGACACCTGTGCTTCAAGTTTGGGATGCTCCAGCTCCGCCGGAGGCGATTCCGCTATACGAGGCTGGCACATGGGGGCCGGTCGAGGCTGAGCTGTTATTAAACCGTGACGATCGCCGCTGGCGACGATTGTAAGAAGTTTGGAGTTAGGTTTAGGGTGTAGGGACTGCTGACATGCTGTCTGAATTCCTACATGTTTTTGACCTCTCATCTAATTGGCTCTTTGTTAGTAACTATTCCTGGCGCAGTAACCTATGAGAACTCCACTTGTCACGCTCCAAAAACCTAAAGACATTTCTCTAGATGAAATTGAGGCTGAACTGAGTAAAATTTGGCATACTCAAAATGGAGGAAAGGCTGCACCTGCAGCGACGCGGGCTGCAACGTTTAGCATGGTTGTGTATGAACCCGAGGAGTTTCAACAACTGCTAGCAGTCCTTGGTTTTTATGAAGGCCCCATTGATGGCATTCATGGCCCTCAGACCAAAGCAGCCGTTCGAGATGCTCAGACAACGTATGGGATGCGCGTGACGGGTCGAGTTGATTCTGCGACTCTGGCTCGACTGCGAGACGAGGTAGCGAAGCAACCTGATGAACGAACTCCCGTGAACAACCGCGATGGTCGAGGATTTAGCATCAGTGATGCGATCGCCACTCAAAACCCATGCCGATTGATTACCCTGTGCCCTATCATTGGCGAAGATCAAGGAGTCACGGCGCAGGTCTCAGCCTATTGCCCAGTCCAGAAGACGAGCACTAGCAATTTAATTTGCTGCGAATATATTACGCTACGCGGGACGAAAGAAGCCCTTGAGCGCGTTGGTGATTTGGTTTTGTCTCTCTTGATTCCGGAACTTCCTAAGTTTGTCTGGTGGAAGGCAACACCCAATCCTGAGCAGGAGCTATTCAAAACACTGGCGAGCACTTGTAATTGTATTGTTGTCGATTCTAGCTACTTCAGTGATGCAGAATCGGAATTGCTGAAGATTCAACAGCTCATCGAAACAGGGACGTTTGTTGCCGATCTGAATTGGCACCGTCTTTCACCCTGGCAAGAACTGGCTGCCGCTGCATTTGACCCGCCGGAGCGTCGGATGGCGCTGGTTGAGGTCGATCAAATTTCAATCGATTATGAAAAAGGCAATTCGGCTCAGGCACTCATGTATCTCGGTTGGATTGCGAGTCGCTTAGACTGGAAACCCATTGACTATAAGTTTACGGGTGGAGACTACGATCTTAAGCATATTAAGTTTGAGAGCCCTGGCGATCGCATTGTTGAGGCTGAATTGGCTGCTATTCCAACGGCTGATTGGGGCGAGATTTTAGGTGACTTAGTGGGTCTGCGCCTCTCATCATCCAATGCAGACGCAGATTGCTGCACTATCCTTTGTTCTGAAACCACAGGCTGCATGCGCATGGAGGCGGGTGGTACAGCTCAAGCCTGTCGCACTGAGCAAGTCACAACCCTTTCTGATCAAAGGGCAGAAGCGTTGATGAGTCAGCAGTTGCAGCGTTGGGGGCGAGATGGTCTCTACGAAGAGAGTTTGGCTGTCACAGCTCAAATTTTAGCGTTGCGATCGCATTAGAGTCTCAAGATGGTGGCAAAATCGGGTGGCCCATATCTGCGAGATTAGAGGTCGCCTTCCCCTTCAAACAGAGTCTCCAGCGACATGGCCTCAATGCCCGCCGTTTCACGGAGATATCGTGAGACGATATCTGACTGGCCGTGGGTGACATAGACTGTGTTTGCGCCTGTTTGGTGCACGGTATCGATGATACCGCGCCAGTCAGCATGATCAGATAAGACAAACCCACGTTCGTAGCCGCGCTGGCGACGGGCTCCACGCACTGCCATCCAGCCTGAGGCAAACGCCGTTTGAGGATAAATAAAGCGCTTCATCCAGGCTGAACGGTACCCCGATGGCGGAGAGATCACCAGCTCCCCGGCATAGTTGTGGGTGCGCGGCATATCAGACGTAGGGATTGTTTCCAGCATACGAACTCCAACCTGCCGATAGATTTCATTTAGCGATTGAATCGCCCCATGCACATAGACGGGGCGCTCGGTAAACTGAGTCAGCTCGCTGAGCACCCGTTGAGCCTTGCCAAAGGCATAGCAGAATAAAATTGATGGGCGATCGCCATCACTCTGCCACCAGTCATAAATGTGCTGACAGGTTTTTTGACCTGCATCCCAGTTGTAAATGGGCAACCCAAACGTAGCCTCAGTGATAAAAACATCGCAGGGCACGACTTCAAACGGCGTGCAGGTAGGGTCAGTGCATCGCTTGTAGTCGCCCGAAATCACCCACACCTGGTTGCGGTGTTCGATGCGAATCTGGGCTGACCCGAGCACATGGCCAGCTGGATGAAATGAAACCCAGGTCTCTCCAAGTTTGAGCTGCTCACCATAGCTGACGCCCTGAAAATTGACATCATCCCCCAGACGTTTCCTTAAAATCCCTTCAGAAACTTGTGTAGCAATATACTTATTTGAGCCAGAGCGGGCATGATCGGAGTGGGCATGAGTAATCAAGGCAACATCAACAGCTCGCCAAGGGTCAATAAAAAAACCACCTAGCCCACAATAGAGCCCTTCATTCAGAACGGTAACAAGCGCCATGATGTGATCCTATCATTGCTCCTATTTAGAGCTGTTTCCACTTAGATCCAGTGCCAATAGATTTAGTGTCAGATTGTGCAATTCGAGTGCCAAATTGTGCGATCGCCCCTGACTCTTTTCCTGCTAATATCGCCCCTGACTCTTTTCCTGCTAACACGAACTTGTTATGAACCTGCTGCAAAAACTCAGCGACAAAGCCGCCTACTGGATTCTGAATCGCATTAATCGAGGCGATCAGGCTCTAACCCGCTTAGACTTTAAGCGATATCAGCAGCAGGTCTGGAAAATCAAGCCTGGAGCGGGCGATCGCCCCGTATGCAAATTTTGGTGGAAGGAGAAAATCGACCTGATTCTGCGGAGCGTTGCAGAGACTGAACCCATTCCTGGTGACATCGTCGAACTTGGAGCCTATAAAGGAGGAGGGACTCTGCTTATTGCTGAAAAATTGAACGAACTCAAAAGCGATCGCCATATTTGGGCCTTTGACTCGTTTCGGGGGTATCCGCCTCCCAGCGAGTTTGACCAAATGGATAGCGGCCATTATCACTATGCTGAAGGGCACCATGGCGATACCTCTATCGCTGCTGTGCAAAAGATGCTGAAGCTCTATGGCGTCGCCAACTATGTGACCCTACAAGACGGCTTTTTTGCAGATAGTGTGCCAACTTGCTTTCCCCTGACTCGCCCATTCTCGTTAGTGATCATAGACTGCAACCACTATGCCAGCGTGAAATTCTGCCTAGACTTTTTCTATCAATACTTATCACCCAAGGGACTATTAATCATTGATGACTATCGCCGCCCTGAGCAGCCTTACCATCCGGAAGCCCCAGGGGTAAAGAAAGCAGTTGACGAATTTCTCTCTGATAAGCCAGAACAGCTAAAGCATGGCGCATACTCTATGTGGTATCTGGTCAAATGTTAGCCGCTGCTGCTGCCTCAAAAACGAAGTCAGATGGATTCTGCCGTGACGGGCAGCGATCGCTGCTCACCGCTATCTGTCAACACGACTTAGATTTCTACTTACACCATATGACATTTAATTCCAAGGCGATCTTAAAGCGGCTACTCCGTCGCCAGCCAACCCCTAAAACGCGCTTACCCGAAACCCGTCCTAATCTGCTGCTGCTGGTTTATGATTCATGCCGCTACGATTCAGCGATCAAAGCTCATACACCTGTCCTAGACCAATATGCACCGATTCATAAAGGCTTCACGCCAGCAACCTATACCTATCCGGCACATCACAGCTTTTTCTGCGGCATTTTTCCGGCTGTTCCTGAACCGGTTCCCTATTACAACCGATTTGTGAAACAGCTGATTGCTTTAGAGGGAGGAGGAGACGGGGTCAAAACTAAAGATAGCTTTGTCGTTGAAAAACATGCAGACAATATCATTGTGGGATTGTCTCAAGCGGGCTATTACACGGTGGGTTCGGCAGGGGCAAATTGGTTTGCAAAATCCGCTCTCCGAGCCGGTTTTGATGATTTTCACTATACCCACCATGCGAGAGCCCTTGATCAAATTGATCTGGTTCTTCAGTCTGTCGAAAAAAATGCCAAGAACAAGAATTTTCTGGGGTTCATTAATTTTATGGAGACCCATGCTCCATACATGCACTACGATAAGCCTGACTATAATCTGACAGCACGCAAGAAAATGTCATGGCCACCAGTTTTTAATGCGGACGATGCCGACTATGCTAACCGCTTGCACTCAGCTCAGATTAAAGCCGTAGAGTATTTAGATTCTTGTCTGCCAAAGCTATTTGCGGCTCTCCCTCCCAATACCGTCGTGATGCTGTTTGCTGACCACGGTGAGACCTTTGGCGAAGATGGCTATTGGGGGCACGGAATCTACCATGAAAAAGTTATGGAAGTTCCCATTTCGATTTTTAGTTTAGACCCCTCATCCTCAATGTTTCAGGCGCTCTAACGCCTTCAAGTGGATTTATCTAAGGATAGGCCGATAGGCTGCGTCAACATAGTTGAGGATGGTGGCAATTCGATTTTCCCAAGAAAACTGCTGCACAAAGGCTGCTCCTTGAGCATAGCCCTCGGGTTTGCGAGGATAGCGTTCCAAAACCGATTGCAAACATTCGGCAAACTCAATAGGGCTATCAGGTTGACACCATCCTGCAACTGCATTAGATGACTTGAATTCCATAAGTGGCGGAATTTCTGTCGAGACAATGGGCGTTCCAGATGCCATGTAGTCGAAGAGTTTTAGCGGTGAGGTAAATGTGGCGGCTTCTCCAGAACAGTGGGGGTGGGCTAGTGCATCTGCTGCCTGCAGCAAGCTTGCAAGTTCATTCTGAGGGACAAACCCCAGAAACGAGACGTTGTCAATCTGCATTTGCCGACACAAATCTTGATAGATCAAGACTTGTGCATTGGGGCCTCCTGCAAGCACAAACTGCACATGAGGCATTAATTTGGCCGATTCAATTAGCATATTGATGCCTTTGAAGCGATAAAGAGCCCCAGAATATACGACTAGTAAGGATCGATTGCTACTCGATAGCAGTTTTTGCCGCCACTGGGCTGCATCCTGAGGATGACGCATAAGAAACAAGCGGTTAAAACCATTGTGCAGCTTCACAACTTTTTCAGCAGGCATCCCATTCTCAATCATGCTCTGGCGAATAGTGTCTGCTACGGTGACAGACATTTGAAAGAGTGGACTCTTGACAATTTCTGGTTCGAAACGTTTGCTGTCATGATGATGATGCTCATAAATTGCTGGCACACCATGTTTAATTGCGGTCTTGACAAAATTCCAATCGCGGGTGTGAACGATCTGAGCCATAGGCCGAATGTGAAACGGGAAGTAATATTGGGAGACGACGGTGCTTGAGTTTGTTAACTTGCTGCGAATGCGATCCACAGGCCACGGCATAGGTAAGGGAACCACCTTAAGTTGCGACTGGAGATTGTAAAATCGGGCTAGCTTGGCATCTGGCGTCTGAGGCTGAATGGGTGTAATCCAGCTTAGAGGCTGGAGTGCTTCTTGCCCCTTTTGTAAGTAAAACAACAGCGTTGCATAGCCAAGGTTGGCAGCCGCGTTTGCTGAATTAGTCGCCTGGACGAGATGCGCCTCAGGTTTTGGCAGGACATCTCGAATGAAAAAGATATAGTGCTTGGTCATGATTCGCAGTTCCTCTGCCACTAGCGCTGCCTGCTCTCTTGCAGTGCTACTTTTTGCTCTAATGATTCGAGCATTCGCAGCAGCACAACCGCTGAATCATAGGCTTCTCGAATCGATTCTTGCTGTTCTTCGGGGGTATCAATGACGTCATCAACTACAAGCCCCAGAGATCCCAGCATCGAATTAAGGTGATTGCGAATACCGTGAGATAGTGAACTCAGCGTCCCAGTTTGAGATGCTTCAAGCCTCGGTTGCTTGTCTTCTGAAAACTGCATTGAATAGAGACGGGCGTAGTACCCATTTTTCAACAACAGCTCATTGTGAGTCCCAGTCTCAACCACTTCTCCTTGATTTAAAACGGCAATTTGATCCGCATTTTGAATGGTGGAAAGGCGATGAGCAATCACTAGCGTCGTGCGATCGCGACTAATGTCATCAAGAGCGGCCTGCACGAGTCTTTCTGAAACCGTGTCAAGGGCACTCGTTGCCTCATCTAAGATTAGGATATCTGAATTTTTAAGCAGTGCTCGGGCGATCGCGAGACGCTGACGTTGGCCTCCAGACAGCATTACGCCGCGATCGCCAATTTGGGTATCGAGTCCCTTTGGTAATTGCTCAATAAACTCGTAGGCGTTTGCTCGCTTGATCGCATCTAAGATTTCATCATCCGTGGCATCATGACGGGCATAGGCAATGTTGTTGCGGATCGTGTCGTTGAATAGAAATGCCTCTTGACTGACGATTCCCATGGAGCGTCGGAGCGTTTTCAGATCAAAAGCCTGCAAGTTGACGCCATCAATGGTGATGCTGCCTGCAGTTGGGTCATAAAATCGAGGCAGCAAATCGGCCAACGTTGACTTTCCGGCTCCTGAAGCGCCTACCAATGCCAAAACCTTTCCTTTAGGAAGAAACAGGTTGACGTCTTTGAGCACTACATCAGAACTTCCAGGGTAGGAAAAATAGAGATGATTGAAATGGATTCCTTCTTTAAGCAATTCGTAGGGGCGATCGCCATTTTTCATGAAGGATTTGTCCGATCGCCGTAGAAAATCAGTAACGACATCAACACTGGCAGAAAAATTAGCGAACTGACTCCTGGCACCATTGAGCTGAGAGAAGAACGGAATGAGTCGAAGCAACAGCATCAAGTAAACCAGCAACCCTGCTGCGACTTCCCGCAGTTGGCCGCTAAAAAATGTACGTCCCAAAAACACAATCACAATCAAGGCAATAATGCCTGACATTTCGCTGATTGGGCCAATTGCAGCCGAATTTGCTTGAGACTGAAAATCAAGTCTTTCTCGCTGACGGATAAGATTAGAGATCTCGTCATACTCTTTGACCTCATTAGCTGTTTCTTTAATCAGTCGAATACCTGTTAGGGATTCTGTCAAACGGATCGAATATTCTTTAGATAATTCAGATAGCTGACGTCCAAATGTTCTAGCTCGTATAACATAATACTGATTGACCACTTGAATCAGGCTCAACAAAATTGTCGAAGCAACGGTAAGTTGCCAAGACATAAAAAGCAGACCTGCAACAAAGAAAAGGATCGTAATAGCGCTATTGACCATTCGAATCACTGCGCTAATGGAACTGGCAGCCCGCCCAATTTCAGTATTAATTCGGTTGAGAATATCTCCAACACGTGTCTTGCAAAAGAAATCAAAGTCAACTTCTAGAAGCATTCCCAGTGCTTGCTCTCGTAAATCTGCAACTAAGGCTCGTTTTAGCGCACCTCCGGCTAGCGTGCTCAAATAGCTGGTCAGATTTTTTAAGGCGATCGCCAGCAGAATTGCGCCCGTCATAACCGCCAGTCGATAATCCTGAGGGATGCTATCAAAAGGTGAAAGGATTGCCTTGATAAAGACAGGGGCTGTGCCTAAATCAATATTCTGATCTAAGATACTCAGAACAACAGGAACAACTAGCACGGTACTAACACCGTTAAACAACGCACTAGAGAACCCAAGCAAAATATTCAGAGCTATCCAGCCTGGATATCGCTGAGTAAGCTTCATGAGTAAGGTGTTACGAGACATGCGGCAAGAGTTATGAATTGGGCAATATCACTCAAATGTGGATGTCGAACTCTTGAGTTAACTTAGAGCCGACAATTAGGATCTGCACTAGGCGCATACGAATTAAGCGCATCCATCAGTATAATTCCAAATATTTGGAGATGTTCAGGACTTGAACCTCTGAGGGAACTGGAAAATGATATCGGACTCAAAGTAGAGTAGAAAAAGCTATCAAAGCACATTTTAAAGTTATCTAATAAACTAGCTTTTACAATAATTTCTATGTGCTTCCTTTACTCGATCGCCATGGGTTTTCAACTTGATTAGGCAGCATGAAAGTCGCTAGTCTATCAAAAATTCTAGTGTATAAAGATCTGGTAACGTCTTTTGCATATTGGGGACGATATGGGTACGTTGCATGCAAAATTTTAATCGATTCATCTGGATTCAAGCGATAGCTAGTTTTCCATTTATCGAGAAAATTATAGGTAGGAGGGAGCACTTTCATATTTGGCATCACTGTTGCGATCGCAGCCGCAAATGCTCCCTGATCTCTCAAACGCAAATCATTTTGATGCTCTAAGACAAGCTGAAAGCAACGCTGAAACTCCTGAAATAGACTCTCGATCGACTCAACCTTATTGAACGCGATCAATCCGCTATTGTAATGTACGGTCGTTGCATTAACATGAAGCCCTGCAGATTGCAGCGTTGATAGCACATCCTGGTTACCTCGAATTAAGTTGGTCGCATCTGAAATCGAAGGTTGGACGTCTTGAGTGACAAGCAGATCAGTTGCGTTTAGGGCATCAAAGATATCTTGAACATTTGTGAGTAAACAAATATCAGAATCTAAATAAATTGTTTTTTCAAATGGGGAGAATTGATACAGTGAAACTTTCGCTTTTCGAGATGCCAGAACTGGATTGATATTCGAGGGAGCACGCCTTAAGGTAATATTCCCAAACACTTTAAGAAATGGATGAAAAACTTCAGGAACCTGATCAACTAAGACGATAATTGGCTCTTGGTGAAACCTTCGCACAGACGCTAAAAAATGTACACAGTCTTGGAAAGAGTATAGTCCAGTTAAAATAGTAATAAATCCCTGTTTTAATAAAGTCATATTAAATATTTCAGTTTTTCAGTTCTCAATAAAGATTGGCTTCGATTTCCTAATTCCAGTGGTTCTAATCCAGTGAAGTTAGTATAGATGTATTTCACTTATGTAAATGAATGGTTTCTGTAGCCCCAGCATCTTACCTACTTTAACGTGTGCTTTGCACGTAGCCTTTCTGTTAAGAGAAACGGGACGTTCACACTATAAATTCAACCTTAGGATGGTTCCCTCTAACGTAATTTAGAATCTCGTCATCGATTAATTTTCAGCGTTTCCATTAAGTCTGCTAAAGTCTTAGACATCGCACAAACACTATAGAGCTGAACGCAGATTTCACGAGCTTCTACCCCCCTTTGCTGAGCTAAAGTGAAATTTTGAAAAATCTGTTGGATACATTTGGCAATTTGTTCAGGGCATTCCGGTTCAACGAGATAGCCTGCGTCACCCAAAATGTCAGGAATATCACCTACACGGGTCGAGAGAACAGGTTTGGCCATTGACATGCCGTCTGTCAGCTTTAGGGGAAACTGAGCCCTGGCGGTCAGCGTATCCCGTTGCGGCACAACGATGACGTGAGCGGCTGCCAAAATTTCTGGCATCTGCTCAACGGGGCATCTCGGAATTTTAATAATCCAACGTCCCCATCGCTCAATCAGGCGGTCATCATAATCGTCGTACGGACTTCCCCCAACGATTACAAGCTTAAAGTCTGGTTGATTAAGCTGATCAAGGGCAATGAGTACATCTTCAAGCCCCTTATGAGGCCGAGGGGCTCCTGGAAACATCAAGACTCGATAGGAACTCAGCCCATATTTATGGCGGCATTCATCTGCATCATACAAGGCTGGATCAAACAGATCGGTATCTTTTCCATTAGGTATATATGTGCCACCAAAGCGCTGTTGTAAAAACTGAGTGTCAATAGTGAGGCCATCTGCTAAAGAAACCCAGTTTTCCATCCATTTCACATAAACTGGGTCGTCTGGGTTCCTGAGACTTCCCTTAGGCTTGACCAGATCTCTAATAAACTGTTTCGGAGACGGGTGATATGTCCAGGTATCTCCTCCATGCCAACTCATTTCCCAGTCATCCATATCTAGCAAGATAGGACGGCGCTGGGCTAGTTTTTTCAGCAATGAAACGCCAAAACTAGTAGGTTTAGGTTTGACAGCGTAGATAATGTCGCCATCGATCCGAGTCAACATTCGCCCAATCTGGGCAAAAAATTGGGGATAGTTGCATCCTGGAAACGAAACGACAGATGTTCCTGATGGAGGAACTGCATAGATCTGTTGCCCAAACAGAAAGCCGAGAATTTCAATGTTATAGCCTAATGCCTTCAGCACCTGCCCCAGCAAATATGCTCGCACGGTTCCACCACCAGCTAAATCACTGACCACTAATGAAACTTTGAGCAATTTTGTTGGCTGCTTGGGTGCCATAGCTTAACGAGTTAAGGAGGTAGTGCGCTTGGACTTAAAAAAATGAAAGGGCCAGGCTAAGGTCGAAAAAACCTTACGCGATCGCGGCCCCCGATATCGTTCGTAGAATAAAAAACTAGGCAACGCGGAGCGTAATTGATACAGCAGATTCAGCATCAGAGGGTTACGAACGATGACCCGCTCTTGAAATAACGGCATCGGAAATTGTGCTAGAGGGATAAGCTCAGATAAATGTGAGGAATCTTTCTCTTCAATCGATTTTTCGATGAGGAACCTAATGCTGGTTTGACAGTGCGGTCTGAGCATCGGGTGGCGATCGCACACTAGTTGAAAATATCTCACATAGGATTGCCGCATGAGCAAATCATTGTCTGTCATATTGGTCTGATGCTTACGGTAATACGCACTAATCATCGGTGCATATAGAAAAGGCACGTCACGCATCAATAAATCAAGCACAAACTCCCGATCTTCACAGGCACTTAGATGACAATCAAATTGCTGGTGAAGCAGAAGATTCCGTCTCAGCAGCATGGCCTGCTGTAGCAACGGAAACGACGAGCTGGCTAAAAAATCTGGACAGATTAAAAGACGAGAAATGAGGGCTTCTTTCGAAAGCGCACCGATGACTTGCGGTTGAGTCTTGGTCACCTGTCCCGCCCGGTTGACATATACTCGCTCATAATCGGAATAAATCACCACATCCTGACTGAGAAAGGATGCACAACTCAACTGACAACGGATTTTGTCAGGGTGAATCCAATCATCCGCATCTAAAAACTGCATCCACTCACCACGTGCTAGCTGAGCCCCAAAATTCCGAGCTGAAGAGACGCCGCTATTGTTTTGATAAACATACCTAACTGTGGGGTGGCGATCTGCTAACTCTTGGGCGATCGCCCTCGTGCCATCAGTTGAGCCATCGTCAACAATGATGCATTCGATATCTGGAAATGTCTGATATAAGACACTCGTCACCGCTTGCTCAAGGTACTGAGCCTTATTGAAAGTGGTGATAACAACGGAGACGGACGTGTCCATTCTTGAAAATCCTCAGAGAGTAAAGTGCATGCGTTGAGTCACCTCTGCCACCTGGCCCATTTCACAACGATTTACCTAACCATAAGATTTAACATCTCTCTGAAAGGATGCCCTTAAATCCTTTGCGTGCTAACTTAACGAGTGCTGAATCTGTTGTCTCCTGCTTTAAATTAAGTATCAAATCGCAACATCTTCTAAGTGTGCTGGAGACGCTTCATGAACAGCTCGCGTTTCAGGTAGGGGTGACAAAGCATTAAGATTTGAAGGAATTCCAGTTTTCGGAAATGTCATCCGTAACACCCATGTCTCTAGGCCCATCCGTAGCCAACTCGGACACCAACGAACTTGGCAAAACTCTAAAATGCGCCGATAAAAACTGCCATCAGATGTTGACCCTTTGGCAGGTAGCTGACGATTTTGAATGACCCACTTCCAGATTGACCAAAACGATGGATCATCATGTGCTAAATGCCATTTTTTAACAGTTTTACGAAACACGTCTCGGACAGATTGTTCGCTCCATTTAAACCGATAGAAGGGCAAATCATCTGGGTCAAACTGTGGAATTTGTCTGGGATTTAGGAAAATAACTTGTGCGCGAGGCTCAATAAAGATCTTCTCCCCTAGAGCCTCTGCCTGCAGACACAGATCTGTATGACTAGCCAAACTGTCAAATACCTCATCGAGCACGACCTTATCGAGCAGTGAACGTCGAACAAGAATGCAATGAAACTCAACTGAATCAACTGCAGACCGCTTAATGGTGTGAGCTACATCATGGAGCTTATGAGCATACAGAAGCTGCTTTTGCTCAAACCATTGACGCCCACCGGGGCGTTGGCGAAATGTAGTTTTGATGCCAGCAACATGAACTTCAATATTGGGATCGTTTGGGATGCCTTGCAGAATTAGAGGTGTTACGATTGCAGCATTTTCCTCAACTGCACATTCTACGAGCAGCTTGAGCCAGGCTGGCTCAACGATATCATCGTTGTCGATAAAAACGACGTAATCAGCATCTACTGCATGAGGTAACGCAATGTTGCGCGCTTCATTCGAGCGGAGATAGCGTTCGAGACGGATCAGCGTCATAGCGTGATGGGTCACAGCCTGCTGTCGCAAATATTGAGCAATGTGTGGTGGACTGTTGCCATCGACATAGATAAGCTGAAATGGATACGAGTCGTAGTCATTAAAAATGCTCTCTAGCGATAGCTGTGTAAGGCTAAATCGCTCTCGTTGAGTGACGATTAAGGTGATGCGAGGCTGGCTCATAGAGATGCCTATAGGATTCAGAATGAAACGTTAAGGTTGATGGAGAGAGTCTAACAATCATCTAGATTAATTCAGACTCGTTAAAGCGCTGATTTTTGTCAAAATCAGATGAATATAATCAAAGTTTCTATGAAGCTTGAATGAAGAATCGAATTCACTGACGGAAGTGTATTTGGTTAAAGTCTTGTTTTAACTCGTTGTTAGCCATTTTGTTAGCGGGTTAAGCCTACTGCCCATGGCGCGTTTGATGCCACTGCCAGGCGTGAGAGAGGATGGTCGTCAAATCAGCATATTGGGGGCACCATCCTAAAATATCCTTTGCCTTTTCACTACTGCCTACGAGCGCGGGCGGATCTCCGGGACGGCGATCGCACTCAACTGCTTTAATAGAACACCCTGTGACCTGACGAGCCGTTTCAATGACTTCTTTGACAGAAAACCCATTGCCATTCCCTAAATTGAAGATATTGCTATCTCCTCCGTTAAATAGGTAATTAAGGCCTAAAACATGAGCATTGGCCAAATCAGTGACATGAATGTAGTCTCGTATGCAGGTTTGATCAGGGGTCGAATAGTCGGTGCCAAAAATGGAAATAGAGTTCCTCAGACCTAATGCCGTTTGTAAGACGAGGGGAATCAGATGAGTCTCTGGGGAATGATCTTCGCCCAACCTCCCATCTGGAGATGCACCGGCAGCGTTAAAGTAACGAAAGCAAACTGATTTCAGCCCATAGGCCACATCAAAATCTGGCAGCATGTGCTCTACCATCAGCTTACTCATCCCATAGGGATTAATCGGATTCTGAGGATGGTCTTCACCAATTGGAACCCCTTTGGGCACTCCATAGGTGGCACAGGTGGATGAAAAAACTAGTTTGTTAACAGAAGCATTGACCATCGCCTCAAGCAGAGTGAGGGTTCCGTTAACGTTATTGCGGTAATACTTAGCAGGATTGTTAACCGATTCACCGACATAGGCATAGGCTGCAAAATGCATGACTGCGTCGATATTATGGGTGGCAAATACAGTGTCGAGAAATGGGCGATCGTTGGTGTCTCCAATGATGAGTTGGACCCCGAGCACGTCTTCGACCAAGTCTCGATGGCCATAGACCAGGTTGTCGAGAACAACAACGTTATAGTCAGCTTGTTGCAATGCGGTCACGGCGTGAGAGCCAATGTATCCTGCCCCCCCAGTGACTAAAACAGTGGGATGATGTTGCGCCACGTTAACGACCTCGCTCTAACGATCAAGATGTAGATGTTTCACGGATTCTAATCAATCCATTACAGGGAGTTACAGGAACTGCGACTCTGCTTTAATCTTTATAGCCGTAACCAGCCTAGTCGATTGATTTCTAGCTCAGATGCGTTCCAGAGGATGCTGAGGGTTCGGATCGCAGCATGTCCGTCTTTAAACTCTGATCCAAGTTCAGAATGGAAAAAATTTCAACTTGGAGCGATCGCCCGATTTGCAAGTATTGCCATTGTTTGGTTAGTTTTCTGATTCAATCAATTTTATGGATCTGACCTGATTGTCATACCTGTTCTGGTTAGACTAAAACTGAACTAGTGTATTCCCATCTATTCTCGATGGTATTTATCCATTAATAGGCAAAGCTGGGATGAGAACATGATAAAGAATCAATAAAAAGCTGACTCAATTGCTTAAACCTAACCTAGTACAATTACGGAGGGAATGACGAACATTGCAAATTTATCGGCTCCCTGCGCTGTCAGACAACTACATGTTTATGTTGTATGATTCGATACGAGGAATTGCTGCGGTTGTTGACCCTGCAGATGCTCACCCAGTCATGCAATGTTTAACGAGTCTGAATGCCAATTTAGTTGCTATTTTTAACACCCATCATCATTGGGATCATGTTGGGGGGAATGCGGATCTTTTGCAGTCGTTTCCGAATGCAGTCGTGTATGGAGGCGCAGAAGATCAAGGTCGGATACCCGGTCAACAGGTATTCTTGAGGGATGGAGACCAGGTTCGATTTGCTGGCCGCATAGCTCAGGTACTCTTTGTGCCGGGGCATACTAGGGCGCACATCGCCTATTATTTCCCTGCCAATTTTAGTGAGGAGGGGGCTCTTTTTTGTGGAGACACGCTTTTTGCAGGAGGATGCGGGCGCTTGTTTGAAGGTACACCCGCACAGATGATAAATTCTCTAAATGTGTTGAGACAACTTCCTGACCGCACAGCTGTCTGGTGTGCTCATGAATACACCCTGAAAAATCTCCAATTTGCTTTGACTGTTGATGGGGATAATCCCGATTTGCAGCAGCGGCTTGAAGAGGTTAAATTACTTCGTCAAGCTGGAAAAGCAACGATTCCATCTGAGATTGGTCTTGAGAAAAAAACGAACCCGTTCCTACGTTGGGATCAGCCAGCTCTACAAACTGCAACCCGTAGCCATGATGCGGTGCAAGCCTTCGCCCGCATTCGAGGCATGAAAGATCAGTTTTGAACAACAGCATCCTATAATTTAGGTCTGTGGGTTGCGATCGCAGCAGATATTTCGCTACGATTAAGTCTCTGGTTGGGCATCATTGGCGATTGGCGTCAACGTGTCTGCCATGTTCGACTTACACTCATGTTCGACTTAACTATGGATCTGTCATGGCAAAGCGTATTCAATTAGTTTTGAATCAAGATGTTCGTAAACTAGGTAAACACGGTGACCTCGTCGAAGTTGCTCCGGGCTATGCGCGAAATTACTTAATTCCTCAGGGCATTGCTGTTCGCACCACTCCTGGGATTTTGAGACAGGTTGAGCGTCGTCGTGAAGCTGAACGGCAGCGCATTTTAGCTGAGAAGCAGCAGGCTGAGTCTCAGAAAATTGCCCTAGAGACAATTGGGCGATTTACGGTGCAAAAACAGGTGGGCGAGGGCGAAGCAATTTTTGGAACAGTGACCGATCGTGAAGTCGCTGATGTCATTCTCGAGATGTCTGGTCAAGAGATTGATCGCCACACGATTACAGTGCCAGACATTAATAAGCTCGGCTTTTACACTGTTCAAGTCAAGCTTCATGCTGACGTTACTGCGTCAGTCGAGCTTCAGGTGGTGGCCAAGTAGTTGCTAGCGCTTGCAGACTACTGGGCGATCGCCTCCCATTCTTTGTAATTAGTCTTGGGCTTGATAGTAAGATAGCTGCTTTGCCATATATTCGTAATTATGAGGGTTGGGGCTCTTAGCTTGAGCACCAGCCCTCTTAGTTTTTGTCTGTCGCTAGCATAGTAGGATGAAAAGTTAACATCGCCTCCTCTTGCACTAGAGATGGATGCAAGCATCTGTCCTGTATTGCGTTTCCTCACTCTGTTATGGTTCAAGAATTGAACTTTCAGGCCTATGCCGATCGACTTCCCCCTCAAAATATTGAAGCTGAAGAAGCTATTTTGGGGGGAATTTTGCTCGATCCAGAGGCTGTGACTCGGGTTTCAGAGCTTCTGCGTCCAGATGCTTTTTATATTGGGGCGCATCAAGATATTTATCGAGCAGCATTGATTTTGCATGGTCAAGGCCAGCCAACTGACTTGATGAGCATCACCAGCTGGCTACATGATCAAGGCACCTTAGAGAAAGTCGGAGGGCAAAGCCGGCTGGCGCAGTTAGTTGATCGCACCGTTAGCGCTGTCAACATTGACCAGTATGCCCAACTGGTGATGGACAAATACATGCGGCGCAAACTCATTCAAGCGGGTAATGAAATTGCACAATTGGGCTATCAGACTAATAACCCCCTCGAGACTGTTCTAGATCAATCTGAACAAAAGGTCTTTGCCATTACTCAAGATCGCCCGCGTCCTGGCCTCATGCCGACTGCAGATATTCTAATTTCGACCTTTTCAGATATTGAAAATCGGGCAGAAGGTATTGTCTTACCTGGAGTTCCATGCGGATTCTATGATCTCGACGCAATGACTCAAGGGTTTCAGCGCTCTGATTTGATCATCACAGCAGGTAGACCTGCAATGGGCAAAACCAGTTTCGTCCTGAATATGGCTCGCAACATTGCGGCCTCTCGCGAGCGATTGCCAGTCGCTGTCTTTAGCTTAGAAATGTCAAAAGAGCAGATTGTTTATCGTCTGCTCTCCATGGAAGCCCAAGTTGAAAGCGGGCGATTGCGCTCAGGGCGAATTAACCAACATGAGTGGGGGCCTTTAGGACAAGCGATTAGTAAGCTATCCCAGTTTCCTATTTTTATTGACGATACGCCTAATATTACTGTTAATGAGATGCGGTCTAAAGCCCGACGCTTGCAAGCCGAGCATGGAGAATTAGGACTGGTTTTGATTGACTATATCCAGCTGATGGAGGGGAACGGCAGCGATAATCGCGTTCAAGAGCTATCAAAAATAACGCGATCGCTCAAAGGTCTTGCCCGAGAACTCAACGTTCCCATTATTGCGCTCTCTCAGCTCAGTCGAGGGGTAGAATCACGCACAAACAAGCGACCGATGATGTCAGACCTCCGTGAGTCGGGGTCGATTGAGCAAGATGCCGATTTGATTATTATGCTATATCGGGACGAGTACTATAACCCCGATACGCCCGATCGAGGCATTTCAGAAATTATCATCACAAAGCACCGGAATGGCCCGGTTGGCACTGTAAAACTGTTGTTTGAGCCTAATTTTACCCGCTTTAGGAACCTGGCAACGCCAAAGCGAGACTGATCTGTTGGCAAGGACACGAATACCAATGCAGCCTCACCCCCCAAAATCAATCTAATCATGTCCGGTTTAATCCGGAGCGTATTTTTTTACTAACAGAGAATATCCTGATTTGCATCTGCATTTTGAGAAGAAACAATTATTCGTGTTAGGTATCTAGCTTTTGCCGAATCAGAGCTAGGTTGTGTAAACCCTTGAATCTACCGTTGGGCTTACCTTGAAGAATTATCGCTGGTCAGAATATCTCGAATGTGCTTCGTTGGTTGGTGTTGGCGTTGGCACGCTGGCAACAGTGCTCTCTAAGCAGGTACTGTATACCTCTGCGCCGTTATCCATTGCGGTGTTGATGAGTTATATGAATCGTCGTCGCTTTGAGGCGCTCACGGAACACCGAACAAGTTCTGCGTTTTCGGAATTGGATCAGCGCCTTACGAAGCATGTCGAATTGCTAGGTCAGCAGGTGGCTGAACTGCCAACACCTGAAATGGTAGGGAGTCTCAGAAACTCGATTTTGCGCCATACTCGTGACAAGTTAGATGAGGTGTTGGTGCAAGTCGAAGAGATGCAACAGGAAACGCTGCGTCAAGTTGCTCAACTTGAAAAACAAACCATTGCTCCAGTGCAGCAAGAAGTCTTACACCTTCAAGATCAATATGCTGAGATTCATGCAGGGTTGACCAGTCTGCATGGCACAGTGCATCAGCTGTCAATGTCGGGACGCGTGGATGATGCTGAAGAGGCGATCGCCCAATTGCAATCTGAGGCGTCTTCTCTGAAGGCGTCTCTCCAAGGATTAGCCGAACATTTGAAGCCAGCGCTCTCTGATTTAGATACTCGAATTAGCCATCTAGGTCGTCAGTTCCGCAATTTACCGCCGCCAATTGATCCGACATCGATTCGAGAAGAGCTGGGTGAACTAACACGAATGATGGCTGATTTGGTACCTAAGCGTGATTTGAATGCTCTGCTAGATGAGATTCGAACGCTCAAGCAGCAGCAGACAACTCAAGCTGAGACAGGAGACTATCTGCAAAGCGAAGTGCAAACCCTGCTTCGGCAGTTGCAAGCGCTGCCCGATCTGCCTCAATTTAGGGCTCAGATTGAAGCCACTCTGACTCAGGAATTGCATTTATTTAACGAACAGTTGCAAACTTTACCTGATGTACGTCAGCTGCACCTGCAACTGGAGGAGACGCTGCGGCGGGAGATGCAAGTCATCAATGCGCAGCTACAAGCTTTGCAAGATATCCCTGATTATGAGTTTGTGTTTGATTTGAAGTCGTTGCCCGCTGAGATGCCTGAAAATGGGGCGATCGCGGGGAGTCGCAGAGTATTTGAAGATGCGCTCGACCAAACCCAGGAACGACTGATTTTGATTTGGCCGTGGGCTAACCACTGTGAACTCGACGATGCTCTGATTGCCAGGATTGAGCAATTTCTCAGTCGAGGCGGTCAACTTGACTTGGGATGGTGTCAAACAACCTATCCTCAGAATGAGCGATTTTTAAGCATAATCTGTCGCCAGTGGAGAATTGATCCCCTGCGGCAAGCAGAATTACAAACCACATTGCAAACGTTTCTCAAACTAAAGCGAAATCATCCCAGGAGATTTCGCTTTAAGGTGTTGGGTACTGTTGAGAATTTTTTAGTTTCTGACCGCAGTATGGCTGTTTTAGGAATTGAAAACGCTCTCAGCACGGCAACCCTTTTTCAAGAAGTAGAGCTTAAATTACGAACGACAAACCCAGAGGTAATTCAAAAACTGGTGCATCGATTTGAGCATCCCTCTTTAAATCAAGATGACATTCGTTCCTACTGGAATCGGGCTCTGACACGCTATGAGCTAGGTGACAGAGTGGGGGCGATCGCCGATCTCAACTGCTTCTTGGCGGTTAACTCTGAAGATGCAGATGCCTACAATCTGCGCGGTGTCATTCGTTATGACCGAGGCAACAAAACAGAAGCCATTCAAGACTTTTCAGACGCGATCGATCTCAACCCGTTTCAGGTTGCAGCCTATTGTAATCGAGGCTTTGTCCAAGCCGATCTTGGCGACCATCATGCTGCGATCGCCGACTATAATCTCGCTACACAGGTTCAGCCGGATTCTGCCATCGCCCATTTCTATCGAGGTTCTGCCTGTCAGAGTCTAGGCGATTATCAGGGGGCGATCGCCGATTATACGCAGGCGATTTGGTATGCCTCTGATGCGGCGATCGCCTACTACTATCGAGCCATGGCCTATCGGCATTTAGCGGACTATGACACCGCCATGCCTGATTTTGAAACCGCAGCCCACCTATTCGAAGAGCAGGGGAGTCGAGTTAACGCGCAGCGATCGCTCACGGCACTCCAGCGAACCCAGCAAGAAGCTCTTGAAGAGGAGCAATTGGCTCGCGCCATCGACACAGACTTCTCGAAAGAGATCGAGCGATTTCAGCGAGATGAAGCGGGTGCGCTTGATGGGCCCACCGTGGTTCCAGGAGATGCTGACGCGATGCCGTTTTCTCAGCTGCCGACAGATGACACTGGGGCTGACACTGTTGACGATGAACCCACACTTGATCTATCAGACGCTGATCAGCGCTGGCCTTCGGGATCTGACGAGACAGAGACGCCCCCAACGCCTGACGCTGCCGATGACGACTATTTGCAAGACCGCAATCAGACGCTAGCCGACTTCTTCGCTTACGTGGGCGATGGAGGAGCCATGTCTGATTTGGCTACCGATCATAGATTGGCTTCAGCTCCGATGCCTGACTATCCGCCTGATATCGACTCGACTGATATCGACTCGACTGACTTTGATGCTCTGGCGGCAGCGTTTGCTCAGGAGAGCATGGAAACTGATCATCCTCACGGTGAAAGCTATGATGAGACAGATAGCCTGCCGGCTGACACGATTCAAGATTTTGCGTTCATTGGCGATGCTCAAGATCTGTATATGGACTTATTCTCGTCTCCTCATCCTTCACAAAACGGAAATGGAGTTGAGCATTTTCAAGGTTGACGCATAGGAATGTCATAGGGCAGAAATGATGTGGCTATTCACAAATTTCAGGGAACCCAATCATGAAGTCTGCTCAGAAACTCGTCGTTCATGTCGCTGATATTCAGGTTTCTGAAGAATCTGGCATGGGGCGCATTGCATGGCATTGGAAACAAGAGCTGGAGCGTCGAGGCTATGAGTATCTTCACATTGGGCCTGATCAGGTCGGCGATCTGCCCCATAGCGTCCTGTTTCCCAATGCTGCTTACAAGGCTTATCAGCAGCTTAACCAAAAGGCCACCATGTTCTTGGTTCATGAGGCCTCGTCTACCTATTTCCTCACGCAAAAAATTCCCTGTGCAGTGTTTAGTCATGGGCTTGATCGGCGCTCGTGGGAGCTGCGGCTCAACCGAGGTGACATTACTAATCTCAAAACGCGCGTGCTCTTTCCGTTATGGCGGCTCCGCCCCTGTGATGCGGGTATCAAACGCGCCAACACTCTGCTCTTCAGCAATTATGAAGATGTTGATTTTGCCCAAACTTATTATCATCGAGATCCTGGTGATATCTTTGTGTTTAGAAATGGGGTTTATCCGCTTCAATTAAATGAACTAGATCAGCCCAGCGATCGCCTTACGATTAGTTTTCTAGCGACTTGGCTGGTGCGTAAAGGCACCAAGACATTGATCGATGCCGCGCAGCGACTGTATAACAAAGGGTTCACGTTCCATTGGCTACTAGCAGGGACAGGGGGCGATCGCGATACTATTCTGCAAGAGTGGCCCCCCGAACTACGAGGCTCAGTGGAAGTGATCCCGCACTTTCCTCGCCATGCCGAGTCTGATATTTTGGCACGTTCGAATATATTTGTGTTGCCAAGTTTCTTTGAAGGCCAACCCTTGTCTCTCCTGCAAGCAATGGAATCTGGGCGCTGCTGTATTACGACCAACTGCTGCGGTCAGCGAGATTTGATTCAGCATGGCGAGAATGGCCTGCTACATGAGTTGGGCGATGCGGAGAAATTGGCCATCTTGATTGAGCAATGCGCGACAGATCTAGAATTTCGGCTGCAGCTCGGTAGGAATGCCAAGCGATTTGTGCGCGATCGCCATTGGCCAGTCGTGGCGGCTGAGGTGGTTGATCGCCTTGAGGCTCAATTGCAGCTTGGGGAGTCAGCCTGAACGGGTGGGCTAGTAGGTCGTAATTATGTATTTTTTAAGTTTTAGAGTTTAGCTTGCGGACGTGTTGCTAATCAGGTCTTTTAATTATCCATAGGTTAGCAATTCATCGGTTACCCAGCGATATCTCAGCACGTTGTCTACCGCAACTCCCGTTTCAAGAAAGCATGTTTTGCGGGTGGGCTGTGTCAACGTGATTTGCAGCACTATCATTTGCAATCGTTCCTTGTTTTATCCTTTAATTTTTCCGACTCATGCGAATTCTGATGATTTCCTCCACGTTTCCTTATCCCCCCACACGAGGCGGCACTGAAGTTAGGACGTTTAACTTGCTCAAATATCTGCGTCAACACTACGATGTCACCGTGGCCACGCAGCGATCGCTCGACGTCACCGATGAAGACATTACTGGCTTAACTCATTGGGTAAACGACGTAGTCATATTCCCACTGCCGCAGGCAGCGGTCTCGTCTCAATCGCCCCTAAATAGCCTCGGCAAACTCAGCCGATTGGTAACCTCATGGCTGAAAGGGGTGCCGCCAAACGTGCTGCATCGCTACTCTCCTGAGTTACAGGCTTGGCTTGATGCTCAGGTGGAGGCCCGAGCCTTTGAAGTGATCACCTGCGAGCATAGCGTCAACGCGATTTACATCCGACCAGAGTTTCGAGACTCAGTTACGACCGTTCTCGATGCCCACAGTCTAGGCTACCATTGGACGCTTAATCATCTCAAGCTCAATGCCTCTCAACATGCTTGGCGCGATCGCCTCTATTTATCGTCAATTTATCGCTATGAACGCCGCTATGCTGAGCAATTTTCTAAAATCGTGGTCACCACACCCGATGATCAGCAGCAGCTTAAAACCCTCTGTCCCATGATGCCGTCTGAGGTGATTCCCAATGGTGTTGATTTAGAGGCATTTCCTTGTCGAGATGCTGATCCCGGTGGGCATCATCTGGTATTTGTGGGTGCTATGGATGGGTCGCACAATGTTGATGCCATGCAGTTCTTTGTATCAAATGTCTTGCCGCCGCTGCAGCAACGCTATCCTGATGTTACCTTGAGCATTGTGGGAGCCCGACCCACGGCGATCGCCATCGCGTTGGGGCGTCAGCCTGGTGTCACGGTGACGGGATCAGTGCCTTCTGTTGTGGATTATCTGCATCGAGCTACGGTGTGCATTGCACCGCTGCGTACCGGCTTCGGCATCAAAAATAAAACATTAGAAGCCATGGCTGCAGGGGTGCCGGTAATCGGTAGCGATCGCGGCTTAGAAGGTCTAGCAGTGGATGGCAATGAGGTGCCGCTGCGAGCATTGCGAGCCAATCAGGTGAGCGAATATATAGACGGAATTACGCGTCTGTTTGAACATCCTGATCTACGGGCAAAATTATCGCAAAATGGGCGATCGCATGTCGAAACCACCTATACTTGGGAGCAAGCCGGACAGCGCTATGCAGCAGCTATTACGGCTACAGCAACCTGAACTCTTGATATGTTCTAATTCTTGATATGTAGATAGGAATGAGGCATGAGACGCCAACCTCACCACTCATCGCCGCGATCGCCCCAGCCAAACTCGCTAACCTCAACGCGGTCATCTCAGTCTGGTGTCTCATCTAACCCGCGTCGATCATCACTGGCAATGGGCTGCCTGGCAATGGGTTTACTGATCGGCACCGCTGGGCTCGTCACGGGTGGGGGATGGTTGGCAGTAAGCTCATTCTCAATCCTGAATCGATCGGTTGGCTCAACCGGGTTTTGCCACTGCAAACTGCTTACGTTGCCGATCATCCGCCTCAGACGATGGCTACGATCCATAAGATCCGGTCGGTTTGGTTTCTATGGCAAAACCTCTTGATTGATGTTACGGGTAACGGGCAACAAGATGCCGTGATCACTGTTCGCCCCGAACAGGAACAATCAAGGTCGGCAAGGGAAGAGCATTACTCTCTCATTATCTCGGAGCATGGAGAAATCATTTATTCTGGCGCAGCAATCCAATCGGTTGCCACATTAGATGTAGATGGCTCAACCACTCTGATTTTAGATGAATCCACAATGTGGCCTACTCGGCGCTGGTCTGATCAAACCCGTCAGTTCCAATAAATTCAGTTCTTCGTGAGAGAAATACCCTAGCGATTAAACCAACGCTGGAACCTAATTTTGTTAGCAACATAGGGAGGCAGCTGATAATGTTCTGCCACTAGCCATGTCACCATTCCTAAATGAACCACCAATGTCACTCCGCACCATACTGCGGGAAACCAGCTCAGCTGACTGTTCGGCAATGGCGGAAACATATAGGCAAATACAAACACAACGATAGACGGCAGTACGACTAACGCAATGCCAATCAGCCAGATGGCCACGGTCAGATTCAAGTCATCTCGATAGGATGCCTGCCACCTCCGCCCCGTCCAGCGCCATGACATGGGTTGTGAACTATCAACCACATGCACAGATTGGGACAGCAAGTTGGCAGTAAAAATATGGCGACAAAAATTACAGGCAAACGCATCCATGAGGGTGAGCGCTGAAATATTCCCGTGCCGACATACTGGGCACAAATAAGTATCCTGGTAATTCAAAGTGCTAACTTGCCTATTAGAGGCAGACGACACCTTGCTGAACAGCTCAGCGTGTTGATCAGAAAGTGGCTTGCTCATAGAACTTACACGCAAATCAACAACCGAGAGGTCACGGCACAATCTGGATGTTCAACAGGTCAAGAAACATCCCTAACCAAGCCTTTACAGAGCGCTCAGCCTATCTCCCACACTACCCACCGTGCGAACAATCTCAACACCATCTTGCTCAAGAATAACAACTGGCTCAGTGCTCGTTTCCAGATCGACTCGTTTGACTAACACATGACCATTGCCTAGCCGTTCCCCAACTCTAACGTATCGACTACTGAGCTCATTTGGCACTCTGACAATTACACTCGTTTGGCCACCGATTTCAACGACGCCGCTGATTTCAATGCTGCGGGCTAAAGGCATTGGGTCGTCTAAAGGCGGAGCTGCAGGACTTACCGCAGGTAATGGCACATTCGGTGAAGTGGCTACTGGATTGGGTGGATTAAATGATGCAGGGGGTAATGCGGTAACTGGAATCGTTGCTACAGGAACCGGAGGCAGCAAGGGAGAAGCAGATACAGGCACAGAGGGAAGAAAATCATTAGATTGCTCGGCTTGTATCGGTCGAACTACAACTGCAGCCGTAGTCGCAAGGGATGCAAATGGATCGCCGCGCCCAGCTTGAATCTGCCGCAATCGTCCATCGACAGAGGTTGGTGGAATCAGCGGCACAGGTAATTGGCCTTCAATCAGGCTAGACGAAGCAACAAAATTGGGTTTGCTGCCTGGTTCAGAGATTGCATTAGGCTGTGGAAGACGGGTCTGCTCGTCAGATGATTGGAGCCTATCAACGTCTTCAAGCTGAGCATCAGGCGTCTCAACCTCCAAACCGTTACATCCTACGACTAGCAGTAGGGGCGCAATCGTCGTAATCACTGTTGCGTTCCACAACCACCCTTTCATACCCAATTTTCCTCAATCATTTCACTCAGAATAGCTCTGATTCTGGCTGATGAACACCATGAATTGAGAAAAAAGGTGAAGACGCGTCGATTGCGCTTGAA
>CAZCXK010000068.1:0-29538 GCA_964502605.1 uncultured bacterium
CAATCCTGTGATGATTGACGGGCGCAATTTCCTTGACCGGGAGGCTCTGCAAGAGGAGGGGTTCCTCTATGTTGGTGTCGGGCGTTAAGTTGACTTGATTAGGGGATGGCATGTCATCCCCAAGAAGGGCACAAGGCTCTCCGGCGTGTCTTTCGCAGAGGAGGAATTTTTACAGGCCAGCCTATGATTTTTATAGGCCAGCCTATGATTTTTACAGGCCAGCCTATGATTTTTATAGGCCAGCCTATGATTTTTACAGGCCAGCCTATGATTTTTACAGGCGAGGCTATAGTCCACTACAGGCGAGGCTATAGTCCACTACAGGCGAGGCTGTTCTAATTACAGGCTCGCCTGTCTCTGCAACAGGTGCGGCTGTGATTTTTACAGGTGCGGCTAGGAGCCACTACAGGTTGGCCTCTAGTCCACTATGAGTGAGGCTGTGTTTTTAATAGGCCAGCCGATGCTAGAGAGGAGGCGATCGCATGCCATATCCCCCCGTTTGTCAACTGATTTCTGCTGAACTGTAGAACTTTGCTGCTCCCTTGTTCAACGAGATGTCCTGAATCAGAACATGTCGTCATTTTTTGGGGGGTCTGGCTACTAATGCACATGATTCAATTCACAGGTTCCAGCGGATTGCTCACGACACAATATCCTTGACAGCAACTCCAGCAAACACCAGGAAAAGGAGACCGCCTGAGGTCGTGAGCGTGCGTTCTGAAAGTCGGTTGCAGGCTAGCCGCCCCAAGCTAACCGCGATCGCCGCACAAATAGCATGACCCAAAACAGCTCCTATGGTGACTCCAATGGGGTTATACGCGGTTGCTAAGGTGATCGTGGCAAATTGGGTGCGATCGCCCCATTCGGCTAAGAAGGTCAACCCAAAGGCTTCGGCCACAATCATCGTTGGGGTATGACGGCGAAATGAGGTGCTCTCAGCCTGCTGAATCGCGGCTTCGGCCTCTTCGCATTCGGCCATGCCAGCCTTAGGCGACATGCGGCTCGCATCATACAGCAGCTTGAGGCCAAATAGCGTGAACAGGCCAACCTCAGCCAGTTGGATTACGCGGCCAGGCAGAAAGGAAGCCACTTGCCCCACCAACACCGAGAGCATCGTCATGATTGCTAGTGCGGCGACAGCTCCAATGAAGACCAGCCGCTTAGAATAGCGCATTGACAAAATAGCGGCGATAAAGAAAGTCTTATCTCCTAGCTCTGAGACGGTAATCAGTAAAAGCCCAGCGATAAACGCGGATAACATGCTATCAAGCTCCTCATGAATCGAGTATCGAGCGAGCTTGATGCAGCAACTACACTTCACCAAGCTCACAGATGTTGTGAACTAAGTGAAGGTCTCGCTTGCGTTAAATTGCCGCCTGAGCCAGGTTCATCACCAGTATGTTGACTCAAGCGAACTGGCTGATGCCAGCAGCTACTCCCCTTCAATATCTTGAGCTATTATATGGGGCTTTGCGGAAAAATCCTATTACCTCACTGTGAATTAAACTGAGTCATCGTGAATCAAAAATGAGCTGTAGTCGATTTTGAGCCGTTTCTAGTGCGGTTTGAGGCGGCTCTGTTTCTAGCAAAACGGCTTCAATTGCACGCCCCAGGCTATCTGAGATTCGGCTATAGCCGGGGAGAATTGGGCGCGATCGCCCCTGTTTGGCCTGGTCTAAAAACACGTCTAGAGCAGGCTGTCGAGCGACAAACTCTTGATACTCTTGATTCTGACGAGCCATCTGGTTGACGGGTAGGTAGCCTGTGCCCAAGGCCCACTGGGTCTGAAACGTCTCGCTGGTGACATATTCAGCAAAGGCCCAGGCGGCCTGTTCGGCCTCGGGGGTGCTCTTGAAGACGAACAGATTCTCGCCGCCGATGGCGGTGGCCCGCTGCACCTGTACCGGAATCGGGAACACGCCAAAATCAACGCCACTCTGCTGCAGTTCGCGCAATGTCCAAGGCCCGGTCAGCTGCATGGCAACCTTGCCTGATAGAAATGCGTCAAGCTCATAGCCACGTTCTGGCTGCGAGAGCAGCACCGACCCATCTTGCACCAGATCTTGCCAAAATTGCAGGGCGGCGATCGCCTCAGGAGTTACCAACTGGGGCTGGTTTGTGGCAGAGAGCAACTCACCCCCGGCACTCCACAAAAACGAGAGCCACATAAAGACTGTCCATTCTCCATGCCCCAAGGGCAGTAACAGGCCATAGTGCTGGGGGCGATCGCCCGATTGCGTCAGCATTTGAGCCACCTGACGTAGCTCACTCCAAGATTGGGGTAGCGTCGTGATGCCCGCCTCAGCAAATCGACTCGGACGATAAAACATGCCGACATTATTGACCCCAAACGGCACTGACCAGATGTGGTTTTCCCAGCGCATCGAGTCTAGCAGGATGGGGTCTAGCTCATCAGCCATTGGCGAGTCAGAAAACCAATCATCCAATGGGCGAATGGCATCTAGCTCAACGAGTTGCCCTGTAATCATGGGCGCATACCATAGAAGGTCAGGCGGCACCTGCCCCACCACCGCCGATAAAATTTTCGGCATCTGTTGATCGCCCTGACCGATGTAGAGCGGCTCAACCTCAATCATCGGATGGCTACGGTTAAACTGTTCAACTAGCTCTTGCAACACTGCTCGGTTGGGGGGTGGATTGACCCCATGCCACAAGGTTAAATGCGTCACGCCCGCTGTCGCTGATAGGTTGGGCTGGCAGCCGGTTAGGGTTACCCCCATGAGAATGACCATCACGACCCCAACCTGTTGCAGCCACTTCCACATGTCTAATCGGCCTGCACGGTTTTCAGCCTCGACTCCAAGAAGCGATCCATCCAGGCTTCCAGATACGCCCGATTTTCCTGCTGCTGCTTGGGGTCAGCGGTATTGAGTGGATGCAGTGCCAACCCGCGAATGGCTGCTGTCGTCACACAAAACATCGATTTTTGGAAACTTTGACAAATCTGGACTCGTATATCATCTTCCTGTCGAACTCCCTGACGGTATAGCTGATGCAAATACTCTGGGATGAAATGACGCATATCTTGCATCAGCTGAGTAGGTGGAATTCCAGAGCCCCCGATCGGCAAGGGGTCTGCAAACAACGCCCCATAGGCAAAGTCGCTTTGATACAGCGGAATCTGATAGGCCTGAGCATTAAATGAGACCGTGCCCTGGAACGGCGTTCCTCGAAAAAAAACCGCTTCCACATAGGGAATAGCCGTATCGGCTAAAAACGTTAGCCCTGCCGATTGAGGAATGAGGTCGTATGAGGCACCTCGCACCGTCACCTGATAGGTAATGGGCTGGCTGGCCGCACTGACTAGCCCCGCTTGAATGTGATCTACCACATCAGAAATAGAGCGAATCTCACCCGCATCATAGCGATCAGACAACGCCAGGAACATATCGCTCATGACTCGCCAAAACTGGCCCAGCCCACTAGTGTAGGCCATTTGCCGCAGCTGCTCAGTCAAGATGTTGGGCAATGCTTGGTGTAGGGTTAACAAGATGGGATTGCGCTTAAACTTGGCTCGAATCACGGCATCCGCAACACGCTCAAACTCGGGTGAATCGAGATAGGTGTCTAACCCATCTCCGCCGTGCCAGAGCATTGTTCTGGCGCAATATTCAGCATATTCATAGTTGATCCGATCATGGCCCCAATGGCGCAAAAGCTGCTGAAGGGAGACCTTGCCGTTGAAATATTTAAAGAAGGGAAAAAAGACTAGAAACTGGTGCTCGGCAATGTAGTTGAGGTTGATCGAGTATGCGTCTAAAACAACGCCATAACTCTTGAGAATGCCCACGACTTCAACTAGATTACGGGCTGAATCGGGTAGCAGTGCGTCCCCAGCCTCAAGACGATAGATATACTCTGCTAGGGGATGACGAGACGGTTCGAGTTGACGAATACTGACCATAGCAAGCAATGAGCGAACGGCTAGAGATCTGGGAATGGGGTTTGAGAAAGCGGTAATGGGGGAGCACTAAGTGAGGGGGTGGCGATCGCCGGAATCACTTCAGGTGGCTTTTGCACCTCCCACTGCCCAGTTAGCAGAAATGCGACCTGAGGCTCTGTCCAGCGGGTTAGCCAACTGGGCTGCAGCCCAAAGGCCAGAATCAATATTGCCAGGACGAATGCAGGCCATCGATCCACTCCTTTGACAGGCGGAATAGCAGCCAAATAATCGGGCAGGCGGCCAAAAAAGACATTGTTGATCATGAGCAAAAAGTAGACCGCTGTTAAGCCTGTGCCCACCATACACAGCAGCGTTTGCAGCGGAAATATAGCAAAGCTACCACGAAAGATGAGAAACTCGGCAATAAAGCCGACCATACCTGGAATTCCAGAACTTGCCATCACGGCCATAATCAGCAAACCGCCAATCAGCGGCAAGCCTCGTTCTGGGTTGAGTAACCCATGCAGATAGCCAACATCGCGGCTGCCTGTTTTCTTGGCGACAACGCCAACGAGCAAAAATAGCATGGCAGAAATCAGACCGTGGCTGACCATCTGACACACAGACGCGATGATGCTTAGCCGGGTTGATGCAGCAGTGCCCAATAAAATAAACGCCATATGAGCGATCGACGAATAGGCCACAACGCTTTTCATATCTTTTTGGGCGATCGCACATGAGGCTCCATATAGAGCACTAACAGCCGCCCAAATCGCTAACCACGGAGCCAAATATGACCAGGCATCGAGAAATAACCCAAGCCCAAAGCGCAATAGGCCGTAGGTTCCTAGTTTTAACAATATGCCTGCTAGCAGCACCGAAACCGGAGTTGACGCTTCGACATGAGCATCCGGGAGCCAGGTATGAAACGGAAAAAACGGAATCTTGATGCCAAAGCCAATCAGCAGGCTGACTAATAAAATAACCTGGCTTCCTAAGGGCAACACTTGCGATCGCAATGTTTCATAGTCAAAGGTTGTTGCATCTGACAGCCAGACTATCCCCAAAAATGATGCCAGGATAAAAATGCCAGAAAGAAATGTATAGATCAGAAACTTGGTAGCCGCATAGCCGCGCCGCGCTCCCCCCCAGATGGCAATCAAGAAATAGAGCGGCACAATTTCAATTTCATAGAACAAGAAAAACAGCAGCAAATCTTGAGCCAGAAATGCTCCAGCGACGCTCGCGCTTAACAACAAAATGAGGGCATAGTAAAACCGCGACCGAGGCAGATCGCGATCGCTGCTCCAAACGGCAATGACCGTTAACAAGCTATTGAGGCAAATTAGCGGGAACGACAGCCCATCGACACCTAAGTGATAGCTCAGCCCAATCAAATCGACCCACGGCAAATATTCTGAAAACTGCATCGCAGGCACTGTGGGGTCAAACTGCACACCCAGCCCAATCGTCCAGACCAAAATAACGAGGGCGATCGCCAACGTCACCTGACGATAGAACCCAGGCTGCGACGATTTGGGCAAACTACTAACAACGATCGCCCCTAAAGCGGGTATCCAGATCAATGCGCTGAGCATTCTACGGCGTCTCCTTTCCCAACATTAGTCCTAATGCGTCCTAACTAAAACAGCCAACCCATCGTCCAGCTCATTGTGATCACAAACAGGACGCTGACCCCAACCAAAATCGTCAGAATATAAAACTGCGACTGCCCTGATGCACTGTATCGCAAGGCTTGTCCTCCTAGCACTGTGGCTAATCCCACCAAATTGACAGCACCATCGACGACATAGCGATCAAACCAGTTGGTAAATCGGGCTGACGTGCTCACGGCCCACACAACAGTCAAATCGTAAATGCGATCGATATAGAAGTCGTAAGCCAGCAAGTCTTGAAAAAATCGTACCGGGGCTTGAATAGACCGCGCCCAAGCTCGCTTTAGTTCGAGGGTGACACCCACCCAAAATCCTAATAATCCTGATGCCATCAAACAGGGAAGGGCAATCTGGATCACCATCTGGTCTGCGGCCTCCAAAGGTGTTGTCGGACTTAGCCAAAACGACCAGCGCAATGGAATTGAAATTGAGGCCAAACTAATGATAATCAGCATCCCCATTGGCAATGACATCAGCCATGGAGCCTCAGGAGCACGTCGCGTCTTGGGCTGGGGATTACCCAAAAAGACCAAGCGAAAAATGCGAGTCAGGCTCAACGCATTTAAAAAGTTAATGATGATCAGCAGGCCGAGCAGCCATGGCGGCATGTCCCAAAGGCCATTAACCCACCGCTGAAATGTCCAAAATGTTCCCAACGGCAATAGCGCCACCAAGCTGGCAGAACCCACCATATAAGCCAATGTGGTAATCGGCATGCGTGACCATAGCCCACCCATTTCGGTGACGTTTTGGCTATGGGTCGTCGAAATCAGAGAGCCAACGCTCATAAACAAGAGCGCCTTAGCAGTGGCATGGGTCAACAGCAACAGCAACGCAATGTCAACCTGGCCCAGGCCGACCGCAATAAAAACCAGCCCCAAATAGGCACTGGTTGAGTGAGACAAGGCTCGCTTCAGGTCAATTTGGGCGATCGCCATTAACGATGTGCCGATCGCTGTCACCGAACCAATCGCAATCAGCGCAACTGGCGACACGGGAGAAAGTGCGAATACAGGCTGAAGCTTAATCAGCACATAGGCCCCAGCAGAAACCACAATCGTGTTTCGCATAATACTGGCAGGGTTGGGGCCTTCCATCGCCTCATCAAGCCAGAGGTTGAGCGGAAATTGAGCACATTTGCCAGTCGGCCCCGCAATCAGCGATAACCCCAATAGTGCCGCTGCTAAAGGCTGCAATGGCGTAGTCTCAGCCCAGGTTTGCAACTCCGAGAAGGAAAGCCTCTCACCATAACTCGAAAGCGCCACAAGCCCCATCAGCAGAATGATGTCACCCACGCGTTTCGTCAGAAATGCATCTCGTGCAGCCGTCACAACTAGTGGCTGAGCATACCAAAACCCAACAAGCAAATAGGTTGAGAGCGTTAACATTTCCAGCAGGCCATAGCTGAGAAATAGCGAATCACTAAGGGCAATGCCGCTGAGAGCCGCTTCAAAAAAACCCATCAAGCCAAAAAAGCGCGCCAATCCCCAGTCTTTCTCCATGTATCCCAACGCAAATATCTGAGCTAGCAGGCTAATGCCCGCGACCACTTCCATCGCCCCCAAATTAATCGGAGAAATTTCGATCGCCAAGAACAGTTTTAAATCGGCAACCTGAAGCCATTGAAATACAAGCTGCTGAGGCGTCTCCCCCCAAATCAACGCAAATGCCAGTGACCCGTGGATAAAGGCCAGCAGCGTCATCAATAAATTTATGTAGGCAGCCGGACGTGGCCCCGTGCGTTTTACCATGCCCGTTGACCAAGGCAGCGTCAAGACCGCCCCAACGAGGCAATAGCAGGGTACTAACCAACTTGATTGCAGCAAAAACTGCGTCATCACTGTTGTCCTCAGATATCTCGATGCTAAAAGCCGACAGACACGGAAGTTACAGCTCATATCAGAGCTATAGCCACACCTTCAACTGATCTGCCAGCACGTCCTATAAAAAATATTAACGAATGTAACGAGCGATTTCAGTCCAACTTCAGCCTATTGCTTAGATTACAGGAGAATGAGGCCTAGCGCATCGACAAAGAGCTGCAACAAGCAGCTTTAACCTAGACTGGGTCATTCACTCGATCACGATCGCCCCGACTGCTTCACCCATCACCCGTAGATTTGTCTTCATAAAAGGCAGCATTTTGAAATCAAACGTTTAATATTTTCTACTAGTTTAACCACATCTATATTTATTTAATTTGTTTACATTAATGTTGTTAAAAATAATAAAAAGTCTAAAAAAATCCACTCCGGAGTACGCCGAATTGAGTGATTGAATAGAGAGAGTTGCTATTCGATGAGTTGCTATGCGGTGATATGATAAAAAGCAGTAATGAATTGCATTAGTGATTCTGCTCAATGATTCCCCAGTCCCATACGATCGCGGGTGGTGAGCCTGGTCAACGTCCCTGCGTCAAATCTACAACGGGCAGGAAGGGCAGGAAGGACGGGCTTAAAGTCAGAATTCGGATTAGACGCATTTTGAGTAAGGTTCAAATGCGTTGACGAAAAATAAAAGCAATGCAAATGGAGAAGAGTTCGGTTCATTCATCTCAGCCGTAAACTAGGTTGAGATTATTCGTATCAAACCTGAGAGCATAGGTGAACCGCTGCTTCGACTCTAAGGCGTGATTGGCTCAGCTTATGAATATTATTTGGGATAATCATTCCGCTTTATATTGTCAAGGTGAGAGGTGACCTGTATGCTTAAAATTGAGAATTTTAAGGTAACTTTCTGAAAATTCATACTGGATTTTTCCATAGAAATTTTCAGTTTTTGACTTTGTTTGTCCAGGTTCTTTTGATAGTTTTTGAAGGAGATTAAGCAATGCCGATTGCTGTTGGAATGGTTGAAACGCTGGGTTTTCCAGCAGTTGTTGAGGCGGCTGATGCGATGGTGAAGGCAGCCCGCGTTACGTTGGTCGGGTATGAGAAAATCGGCAGCGGTCGAGTCACTGTAATTGTGCGCGGCGATGTGTCTGAGGTTCAAGCTTCTGTCGCAGCAGGCGTTGAAAATGCGAAACGGGTTAATGGGGGTGAGGTTTTATCAACTCACATTATTGCTCGACCCCATGAAAACTTAGAGTACGTGCTGCCCATTCGCTACACCGAAGCTGTTGAGCAGTTCCGAAGTTAGCGAGAGTTTATTAGAAGTTCGTCTATTTACCACGGAAGGGAAAAGATAATGGCAATTGCAGTCGGAATGGTTGAAACGCTGGGTTTTCCAGCAGTTGTTGAAGCGGCTGATGCGATGGTGAAGGCAGCCCGCGTTACATTGGTTGGCTATGAGAAAATTGGTAGTGGTCGAGTCACCGTGATTGTGCGCGGCGATGTTTCAGAAGTTCAAGCTTCTGTTGCGGCAGGCGTTGACAATGTTAAGCGGGTTAACGGTGGGCAAGTGCTCTCAACTCACATCATTGCCCGTCCGCATGAAAACTTAGAGTACGTGCTGCCTATTCGCTACACTGAAGCTGTCGAATCATTCCGGGAAAGCGTAACTGGAATTCGTCCTGTTAGCCGCTCCTAAGAACCTGATGCAGATTGCTGTAGTATGTGGAACCGTTGTTAGCACTCAGAAAGAGCCTAGCCTGACAGGCGTGAAGTTTCTTTTGGTTCAGCTTTTGGACGAAGAAGGGAACTTGTTGCCTGAGTATGAGGTGGCCGCCGATAATGTGGGCGCAGGTGTCGATGAATGGGTCTTGGTGAGTCGAGGAAGTGCGGCGCGTCAGGTTCCAGGCAGTGAGACTCGCCCATTGGATGCGTTGGTCGTTGGGATCATTGATACGGTGAGCGTTGGCAAGCAGTTCCTTTACAGCAAGCGTGACCAAGATCGCTAGGATGTGTGACATATCTTGGCGATCGCCCGCTTGCAAACATAGAACCATGTTGCAATCACCATTTCGCACTCGCTATTTCGCGGTTAGTTGTTAGCTCATGGCGTATGAGCGCAACGATGTGATCAAAAGCGGCATCTCACAGCTCGCTAGATCCAGTTTCGTCCGCCTTTATTGGCGAACCTTTATCTTCTGGTTTCGGGTTGTAGACCCGATTAGAAGCCTGGGTTAAGAGACTTAGCTGACTAAGGTGTCAGGCGCAGTGATGCAACTCGGTTGATCGGGTGAACCTATAGCGAGTGCCCAGGCAGCGGCCACTCGCGGTCAACTCGTCCAACCTGATTGGGAAGCAGTTTATGTCTGAAAGACTTTTTAGGATAAATGCTTGATTGCTGCTTCCTGCGCTGTGTTTTGTTCAGGAGATAATAGACGATGGTTGCTCATAGCTCTGCAGCTCCTCCAACCCCATGGTCAAAAGGTCTAGCTCAGCCCCAAATTCATGAGACTGCCTATGTGCATTCATTCTCAAACATTATTGGGGATGTGTATGTTGGAGCCAATGTTTTAGTTGCTCCAGGAACGTCGATTCGAGCTGACGAAGGAGCCCCGTTCTACATCGGCAATGGGTCGAATGTTCAGGATGGGGTTGTTGTGCATGGGCTAGAGGATGGGCGAGTTGTTGGGGATAACCAAAAAGAATATTCAGTTTGGATTGGCAATAACACCTCGATTACCCACATGGCGCTTATTCATGGGCCAGCTTATGTGGGCGACAATTGTTTTATCGGGTTTCGTTCGACTGTTTTCAATGCTCGTGTTGGAGAGGGTTGCGTCGTCATGATGCATGCGCTCATCCAGGATGTAGAGATTCCACCGGGGAAATATGTCCCCTCAGGGTCTGTGATTACTGCTCAGCAGCAGGCTGATCGTCTCCCAGATGTTCAATCGCTTGATGTCAAACTAGCTGACCATGTGATTGGCGTCAATGATGCGCTGCGATCGGGATATCGCTGTGCTGAAGATATTGCCTGTGTTGCTGCAATTCGTGATGAACTGGGACAAGGATCGCAATTGACTATGAAAACTAACTACAAATCAGACCATTCGTCTAATTATTCCGGTAACGGTTCAGGTTTGAGCGCAGACGTGGTGAACCAAGTTCGTCACCTGTTGGCTCAAGGGCATCGCATTGGTTCAGAGCATGCTGATGCTCGCCGGTTTCAGACCAGCTCCTGGAAAAGTTGTCCGTCCATTTCATCGACCCGCGAAGTTGATGTATTGGCGGCTCTAGAAGTTTGTCTCTCTGAGCATCAAGGTGAATATGTCCGACTGATTGGTATTGATACCCATGCCAAGCGCCGCGTTGTCGAAATGATCATTCATCGCCCTGGCGATCAGTCCAAGCGTTCGACTGGTCGAGATGTGTCGCAGCCCTCCGGTCAGGCTACATCGAGTTATGCTGCAGGTCTAACTCGCAATGGGAGCAATGCTGCTGCCGCAGGTTCTCTAAGTGGAGATGTAGTGGCTCAGGTTAGACAGCTATTGAGTCAGGGCTATCGAGTTGGCATGGAGCATGCTGATGCTCGTCGGTTTCAGACCAGCTCCTGGAAAAGCTGTCCTACGATTACGTCAAATCGTGAGTCTGATGTTTTAGATGGTCTTAATGCTTGTTTGGCAGAGCATGCGGGAGAATATGTGCGACTGATTGGTATTGATCCGATCGCGAAGCGGCGTGTGTTGGAGCACATTATTCAGCGTCCGCATGATTCGGCGACTCGGATTTCGAGATCGACATCGTCTGCCCAATCGACTTCTGGGATAAATGGGGGAAGGCGATCGCCCGTTGCTACTGGAGGTGGTCAGATTGATCCGGAGATCATTCGCCAGGTTGATCAGTTGCTGCGTCAGGGCTATCGTATTGGCACCGAACATGCCGATGCCCGCCGCTTTCAGACATGTTCGTGGAATAGCTGTGCCCCAATTTCAGCAACACAAACCTCTGAGGTGGTATCGGCCTTAGAAGGTTGCATCGCCGAACATGCAGGAGAATATGTCCGGTTGATTGGCATTGATCCATCTGCGAAGCGGCGAGTGATGGAGACTATTATTCAGCGTCCGGGCGATCGCCCCCGTCCTGCTCCACCCTCGCAATCCACTGGCTCAGCTCCATCTTCAAGTCGCCAGCCCCAGGCCAGCAACCACAACGGAACTGGAAGCCCTTCCAATCATTATCGGCTTGATTCAGAGCTCATTCGTCAGATTGAACAATTGCTAAGCAAAGGCTATCGAATTAACACAGAGCATGCGAATGCACGACGGTTTCAAACCAGTTCATGGCAAAGTGAGCCGGTCATTGAGGCCACTCGTGCCTCAGATGTGGTGTCAACCTTGACAGCTCGCCTAGCTGAACATGAAGGAGAATATGTGCGTTTAGTTGGTATTGACCCTAATGCAAAGCGTCGCATCCTGGAAGCAATTATCCAGCGCCCGTAACATAGATCCTATAGTACCGTAGACCTATAGCTAGGATGCGTGATGCATGTTTCTGCCTCAAATTCCGATTATGATTGCAAATTTTATGTTGCTGGACGGGTAAGTCTTCATGCAACGGCAATCATTGCTGATGGAGTGCTGCTTCAGGCTGATCCAGGGTGTCGTCTGATTGTTGGGGCAGGGGCATGTGTGGGGACGGGCAGCATTCTCCATGCGAGTCAAGGTATCTTAGAGATCGGTGCAGATGTCACGATTGGCGACCATGTGCTGATCGTTGGCAGTGGGCAAATTGGGGCAAATGCTTGTGTTGGCTCTCATTCAACAGTCATTGGTGAATCCCTCCAGGCTGGAGCCGTTCTTTCGTCTCACTCATTGGTAATATCTCAATCATGGCAAGTGAATGGGGGGGCATCCCATCGCTCGACATCAGTCTCGTCGAATGACGATATAGAGAGCGGTACAGCTCACACAGCTCATGCAAAACGCACAGATAGCACTGTTAACGAGGATACTGATGCGGATATCAGTAGGGATGTCTGGGAGTCTGCTGAATCAAGTATCAAGGCTGAGGCTGATGTCCCCGTAAGTGGGAGTGCTGAGGCTATCGAAAGTGTCGAAGCGAGTGCGCCTGTTGATAATAGGATCAACGCCGAGAATGGGGTGACTGCAGCCCCAGACAGCTCCTCCTCCTCTGCAGGTCTAGCTCACCAGAGTCAGACTTCGTCGGTGTATGGACGAGACTCGGTCAATCGTCTGATTCGAGCAATGTTTCCTTATCATTCGAGCCATCAGATCGATTCAGATGGGTCAAAATAATGGCTCAAATGGCGATCGCTGAGTACTGCGTTATCCTTAAACCTGTTGCCCATGTTGTAGGGAGGTCAGAGATATGGAGGTGCCAAACCAAGGGCTTGTTCCAGCGGAGTCATCAAGAGGGCTTCAGGATTTCACTCAGCAAGCACTCGGATTGATTTCAACTCGCAGCTTCCCAGCGATTGTGGGTACTGCCGATATGATGCTCAAGTCGGCTGGAGTAACGTTAGTTGGCTACGAAAAAATTGGTAGCGGCTATTGCACTGCCGTTGTGCGGGGTCGCTTAGCTGACGTGCGGATTGCAGTCGAAATTGGAGCGGATACGGCTCGACAGTTTGGGCAACTGATCTCAAAGGCAATCATACCTCGACCGCTGCCCAATCTGGATGCGGTTTTGCCGATTGGCAGCATTTTGGCACAGCTTGCTGAAGATCGAGAATATAGTCGCCTCAGTAATCAGGCGGTGGGGCTGTTAGAAACGCGCGGATTTCCAGCAATGGTGGGAGCTTCAGATGCCATGCTGAAATCAGCTGATGTACAGCTTTCGTCCTATGAAATGATTGGCAGCGGGCTATGTACGGCAATTATTCGCGGTCGAGTTGCAGATGTAACAATGGCAATCGAGGCCGGAATGCACGAAGCAGAGCGCATTGGCGAGCTACATGCGGTGATGATTATTCCTCGCCCACTCGAAGATTTAGAACTGACGCTGCCTGTGGCAAGCTGCTGGATTGACAAGCCCAGGCCGCTAGCGTTGCCACTGGATCTCAAACAGCCTCAAAAGGAGTTGGCAGAAGCCTCAGAGCTTCAGAGTGTAGAAATATCTGAGTTGCGTGAGCTTGATTCGTCCCAAATGAGTTAGTGATTCGGTATTGTAAGGAGTGCTTGGATAGAGTCTAAGGCAGCGATCGCACCCTGCTGTTAGCACCCTGCTTGGCAATCTAACGATTAGGGCTATTGTAGGCACGATTGGCTAATTGACTGCTTGCTAGAGCAATGGTGCCTCTGCGGTTTCAAATGCAGATGGCGAATCGACGTGGTGATTTTGATGCAAGTTTTTGAGCATGCGCTTGCGGGCATCGATCGCGGCCTGAAAATCCGGCTTGATTTGAATTGCCCGATCATACGAAATCATGGCCTCCTCGTGCTGGCAAAGCACTTCAAAGACTCGACCCCGATCATGCCATGCCCAACAGTTATCGGGTTGAAGCTCAGCCGCTTTTTCATAGGAGGCGATCGCATCTTCATAGCGCCCGAGCTTTTCTAACACACCTCCCCGTCTAAACCATGCCAGATGGTCATCAGGCTGAATCTGAACCACATGATCATACGACTCAATTGCCTCTTGGGGCTGGCCTGAGTTTTCCAATGCCATGCCTTTCATCAGCCAAGCCAACGAGTCATCGGGTTTGGCTTGGAGTGCTCGATCACAGGAGGCGATCGCCTCCTCATAGTGTTGTAAGTGATATAACTGATCGACTCGCTTAAGATTTCTCAAGAGTCGCTTCCGCCGTTCAACCGCAAGCTGAAAGTCAGGCTTGATCTGCACAGCCCGATCGTATGATTTGGCAGCCTCATCTAGCTGGTTCAGGCATTCGAGCATTTGTCCTCGGTCATGCCATGCCCAGTAGTTGTCGGGCTGCAGCTCAATCACCTGATCATAGGCGGCGATCGCATCTTCATATTGCTGCAAATTCTCCAGAGATTTACCCCGGCGAAACCAGGCCAGATAGTCATGAGGCTGCAGCTCAAGCACCTTGTCATAGGACGCGATCGCATCTTCATAATGCTGGCAATTATCGGAGGCAATGCCCCGCTTAAACCAAACCAAATAGTCGTTGGGCAGCACCTGCAACACCTTGTCATAGCAGGCGATCGCCTCGGGATATCGCTGCTGTTGAAACAGCTCATCGCCCCGTTCATACCAGACCAGGTGCCCATCCATGGTGAGGGACTTGAGCGCAGGCAAAATGACGGTTGTATGGCTTGGATCTCCCGCAATGCGATTCAGTGCCGTCAGCGCCTCTGTGGCCGACTGATAGCGCTGGCGAAAATCGTAACGAGTCATTGTTTCGATCACCTGACTCAGCTCATCGCTCGCATCTGCACGATCGCGCCAGAGCAATTCACCTGTTCTTACATCCTCAGGAAAGTTTGATGGAGAGCATCCTGTCAGCGCTTGCAGGCCAATCATGCCGACGGCATAGATATCGCTACTAAAGCGGGGTTTCCCAGCTAACTGCTCATTCGGCATATACCCCGTCGAGCCAATTGCAATTGTGATGCTGGTCTCACCCGTTCTAGTGCTGGCCTCAATCCCTATTTGCTTGACAATGCCAAAATCAATTAAAACAATGCGCTGGTCGCGCTTTCTCCGAATCAAGTTAGACGGTTTAATATCCCGATGGATGACCTGCTGTTCATGGACAAACGCCAGCGTCGTCAGAATATCTTGCAGCAGCGCAATCACCTGAGACTCAGTAAATCGCTGATTGGGCCTGAGTTCCTGACTGAGGATATCGCCCTCAATAAATTCTTGAACTAAATAAAATTCTTTATTCTCTTCAAAATGGGCAAAGAGCTGCGGAATCTGAGCATGGTTGCCCAGCGTATAGAGAACAGCCGCTTCTTGGTCAAAGAAGCGTCGTGCTGTGTGCATCGCCTTAGCATCAGCCAGCTTAGGCTTGAGCTGTTTGGCCACACACTGAGGACTTCCAGGCAAATGCAAGTCTTCAGCGAGATAGGTCTGACCAAACCCTCCACCCCCTAAATAGCGAATGATTTGGTAACGCCCACCGAGTGTTGTTCCCAACATAGGCAATGAGTTTGCAGAGATTAGCTCGAACGACTCCAATCCTGTGGCGGAGCTCATGATGCAATTTGTCCCGTTTAGTCTAAATGAACCAACGCCATCATGGGCTCAGTACTTTCACGATTCATATGATCTATTGATCATGAACAGGCAGATGATAGAGGCTCCCTGGTCTAGTTAGCGTGATCCCAATTGCTCCAACCCCTTGCTCTCAAACAATCATCAGACAGGCTATAAATAGTGGATGACTATTGGATGAACAGATGTCTGATGGGTCGCGCCAAGTCAGCTATATCGAGATGAGCAGGTGAATATAGTGAATGGGACAGACTGATTTCACAGGTTTTCACAGAGATATTCTACAAAACCACTCCATACAGATGGCGAGGGCAATATCGTCACAGAATGGCCAGGCGCGTCAGGGAATGTTGGGGCTCACGCACAAACCTGACGTAGCAAATGTCTCTTCTAGTATTCCTCAGGTTGCTCCAGAAAAGCCCTGACATTCAGTCAAGATTGGATGAACTTTTGCACCCAAAGTTTGATCATTCTGTGATTTCACTACCTTCTCTAAACCCAATCTGATCGCTCTGTGGAATAAAGTTGGGATACACCGTCTACCCGTCGGAGCCATAGCAGTAGCACTGCCAGCTTGCAATCAGCGTCCAAGGCAGTTGCAGCGTCTCGGCACTATGGTCAGTCACCCGAGACCCAACCCAAAATCCCTTTGCGGAAGGGGGCAACGGCGGTTCATAGCCAAGTCGCGTTTTTTTGAGCCCACAAACGTTTCCAATTCGTCCAGCGGGAACAGTTGCTTCCAAGCGATCGCATGGCTCCAATTCTAAATGCTGAATTTTGCTATAAGCCATAGCGCCTGACTAGTTGCTGAATCGCTGAGCGTTGCTTCTCAACCAGGCTAGAAGGAGACAGCACCACGGCATGATGCATGAAGCTGTTGACCCAGCGGCCAAATTCGCCCAGGGAACGGGGAGGCAATTGCAGCGAATAGTCTAAATAAGCCACCTTTCCCGTTGCATCTTTGGGGCCAAGCTTCAGGCGCTGCGTGGGGTGGCGGCGATCGCCTTCTAAAATGAACGTCAATACCTCCGGGAAAAACCGAACTTTGGTCTGTTCTAGGGCAATGGTGTTGTTAATTTCTGCCTGCTGCTCTGCGAAGCTGCCGAGATAAAGCCCCCATCCATTCATCAAAAGGTGATGGGCGATCGCTAATCGTTCCTGTTGAAGAGCCAGTTCTCGACCTTGCACATCAACTACTTCCAATACATCCGTAAAGCGATCGATCCGCTCAATCACCAGATGGTTATCCCGATAAGTTTCAAACAACAGATACCAAGCCACATCCGCATAAATTAGTTGTAATGGGTAAACCGTAATATCGCCAACTGTTGCCGTGCCAAAGGGATTGCGGCTCTGATATAACCTGATCGCTTGCCCTTTTAAAATGGCGGTTTCCAGCAATGGAAGCTGATGAAATAAGGTGTGTCGATACTCTCCTCGTGCCATCATTTCTTCTGGATCAGTGTGGACAATGACGCGATTAAGTTGCGATCGCACCGGATAGAAAAGTTCTCCATCCAGTTCGAGGTCGAACCCCCGCAGGCGACGCTCTAATGTTTCATAGACACAGCGAGCTTGACTATCACCTTGATATTGCGCCTGCGATTGCAGCACTTGCAGCATCAGTTGTAACTCGCTTTGAGTCATAGCGCCTGTGCCTAAGTAATAGCCCCAGCGATACATTCGACTGTGCAAGATGCCATAGCGACGTAGGGTTTCTAAATCTTTGCGGAGCGTGGGCAAAGAGTAGTCAGGCAAATCGATATTCAACTCATTGGCAACCTGTTGCAACCCTGCTTTGACGTGCTGAAGTGCCTGATGATGCCCGGCAGAATTCCGCTCTGATGGCGAGCAGCCAATGCCGGGACGATGGATGAAGGTCGCAATCAGCAGCAATAAGCGCTCAAACGAGGCGCGATCGCTACCTGCGCTCAGGTCTATGTCGCTGCGATCTCAGATTTTCTTCTTTGGTAGGCATTTCCCCAAACACTAATTCTGCTGTTCTCTCGTTCTTAAGTTCTTGTAACGTCTCAGCAAAAAGAGTTCGGTTTTCATCGTTCACGCCAAAAATTGTCACAACCTGATAAGGATCATCAAAGCGTGGAAATATCGACTTAATCCAGACATAAGAAGGAGTTTCAAGAGCTCCGCCTACGTAGGGATTTCCCACTGTTTGACCATTCCTTGTTACCGCTCCCTTAAATCGTTCGTCACCGTAAAGCAAATTCAATGCTGTTCCACGCACGTCGGGGGTATCACCATTCAACTGCCAATTTTTTACTTGTTCTGGGTGTATCTGCTGTGGAGATTGAACTAGCCAAATCTGAGCATTTTTGTCTAAAACATCTTGCTGTCGTTGTTTCGGCTTACCTGGATTGACGACATAACTCCCTAGAGGAGAATGAATCGCTGCGAAGGCAGCTCTGAGATGATTGAATAACGCTTGCCAACTCTGTAATTCATAAGGGATGGGCATTTCTAAGCTGTCTACACTCCAATGGCAGCCTCGCATCCGTCCATTGAGCAAATGGAGTGGACGACGAGAACCTCGTCCTACTCCACCCAGACTTGAAGCCAACTTCAATAAGTAATTAGCAAGCGTGAGAATATCTGGTTTTGTTGCTTCTAAAATAATTGTGCCTGTATAAAGATCAGGATTACTTCTAGTAGCAGGATTAAAGATTACGTTGATTGATAAACTACCCTGGTTGCTGAGTTGTCCAAACACTTTATCCTCTAGGCTTTGACAAACCTCTGGCGCGTAAAGACTTAGGGCAACCGCACGGAACCAGTATCGGAGAACTCCTCGAACTGCAGTGGGTCGAAACTCAGGACATCCTTTGTAGTTGTTCTCCTTAGTGGGGGGATCACTGCCATACATCCCTTGCGTCCACAGTTCAAAGTTATGACTTTGATAATGCGGCAAGGATGCTATTTGACCCAAAGACCGACCATAGCCACTGCTAACCCGAGAACCAATTCCACCCTTAAGCGCATTTTCTAGCCATTCTTTGACAATCTGAACATCATCAGCACTCCCTCTGGCAGTAGGGCGTAACCCAATCAAGAGTTGTGGCTGTTCCATGCTCAAAAGTGGATGAGGTTCAGGTTTATAAACCACTTGATTAGTATGCCAGTGCCATTGAGGTGTAGCAATATCAACACTCAGGCAAGGCTTAACAGGAAAAGCATCTAGAAACTCAACTTTAGCAGACAAGGCAGCTTTCCCCTCTAGCATTCCTAGTAACTGCCTAATCCGATCATCTCCTGCTCTTTTTGCCCAAGCTCTCGCTGCACCTTTTAAGCCAGAAGCTGGGACATAAGGAATACCAAAGACTGGATGAAAGACAGGCAGCAATAATTCCCGAAAACCACGAGTTCCACCGACTCTCAAACGCCAACTAAAAGAAGCTGGAATTACTACCCCTTCCTCCCCGACTAACTTCTTAGTACGTTGGTTCAACTTCTCATAGAGAGAATCACAGCCTTTCTCAGCGTTAACGGCTGCTGTTAAGACAGGTTGAGACAGTTCACCACCCTTGCCATCTTGCCCAAATTCAGTAAAGTTTAGTGCCTGTAGAGGATTACCAGCTTGGTTGAGTCTATTTCTTGGCTTCGAGATAGATGATTTCACTGATGATGCTTGAACATTGGTAGGAACAACACCAGTTTTAAACTCAATGCGATTGTATTGCAGCCGATAAGACTGAAGCTTATCTTGAATTTTCTTGCTTTGACCTTGAGCTGCCTTTCGTGTCTGATCTTCAGTAAAGTAGAGCGTGAGTATTCCTTTGTCATAGCCCCCAAACCCGGAATGCTCAAGCAGTTTTCCTAACTTGGAATTGCTCTTTAACTCAGACTGGACAAACTCACGCCAAACTTCAGCGGGATTATTGGATTGTTTTTGCTTCGCTCCTCGGTTCATTCTTCTTCCGCTTCCCCCAAAATTGTGACAGCCCAGAAAGACCATTCTCGGGCCAGTTCAATGGCTAAACGGTTCAATCCAGTGTAAATATGCAAATCCATGCCAATTAAAGTGGCAGGGTCAGTTGGCGCGAATCCTACCTTGCTTAAATCTTGTAATGTCTTCAAGAACTCCTGATAGACTTGCCCTTTATAACGAGTCTCTTTTGATTTAGTGTCACTGTACTTCACCCCATCTCCAGCGAGACGGTGCAGTCCCCAAGTCGAGATGTAAGAGGGCAGGTTTTGAACAATAGAACTAGCCTTTTTCTGATATTCAGAATCAATCTGCTTTTCAACTTCTAATAAACCTTGGTAAGCAGATTTGCTAAAGTCGCGGGTATCCAGCTTCAACATCTACTGTTCTCCTCTCTTATCCTGAACTTCAACTGTTTTGTTCTCTACCCAGCCCCGACCTAATCCTTCTAATCCTCCAAACTGCAAACGATCATTGAGGATATTTTTGAGGGACTGGCGTACTTTTTCAGTAGATTTTTCAGATTTAGCGGGTTTTAGTCCCCACGGGAAAAACAAGATTGTTTCGGATGGAATTGCTTCCTCTGAGCGGAAGGAGCCATCTTTTGCGGTCTTCTCGCCTTCTTCAAGGGCAACTCTGACTTCTCGCTGTAAACCTGTTTCAACTAAACCTGCGCAATCATGGTCAGAGAGGATAACTAGCTTTTGTTCAAGCTCAAGAATGCCGTTTCCATCTGGAATCGATTTAAAGCAATCCCAACATGCAGCCTTTTGATTAATTGGTTCAATCTCTGACTCATTGAGTAATGCACCTTGGAGATAGATTTGGTTTCCAGTTATAGATGCGATCGCATTTTTCCCTCCATCTTCAAGCGATTTATTCAAGAGCGATCGCCATTCTTTAATCAATGTTTCTAGTTGATCGTTTCGCAGCCAACGACTCCAACGACTCAGCCACAGTGGGCAAGTGAGCCAAACAAACTGATGGCTATAGGAAGCAACTGGAAATAATAGCAGCGTGGCATCTACGAACCAAACCTTGCCCTCTGTGGGTTGTTGTCCGTCTTTAATCCGTTCCCCAAACAAAGCTCCAGCTTCCTCTGCATGCATAGATTCCAGGACAGAACGGATTTTGCCGCGCAATGATGAAGATGGTAAGTAAGGGAACTCAGTATGAGCTTCACGAGCAATTCCCATCAGATTTCCGGCCTGGGAACTCGCTCCAGTATGCAGAGGGGTTAATAAGTAGCTGTAGGTTAGGTAATTCATAGTGATGCTGCTGTGTTGTTTATTGAAAGCGAACCCAAAGAAGTTCGGAATAGCCAAGCTGTCGCCAGGTATGAGTTTTGTTTCGCGATCGGTGTAGTGTTTTATCTTGATTGGGCTGGTATGGAAGGTCTTGATATAGCTCCTCTGAATTATTTAGGTAATACACACTGCCTGCGGGAACCGCGAAAACCTGCGGTGCAGGAATACTGCCGCGCTGGGATTTCGGGAGATCGCTCTGCTTTAGATCTTTAGTTTCTCGAACACGACAGCTAATTGGCTGCGGTTTCTCTGTTGCAACACTTACCAAAGAACCAGGCGTTTGATTGCCATTAACAGCATGAGCCAATTTCCATTCCCAAGGCCAAGGCTTACACAGAGACAGCCCATCATCTGTTCGAGTAAAAACGCCTGGAGTCACCAGATATGCCATTACCCGATTGTTTAGATTCTGCGAGGTTTGCTGAGACTGTTCAAAGGTTTGCTGAGATTGATGAGACAGTCGCTGCCACTGATCCTCTATTGTGTTGGGTGTACATCGCTGGAGTATGGCTCGATGCCCTTCTCCACCCAGCCGAATTGCCACCGGAGTTTCAATGTCTTGATCTAACCCGATCGCCAAACTCCAGCCAGAGGCAAGTCGAACAGCATTTTCAACAAAATAGCCATCGACATCTTTAACTTGTCGAGTGCCTGGGGCGATCGCATTGTGAGATCGAGTTTCTACTGTCCAGGGCTGGGCTTCACCGTCACGCTCAACAGTCCAATGGGAAGCCTCAATATTTCCCGTTTGGAGATACTGCTCAATGACCTCTGTTGGTAAATAGGCTCGACGCTTCTTGCCTGATCCTGCTTTATTTGACTGACAGGGATAGCCATCTGCTTTGACCAGCGGACGAGGCTGATCTGGGGAACTTAAGGCTTGGGCAAATGCTGGCTTGTCTACCCAGTCAATCGGAACGAGGTGATTATCCCCATAAAAGCTGAGTGGAGCGGGGAAATAGAGGGTTTCTTCTTGGAAACAGAGAAATGGCCCAGTCAGGTGAATGTTTGTCTCACCAAGCACACTGCGAATAGCTCCAGCGATCGCATGTCCATTCGGAGGGAAAACACTTCCGGCCCAGGCTCGTTCACCCGGTGTAAAGGGTTTGGCATCACGAAATAGAAGGATATCGAGGGGCGTAATCGTATACCAGTATTGTTGTGGGGATGTGACCATCAGACTTCGTCGGATACCTTTTTTCTAGGTTTGATGTCGCGGTTTCGCAACACAAATGCAGTCAGCTTCAGCCAATTTTGAACTTCGCGATCGCAATCGTCTGAGACCGTCAAGTTCCAGATCGATTCAAGCCACGTTGTAAGCGATCGCTGAAATTCTGCCTTTGCTTCTTCCTGGTTTTTGAAGAGATCCCGGCGATCGCAAAAAACTTGCGTCCAAGCTGGAATGGCTTCTTGCACTGGAACTGGATGCTGCTGCCAGATCTGTGCGGCTTGTTCAAACAAAGCTGGATCAAACCCCACATCACGATGTTTAGTTTTGGAGAGTAGCAGCGATCGCCACGCTTCAAACACTTCAAACTTGCAGGTTGCTTTCAAGGTATTGCCGTTGCCGTAGATGACTCGCACCTGTACCGCATCTTTTTTCCCTTGGCTGGAATGCTGGTCTTCCTCAATAGTTGTCTGAGTATGTTGAACCTGAACGTAATGTTTTTTGGCTTGTTCTTCAGCGTCCCACAGGTTTTCAAGGGCGATCGCCAACGGCACAGAGTGATGAGCAATCACCATGCCAAAGCTAATGGTTGCCTTTTTGCCCATCGTAAACAGGGGGCGATTGGGCAGAGAATTAGGCTTTTCTCCGTCTTCACGCCATTGCCAATAATCACCATGATTTTCAAATTTTCCTTTGCTGTCGGAACCACCACAAAAGCACTGACGAACATCCCAGAGCCAGTCATCCCACTCCCAAAGGTTGGTGTAGGCTAAAACGTCATCACCACCTCCGTAGATTAAGCGTCCGGCGTAGCGTTCTTCAGTTAGGTAAGGCAGTAGACGATTGGAGAAGTCGAGCAGGGCGCGGCTCAGGGCGCTATGACTGGCAGGACCCATTCGCTTTTGGACATTAAGAAAAGGTTGTAGTTCAGGAACTGAACTGGCAGATTTTAGCTGCTTGGCAACATACTCAGAATAGTCAGTGAGCTTGGAACCATTGAGCCATTCGCCCATACCATCACCATCTCCCGCTGCTAGTACGTACCAATCCGTTGGATTGTTGCCGGGAGAAAACCATTCTTCAACTTTGTTTCGAAGCTGGCGTAAAATATCTTGCTTTTGCTGCTTGAGCTGTTTTTGCGTCCTAGGTTTACTCGAATCTTCTGGTGGTGGAACGTAGTCAACCGAGGCCCATCCTGGATTGAGAACTCGTGCATTAATCCAATCATCATGATGCTCAACAATCCACGGAATACCCCAGGGTAAATTGCCGGGAGCTTCTTCTTCTGACGTTAACCAGGGAAATTTAGCTTCAATTCCCTCACAGGCTTGTTGATAATGATCAAAAGCGTCTTGATTTCCTGCCTGTTCCATTTGTCGCAGCCATCCTGCTGCACCTGCTGTGAGATCAGGATAAAAATATGGAGTCTTTTTAAACAACTTTTCGGTATCTCGAGGCTCAATATCAAATAAAATTTTAGCCAAAACCTTATGCAGCCCTCGCTTCAGCACTTCGGTGGCATTGAGGGTTTCAATGCCGTCAAACATGCCCATGTTCTCTTTCCAAAGTTCGGCGACTTTGCCTTCTGGCACCCAGTCAGTACCATCATCCGCTTTAGTAGCAACCGCAGGGCCAACGCCTGAAATAGACGATCGCACACTATATGCCGTTGGCACTTTCCAGGTACGGGCAGTTTTGACTGCACCCAGACCAGCACGAGTTTGCTCAAAGATTTTGGGCCACCAGGAACCAATATTGACTTCACCCACGATTTGCTGGTTTTGGACGGCGGCTCGAAAGAAGTTCAGTTCCTTATTGTCACTTCCACCTTGAAACAAGCTCTCATCTGGTGAAGCAAAGCGATTTTGCTGAACTGCCCAATCATCCAAATTATCTAAAGCTGCGGTTAGCGCTGAATTGCTGCGATCGCCCACTGGCAATGCCACTGAATAGAACTGCCATTGATGTTTCAGCCAATCGTGCCAAGTGTGAGGATTTAGATTCCTAATCCAGGCTTGAGCGTTACCCTTCTGCAAGTAGTCTAGAACCTCCTGTCCTAAATGCTTCCATTCAGAACGGAGGGTTTGCTCTGCGAACGCCAGTGCTGATTGGACCAGATTCCGGTGGGGGGTCTCTCCGGCTTCACCGTTGTCTGGCAAGATCATCACTAACACATTGGGAAAGCCAGCCGTCAACAAGGATCGAGGAGAAGGTTCAGGAATATAGTCTTGAAAACTGGATTCTTGATAAGCGTCGCGCAGCCAGTGATCAATAATGGGTTGCTCATACAGACAGGGGTAAAGAAGCGTATCAGGACCATATTTGCGGGCGATCGCCCAACATACTTTGGCGGAGAGATAGTGCAACACCCAGGAGCCAGCCCAGAAGTCGCGCATTTTACGGCTGGCTTTAATCAGTTCCTGCACTGGGGAAAAGCTAAAAATAGCGATGTGGGGACGAGACAGCTTTTCATCAGCATTCCTGCTCGTTGGGGCTTCTGTTTGATACCCATTTAATGAACCTGCCAAAGCGGAGGTCATAGTGGCATGGCTCCAGCAAGAGGCATCAGGAAAGCGGGGGTCGCTGGGCAATAAAGCCAGCGAGTCTTCGTGATCTTGAGGTTGCTGGTGACGTTTACCTGTCTGAGGATCAAGCGCTTCTAATGCAGGCAAATAACAACGCCAAAACCACCAGAATACTTTTTTGGGATCAAGTTCTTGCTGGATTGCTTCGGGAATTGCCGCCAGGACTAAGTCTTGTAACAACTGAGAGCGATCGCCATTCTGCTCTAATAACCAGTCATGCCATTGATCCAGTTTCAGCTTTTGCAGATTGCCAGAGAGCAGGTGATGAATCTCCAAACCGTCTGCACTGTAGCCTAATCCAGAGTCAACGGTGAGATAGCTAATAGCGGCGCGATCGCTTGCAGAAGCAATGACATCACACAGTCCAACATGGCTTAAACCTTCTCCAGGTTCAGAGGAAGAATCAGGCGCAGTCCATCCTGCCATGCAGGCTAGCGATCGCCAAATCTGAGTCGGCTGGCTTGAGCAATCATCTAGTGCTGCGAGGGGAAACCGATGCAGCAATCCCCAGAGCTTGGCTCGCCAAAAATCTTGACACACAGTCGTCGCCTTCGTTTTGATCCAGCTAAACCTAACAAAAAGATTCCAGCTTTGCCCACAAAACTTAGGCTTTTCATAACTTTCTCTTATAAAAGCTTATACACCTCCGTCGTCTTGCTGTGATAAAGGATATGTTTCAGGCCGTTCAGCGCGCGATCGCCGTCTTAACACAGCTCTGCGACTGCATCGTATAGTGGACTCAGCGCTATAAACAATAGGAGAATGAGCTAGTTTCTGGTTCATCATTCTGTTCCCTAATGTGCCAATTTAGCGGATTGAATTATGACAGCCTTCACTATTACTCTTGATCCGGTTGGAACTCTGACTGATGAAGCTTTCTATCAGCTTTGTTTGGCTAATCCTGATCTTAAATTTGAGCGCTCTGCCAAAGGAGAATTGATTGTTATGTCACCTACCGGGGGCGAAAGCGGTCGCCGCAATGCTGACATTACCATCGATCTAGGTCTTTGGAATCGTGAAACACAATTGGGTTATACATTTGATTCATCGACTTGTTTCAAATTGCCCAATGGTGCAGAGCGATCGCCCGATGCAGCATGGATTAGACGCGATCGCTGGGATGCTCTTAGCCCTGACGACCAGCAAAAGTTTCCGCCTCTGACCCCAGATTTTGTGATTGAGTTACGTTCTGCAACGGATAACTTAGCAGCACTCCAGGCCAAAATGCAGGAATATCAGGATAATGGTGTGCGTTTGGGATGGTTGATCAATCCGCAAGACCAAACCGTTGAAATATATCGTCCGGGGCGATCGGTTGAGATCCAAGAAGGGATTTCTCAGGTGTCTGGAGAGGATGTTTTACCTGGCTTTAGCTTAGAACTAAGCCGCATTTTTTAGGAGTAAAGATAATGCAACCGATGCCTGATGCTTATAAAAAATTACCGATGATGTTTCGAGCATAGGTCAGTGGGCGATCGCCCACCTCTAATGACCTCTAACTTTTAGCTTCCTCGCTACAATAAGCCCATGACTCTAGCGCATACAGCTTCCAGCCATGATCGCCTCTCCAAACCCACCCCTCTCCATTGACGACTACCTCCAACTAGAGGCCCAAAGCACCATCAAGCATGAATACATCGATGGCGAAGTTTACGCGATGGCTGGAGCCAGCGATATCCATGTCACCATTGCATTAAACTTAGCTGCTTTGCTTCGCAGTCATGTCCGAGGCACGGGCTGTCGAGTATACATTGCCGATATGAAAGCCCGCATTGAGGCTCGAAACCACTTTTATTATCCCGATGTGATGGTCACCTGCGACCCACAAGACCAAGAGACTTCGGACTACAAGCGTTTTCCAAAGCTAGTTGTAGAGGTGCTCTCTGACTCCACAGAAGCCTTCGGTCGGGGAGATAAGTTTGCCGATTATCAGGCGATCGCCACCTTAGAAGAATACGTCTTGATCAACACCCGTCACCGGCGCGTGGAATGTTTCCGACGGAATTAGGCAGGGCGTTGGGAGTTGCAATATTACTTGCCAGAAGGCGAAAGCTTCTACCTCAACAGTATTGAATTTTCAGATACCTTAGCAGCTCTGTATGAAGATGTCGTGCTGGAAAAAGCGTCTCAGAACCTCGAAAATTCTTAGTTTCTGTCTTGCTCTGCATACACCACATACGTTGCATCAGCGACCATCCCCACTCGGGTAATCGCCATATTTGCAATGACAAAGGGGCGATCGCCACACTCTAATCCTTCCTTACAAAATCTCTCAAGTAGCGCACAATAGAGTCACCACCTTTCTCACCTTTCCTCAATGCCCATCCTCGAAGCCGACAAAATCTACCTGTTCAGCCAGTTTTCTGAGTTTAGCCAGCCTCCGGATGAGATTCTGGCTGAATTGGGGTATCAGTCGGCAATTCAACCCCTTTCCCTTCCCCAACAGACGGTTGCTGACCTCTCTGAGTTTCAGCATTCCCTAGAGCGCCGCATCCAGCTTACACCCTTGACGAGTGAACAGGCCCGTCGAGAAGCTCTAGTGTCCCCTATCCTGTTTCGAGTTGTTGAACAGCTCAATCTGCGGCTCAACATCGAGTATCCGGTGTCAGGGAAACGCAGCAAGGGCACCCTGGACTATTTGATTCGCGGCGAAAATACTCTGCTTGTGGTTGAGGCAAAACGTGATGACCTCACACGGGGATTCACCCAGCTTGCAGTCGAGATGACAGAACTCGGAGACTGCTACGGCGTAGTGACTACGGGGAATATTTGGCAGTTTGCCCAACTCATCGGAACTGCTATTACCCAGGATCTGAACCTGTACCGCGTACCTACTGACCTATCTGATTTGATGAGTATCTTATTCGGGATTTTGAACCCTTCTTAGTCTTTATGGCCTGAGAATCCGTTGTGATTAGCACTATCTACTATCCCTGCTTTTGTTCTGCAAAAACGACATAGGCTGCATCAGCAACCATGCCTACCAGAGAAATAGGCATATTGGCGATCGCAAAATGATGTGTGCCTCCTTTGAGAGGATTGAGCGAATATATGGTAGATCTCACGTAAACAATCAAGGCTGTCGTTTGGGGTAATATGCTGATGACTTGTTGCACTCTTTCCGATGCCAGTTGATCGAGTCTGCTATTTTCATCGCTGGACATCTGGGGAATAGCTTCTTTCAGTTCATCAAAAGTCCTACCTTCGGCTTCTGGCCAATGACCCAAATCCATCACCACGACGTGACCGTGCGATTGCCGTAAATCAGCCTCAGTATGACAGCGCCGCACAGAGCGAAACCCTCGTGTTTTTAAGAGAGAGAGCCGAGGCGGGGTACAAACATACTCGATTATCCCGCTGCTCAATTCGGGAACTCTAAGGATAGAGCCCTTTGCCACTATTCTGATGCAGACCCTCTATATTTCTCAACAAGGCTGCTATGTTTCCCTCGATAAAGAAACCATCCTGGTCAAACAAAACGGCGATTTGCTCAGCACGATTCAATTGCCGCTGATTGAGCAAATTTTGGTGTTTGGTTCTTCTCAAGTAACAACCCAAACGGTTCATGCGTGCCTCAAACGAAATATTCCCATTGCCTATCTATCGCGAATGGGGCGTTGCTATGGGCGGGTGCTGCCGATTGAGAAGCGTTTTCCACGGGTGGTGATGTTTCAGCATCAGAGGGCGGAGGGCGATCGCCTGACAATGGCTCAGCAGATTGTTTGGGCGAAGCTGAAGAATAGTCGAGTGATGCTGCTTCGGCAGCGCCGCCGCCTGGGGCATGGTGAGTTAGATCGGGCTATTGCGGCTCTCGATCGGTTTGCCGATCAGGCAATGGCTTCCGATTCGATTGAACAGCTTTTAGGGATTGAAGGAGCAGGGGCAGCCAGCTATTTCTCTGTGTTTAACCATTGTCTCAGTCAGTCAGGGTTTGAGTTTGAACGGCGATCGCGGCGTCCGCCTAAAGATCCGCCCAATGCCTTGTTGAGCTTTGGCTATCAAGTGTTGTGGAATCACCTGTTGGTCTTGATCGACCTCCAGGGACTTGATCCCTACTGTGCCTGCCTCCATGAAGGCTCAGCCCGTCATGCTGCTCTAGCCTCCGATTTAATTGAAGAATTTCGAGCACCTATCATTGATTCGCTGGTGTTCTACTTAGTGAATCGCTGCATTGTCGATGCAGAAGAAGACTTCGACCATCAGGAGGATGCCTGCTATCTCAACAACAGTGGCCGAAAAAAGTTTCTGACAGCCTTTGTGCAACGGATGAGTGAAGAGATTGACATGCCCATTGGCCCCATGCCGCGCTGGCATTTGCTCAATCGACAAGTCAAGGAGTATATGCGCTGGGTGTATGCACCCCAAATTTCCTATCATCCCTATTTAATTCGCTGATGTGTAGGAGGAGCAAACCAGAATGTTGTTATACATCGTGTCTTATGACGTTTCATGCAATAAGCGGCGCAAGAAGGTGTCAGACTTGCTAGAAGGATATGGGAAGCGCGTGCAATATAGTGTGTTTGAGTGTATGTTGCCCCCCCGCAAGTATGAGGAGTTAAAGCAACGGCTGATGGGGCGCATCAATATCAAAGAGGACAGTATTCGAATTTATCCTGTCTCGGGGCATACGTTGCCGAAGGTAGAGATTTGGGGAGGCGTGCCACTCACGGAAATGCAGGGATCAATTATTATTTGATGAAGTGATCATGACGAGGAAATTGGCATCGTCGGATGCAGGAGGGGATCTGGTGCGAGGGATAGAGAGATGGGCTGAAAGCTCGTAATTTGGTAATGAGCCTCGACTATTGATGATGATTGGAATTCAAGGATTTTTGGCTATTTTTATCTGCTGGAAAATATTGAGTTTTATCAATCCCTCGCAAATAGGGGTTGAAGAAAAGGCTCATCAAGGGTTTCAATGGAGGGG
>CAZCXK010000069.1:0-29487 GCA_964502605.1 uncultured bacterium
TGTTAAGCACGCCGCCAGCGTTCATCCTGAGCCAGGATCAAACTCTCCATAATATGCGTTGAGGCGTATGCCACTAGCGCTATGAGATTGAAATCCGGGATACTATCCGGAACCACGAGACTAGATTTTCACTAATCTATGGTGATTGTATTTACTAACAGGATACTTAGATGCTATTCTGGCTTCCAAACTATTAATTTTTCTTGGTTCGGTACGCCTTTGGTCTGCCACCGTTTTGTTGGCTTTCCTTGAGCGCTTTATCAATATAGCGGCATGCTTTTGAGTCTGTCAATAGATTCAGGAAATTTTTTCGGGTTTTTCCTGGACTGATTGGCTAGTGGCGATTCCAGGGACTTAAAGTCTCAGGAAATTCTTCGGCATTACTCGTTTTTGAATTTTGAGTAGGTCGAGTGAGAGCTATATCAGGTGTTGAAGCTCACGTTAATGATCTCTACGGATTTACAGGCTCTCCTGCTATGGAGCCTGTTTTACTTGAGTTTTCAGCTTCATCTAAATCCTCTCAGCAAACCATGGCAGAATTCTGTCAGAGTATTGAAGCGATATTTACAGGCAATATTTACAATCGTAATCGCCTCAATTTTTAACAGAGATTATGCCGAAGCCGAGTTTCAATCCTGGTTTACCGTCTCCATTAGTGCTCAATCGTCTGTTGGAGAGTTGGCTGCTAGAAGATATTGGGAGGGGCGATCGCACCACGGAGAGTCTCTTTTCATCTGGTTGTGCACCAATAGCTTATGGCCATTGGGTCGTAAAAGACTCAGGGGTTATTGCTGGATTACCCATTGCAGCCCAAATCTTTCAGCTGTTGAGGTCAGACATTGAATTTAATGCTCTCATCCTCGACGGGGAACGGTGTGGCCCCGGACAGGTAATTGCTCAAATTAGAGGAGCCACCGATATTTTATTGGTAGGGGAGCGCGTCGCCTTGAATCTAGCAATGAGATTAAGCGGGATTGCAACCATGACAAGTCAATATGTCGAGCATATAGCCGATCTGCCTGCTCAGCTGGTAGACACTCGAAAGACGACTCCTGGACTGAGAATTTTAGAAAAGTATGCGGTTCGGGTTGGTGGTGCAGTGAATCACCGAATGGGACTAGACGACAGCGTGATGATTAAAGATAATCATATTGCGGCTGCGGGAGGCATCACAGAGGCGATCGCCCAGATTCGTCCGCTGATTCCATACCCTCTCACTATTGAAGTCGAAACTGAATCATTAGCCCAAGTCAACGAAGCGCTCGATCAGGGAGCAGACATCATCATGCTTGACAACATGTCATTAGAGACGATGAAGCAAGCTGTCAGCATGATTCGACAGAGAGACACCCGCATCAAAATTGAAGCATCTGGCAACATCACTCTCAGCACCATTCGAGCGATCGCTGAAACTGGCGTTGATTATATTTCTAGCAGCGCCCCCATCACCCGCTCCACATGGCTCGATTTGAGTATGAGGCTGCACCCAAATCAAGATCATGGCATTTCGAGCAGCTGAGTTGGAATGACAAATCTGCCATCATCTAGTGGTGGAAAGTTTAAGACTTGAGTAACAGCCTCAATTGGAATCGAGCCATATATGTGAGGAAACTCATCACCAAGGTCGTAGTAGTCTTCATAACGAATTGGTGATTTAACGCGATGGGGATCAATGCATAGGAGAACTAGATCGGTTTGACCTCGATATAGCGAGTTTGCGGGCTCTAAGACTTGTTTTAGCGTCGAGCAGTGAATGAATCCGTCTATCTCCAGCGTAGGAACCCGATATTCGCCCAACAGCAGTGCAGCATCCCAAGCCGCGCGCTGGGTAATATGGAGAATCCAATCAGACTTCATAATTTTATGGCCACCATCACCCATGACTTAATTATGTAAATTATTTCAATAGAGACGCGGATTTTACCTCATAAGGTATTTTGCTTAAGTTGTGGGAAGCATGTCACGTTTGCCAATCTCCAAATTTGCCCTCGATTGGATCACTTTCTTCGTTTGTAGGATAGCAACCATACTCGATGATCAGCTCGATGATCAAAATGTGTCAGCAGTCTGGTAGATGGCTGTTCTAAACAGAACCGTCTCAGACCGGCGCTGAGTTTCTCGATAGGATCTGCCCTTGCTGTCGGTTCGCATGACGGTCTATTCATGATCACGACGAATGTTCATGGTGTAGTAAACACAGGGTTCTTGTTTCAGTTCTGAAATCAGGAGCGATCGCCTCTGCCAAGAGGGCAACCTCACAACCTGAATTATGGGCAATGCGATTATGATCGATTTTCATTAGCTGGGGTTCTACTCTCTGTGGGTTGGGGTTCTCCTACTCGTCGTGAGACAAAATTTTTAATTTTTTGGGGGTAGAGTTTCCCAAAAGAGACTTTATTACAGAGACTTTACTAAGGAGCGTATACTAGAGTTAATAAATATGGAGCAAGATGTAACAGACTCTGGCTGATTTAAGCAGCTGAGGGATTGCATTCTTGCCTTCTTGTATGACAACGACCGGATGATGTCCGGATGGAGTCGAGGCATCGATTCATGTTTAAGCTGCCAGCGACTCCTAAGTTTCCTGGAATGTTTACGTCCTGAATTTAGAGGCAGTTGAGGCGTGAGTCGGTATTATTTCAGTCAAATGAATCATTATGATCCACAGGCGATCGCAAACTACTATCGTCTGCGCCCATGGGTAGCCCTGTGGAGAGCATTGACCGTCGTGTGGATGTTTGGTGGGTTTGTCTTTGGGCTTTTGTGGGACAATTGGCGTCACGATCTTGACGAACATAGGCCACAGCGCGCATCCCAATTGCGTCGTATCTTGACCCATTTGGGGCCAACTTTCATTAAGGTCGGTCAGGCGCTCTCAACTCGGCCTGACCTAGTTCGTAAGGATTTTCTAGATGAGCTGGTTACGCTCCAAGACCAGCTGCCACCGTTTCCTAACGCGATCGCCTTTGCCATTATTGAGGCCGAACTAGAAGCCCCAGTTGACGAAGTGTTTCAAGAGATTTCACCCCGTCCGGTTGCCGCCGCGAGTCTAGGCCAAGTGTATCGAGCTAGACTCCATACGGGTGAAGAAGTTGCAGTAAAGGTGCAACGCCCCAACTTGCTGCCAACCATCACGCTCGACTTGTTTTTGATGCGCTGGGCGTCAACCTGGATTGGGCCTTGGTTACCTCTTAATCTAGGGCACGGGCTCACACTGATTGTTGATGAGTTTGGCACTAAGTTATTTGAAGAGGTTGACTATCACAATGAAGGGCGAAATGCCGAGAAGTTTGCTGCTAATTTTTATGGCGATCCTAAGGTTAAGGTGCCTGCTATTTATTGGCTATACAGCAGTGATCATGTCTTGACGTTGGAATGGATCAATGGCTGCAAGCTGACCGATACAAACTGGATTAAGCAAGCCAGTCTCGATTCTGACACTCTAATTGAGATTGGTGTGACTGCGGGCTTGCAGCAGCTCCTCGAGCATGGCTTTTTCCATGCCGATCCGCACCCCGGCAACTTGTTTGCCATGCCCGATGGGCGCATGGCCTACATTGATTTCGGCATGATGGATCAGCTGAGCCAAGAGATGAAAGAGACTCTAGTTGACTCAGTCGTTCATTTGATCAATCAAGACTATTCAAAGCTGGCACAGGATTTCATGAAGCTTGGCTTTTTGACTCCTGAAACGGATATCACGCCTATTATTCCAGCCCTAGAGGCTGTATTTGATCAGGCTCTGGGAGAAAGCGTTCGTGATTTTAATTTCAAGACCATTACCGATCAGTTTTCAGAACTGATGTATGAATACCCCTTTCGAATTCCGGCTAAGTTTGCGCTGATTATTCGCTCACTGGTCACTCAAGAAGGGCTTGCCCTCAGTCTCAATCCCAACTTTAAGATCGTTGAAGTTGCCTATCCCTATGTTGCGCGGCGACTGCTCACCGAAGAATCACCCCAGTTTCGGCGTCACTTGATTGAAATTCTCTTCAAGAATGGTAAGTTTCAGTGGAGTCGCTTAGAAAATCTAATTGCGATCGCCCAGACTAATAACAGTTTTGATATTTTCCCAACGGCTCAGATGGGGCTTCAGTATCTCTTATCGGATGAAGCTGATTTCTTTCGTCGGCAGCTCGTTCTGGCGCTCATTGAAGATGATCGGCTGCATACTGAAGAAGTCCAACGGCTATGGAATTTGATTAAGGGAGATATTAAACCCGGACGCATTTTCAATGCAGCGATTGGCGCATTGACTGAGTTTTCGGCTGAGCGAGCGGCAGCACTCATTCCCACTGTAGCGAATTTGGCTGCTTTTCAAGAGCTATAAAGGAATTGAGCCGCATCAGTGATAAGCTGATGACTTGCAGGTTTTTGTTCTGCTGGAGACGATTGTGCCATATTCGTTTTCTGATCCGACAGTTCCTTATGTGCTGCTGTTTGCTGGTCTATTTGCTGGCATCACCTGTGGCTCGGCGTTTGCAGCGGCATTAAAGCAGGCGGTTTTAGAGTGGTCAAGAAACCCCTCAGTGCAGACGATTGCAGCAATTCGGGGGCCTCAGTTGGGCGTTCCCTTCGTCGGTATTTCAATTGGAATTTGCATTTTTCTGGCATCTGGCATTCAGATTTTTGCATTTCCAGTGCGGCTAGCTTATGCGATCGCCCTACCGCTGACTTTGGTAACGAGCGGATTAGTGTGGTATCAGCTTGGACAAATTTTGCGCCAGCTAGAGCGAGGTGGCTCTAAGGCTCTTGATTTAGATTCGCTGTTTTGATGACTTCGTCATGTCTCCGGAAACTTGCAGGTCAAACAAACAAGTTAATGCTCTCATTTTACTGTTCTCACCCTGATGACGGACAAAACTATTTACAATCCATATCCTGCATTAGGTCAGGAGACTTGACCCTTACATCAGATGAAATACTGTGAGGGTGCAGTTTCCGCATCCAATGCAGAATTTTTTGTCAATCAATCAAGTTCTCACCTTAGGAACCAGCTAAGATGTGGCTGTTTTTGCTTGAATTGCTTGCAAACACTCGTCTAAAGACCCTCGGTTTTCTAGCACGGTTACCAGGGCTTCATAGGCAGACCAGTGAGATTGCAGCAAGGTCTTTGCCTGCAACGATGACCACCGTTCTTTCAGCTCACATTCGGAGAGCGGTCGTCGTAGCTGAGTCCAAAGAATACGTAGCTTTTGGCGATCGTCACTGCCGCCTTCGGCATCGCCATAGACCAAGTTTTCTGCTGCAATGCCTGCCATCCAGACGCTGCAATAACGATCAATCAACCCTGTTGTTAATGTGCCTTGATCAAGCTGGCTATCAAGCTCTCGGCAATCGAAGGTGACGCCCCCTAGCCCGGGTTGTCCCTGACGAAAAGCATCCCAGGCATTTAACGTATACCCTGTGATTGGAATGCCTAACACATGAGCAACTAAGAAATGCCCCGCCTCATGGTGGATGATTCGACGCTGATAGTCTGTGGAGAATCGGACGATCGCATCCAGCAAGAGAGTGCTTCCCTGCCCTTTCCAGGCCAGAGTATCAACCGTGGCAAGCCCCAGAATACCAGCCACGGCGATCGCAGGAATTGTCGGCGACAGGTTTAAGATGGGCGCAAAGACGCTCATCATCACGAGGCTAAAAATTGTAATCGCAACTAAATTTAGCCGAATCTCATTCACAGGCAATGCTCCCCAATTCTGCAAACACATCACAAATGGATCCACTCATCTGACATTGAGCACCCCTGATTGAGCACCATTTGGTAGACGAACTGACCCTAGTTTGACGTTGAAAAATCACTAGACGTTGACTGAGGCTGCTGACGATAAAACGTCTCTAGGCTGTCAGTGTCTCCCACATATCTCCAATGCCAAGGCTCGTAGCTGACGCCATAGGGATTATTTTCTGGAAACGAAAGCTCAAAGCTATACCGTCCAGCATTTTCTTTGAGCCAACGAAATGCAGGAGTCTGCTCAAAGCCAAACTCTACATCGGTTTCAGGCTGTGTAGCGTCTCCGATATCTACCGCATAGCCGGTGTGATGTTCGCTATAGCCTGGAGGGGCACTGGTTTCTGCCCGTTCTGCAGTCGCTTGCCCTGCCTCTGCTTTGATACCGAAAAACAGGTAGCGCTGATATTCAATCGAGCGAAACCCAGAAAGAGGGACTAAATAAACATCATCACGCCGAGCGGCGTCAACCATATCTAGAAAGTCTGCCGCCGCTGCCTCGTGAAGCTCAATGTTGCCATCTGACGTAACGGCCACCAAGTTGTCTGCAGGTGTTTCTTCATAAGGTCGGTGACCCAGCAGCGTCTCTGGAAACTGAATCCCTAAACTTGTAAATGCATCTTGAATCCCGGCTTTGGCTGGAACCATTGTTGAAAGTGGTAGTTGGGGTTGGCTGACCCCTCGAAGTTGCCATGCACTCCACATGCCGCCAGCTAGAGCGAGCATCATCCCTAGCACGACACAACTAATAAACAGCACAGGACGTTTAATGGGCCTAGCTGAGGATTTTGAGCCTGGGGATTCCCTCAGTGCTTCTGGAATATCGTCTCCATCAAATACTTGAAAATTAGGGGAGTCCCCAGGCGGATTCGGATTATTCACAGCCTACCCCACACACACGACATCATATTACTGATTGTAAACTGGAGCACGTTTCTCGCCAGTGCTGTCTACAGCACACCCGTATCAACTCATCCTTGTCACACTAGATCTTAGGTTTGACCTCACCCCCATTGAACGTCACCCTGAACTCCAACCGAGAGTTACTGACCCACTATGGAAACATCTACGATGCCTGGAAATCTTGCCAAATGTCAGAATCGACGTCCATATGTTTGAAATTGGAGCAAACTTGGTTAAACTATATGTCCCACTCATCGCCTGGGTAGGCTTGGGTGTGATTTTGGGTATCAGGTTACCCCAGCGCTTCCCATTTTATCTAGGGAAAGGGTTGTTTTGGTTTGGCGTTCCCCTCAGTATTCTGACATTTCTGCGGCAAGCAGACCTATCTGAATCGATTTGGGTTGTCCCAGCTATTGCCTGGGTTGCGATCGCCCTCGGTGCGGGCCTTGCCTGGATCTGGATGACTGTTTTGAACCCATCTGGGCAGATGATCCGGTCTTCATTACCTGCAGATACGTTTCAGGAAACTCCTAGCACACACTTGTCACCTGACTTGCCACCTGACGCGCCAAGGGGCGATCGCCCCTCTACAGCATGGGGTTCGCCCACTCAGGGCAGCTTTTTACTGTCTGCCATGATTGGCAACACCGGATATTTGGGATATCCAGTGATATTGACTCTCGTCGGCCCCCGATACTTTGCCTGGGCCATTTTTTATGATACCCTGGGCAGCACTCTCGGAGCCTATGGTCTTGGCGTGGCGATCGCAGCACGATTTGGCGTGGGTCACCAGAGCCATTTTCAACTCCTGCAAGCGGTCTTCATCAACCCAGCCTTTTGGAGTTTTTGGATTGGTCTCGGGTTTCGGCGCGTTGCCATCCCCGTCTCCATCGAACATCTACTGCAAGGATCCGCATGGAGCGTGATCGCGCTTTCACTCTTGTTGCTGGGGATGCGCCTAAGCCAGATTTCATCCTGGAAAAACCTGCAAAAGGCTAGCGTCAGCCTTAGCATTAAAATGATTATTGTGCCACTGATCTTGGGGCTCAGCCTGCCATGGATTGGCATTACCGGATCAGCTCAGCTCGTCATCATTCTGCAAATGGCAATGCCTCCGGCGTTTGCTACGCTGGTGATTGCCGAAGCCTATGATCTCGATCGCGATCTGACTGTCACCACACTGGCCTTAGGATCAACAGGTGTCCTAGCAACATTGCCAATCTGGCTATGGCTCTTTCAAAGCTGACCATTGACACCCTAACCCACCCAGTTAACATCGCCATCTGATGACGGCACAGACGGCAAGGGCTTCGATATCGGCACATCTCGGCGCTGCAGCAGATCAGGTTTTTGCGGCTGCAGGGAGCGCGATGGTGACGGCGGCTTCACGGGTGCTGAGGCTGGCCGTGCTGCTGACGGCAGTGGCAGGGTACGAGACTCCTGATGTCGCTCAGGAATAACCACCTTCTTCATCAAATATTCAATGGTTTGTTGCTTAACCCAGCCCCGAGCTGCCAAGACTTCGCCAAATCGCATCCCGGTGGCTTGCTGATCATTAAGTGCTACTTCGATTTGCCCTCGGTTGATCAGACCCGCTTCCTCTAAATACATGCCTAACCGTTTCTGGGTTTTGAGTGCCGAAGGTACAGTTTGCACTTGATATCGGTCCATGTTGTCTCGATACATTGCTAAGGATTTGGAACTACTGGTTGGTAGCTCAGCTAGACCAGCATGTCATTCAAGAACGTTGAATAGGCCTAACGTACCTCACTGAGAGGTCTGAACCACCTGAAATTAGAAGAAAACACACCCGCGTCGATAAACTTTGATGATGCGCCCTGTTAACAAGTTTTCCGTTTCAGAAAGCCTTGAAGAATCAGTTATTTTATCTAGCATAGCAAGCGATCTGTGAAAGCTTTATAAAGTCGTCTGATTCAATATGAGATTTCTCTAGATCAAACGGTTTTCGCTCATTGGGAGCTAGGGGCTATCTCAGTAACACTACTGACGATGACCTCACAACTCAGACGTTAGCTCATGCTCAGGTGCTTATGTTCAGGTAATGACACAAGACTCAGAATCGTGTTCCTTCCTAGAAAAGCGATAATGTGTGAGTTTACTAACCTCGAGTTTGCTGTCTAGCGCCGTAACCGCATTCTTCATTCCTCACCCACCATGGATCAACTCCTCCAGTCTCTTCCCGACAGTCCGACTCCGATTGTCGCGTTTACGATTCTGCTACTAGTTATTCTCACGGTGCCTCCCATCTTTGAGAAGTTGAGAGTGCCAGGATTGATTGGGCTTGTATTTGCAGGTGTTGTCTTGGGTGCCAGCGGGTTGGGTCTGCTCAGCGCCGACTCAGAAACGATTTATCTGCTCTCAGACATTGGCAAAATTTATCTGATGTTTGTGGCCGGTTTAGAAGTTGATCTGCGAGAATTTCGCGTCACGAAGAACCGATCATTGGGGTTTGGCTTTGCCACCTTTATCGTGCCAATGATTGTCGGCACAATAATTGGGCGGTACTTTGACTTTAGCTGGAACGCGGCAATTTTGATTGGGTCGCTACTCGCCTCACATACATTGCTGAGTTACCCAATCATCCAGCGGTTGGGCGTGGTTCGCAATGAAGCTGTTACAGTCACCATTGGGGCTACTATTTTTACCGATATTGCGGCTCTGCTGGTGCTGGCAATTTGCGTCTCAATTCATGCTGGAGACTTCTCGATCGCCAGCTTAATCGTTCAATTAGTGGGACTTGGAATTTATTCATTCGTTGTGCTTTTCGGCTTTGACTGGGCTGGGAAAGAATTCTTTCGCCGGACGGGGGATGAAGAGAGCAATCAGTTTCTGTTCATTCTGCTGGCGGTGTTCTTGGCATCCGTTGGGGCTCAAGTCATCAACATCGATAAGATTGTAGGTGCCTTCTTAGCCGGATTGGCCGTCAACGATGTGTTGGGCAATAGCCCAGTCAAAGAAAAAGTTGAATTTGTGGGCAGTACTCTGTTTATCCCGTTCTTTTTTGTTGGCACGGGACTATTACTCGACGTTCCTGCCTTTATCACGAGCATGACCTCAGAATTTGGCCTGACTGCTGCCATTGTGATGGGGTTGATTGTCAGCAAGTTTGTAGCAGCCTTTATTGCCAAGTTGCTCTTTCGCTATACCTTCGCAGAAGGGATGACGATGTGGTCGCTCTCTTTGCCTCAGGTTGCGGCCACACTTGCAGCCGCACTGGTTGGCTTGCAGGCAGGAGTCTTAAATCAGGCCATTTTCAATACTGTAATCGTGCTGATGGTGGTGACCTCTTTGCTGGGTCCGCTGATTACAGAACGCTTTGCGGTTGGCTTGTCTGTGCCCAAGCCTGATCTCCGTAAGGCTACTGATGCTTGGTGGACGAATGAAGATGAGTGGCTGGCCGATTTGATGGATTCATCCGATAATGCCCAGCATCCGTTTACGGTGCTAGTCCCTATTCATAATCCACTAACACAGCGCTATTTGATTGAGATGGCAGCCCTGCTAGCACGGCATGAATCTGGGTTGATTGTGCCGTTATCGATTGCAAAGGCTCCTATTCATATGGATGAGCCCCAGCTAAACGGGGCTCTTCGCCATAGTCAGCGATCGCTTCAACGGGCATCTGAAATTACGACTAAACTCCAGGTGGAGGCCGAGCCTAAAGTTCGCATCGACGATGATATTGCCGAGGGGATCAGTCGCGCGGCTCGGGAAGTCCATGCCAATCTGATTGTAATGGGGTGGAGTGAAACAACTGGCATTCGGGCACGACTCTTTGGCAACGTGCTAGACAATGTTCTTTGGGCGGCTCACTGTCCGGTTGCGGTTGCCCGATTGTTAGATGACCCGATTCATCTCAATCGTATTTTGGTTCCAGTGAAGACAATTACACCTCAGGCTATTCGCACGGTTCGGTTTGCTCAGTTTTTTGCCCGAACCAATCAGGCGTCACTCACCCTTCTCCATGTGTGCGATCGCCGCACACCTATTGACCAGATGAATGAATTTGAGTCTGAACTGTCTGAACTGTTAACGCGGAGCAATGAACCCATTGATTCCACGATCAAGACCATTCCCCATGACGACGTGGCCAAAACCATTCTGAATGCTTCTCAAGCCTTTGATATGGTCATTTTGCGATCGATGCGTCGCCGCACTGCTGGTGGGCTAGCGGTCAGCGATGTCACCACTCAGGTTGTGAGTGCGCTCACCTGCTCGATGATTCTATTTGGAGAGCCGCACTCATAATCAGTTCTGCCGTTCTGAGCCTTCGTCCGGTCTCATCAATCGGTACAATGGGCATAACGTAAGCCGACGGAGATTAGAATGTCTTCAGATCCTCAAAACCGACCTGCTGTTCGATCTGATTCAGATTCGCAGGGTTCGCAGCAGTCTCAACTCACCCCAGTCAATCAACCCTCACGACCGAATCTATATCGGTCTCAAACCACTCCGTTACCTGGCAATCGTCCGATTGCAGATAATGCCACAGAAGAGATTGATGAGATGTTGGGGTATCTTGACTAGGTTCCCGTTCAGGCGTGGAGTTGGTCTACAATCGACGAAGCTGCCCCTGGCAGGTTTCCTTTGTTGAGCGATCGCCCCAGATTGCTCCATGAGCCTCATGAGCTACACTACTGAGCAACTGATTCAGATTCTTGACCAAGAGCTGCAAGCCACCTGGAGGGGAGAGCGCATTGTCTTTTCCTCCGCCGATCGAATTCATAATCCTGTGATTTCGAAAGCAATCGGGGCAGAGCGGCTGAGCAAGGTCTTTGCATACCGAGACTTTCGCAGCCAGATTCATCAATATCAGCTGCAGCATGATGTCTCGGGTTTGGTTTGGCGTACCTGCACATTTCGGGGCAAGACAGTGCGATCGCCCGAAATTCACAACCAGTTGATTCCGGTTCCACAAGACAAAGATGCATTAGTGGCCGCCAAGCAGTCGATTTCAAACTTCTGGCACGAAATCACCCGGACTATGACCTACTGGATTGCAGGCCATGACCCCACTCAGACTACGCCAGATTATGTAGAACGTCTGATTGACGAAGCTGAATGGATCGAGATCGATGCCGCCCGCACAGAGCTTTACCTGAGTTTGTGCTGGGGCAATCCCAAAGAATGCCACTATAAATGGGCCTATCCGCAGTCACATTGTGAACGGATTATTGCAGCAGATGCGGAACCTAGCTCAATCAAGGTATATTAAGTGCTGCTATTGCATGGAGGGGAACGACGATGCCAGTTGCTGTTGGGGTGATAGAAACGCAGGGTTTTCCGACGGTGCTGGCTGCAGCAGACGCCATGGTGAAGGCGGGGCGTGTAACGCTGGTTGTCTACGATCGCTCTGAAAGTGGCCGCCAGTTTGTGGCCGTGCGTGGGCCTGTTTCAGAAGTGACGCGAGCAGTCGAAGCCGGAATTGAAGCGGCCAATCGCTTACCGGGTGAAGGGCAGGTGATGACACATTACATCATTCCTAACCCACCAGAGAATCTAGAAACCGTTCTACCGATTAACTACACTGAGATTTCTGAAGAATTTCGAGTCTAAATCTGAATTTTCGAGTCTAAATTAGAGATTAGGACAGACTACTCATGTCTGATTGCTGATTCTGAACAAAGATAAAGAATTGTAGGATATCGCAGATAACGTGAGTTTTCATCCAAATCTGAGCGCGAGACCCGTAGAATGAATTAGGTCTTGGATTCACTCGACCTGTTGTTTTCAGTCATGTTTATCGATTAGGAGAGGATCATGCCAGAGGCAGTTGGTTCACTTGAAACGAGAGGCTTTCCCCCTGCTCTTGCTGCCGCCGATGCAATGGTCAAGGCAGGGCGAGTGACGCTAGTGGGCTATATTCGAGCCGGGAGCGCGCGGTTTACGATCAATATTCGAGGTGATGTATCTGAAGTTAAAGCAGCAATGGAGGCTGGAGTTGAAGCCGCTAAGAATACGCCCGGCGGCATTCTAGAAACCTGGGTGATTATCCCTCGACCTCACGAAAACGTGGTGGCGGTGCTACCTATTGACTTTAACGAGGATGTTGAGATTTTCCGGCGATCTGTTGAAGAGCCGCTGCTACCTGGTCGATCCAATGGTATGACTCGCTAACGAATGGTGTAGGCGATACATTTTTTGCGATCGCCTTCTACCTTAACGTGACTGTGCTATCAACAACGATCCTAACGCTCCTAGGCTCAACGCTAGCTCAAACTGGCCAAACGGCGATCGCTTGATTTGTGCCTTGCATTTGGACTATGAGACCCATCAGCGACCAAGCAGGCGCGCCATTAGTGAGCCGAATCATCGTCGGGCAAAACCCATTGCGGAGGTGCTGTCATCTTTTTCATCAAGGCTTCTTGGGCGATCGCCAACATATCATCGAGCGACGTATCTTGAATAAATTGAGACGTCTTTTCTTTATATTCCAGATTAGGGCACTCATTCCCCAAAACACAGCCATTGACACAGGCTTCAGCACAGTTAATTGCAGTTGGTTCTACCACAGCTCCTCCTCGATCTAAGTCGGCAGATCCGGCTTGGTCACTCCTGGGTGCCGGTCAACTCATTTCGTACCTGATCCTAACGTATTGTTTTGGGTTTTCTCCGACTGCTAACGGATGAGGTCTCCCATCCCCCCAGAAAATCTGATCATTTCCCAACTTTTGCCCACTGAATACATCAAGAATTTCAAAGTTTTGTTTATGATGGGGGTTGCCTGCATCAAAACACGCCATGCCAACTGAAACTGGTTCGTTTATCGCATCCATGCCACTCGATGTTCCTGTCTCGACAGTGCTGCCCGCGTCTACTGCATTACAGCATCGGACTGTGCGCCCATTGGGTGTTTATGCACTCCAGGGTTTAGCCACCATGGGCGATCGCCTGCTGGGTCTTGACGCGGTGCGAGGGTATCTGGTGCAAATCAATCCTGCAACAGACGACACGACCATCTTAAATCCCTATCATGTTGCAGAATTTATTGACGGGTCTGGGCTATCGGTTTACGACGATACGATCTGGTTTGCCAAGGGCAATACTGTCTATTGGTGTACTCTCGAAAACACTGCCCCCCAGCCCTTTACTACCCTTGCTTACCCCGTTCATGGCGTGGCAGTATGGCAATCAACGGTCTATGTTTCATGTCAAAAAGCAGGCTACATTTTTATCTTTGACCGCACCACTGGCCAACGCATCACCCGCTTTACAGTTCCAGGCATTGGCACTGAGACCCTAACCGTTAGGGGGGAAGAGTTGTGGGTCGCAGATACGACAGAGCAAACCGTCTTCTGTATAGACCGTGCCACTGGAGAAGTGCGCCTCAGCGTCTTAACGCCATTTGCTTCACCCACTGGGGTCACATTCTGGCACAATCCTCAAACCGATGAAGACATCTGCTACATCGCCTATGCCTATGAAGAACCCTACATTCGAGATGATCCCAATTCGGACGACCCGCATCAGCTGACCTTTCGCGATCGCACCTTTCTCCATCCTCTGCATATCTACTACAACGAAGCCCAGCGCTATACCCTCTCCAATGGCTACCTGGTCGAAATGTCTTACGTGGAGGAGCTTGCGCCTTTAGAAGAAGTAACGTTGACCCATCTAGAATGGCGCATTGCCCTACCCGCTGAAACCACTCGGCAGAAGGTGGTTCGGGTCGAACCGATCGGGATGCCGTTTACCCTCGAACAGCAAGGAGAACAGCAGGTCGCCGTCTTTAAGTTTGATACGCTCAAACCCAATCAAGGCGGGATCTTTGGCTGGCGAGCCGTGATGGAAGTTCGTAGTATCAAATACAGCTTGACGCCCCGTGACTTAGAGACGATGCCCGAAGTGCCACTGGCTCTTCAGGTGCGCTATCTAATTGACGATGATGATTTGGCAATGGATTCGCCTGCCATTCAGCAAGCCGCACGGGATGCAATCGGCACCGAAACCAACCTGCTCCGTAAGCTGCTCAAGATCCGCAACTATGTCTACGATCGCCTCTCGTATGGCATCAAACCCCATATCGACACTCCTGATGTCGCCCTTGAGCGTGGCATTGGCTCCTGTGGTGAATATGTCGGAATTATCTTAGCTCTGGCACGCCTCAACGGCATTGCCTGCCGAACCGTTGGCCGCTATAAGTGCCCCAATCGCTCTGACCATCACAATGTGCCCCTCGAACCCGACTTCAACCATGTGTGGATCGAGTTTTATGTGCCAGAGCTGGGCTGGATTCCGATGGAGTCTAATGTTGACGATATCGTCGATCGCGGCCCCTATCCCAATCGCTTTTTTATGGGATTAGCCTGGTATCATGCCGAGGTTAGCAAAGGTATTTCATTTGAGAAGATCAAAGCTGACGACTTACCAGACGGCATTTCGATTGGCGATCTGGCGATCAACCATATTCGGTTCAAGATCATGCAAGAATTGCCACCGTTCAAGCCTGCAGACTAGAGAAGAACGTCATAACGCGTTCTGTAGGGTTAAAGATTAAGTCGCATCACGACACTGTCAAAATCTGGTGCAGCGTATCCAATAGCGTTTCAGTCGAATAGGGTTTTGCTAAGAAAGCCTTAACGCCATTGCCACACGATTCGGCCAGTGAGCGGTTAGAAGTCAGCCCGCTAATAGCGACAATTTTGACCTCCGGGTTGATGCCATGTAAGCGACGGATGGTCGTCGGGCCGTCGGCATTGGGCATCATCATGTCAATTACGATGATATCAATGTCGCGGTGATGACGAGTATAAAGGGCGATCGCCTCAATGCCATCACATGCTGTCATCACTCGATAGCCATGGGTTTCCAGCACAGTTTGGGTCACCTCACACACGGCGGTCTCATCATCTACCACCAGCACCAGGTCATCTTGACCCCGGATAAACTTAGAGGAGCCGTTTCCGAGTGCCATATCAACCGAGGCAGCAGCCGTGGCAGGCAAATAGACCCGAAACTCTGTCCCTTGTTCGAGTTCGCTATACACATGAATGAATCCATGATGGCTGCGAATAATGCCTACCGCAGTTGATAACCCAAGGCCCGTTCCCTTGCCTACTTCTTTGGTCGTAAAAAAAGGTTCAAAAATTCGATCTAAAATCGCAGGTGAAATGCCCATTCCAGTATCTGCCACCCGCAGCATCACATAATTACCTGGCTTAGCATCAAGATTGATCGAGGTATATGACTCATCAACCACGGCATTTTCAGCGCCAATTATCAGTGTGCCACCTTGAGGCATCGCGTCGCGGGCATTGACACAGAGATTGATCAAGACCTGATGCAGCTGAGTCGGATCTGCGGTCACCATCCACAGATTTTCAGCCAGCGATAGCTGCACATAAATCGATTTTGGGAAGGTTTGGACGATAATTTGGCGAATTTCCGAAATCACATGCCGCACCTCAAGCGGGGTGAAGGTGCCATCGACCCCTCGTGCAAACGACAGCACCTGACGAATTAAGCCTGCTCCGCGCTTAATATTGTCTTCCTGCATCCTCAACAGTTGCTGGCTTTTTTCATCTGTCAGTTTCATTTGCAAAAGCTGCGATGCGGCCAAGATGGGCGTCATCACGTTGTTGAGATCATGGGCAATGCCACTCGCCAAAATCCCTAAGCTTTCCATGCGCTGAGCCCGCAAAAACTGAGCCTCAAGCTGCTTACGCTGAGTGATATCTGTGTTGACAATCAAAATCGAACGGGGCTTCCCTTCTTGGTCAGGCATCAGAGTCCAACGACTCTCAACCACGATTTCCTGTCCACCATAGGTTTTATGATGCAATTCTCCTTGCCATTGACCCTGGCTGAGCACAATAGACTGCACGTCAATATCATCGGGGCGCAGATGGTGTTGAAACAGGCGATCGGACATCTGTCCGACGGCTTGCTCCGACATCCAGCCATAGAGCCGCTCTGCCCCCTGACTCCAAAATAGAAGGCGAGAACTGAGGTCTTGCACCAAGATGGCATCGGTTGCAATATCGATCAATGCGGCCTGTTCTCGAATTTTTTGCTCAGCCCGACGGCGATCGCTGATATCCCGAACCGTGCTCAATAGCCAGCGCTGCCCGTTATATGACAGCATCCGCGCTGACATTAAAACATTGCGAGTTTCACCATCTTTGCAAGTAATTTCCCATTCCTGGTTGTAAAGTTCTTGCCCTTCAAATACCCGTTGAATGGCGGTGCGAACCTGAGCAGCCTGACTAGAATCGGGATACAACCGTGAGAGAAAATCGGGCTGCTGAGCTTCTTGCTGAGAATATCCGGTAATTTCTTGAACTCGTGAGTTGTAGATGATGAAGTCGCCTGTTTCATTGCTAACGGCAATGCCTTCACTAGCCGTTTCCACAACTGCATCTAGGAAATCGCGCTGCTGCCTCAGTTCTTCTTGAGTTCGCATGCGCTCGATCGCATAACGAATCGCCCGTGAAATCAGATCTCCTGTGACTTGCCCTTTGATGCAATAGTCCTGTGCTCCATTTTGCACCGCTCGCACCGCCAACCGCTCGTCATCAAACCCCGTCAGTACCAAAATTGGAATGGTTGGAGCCTCATTGCGCAGCTGAGCCAGCGTCTCTAAACCCGAGCTATCTGGGAGTGACAAATCAAGTAAAATTACATCAAATATCGTCTGCTGAAGCAATTGCAGGCTGTGCTGGAGTTGCTCAACGTGAGTCAGATCAAACTGCACAGACGTCACATCAGCCAAATTTTCGCGGAGCAGACGGGCATCTCCCGGATTATCTTCAACAAGTAAAATTTTAATGCTTGACTCTGCCATGATAGTTACTCCGGTGGCAGTTCAACAATCGACAACCAGAAGTCTTCAATCGATTTGACCACGCGAATAAATTGAGTTAGGTTAACAGGCTTGGTGATATAGCAATTGCCATGTAGATTATAAGTTCTCAAAATATCTTCTTCAGCATGCGAAGTCGTCAGCACTACCACCGGGATACGTTTGAGGCGATCGCTATTTTTAATGTCCATCAAGACTTCACGACCATCTTTTTTAGGCAAATTCAGGTCTAACAAGATTAAGTCAGGTTTGGGAGCGTGCTGATATCGCCCGGTTTGGTACAAGAAAGCCATCGCTTCCACCCCATCAACAACCACATGCAAATGGTTGTGAATTGTGGCCTCTTGCAACACTTCCTGAGTCAGCCGCACATCGCCGGGGCTATCTTCCACTAACAAAATCTCAATATGTCGCCTGGAACTGCGTGCTGTCATCGGGCTTTCTCCTCTCGGTCAGAAATAGTAAATCGGAAGGTTGACCCTTGACCCGGTTCTGATTCGACCCAGATCAGCCCACCATGATGTTCCACAATTTTCTTGCAGATGGCGAGACCGATGCCGGTACCGGGATATTCGTTCCGCCCATGCAAGCGTTGAAAAATCATGAAAATTCGCTTTGCATATTGTGCTTCGATACCGATGCCATTGTCTTGGACGGCAAACTGCCAACCCGCTTCAACAGGCTGAGCACTAATATGAATTTGAGGAGATTCTACACCATGAAATCGAATCGCATTGCCAATTAAGTTTTGGAAAAGCTGTATGAGCTGAGTTTCGTCTGCTAGGATGCTGGGCAGCGGATCATAGGTGACGGTGGCATGATGCTCATTGATGGCTGCCCGCAAGTTTGCCAATGCCCGGTCGACGGCGATCGCCACATCAACTACCTGAAAAGAATTGCCCCGTGTCCCGACGCGGGAATAGCTGAGCAAGTCATGAATGAGCTGCTGCATACGGGTGGCACCTTCCACCGCATAGTTAATGAAATCATTGGCATCGGCATCGAGGCGGTCTTTATAGCGGCGCTCGATCAGCTGCAAATAGCTGGAAATCATTCTCAACGGCTCTTGCAAGTCATGAGAGGCGACATAGGCAAACTGCTGCAAATCAGCATTAGAGCGTGCCAGCTCCTGCCGCTGCTGGGTTTCCTGTTCGAGTAGTTGGGCCTGAGCCAGGGCGATGCCAATTTGATCTGCCAGCTGCTGCATCAAATCAATTTCAAAGGCTTGCCACTGGCGGGGGGCTTGACATTGGTGAGCAATCAGGAGCCCCCAGAAATCGTCTTTCAACAGAATTGGCATCACCAGCTTTGATTTGACTTGAATTTGGCGCATAAAGGCAACCAGGCAAGGCTCGATATCGGTATTGTCTACATCAGACACCGTGTAGATGCGTCCTTGGCGATATTTATGCAGATAGTCATCCCCAAAGCATTCATCGGTGACCTGCACATCAAGCACAGAGGTGAATCCTGGGGCGATCGCCTCTTCAACGATTCTACCAACGCCCTCCGATTCGAGTCGGAAAATCAGCACCCGATCAGCCGCCAAGATTTTCTGCACCTCGGTCACACTGGTTCGCAGAATCTCGTTGATTTGCAGTGACTGGCGGATTTTGAGGCTAATCTCGCCAAATAGGCGCGATCGCACCGTTTGACGTTGCAGCTCTGCCTCCGCTTCTCGACGTCGATTTTCGTTGCGATAGGCCCGAATGATGTTGCCACACATGGCCAAAAACGGTTGCAAATAGCTAATCAGTGCCTCGTCATACCCACTGGCTCGATTGGCGATCGCCATCACCCCAATCAGACGCTGCTCACTATAAATCGGCAACCCCAAATAGGCTCCTGAGCGGCGGGGTTCACCATTGCCGTAGATCGACTGTAAATCAGGCGGTGCATTCGAAATAATGGACTCACCCGAGCCCATGACAGCCTCAAAGAGCGATCGCAGCGTTTCACGATCAAGCGCATTGACATCACTCGTTTCCCCACCCCACTCCTCTCGATCACTCTCCATAGCCTCCAAGGGCAATAGAGCATCACAACCCTCATCGTCTGCCAGCTCCAACGGACTTCTGACTCGACCTAAGCTCTGATGAGAGTGCTTGATATAGCAGTCTTGAATGCATAAATTACCACCAGCAGTTTGTCCAATCTGGGCGATCGCCCCAGATTGACTCTGAGTCAACCTCAACAGATCAGCCAATACATGATCAAACAGCGCTTGAGAATCAGACGCTGTAATAAATTGAGACTGGCTGCGACTCATCGCCTCTAATAATTCATTAGTCCGCTGCAATGCATCTTCAAACTGCTTCCGCGCCGTGATGTCAGTGTGAGACCCAACCAGTCTCAAGACGTTGCCCTGCTGATCCCACAGGGCTTGGCCCCGATCGAGAATCCATCTATAGGTGCCGTCTTTACAGCGAATGCGATGTTCTGAAATATAAAACGGGGTTTGTTGATCTAAATGCTCCTGTGCCAGCGCCATCACCGATTTCACGTCATCTGGATGAATCCGAGCTAACCATTCATCCAATCGGTCTGAAATGTCGGTTTCGTCATAACCCAACATGCTCTTCCATCGGGGCGAATAAAAGACCGTCCCGCGCTGCACATCCCAATCCCAGATACCGTCATTGTTCCCTCGTAGCGCCAACTGCCAGCGCTGTTCGCTTTCACGTAAGGCCGCCTCGGCTTCCTGCCGCTCCGTAACGTCATGAGCCAAAACAACTTCCGCTTGCCGCCCCAAAAATGTAAGCACATGAGAGGTAATTTCAACGCTAATGATCGTGCCGTCTTTTTTGCAATGTCGCCAGATCCCAGCGTGGTCAATGCCAGTTGAGACTTGAGCCACATTCATTTGCAGCGCTGACACCTCTTCAGGCGGACGAATATCTCGAAGGGTCATGCTCAAGAATTCGTCGCGAGAGTAGCCGTAGTGCTCGATGGCCGATTGATTCACTGCTAAAAAAGCCAGGGTCTCACGGTCGTATACCCACATGGGGTGGGGATTGCTTTCAAACAGTTGCCGATATCGTTCTTCAGAATTACGCAGCGCGGCTTCAGCCTGTTTGCGTTCTCCAATATCTTGAAAATAAACCGACAAACCGTCTTCTGATGGATAAGCGTGCACCGCAAACCACGTATCCAGTAGCGGATAAAACTCTTCAAATTCAACGCTGGCTTGCTCGGCGATCGCCCGATGATATTCCCGATCAAAGGCAGAGCCAACGGCTTCGGGAAACTCATTCCATAAGTTTTTTCCGAGTACATCCTCCCGACTGCGGCGCAGCAGCACCTCAGCTTGCTGGTTGAAGTAGATCAGCCGCCAGTCATGATCAACGGCAAGGAAAGCATCTGTAATGCTCTCCAGAATATTCGTCACCCGGATGCGAGCCATCTCGACTTCAGCTCGACTATGACGTTCCTGTTCGAGCAACTGATTTCGTTGAGCTTGGGCCTGCTTTAGCGTGGTGATATCCCGAGCCACTGCATAAATGGTTCCTTCTTCCATAAATGGAGTCGAAGTCCACCCGAGCCAGCGATACGACCCATCACGGCAGCGATACCGATTCTCAAAATAGTGGGTTGGCAATCCTTGCGCTAGCTGACTCAGTTCCTGTTGGGTCGGTGTTTGATCATCAGGATGAACAAATTCTAAGAACGGGCGCGATGTCAGCTCATCTGTGGTGTAGCCCAACACCCGCTCAAAAGCAGGATTAATTCGTTTGAAATAGCCGTCTTTGCCCGCAATGCAGAGCAGATCTCGGGATAGCTGAAAGAAGCGATCGCGCTCTTCTTCAGCGTCTCGTCGCTCGGTAATATCGACACATGACCCCATGTAGCCTTCAAATTCGCCATTGGGATTAAATCGCGGCACACCTGTATCCAGCAGCCAGCGATAGGTGCCATCTGCTCGCTGCAGGCGATATTCCATGCGAAAGGGTTGCCGCAGATTAAACGCCTGTCTATAGCTATCTGAGCACTGTTGCCGATCGTCAGGGTGGACAGCATCTAGCCACTGATGGTCGATTTCTTCAGAAAGCGATCGCCCCCGAAAATCGAGCCAGGTTTGGTTAAAAAACGTGCAGTGTCGTTCAGCACTGGCCATCCACATCATCACTGGCGATGCATTCGCCAGTGTCCGAAAGCGTTCTTCACTGCTGCGCAGTGCTTGTTCGACGCGTTCACCTTCAACCACGGCCTGTGACAGCTCAGTCACCGTTCGATGCAGCTCAAGCTGGGCCATCACCTGACGAGCCAGCGCCTTCAGGGCATCTAGCTGATCTGGGGTCAACACTCGCGGCGTGCGATCGATGACGCACAACGTCCCTAATGCATATCCATCAGCGGTTATCAACGGCGCACCCGCATAAAAGCGAATATTGGGATCGGTCGTCACCAGGGGGTTGTTGGCAAATCGAGCATCCAGCAGCGCATTTGGCACCACCATCACATCAGGATACTGAATCGCATGGGTGCAAAAGGCAACTTCGCGTGGGGTTTCAGAAACATCTACCCCAACCGATGACTTAAACCACTGCCGACACTCATCAATCAGACTGACTAACGCAATCGGCACATTACAAATTTGTGCTGCTAATTGAGTTAGATCGTCAAAGGCAGTCTCGGGTGCCGTATCTAAAATGCGATATCGAAGCAGTGCTTCTAGTCGCGCATCTTCATCACTCGGTAAACGGTCAGTCATGGGCGATCGCAACAACCTAACACTTTTTAATTATGTTGATTTATGGCTGGACAGATTAGAGCTAGTGATACCTGGAAAAGACGATAAACCCTGGCCTAACATCTGTCAGACTCAGGGAATATAAAATAGACGAAAGGAACATGCCACTGCGCCAACAAGTTGAAACCCAGTTTTTAACCATGGGCAGTTAGCAGACGCGATGAATAGAGGCTATTAATGTTTCGGTATATGTCACATTGCCGCAGACATGTTTATTTTTGCAGTCTATTGTTAAGCTAGCGCTTCAATCTGGCGATTTCAAACAAATGCCACAGTTATTTACCTGACTCTGAGATCGTACGCGGTTCACCCGAAACTTTCCAGAAAGCAACTAAGCTGCTGACCCCAAATTTCACGATGATTTCTCCGACCATAATCGAAACCAACATCAACGGAGCAAACACGCCCAAGAAGGCAATGCAGTTAAACAAGAGCGTATCCATCGGGATGGAAATCACATTTGAACGCGCAACTCGCTCTAGCCAGGGGCGATTGAGATAGGTCTGATAGATTTCAGTATCTGTGGCCTCTGAAAGGGCGATCGCCGTTAATGATGCCACGATAATTCGAGGCGAAATCTCAAGCAGTGCCGATTCCAAGATATTGAGCAGTGCTGTGATGCCAATTGTCAAATAGACGACCTTACGACCATGATAGTGATGCAGGCGATCGCGCTGGTCAAACGTCACCCCAAAAATGAGGGTGCCAACAGCAACCTGCCCAAAAATGGGAAGCGGAATAAACCAGGTTGCCGTGTAGTTTGCTGCCAATACGGCAATGATATAAATGATGGCTGGCACCATGGCCCACTATACCCTCAACATGATGTAATGCTAACGATTCAAAAACTATCAAAAAGCATTTAAAGCACGAGTTAAGTATTGTAAATCGTTTCGACCGAGTTTGAGCAATGTGTTCTCCTGGTTCAGATCCAATTAATTGAGCCTTAAGCGTTAGCTCAGTTGAGCCTTAAGCCCCAAATCTAAACCAGCCTAAACCAAGGATTTTCGTCGATTTTGCACTCAATTAAGCCATATCATTATCAAACTGACGACGCAGCACCAACACTGGGCATGGCGCAAATCGCACGACTCGCTCGGCGACCGACCCCATCAAAAACCGCTTCATTCCAGTACGTCCGTGCGATGGAATCACAATCAAATCAATATCATGAGATTTTGCGAAGTCAATAATCCCTGAACTCGGATCACCCACCACCACATGAAACTGGATGCCGTCATACTCAGATCCATGAAACCGCTCAGTAAATACTGTCTTGACATTAGCCATGCGAGCTTCGTCATCTACGGTGTTCCAAGTTACACCTGGCTCACCTGGATACAGCGGCGGCAAGACATGCAGAATATATAAGTGTGAGGCATCACCAACAAAATTCAATGCTTTTGTTTGAGCTGCAACTGCGTCGTCAGAAAAATCAGTTGGCACCAGAATGTGATTTGTTTCAAATAATGATTCTGTCATTTGGGTTCCCATAAACGGCACGGGTATCTCGACATAGCCAATCGGCAAATTGTCAAGTGAGATTTAGAAATTCATAGATAGTTTGCATTCTATACCCTTGTCAAAATGCTGGTTGCCTGACAGATCTTCGGAGTGTGAATTTCGGCTGCGCTCAATCTACGTCGTTGTAGATACCTTAGGCAGAGCGCAGTCGAAGCCTAAGGTACGTGAGAATCAGCCTTTCACGAGTTTTGTCAGTCAGCTAGGTCAAAATGACCGATCCAGTCTATTCGTTTGACCTACTCTCAAGATTGGCAGTCACCTTCACCTAAAGGCTGAACTTAAATGAGACTAAGGTAATCTTATGGAATTTGGTTTCCCAAATGCTGATCCCTCGTTTATAATCAGAGACTATGCCGTCTTAACGTGGAACCCTAGTGAAGGTGCTATGTCTCGTAAATGTCAATTAACTGGTAAGCGTGCTAATAACGCCTACGCGGTTTCTCACTCCCATCGCCGCACTAAAAAGTTGCAGGGTGTAAATCTCCAGAAAAAACGTGTTTGGTGGCCCCAAGGCAATCGTTGGGTGACGTTGCGCCTCTCAACAACTGCGATCAAGACTCTGAACAATAAGGGGCTAGCCGCAATGGCGAAAGAAGCTGGAATTAATCTAAATAAGCTTTAGGATAATGTGGCGTTAAGCGACGCATTTGAGTTTGTTAAGGTGTAGACCCATTGCGTAACGATTGTCTCATGGTGCGTACATGTGAAGTGCTATGTTGAAGATCCCTTGTTAGAGTGCGCTACTTAAAACCTATCTGCACGATAAATCTCTCTGAAACGCCCTTTCATCAACGATGGGGCGTTTTTCATATCATTACTTAGCTGCAGAAAGTAGGATTGCTAGCGCAATCCTAGTACTTCTCCAACAGTCAGGCGACTACCATTGGCAAAATCCCATCCAGATTGCGATCGCTTGCCAGACGGCTGCACCCGTCGTAGCAATAGTAACCCATCTCCCGTTGCCACAAGTGGGCCAGCATTTTTGACTACTTCAACAACTGTTCCCGGTTGGGTAAGGCTCTTGTCAGTAGTCTGAGTCAGCACACGAGCCATCGCATCTACGTCATGAAATTCTTGAGGGAGTGCGTCTAGAGCACTACTTAAGGGCACTGTCTCTTGAATCTTGAGCAACTGATTGCGAAACGATGTGACGCAGTTTGGGTAAAACCCACGAATTTGATTGTGCAGGGCGATCGCCCTGCGTGACCAATCAAGCGTGTAGTCATTTTTTTGAATCAGCGGCGCATAGGTAGCCTGCATCTCATCTTGCGGTATTGGCGTTAGAGTCTTTAGGTTCAGGCCGTGGAGGGTTTTGACTAACAGGTCAGCTGCCATCTCTGAGAGCGATTTCGCGACATCGAGCGCAGTATCTAAGACCCCAATAGGCACGGTGTCGGTGAGCAGCATCGCCCCTGTATCCATGCCTGCATCCATCAGCATGGTGGTGATTCCGGTTTCTGTTTCACCATGATACAAACACCATTGCATCGGAGCCGCCCCCCGATAGCGCGGCAGAATCGAGCCGTGGGCATTGATGCAGCCCAAGCGAGGCTGATCTAAAATTTCTTGAGATAAAAGTTGCCCATAGGCCACGACCACAAAGGCATCGACCTGCGCTTGACGGAGTTGGTCTAGAGTTTCAGCATCTTTTTTGATCCGTCGGGGCTGCCAAACCGGCAACTGATGCTGCTCTGCCACCATCTTGACGGGTGATGGCATCATTTGATTGCCGCGCCCCCGTCGCTTGTCGGGTTGGGTAACTACTGCGACCACATCAATGTCAGGCTGCGCGACCAGGTGCTCAAGGCTTGGAACAGCAAACTGAGGGGTGCCCAAAAAGATAATTTTCATCACGGCACAATTGAAATCTCAATGCGGCCATTGGGCGACTCACCTGCGGCAGTCGATTGCCCCTCTCGCGGCAGGTTTTGCCCATACCCCACCACCACCCAGTGATAGGGCTGATCGGCTAGTTCTCTCTCGAGGTATTGCTTAACGACGTCAGCTTGTCGAAAGGCTAGGACGCGATCGCGCTCTATATTGCCTGAGGTCTCGATTAAGCCTGCAACTTGGATTGCCGACCCCGGATAGGGGCGAATTTCGCTCACGATCGCATCCAAAATTGCCGAACTGCTGGCTCCCAAGGTTTCTCCATCGGATGCAAACAACGCGTCACCCGGCAGCGTCATGCGAAGTTCTCCATTTTGAGACACGACCGCATCGTTAACAGATGCTGATGGCACAGATGCTGATGACGAAGGCGATGAATCACTCGCAGCCAGCTGTTCTAGATTTTGCAGCCGTACCTCTAGAGATGTCGTCTCAGCAGATGTCATCTCAGTGTCAACCCCCAACTGCGACTCTAGCTCAGTCGTGCGATCGCCCAACTCCGCCAACTCTGACTGCAAGCGGTCGATTTCAGGTTGGATTTGCTGCTCCCGAGCACTAGAGACCTGAGACGACGGATTAGAACTTGCCGGAGGCGCATCGGTCTCACGAAGTTCATCGGTTGCAGCGGATGGAGACGAGTCCACCTCATCGGGTAGGCGCAGAGGTTGAGGCACTGAAGATGAGCCCCTGCGAAGACTGATCCCCAAGCGGAGCGCCCGTTCTAAGAGTGGAGGCTCTTGGATGGTGCCCGGAACAACCTGAGCAATGGAGATACCAATTAATCCGGCAGCGACTCCACCCACCCCAAGTAGCAACAGGCGGAAAATCAAGATTAGTAGTCCGACGCCCCAACCTGGCGATCGCTGTGGTTCTCGAGATTCTGGTTTATTGACTGTCGATGGTTCAGCCACCATACTCTTCCTTACTGGCATTTACTGGCAATGCTGTACTGGTTGTGCTGCATTGGCTACGCAGTCACAATGTGCAGAGATTTTTCGTAGCTCTACCCTGAGCTGATCTTAAATCTCTCCGAATCAATCACTCTGTCTAGAACTACCTGAACGTCTATCCTATCGTTTCTAGTGTCCATGCTGCGCTTCAGGGTAACAGCTGACAATGACTAGGGGCAATGACGGCATCTCGAGCGTTTTAGTGTCATCATCCCATGAGAATTAGGCCATGAGAATTAGGAACGGCATACAGAAACCTGCGTCTTGAATGGGGAAGGCGATCGCAAAGATTTTCCTCAACACTGCTTCGCATCTATCATTCTTTTGCTATACATGAAGCAAGAATCGCTTCAATGAGTCTGCCGCTTGCGGCTTTGGTGAATCTGCCAACGTGTCGTTCTAAATTATTTTTGACTAGTTTTGCTTCTTTAAGAGTTGCCCATCCGCCCGAAATCACCTATCCACCCGACTGAGCAGCGAGCCCCATGTCTTATTTCAATGATGTTGTGCGATGGTTGCTACGCCGATCGTCTTTTGTCGGCTTGTTTAGTTTTATTCTCCTGTGCTTAGTTGCAAACGGGGCGATGGGGCAGTCACGCCCGCCCATGCCGAGCAATCAGGGTAATCACTCTGATTTGCCAATCGACCCTTCTGCTGAATATCGGCTAGAGCCAAATTCTGATGATGCACCCGGTCGTTTGTCTGCGTCTGGCGATCCCCTCAATAGTTCGTATCCTGTGCCATGGACATGGGTGCAGCAAATGCAAGAGACCATTGGCACTCCGGCTACACCGCAAGTAAGATACTACCGCAGCGATGCATTGGTTTCGCCTGACGGGCACTATGCCGCATACAGCCGCATTCAGCTTCAGGTTCTGCCAGAACCGACACAAAATCGCGTCAGCAGTATTCTTTTTCTAGAAAACTTGACCACAGGTGAGATCCAGCTTATCACTGCGTCGTCGCCGCTCGCGGCGCAGCAGTTGCTGTTAACCTATGAGAGTCAGCCTTTAGGGGCGATCGCCATTTTGATCCCCGTTTCCTGGTCGGCAACAGGCGATCGCATCCTGGCTCGCGAATTTGAATCATTATTTGGAACAGATATTGGGTCTGACTACGCCGTCATTTGGGATCGACAGCACAACCGCATCCATACAATTGCGCCTGAACCAGTCAACTATTCCAATGCCGTCTTACTCGGCTGGAGCGAGACCCAGCCCCATCAGGTGCTCTTTCAAGCCGGAAACTTGGGCGACGAGTCTTGGCCAACGTATGCTGTAGAGCCTGGGGGGCAAACAGTTGTTGTGACTGACGTTCAACCCGTTGCCTTTGGTCGGCGAGTCACCCAAACCTGGAGTGGCTCCCAAGCCTATCGGTAAGTGGGCAATCTAAAGTAAACTATTGCATCGCCTTAATATTGCTGGTCATGAGCATCTCGTATGAATAATCAGCCTGACAACTCAAACCCAAGCAAGGATGACTTTCTTCACCCAGTCGGACGATATTACGGTAAATTTACCCCTGAAAATCTAGCCTTCAACTCTAATCTGCAAGAGTTTGCCAGTCGGGTCAGCCTCATCTGCGGGCTAGAAACGGGGGGAAAAATCTCTACAGATGAGGCATACACCGAAATCAAAGCACTCTGGAAGCATCTCAAAGGCTCCAAGCGCCAGCTCTTAGACCAACCCCCGCCTGAGATTGAATATCCAGACGAGTAGCGATCGCTACATCTGAAAATAGTTTGCCGCCGCGTGTAAAATTCGCTCTGCCGCATGGCCATCTCCAAATGGGTTAATGGCAGTTGCCATTTGAGTATAGGCATTCGCATTACTGAGCAGATCAGAAGCTGCTGCCACAATAGAATTCGCGGTAGTGCCAATGAGCTTTGCAGTGCCGGCATCAACGGCTTCAGGGCGTTCGGTGGTTTCTCGCAGCACCAGCACAGGCTTACCCAGGCTAGGCGCTTCTTCTTGTAACCCCCCAGAATCTGTTAACACTAAGTGGCACCGCTGGATTGCGCCCACTAGTTCACTGTAATCTAATGGCTCTGTCAAGAAAGCCCTGGGATGATTGCCCAACTTAGCTTGAAGCGGCTCCCGCACAGTTGGGTTGCGATGCAGGGGCAACAGCAGCGCCGTATCAGGAAACTGATCCAAAAGTTGCAAAAAGCCATCAGCAATATCCTGCAGCGGTTCGCCCCAGTTTTCACGCCGATGCACAGTAGACAGCAATACGCGGTGCTGTTTCCAGTTGAGGTTGGAAATCGAGCAACTGGGCTGTCGGGCCGCAACGGCCAGTAGGGCATCAATTACGGTATTGCCAGTATGGTGAATGTTACCCAGCACGCCTGAAGTCTGCAAATTTTTAACGGCTGTGCTGGTCGGTGCAAAGTGGAGCTGAGCGACCTGAGAAATGAGGCGGCGATTGGCTTCTTCTGGATATGGATTAAATAAATCGTCCGTTCGCAATCCGGCTTCAACATGCCCGACCGGGATTTTGTGATAAAACGCCGCCATAGCTGCCGCAAACGCTGTCGTTGTGTCTCCTTGCACCAGCACGAATTGGGGATCAAGGGTTTGAAACAGCGTTTCCAGCCCTCGCAAGCTGCGACAGGTGATATCCGTCAAGGTCTGATCTCGCTGCATGATGGCCAGATCTTCATCTGCGGTGAGGTCAAACAGATGCATGACTTGATCCACCATTTCTCGATGCTGCCCGGTTAGCACCACACGAGTATCAAACTGAGACGATTGTTTGAACTGTTTGATCACAGGTGCGAGTTTGATCGCCTCAGGACGAGTACCCAAAATAATACAGACGCGAACAGGTGGTTTGACCATGAGACCGATATGCTCTTACAAGTTCTTAAAATACAGCGAATAGAAAGGCTATTTCATATTAGGCCAGCGATCGC
>CAZCXK010000070.1:0-19804 GCA_964502605.1 uncultured bacterium
AACAGGCTAGGGGCTGTAACCGTTGATTCTTGGGTCATTAGAGGCTAATTGATGATAGCCCCTAGACTAAACCGGGCGATCGCCTGATTTTGTTAATCTGTCTAGGATCATCGTGAATTTACGTAACCTTTACAGGATTTAAACGAAAAATGCGGGTGCAGAAAAGTGTTGGGGCATACTATTCTAAGCAATGATGTTCTAAGCAATAATGCTCTAAGCATCAATATGAGATGCCACAAAGAGTAGCATGTTCAGCCCTTGCGGGCGATCGCATCGCGAATTCTCTTCTGGATAAACAGGGACGTTCCAGCATGACTCTTGAAAAACTACAGCCTGCCAATCCTCGCGACGTTAACGTCTATACGCCGTATTACCAGGGTAGAAAACGCAACGCGTTACCCTTTGCAATTAGTCTATACCAACGAGGCAATCTGGAAGGAAATCGCAGGATTGAAGGGGGAGATAGTATTCCGTTTGTGGCCACATGGAATGTGTCGTCACTCCCTGCCGACTTAACACGCTGCCGCATTCAGTTTGATGGCAATGCCGAACTGAGTTACGAAATGACCCTGGCAAACTTCGAATTTATTGACTTTTTAATTGACGTTATTTTTAATGTCAAGGCCAGCCGCATTACCGATTTTTCTCAGTCTTTCTACCGAAAACTGCTGCGCCTTGATGACTAAGCTCTTCCTCCTGGCAATCGGAAACGAGGGGCAGCTAGCTGACTTCTCCCCTTACAATGATGTCCAATAGATACTTAGATAGTTGATCGCAGCCATTTGCTGAGGAGTTGAGGGCGTGCCAAAGTCTGCAAAGCATTTACTAATCGGCTCAACGGAGACATACAGCGGCAAATCCGCTACGATTTTAGGAATTGGCAACGGCCTACAGGCCTGCGGATTAGATGTTGCTTATGCCAAACCATTGGGAACCTGTCTGAGCGAGTCTAAAATCGATCAGATAGATGAGGATGTGAGATTTATTGCCCAAGCACTCAAGCTCCCAGAAAATCGGATCTTGCCAACTCTCCTTTCACTTGATCAAACCCAAATCATTCAACGCATATCTGGCCACGATACGACCGACTACCAGGCGGCGTTAGCATCCTATTTGCCCATTTCGGGTGGCGATTTGGTGCTTTTGGAGGGCCCCGGAACCCTGATGGAGGGCAAGCTGTTTGGCTTATCTCTCGTTCAAGTTGCCAAGATACTAGATGCGGCGGTCATGCTGGTGTCTAGATATCATCCGATTTTGACAATCGATGCTCTCCTTTGCGCCAAACAAAATTTGGGAGGCTGTCTGATTGGTGCTGTGATCAACGACATCCCATCTGACAAATTTGAGGAGGTCAATACGACTATCCGACCGTTCCTAGAGCATCAAGGGATTCCAGTGCTCGGGCTGTTGCCTCGCAGTGATATCTTACGGAGTGTCAGCGTAGCTGAATTGGTTCGCCAGCTGCACGCTGAAGTCATTTGCCGGCCTGACCGATTGGATTTGATGGTCGAGAGCTTAAAGATTGGAGCTATGAACGTCAATTCTGCGCTGAAATATTTCCGCAAAGCTCGCAATATGGCGGTTGTCACTGGGGGCGATCGCACCGATATTCAACTTGCTGCGCTCGAAACCTCAACACAGTGCCTGATCCTGACGGGCCATATGGCACCGTCCGCAGCTGTTTTGAGTCGAGCCGACGATCTGGAAATTCCGATTCTTTCCGTTGATTTAGACACGTTGACAACAGTTGAAATTGTTGATCGAGCCTTTGGACAGGTGCGTCTCCACGAACCGATCAAACTTGAGTGTATTTATGAGATGATGAGCAGCCATTTTGATATCAAGCGTCTGATGGAAAACGTGGGTCTAGAAGCTGCAGTTCCAACTCCATAGATATAGTCAACCTATTTTGGTAGGAGCTGCACCAGTGCCGACGTTCCACTCAACTCAAGAGATCGTGCCCACAAGTTAACTCCTTAGCGGAGACAATGATTCAGAAATTCTTGGGTACGCTGATTGGCCAGCCTTGCAGCTGAGGCGTTGTAATGTTGCCCTGCGGCTCACGCGAAGCCATGACTCACATTGGCATAGCTGTGAATGGCAATCAAGGAGTTCGTTTGGAGGTGTGCCATAATGTTTTGCTGTGCGTCAGCTGGCACAAACTGGTCTTGCTCGGCCATGTGTAACATGAGAGGGTGCTGAATCGCCTTGGCTTCGTGTAAGTTATTCTCAATGCCGACCCCATAGTAGGCCACATTGCAATCGGCATCTGATCGAGTCGCCATCAGGTAGGCGAGTTTGCCTCCCAGGCAGTAGCCGACGCTGCCGACTTTGCCGATACAAGCGCTATGTCGTCTTAATGCAGCCAATGCCACCATCAAGTCTTGGGTGCCCATATCTTCATCAAACCCCTGATAGAGCTGAAAGGCTTTTTGCCAGTCTTCATCAGTTCTGTCGCTGAGCTGAACACTAGGTTCTTGCCGCCAAAATAAATCTGGCACCAACGCCACATAGCCCAGTTGAGCATAGGCATCGGCGATTTGGCGCATCACGTCGTTGACGCCAAAAATTTCTTGAATCACAATTAGCCCTGGGCCATGACCTGATGTTGGGATTGCTAAATACGCGTCAAATATATCACCACTCTGAGTGGCGATCGCCAGAGATTGTGTTGTCATAATTTAGCCTATTCAGTATCAGGTTTAAGCATTGATTTGAAACTCATCAGTCTAAAAATCAATATCGTCTCCTTCAGCCGAATCTGAATGATTCACATCGCCAACATCGGTATCAGCATCAGATTCAGACGAGCTATTGGACGTGTTGAATCGTCCAGTTTCTTCTAGCTTTTCTTTTACTTGCCGTTCAATGTCTTGAGCGAACTCTGGATTTTCTTTCAAGTGCTTGACAGCATTGTCCCTACCTTGAGCAATATTGTCCCCGTTATAGCTATACCATGCGCCACGGCGAGTAATAACGCCGGTTTCTTCAGCCAAATCCATTACACAACCCATCGATGAGATACCTTCCCCAAAAATGACATCGAATTCAGCAATCCGGAAGGGAGGAGCCACTTTATTTTTAGCGACTTTCACCTTAGCTCGAATGCCATACTCTTCGGTGCCTTTCTTCAGAGTTTGAATTCGGCGGATATCTAGGCGCACGGACGCATAAAACTTCAGTGCATTGCCCCCTGTTGTGGTTTCAGGGTTGCCATAGGAAATGCCAATTTTTTGGCGCAACTGATTCAAGAAAATAACACTGCATCCGGTTTTGCCAATATTTCCTGTGATTTTCCGCAAGGCTTGGCTCATCAGCCTGGCTTGCAACCCGACATGGGTATCTCCCATTTCGCCCTCAATTTCAGCTCTGGGTACAAGCGCCGCCACTGAATCGATTACGACAACATCGATAGCATTGGATCGAATAAGCTGATCAACGATCTCTAATGCAGCCTCACCAGTATCAGGCTGAGACACCAGCAGGTTTTCAACATCGACTCCAAGTGCTGCTGCATACGTCGGATCAAGAGCGTGCTCAGCATCCACAAATGCGGCAATGCCCCCTGATTTCTGCACTTCAGCAAGCGCATGTAGAGCAACGGTTGTTTTTCCCGAGCTTTCGGGGCCATAAATCTCAATGACCCGACCTTTGGGTAAGCCTCCCCCTAGCGCCAAATCGAGGGTCAGTGCTCCAGTTGGGATCGTTTCCACCTTCATGCGAACCGCATCCCCCAGTCGCATGATCGTCCCTTTGCCAAACGTTCGATCAATCTGGGTGAGTACTAGATTTAGAGCTTTTGACTTCTCAGAGGTTTCATTATTAGTCGCTTTAGCCATTGGTGCCTCAAAACAAAATGAATAACAGTCAGACTCATGAGGAGTCAGATTGAGTAGAAATCAAGCGGGCAATACATGCAGAAATGCAAGTAAGAAAAGCAGAGTACGTAGAAACGTTAGCGTATTTTCAGCTGTTCGGACGCAGAGAGATCTATGAGTTTCTTAAGTTTTCTCTTAGCTTAGATGAGTAGAATGATCTATTACTATAGAGAGATTGTTGGAATGTTATTGACATAATGCAGTTCAGCTTACTTTTTAAGGGAAGAAATTCCAAATACTCTAGAGAAAATCAGAATGCGCTTGCAATAATGATTTGGATAAATAGGCTCATGACGCATACACCGTTTGTGACAAGAATTTAAAACCCATGATGCATTAATGCCTTTTGAGGATGATGTTTCACATGAGCAGGTTCTCACGGTTTCGTATGAGCTGCGTGATATAAGTTGCCTGTCAAGCAATCAGCATCAATGCATTAAAGCACCGTACTGCGTTAAAACAGCTCAAAGCCCTAAATGATTGAGCCTTGAAGTAAAACATACGTACTAATAGCTTAGAGAAAGGTTAGACTGTTTAGCAAGTCTTGTTATGAATGTCTACAATTTCAAGTGATGCATCAGTCTGAGAGCTTCCAGTGAGTCTACAGTATGATGTTTAGCCTGGATCAAAAATTAACTCCTGAGGCCACCCTGTCTGTAGCGGGGTTGACTGCCTATATTCAAGATTTACTTGAACAGGATCTGCATCTCCAGCAGGTTTGGGTGGCGGGGGAAGTATCGAGTGCGAGCCACTACCGTAGCGGTTTGTTTTTTACGTTGCAAGATCCTGATGAGAAAGCGGCAATTAATTGTGTCGTATGGAATAACCAAATCAACAAGCTAGCGACCGTGCCGATGCAAGGTGAGCAGTTCATTATTTTGGGACGGATCCACTTACACCGCAAGCGTGGGACGTATCAATTGGTGGTCTGGCAGGCTCTCCCTGCTGGAGAAGGTCTGCGGGCGATTCGGTATCGGCAACTCCGTAAGCGCTTAGAAGCAGAAGGGTTATTTGATCTAGGTCGCAAGCGATCGCTTCCTCTTTATCCTAAAACGATAGCCGTGGTGACATCGCCGCAGGCAGCGGCTTGGGGAGACATCCAGCGGACACTCAAGCGACGCCATCCTGGGTTGCATGTGTTATTTTCTCCAGCGCTGGTGCAGGGTGATCAAGCGCCTCTCTCCATCATGCGGGCGATCGCCAGAGTAGTTCGAGATGGCCGAGCTGACGTGCTAGTGCTGTCTCGAGGTGGGGGCGCAATTGAAGATATGGATTGTTTCAATGACGAGCGAGTCGTGCGGGCGATCGCCACCTGCCCAATTCCGATTGTGACTGGAATTGGCCACCAGCGGGATGAGTCTCTGGTAGATCTCGTTGCAGATGTGTGTGCCCATACGCCAACAGCTGCCGCCGAACAATCGATTCCACGGCTGGCTGACTTGTTTGACGAGCATCACGACCGGGTGGGCACACTGTATCAATCTCTATTGCACCGCTTGAATACGGCAACAGATATGATGAACCGGGTGCGAGAACGACTGCGTCGGTTGCAGGTCGATCAGCAGATTCGGCAAGAGAGTCAGGCAATCGCCTGGCTCCGTCAACGACTGATTCAAAATGCCACCTATCAGATACAGCAGGCTGATCAATGCTGTCAATTGTTGCACCAAAAGCTGGATACGCTTAATCCTGAGGCCGTATTGCGTCGGGGATATGCCCTTGTAAGACAGCCTGATGGGGCGATCGCTCGGTCGGCAGATGACCTAGAGATTGGTCAAAAGCTGCAGGTGCATCTGGCTCACGGACAGGTAGATGTTACCGTGACTCAACGCATTAGCCCATATCCGCAATCGCAGTCAGCAAACCTATGAGCGACCTTCCTTTGACTCCCAATAATATACATGAATCAGATGTTAGCAGGGGCGATATGCTGCAATCTCCGCCCCAGTTGCCAGAAGGCTGGAATTATGAAACGACGATTGCCAAAATTGAAGCCATTATTACGCGCATTGAGCTGGGTGAACTGAAGCTTGATGACGTCTTCGAACAGTTTGAACTGGCTGTCGGCCAACTTCAGCAGTGTGAATCGTTTCTCAGCCACCATCGGCAACGGATGGATTTGTTAATCGAGACGCTGACGGATGACATAGAAGGGTTTTAGGTGAAGCGGTGACGCCAAGTGGAGATCCCCCTTCACTCTGCTACACTTGCCCCGCCAATTAACCGTGAGCCGTTGTCTGATCGAATCGAGATCCTCGAAGCCTTCGCTGATCTGCATGATGTACGAAACGCCTCTGGCAGGCGACACCATACCACCTTGTGCCTCGCGCTCTTTACCTTGGCAGTGATAGCTGACAATCAAGGGCTTCTGTCTCTTCTATCTCATGGTGAGATCTCCCATGAATTACCCTTTAAATAGAGACTTTTATACACCACTAATCTGCCGACCTATCCAACTAAGTCGGCTGTGATCAACACACGCGTAGATTCGTTACCTATCAAAATTACTCAAGCCAAGTAAACTGCTGAGTTCAGGATGACGTACTTAGACGAGACCTGTAATTTAATTCTTCATAAAGTCTCAGTATTCTTACCAGGTTTTTAATTCGGATTCAAAGGGGCAATACCTTACACTGCGGGTTTTCCGCATCTTCTCATTAGGAGCGTTCATCCATAAAACAGTTCGGGAATGCTGAGTATATCAGATAACTACTGGTAGCACTTAGAGCCAGTTCCTAACTACTGAATTGAGAGATATGGGGTCGCAATGATACGCCCTGACAAAAACCTGTTTAATCTAATAGACAGCACGATGTCATCATTTGATGACGTCACTCCTGAATCGGCATTAGACCCAGATGATCAACGTTTGTTGGCTCTAAAAGAATTGGGCTTGCTAGAGACTGAAAGCGTTCCCATTTTTGAAGAAGTAACCCAAACTGCAGCGCATTTGCTTGACGTCCCAATTTGCATTTTAGGGCTAGCCGATCGCGATCGCCAATGGTTAAAATCCGCCGTAGGATTATCTCGAATTGGGTTAATGAATAGCTTGGCAACCACCCGACAACTACCTCGCCATGAGTCATTCTGCAATCAGGTGGTTGAACATCAGCATGTGCTAGTTATCAATGATGCCGCCCACCATCCAGAGTTTTCTCATAGTTTACTCGTAAGTCGATACGGCATTCAGGCTTATTTGGGTGTTCCGCTAGTCACCTCTAATGGATGGTGCATCGGTAGCTTAGCCGTGATGGAAACTGTTCCCCGTGAATTTACGAGTAAGGACATTGAATTTCTGGAACTTTTGGCACGGTGGAGCATGAGTGAATTTGAGCGTAATCGCCTCCTCAAAGCGTACCCCAACACGCTTGGGATAGCTGACACCTCACCCAGAGCCGATGGGAATGATTCGTCTGATTCCCCATTACCTCCCACATTCTCGGCGACAACGGTTAAAGCTGAGTTGATCGCCCAAATGGCGCAAGAACTTCGCACTCCTCTCACCTCGATTTTGGGGATGGCCAGTGTCTTAAATCGAGAAATCTATGGCCCGCTCACAGAAAAGCAGAAAATCTATATGGATGTCGTCCATGCCAGTGGGCAATATATGCTCTCGGTCGTCAATGAAATTCTCGAGTTAGGCACACTCAATGAATGCAGCCACGGCCTAAACCTGAGCCCTGTTGATATCGAAATGCTCTGCCAGCAAGCTCTTAATACCTTAGACCAAGCATGTCAACGGCGTGATCAAACCATTCGCATCAGCATCGAACCGGGACGGCGAATCTGGCTGCTCGATAAAGATAAAGTACGTCAGATGCTATATCACCTGACATTTCGAGTCATCCAGTCGTCGAATGCAGGCAGTATTATTCGCATCCATGTCTCAAGAAAGCGCAGTCAGCTCAACATTGCGATCTGGACATCTCACCCGTGGCTGGGCGATGGGTTGCCTCACACCGAATTGCACGCAGCCTCGGCCTCCCAAATGAATTGGGGGTCAGGTTTTCCTGAAGACTATCCACCAGCAGCAATCGAGCTTGACGCCTCTTTCAGGTTAACTCCCGCCCCAACCTCTCTATCGTCTGAGTCAACAGATCAGGCTAATTCTGAACAAACTCGCCCCAATCTAGGTTTGATGCTAGCCCGCCAATTAGCAGAAATGCACGGAGGGTTGCTAACGATTCAGGGATCATCTGAGTCTGGGTACCGCTATGTGCTCACCCTCCCTCAAATGAGCGATAAAGCCAGGTCATGTGAAGTCTAACTATCCCTTAAACTGCTGAGCATAAAACTGAGCATAGCGACCGTTTTGAGCCAATAGCTCAGAATGTGACCCAGATTCGATTATGCGTCCTTGTTCTAAAACCAAAATTCGATCAGCCCGACGGACTGTAGCCAGTCGATGAGCAATTATAAACACGGTGCGATCGCGCATGAGACGATCAAGCGCCTCTTGCACTAAGGCTTCTGACTCAGCATCAAGGGCGGAGGTGGCTTCATCGAGGATAAGAATGCGAGGGTTGAGCAGCACGGCTCGGGCGATCGCCAACCGCTGCCGTTGTCCTCCAGATAGGTTGACACCCCGCTCTCCAACCCAGGTATGGTAGGCATCTGGAAATTCTGAAATAAACGTATGAGCATTAGCGACGTTAGCCGCCGCTTTCACGGCATCCAAGGCAAAATCAGCTTGCCCAAAGGCAATATTTTGAGCAATCGTGCCCGAAAATAGCACCGTTTCTTGTGGCACAATGCCAATCTGGTGGCGCAAACTGCGGATCGTCACTCCTCGAATGTTGACCCCATCAATCAAGATATGTCCCTCTTGCGGGTCATAAAACCGAGGCAACAGATTGACCAAAGTGGTTTTTCCGGCACCGGAAGCCCCAATTAGGGCGATCGCCTCTCCCGGAAAGGCCAGAAGATTGAACTCTTGTAACACAGGCTGCCCCGGCACATAGGCGAAACTCACGTTGCAATATTCGACTTTGCCCGTAACGGGAGGGAGTGGCAATGCATCCGTACATTCAACCACATCAGGCTGAATGCACAGCAGTTCAAAGACCCGATCAACCGAGGCCTCCCCTTGCTTAAATTCGTTGTAATTACTGGTGGTTAACGAAATTGGATCAATCAGTAAGCCAACTGCGGCGATGTAGCTGACAAATTCTGCCCCGGTGAGGCGATTTTGAGCAATCTGCCAGCCACCCAAAAGAAACAGCAGCAAGATACTCATCGCTTCTAGAAACCCAATTACCGGAAATTGAATGGCTTTCAGGCGCTCGGCTAAATATTTGGCCCGACGATTGCGCTCAGCTTCATATGCAAACCGTTCTAACTCATAAGGCTCAGCAGCAAAGGCTCGCACCAGCCGAATTCCGCTAAAGACCTCTGTCAACAGCGAAGACAAGTCAGAAACCCGGCTCTGACTGCGGCGAGAATAGGCGAGCATTTGCTGACCAAAACCGCCAATGAGCAATGCCATTAGCGGAGCCATGATCAAGGTAGCTAGAGTTAGCTGCCAGTTCAAATAGATCATGTAGCCGATAACAACAATGAGCTGCAGTAAGGAGGGAATAAATTGGTGAAAGACTTTGTTGATCACTTCACCAACGCGATCGATGTCTTCAGTCAGACGGTAGCTCAAATCCCCGGTCTGAGACGTCTCGAAGTAGCTCAAACTGAGGGTTTGCAAGTGAGCATAAACCGTGGTGCGTAAATCGAGAGCGATCGCCAGCGCAGCCTTTGCCATCAGGGCATCTTGCCCAAACTGAACAGCGCCTCGCACCACAAAAACAACCGCGCTAACGCCAGCCAACTGGGCGATCGCCCCCACATCGCCCTGACCAATCAAATGTGCAAGTTCGCCTGCTAGCCACGCCAAAACCGGCCAAAACACCGTAAACGCAAGGGTGCAGGCTAGAGCCTGGGCAATAGTCCGCCAATGCAGGTGCACGTAGGGTGCGAGATGCCAATAGCTAGAACGGTGCTGGTTGAGGTGAAACGGTAGTTGATGTTTCAAGCGTGTGCAGAAAAACACATCTGGACTTAGGCTATCAGTTTTCGAGCCATCCATCGGCTGAAGAGCAACCCGACATACTCAACTAATCGCGAATCAGCACACCTGAGCCATAATCGTGCGATGTCGAGGGCTTGTCACCGTCACGACTGGGCAAGTAAACCCTGCCTGTACGACCGCCTGCTCAATATCAAACGAGAAGTAGTCATCCAGATAGGGTTCTGTGCTTTTCAGCAGCGTCAACACGTAGGGCGGCATGGCCGCATAAATTTCTGAGCGTGGGTTCATCTCCATGATGGCAAGATGGCCACCCGGTCGCAGAACTCGTCGCGCCTCTTGCAAAATCTTGACCGCAGCCGTGCGTGGTAGTTCATGAAATAGCAGAAATGCCGAGGCGAGATCAACTGAGGCCTCTGGAAGGCCAGTATTTTCAGCTGCTGCATGGATCCAGCGAATGGGAGACTTGCCTTGGGCTGCTCGAGAGTGCGCGGATTGATAGTGAGCGATCGCCAAAAAATAGGGTGACAAATCTATCCCAATTAGGTCAGCATTTGGAAATGCTTCTTGCAGGGCAAACGTGCTCATACCAACGCTGCAGCCAATATCGAGAATGCCCTGAGGCGCGACTGATAGCTGAGTCTTGAGACAATTATGATAGCTCTGGCGCAGCCGTGCATCTCCCGCTGCACCACTCGTTGGCCAGATTTTTGCATGGACGGCTCTGGCCGCGACGCCAACTTCCATAGCGGGTTGCCAGCCTAGATTGCCCTCGTCATAGGCATGAAAAGAGCGCAAGTAGTAGTCCGGATAAACCAAAGTCGGATCTTCAACCCGAGCTAGGTCAGCATCCCATTCTGAAGACCATTCAGTCGCTTGACCTCGCGATCGCAGCTGACTCACATCTTGCCGCCAATGCACCCCGATTGATTCTGCTCGCTTCATCATCATCTGACGAGCCTGATATCTAGCCAACTGTGCCAGCGGCCTGATCGCCAATATGCCGGTGATTAAGCGCGATACCAACCGAGGAGATGAATCAACTGCAAGGGTCATCGTTGTGCAACTCACTACGCTCAACAAAGCAAACGGTAACGTTGGGTCGAATTTCAGACTTTCATTATTGCAAATTGGTTGCCCAGCTTTAACAGCAGAGTTGGCAATATTACAGATTTGCAATGAAACGACATAACGTCTCCAGTAGTCATCATTTTGTTATCTCCAAAGTCTACCAGCTGACTAAAATCACAGGTCTTGGAACCGACATATGCGTTAATCTGAAAGGGCTATACGGTCGTGCCCAATGGCAGCATTTGATTCGTTCGCGTCCAATATCCCGAGTTTAAGTTTCAGGTTGTTCTTCACTATGATGCAGTGCTTCTTTCACCTAGATGAGAATGGTCGTAAGAGCTTTGAATTACCCGGTGCCCGTCCTCATTACAACCCCGATCGCCCCGGACAGGTTGATCATATTTTGCTTGATCTCGATCTTGATATTCCCACTCAGAGCTATCGAGGGATTTGCACCATTCACATTACACCCATTCGCTCTGGAATTACCAAACTTACTCTCGATGCTGTCAACTTAACCATTGATGGGGTCACGCTCGATGGAGTCCATCAGTCATTTGAGTACGATGGCGAACAGATATCCATTCAACTCCAAGACGCACCTGATGTCGGGTCTCCTTTTAATGTGGCGATCGCATACCATGTCGAAAAACCCCAGCGCGGCATCTACTTCATCGCGCCAACTGACGACTATCCAGACAAACCCATTCAAGTTTGGACTCAAGGCGAAGATGAAGACTCTCGCTATTGGTTTCCCTGCTTCGACTATCCTGGGCAGCTTGCTACCTCAGAGATTCGCGTGCGCGTGCCTAAACACCTGATCGCCATCTCCAATGGTGAGCTCATCGGGACAGACACCGACTGCGATACCAAGACGTTTCATTGGCTGCAAAAGCAGGTTCACCCCACCTATTTGATGACGCTGGCCGTTGGCGAGTTTGCCGAGCTTCACGACGAATGGCAAGGTAAACCTGTGACCTATTACGTCGCCAGAGGCCGGGAGGATGACGCTCGCCGCACAATGGGCAAGACGCCACGCATGATCGAATTCTTCAGCCAAGCCTATGGCTATCCCTACCCTTATCCTAAATACGCCCAAGTCTGCGTCGAAGACTTCATCTTCGGCGGCATGGAGAATACATCCACTACGCTGCTCACCGATCGCTGCCTAATTGACGAACGCGCTGCCATTGATAACCGCAGTGCCGAAAGTCTGGTTGCTCACGAGCTGGCACACCAATGGTTTGGCGATTTGGTGGTTATTAAGCACTGGTCACATGCGTGGATCAAAGAGGGAATGGCCTCCTATTCTGAAGTCATGTGGACTGAGCACGAATACACGGCTGATGATGCAGCTTACTATCGGCTCAATGAAGCCCGCAGCTACATTTCAGAAGACAGTTCGCGTTATCGTCGCCCCATCGTTACCCATGTCTATCGGGAAGCCATTGAGCTGTATGACAGCCATATCTATGAAAAAGGAGCCTGCGTTTATCACATGATTCGGGCAGAGCTAGGCGATGAGCTGTTTGAGAAAGCCATTCATACCTTTGTCCAAGACAATGCTCACAAAACAGTCGAAACGATTGATCTACTGCGGGCGATCGAAAAAGCCACCGGGCGCAACTTGCAGTTCTTATTCGATCAGTATGTGTTTCGCGGCGGCTATCCTGACTTTAAGGTGTCTTATTCATGGGATACCGACAGCAATCTGGCCAAAGTAACCGTTATACAAACCCAAGTTAAAGAAGGGGCATCAGGCGTCAACAGCGGCTTGTTTGACCTGAGGCTACCCATCGCTTTTGGCACAGTTCCAGATCAAGATGCGTCAAAAACCGATACGACACTAGCTTATACCTCCGAGTTAAGACCGACATTGACCACCTTTACTGTCCGCATCCATGAGCGAGAACAGGCATTCTATTTCCCATTGCCTGAAAAACCACATTTCATGAGTTTTGACGTGGGCAACCATGTTCTTAAAACTGTCACGCTCGATTACCCAGTGGCAGAGTTAAAAGCCCAGCTGCAGCATGACCCTGACCCTCTTTCCCGCATTTATGCCGCTGAAGCCCTGGCTAAGAAAGGGGCGCTAGAAGCAGTACAAGCCCTTGCTGCTGCCCTCAAAGCAGATCCATTTTGGGGAGTCCGGGCTGAAGTCGCTGAACGATTGGCGACTGTGAAGCTGGAGCAAGCCTTTGATGCCTTACTCGAAGGGCTACATGACTCTGAAGCCCGGGTTCGGCGTGCTGTCATCCAAGGATTAGCCAAGATTAAAACCCAAAAGAGCTACAAAGCCCTGAAGCCATTCGCTGAGAAAGGTGATCCTAGCTACTACGTTGAGGCAGCAGCGATGCAAGCCCTTGGGGCGATCGCCACCACCAAACTCAATGGCAAATCGAAAGACGACAAAGTTCTAAAGCTGCTCAAATCAGTGTTAGAAGAACGAGCCGGCTGGAATGAAACGGTGCGATCAGGGGCGATCGCCGGATTGAGCAAAATGAAAACATCTGAAGCAGCTCTTGACTTAATTTTGGACTACACGGCTGCTGGCATCCCGCAGGCTCTCCGCTTAGCAGCCATCCGCTCGATTGGCATGATTTCATCGGGGCAAACCCCAGCCAATATTGAGCGCATTCTCAATCGGCTAGATCAGTTGGCCGGAGAGACCTTCTTCCTGACACAGGTTGCTGTAGTCAGCGCCCTGGGGCAAATGGAAACAATTAAGGCTGTTCGCATTCTTAAGTCACTTGCGAGCCAGTCTCCAGATGGGCGAGTACGTCGTCGGGCAGAAGAAGCCATCCAGAGAGTGCAGAAAGCAGCGGGTCAAGAGCAAAGCGTTAAACAGCTCCAAGAAGAGCTAGATCAGCTTAAGCAGGATAACAAAGACTTGAGAAGTCGCCTAGAACAGCTCGAAGCAAAAACTATGAACTAAACCAAGTCCAGATCTAGCGCTCCACCCTGAGAAGACTCAAGACTCTAGCTGGACTTGGTTTACTTTACCTAGTTGACCTGAGTTCTTGGTTTCATCTTACTCAGGCTCAAATCCTTTATTTGCCTCCTAAGGAAAGGTTTGGTCAGGCAAAACAGAAAGAACCCTTATTTTCTCTCATGTCCTCTTCAAAAACGGCATCGATACTAGTCATGGCAGTTGACACAGGTATAATCTCCGCAGAGTATTGGCGATCGCACTAAAGGTATGATTCAGCAAATCACCGAAGGCCGAGTTTACAAACGCCTCGCAGATAACGACTGGGGAGTTAAGGTCATTGAAATCGAACCCCACGGCAAAAAAGCAGTCGTAGAGTATGTTTCGTGTGGTTGTTCAGCAGACACACCCAAGTTGGGGCAACGTCAGGTGTTTCTAATGGAATATTTAGAACAAAGCTTTCCAGTTTTAGTAGACGCGTAACAACAGCCGTTATTTACTCAGTAAATCTAATCTTGATGCTACGACAGCTTTGAGCCATAAAGCATTCAAAGCACAGCTTGTTTACTGCAATTTTAATTATTGCAACAGTAATTGGGGACGCCATAGGTTAGCCCTGTGAACCATAGAGCTGTAGCAAAAAATCAACTCTCTCTGGTAAAAGCTAGGTTGCTTCTGGCTGGCATCGTAGTTGGCGATCGCTTTCGCAATACTCCTAGCCTCGTTAAGCGGCACTCCCGACTCAATCAGTCGCCGCCAATACGCTGGCACCATTTCTCGAATTACTAATGCCTTGGTGAGTTGACGAGCTTCATAACTTGACACCCCCAGTGCCATTAGCTTTCGCCAGTCAAACGGCATGATTTCGGTGCTTTCTAAATTGACCGATGGTTGATTGGGAAACGGCTCCGAATCGAGCATGGGCATCCTTTTGCAAATAGACTCCGGCAAACTACCCCTCTTAACCAGGATGCCCAGACTTCAATAATAGAAAGATAATTCAAATGTCAAGAATTCATGAATTTACACCGTGCGAGGTACAGACAATGGAGTGCAAAAGTCTAGAAGCTTTTCCAGCAGGAGTATCTGGACAGATACCCCCACCCCGCATCCAATGTTATGCGTAGATTGGCGAGCGGCTGACCGTGGCCAACGCCTCAGAGAGACTCCGGACAGCGGCAACCATCGCGACATCACTATTGAGCTGATGGATGGCAGAACCTACGCCAACACCTGCCGCACCTGCCGCGATCGCCAAGGGTGCTGTCATACTAGACAACCCCGAGGCACACAAAACCGGAACCTCAACTGCACGCGAAATTTCATAAGCTGCCGCCAGTGTTGGAGCAGCCTTCTCAATCAGTCCCAATGTTCCAGCATGGATCGGGGCGCTACTTGTGCCCCCTTCTGTCTGAATGATGTCAGCTCCAGCCGCCACTAACTCTTCAGCCAAGCGAGTCTGCTGATCTAGTTCTAAAATATGAGGCACCGTTACCGAAAGCATCACATCCGGCAGGAGCAATCGCGTCTTCCGAGTTAGTTCTAGAACTTCAGCCGCCTCAAATCGGCGACCTTGAGCATAAAACGCATCAAAGTTGCCAATTTCAATCAGGTCTGCCCCTGCGTCAATTGCAGACACAAAGGCCTCTGGCTCAACTGCCGAGACACAGATTGGCAACGTCGTGAGCTGTCGAGCCAGCCGCACTAGATCAGCATCAGCCGCAATATCAACAAACGTAGCGCCTCCTCGGTCTGCGGCTCTCACAGTTGCAGCAACCCGATCTGGATTCAGATTGGCTAATCCACTAATGATTTTTAGAGCGCGATTTTGCGCGAATGCAGCCTTGAGTTGTGGATGAATCGTCATAACGTGTCTCTTGTTCAGCATATCTATGGGTCAAATTGTAGGGCTAATTGGGCGGTCGGCGTTATGCCACAGGCAAGGAAAATTGAAATAGGCTACCCACACCGATTTTACTTTCAACCTCAATGGTGCCGCCCTGAAGTTCAATGAGGCGTCGAGAAATGGCTAGACCAATGCCAGTACCCCCTGAGTGGCGATCGCGTGATCGGTCAGCTCGCCAAAAGCGTTCAAACACATGGGGCAAGTCTTCTGCATCAATGCCAATGCCTGTATCGCTCACAGCGACCCAAACATGCGTCTCGCCCTGCCAAACTCGGATCGCGATCGTACCCGATGGCGTATAGCGAATCGCATTGCCCAATAGATTAACCAACACCTGCTCAACTCGTGCTACATCAGCCAACACAGCAGGAGTATCTGACGGGTAATCAAGCGTCAATATAGGGCTATTGTCGGTTTGCAGTTGTTCTGCAAATTTCTGAATCAGCGTATCCAAAACCGGATGTAAATCAAACGGTTTGGCATTAATCGGCAGATAACCAGCCTCCATTTTTGATAATTCTTGAAGATCATCCACTAACCGGCGAATGCGAATAGTTTCCCTGACTAGAAGCTGATAAACATCTGTCGATGGCTCAATTGCACCATCTGCTAGCCCTTCTAGATAGCCTTCAACGACAGTCAGTGGCGTTCTTAACTCGTGGGTCAGGTCGCTGACAAGTTCTCGCCGACGCTGCTCGACATTTTCCAATTCGGTCGCCATGCGGTTGAAGCTGTCAGCAAGCTGATCTAGCTCTGGAATTTCGCTCTCAGGGACCCGTTCTTCTAAGCAACCAGAGGCCAACTTTTGGGTGATCGATTCCATTTGCAGTAATGGTCTGACAATCCGCTTAGACACAACGTAGCTGACGCCACCCGCCGCAGTTGCACCCACCACAAACGACCACAATGCGCCTCGACTCCAGGCTGACTCAAACCCGCGCATCAGCTCCCCATGCACCTGACGAATGCTGTAGCCTTCCACCTCAATACGGCGCAGATGAATCACAAAAAAGCGCGGCGATGAAAACTTGCCAATAATCGTCAACGTCGTCAACCCTACTACCATCACAATGATGTGAGATAAAAATAGGCGCGATCGCAAATTGAGCTTAGCCATGAATATTCACGAGCCGCTTAGGCCATATCTTCAAATTTATATCCCACTCCAATGACCGTCTTGACAAATTTAGGCGTTGCCGGATCGGGTTCAATTTTTTTTCGCAGTCGAGCAATATGCGTATCAACAACCCGCTCATCCCCAAAGAAATCATCACCCCAGAGTTTTTCAATTAGCTGCGATCGATTCCACACGCGCCCCGGATAGCTCATAAACGTCGTCAAAAGATCAAATTCGAGCGCTGTTAAATCCAAAATTTCAGCAGAGCTAGGTTCTAATCGTCGGTGAGCCACCCGCTGATCAACATCCACCGTAAAATGCTGAGTCTGATAAGTCTGGCTTTGTCCACTGTGACGTAAGGTACGCCGCAATAGCGCCCGCACGCGTGCGACCAATTCCCTAGGGCTAAAGGGTTTGACCATATAGTCATCAGCCCCAGTCGAGAGGCCGATAATCCGGTCAATTTCTTCGCCTTTTGCGGTCAGCATGAGAATGTAGGGATCCTTAATGCCGGGCTTTTGCCGAATTCTGGCGCAGACCTCTAAGCCATCGAGTTGAGGAATCATGAGGTCTAGAATAATCAGATCGGGCTGTTGCTCCTGAAACAGCTGCAGAGCTGTTAAACCATCTCGACAGATATGGCAGACGAATCCCTCTTTTTCTAGGTAAAGCTGAATGAGTTGAGCAATTTCAGCTTCATCTTCAACAATTAGAATATCCATTGGCAGGAGTTGATTAAGCTACAAGGCGTAACCGGCCCTATCTATGAAGATTAGTTGATGACCTTCACAACTGTGTAAGCAATCCATGAATTTCCAGATTTCGCGGTTGATCGTGTTGCAGCTTGCAACAGAGTGAATGGTAGCGTATAGTAGCTCCGGCATTGCCCCACCTATGATCAAGATGGTGACACATGAACACAACGTTGTGTCATACCTGTGCAGGTTTCCCCCCAATCCAGGTTTAGACGATTTCTAGGTTTACTCAGCCTTCAGTGCTTGAGTGGCAAATTCAGTCAAACATCAGAGCACACCTATGACTGCGGCCTGAATAGCGGGATTTGATAGTTGGTTTCGAGACAGCATCTGGTGAATCTCAAGTATTGGAAGCAATAGCCTACATTTGTAAGGGGCATGTATGGGGTATGGTCACACCTACATTGTCACGAAGAATTGTCACGAAGACGGCCATTTCGCTTTAGTTAACTGGAAACTATCTCACATTCTGCCAAACCTATGCACTCTAGCGAATCTGAGAGGATTAAGCGACTATCCATTGGTCGTCTTAGTTTGACAGCGAAACGCATTCAGATTCCGCTTTCGCCGATTGTGGCGATCGCCTCATTGAGTATTGCACTTCTAGGCGGCGGAATCTATGCCGTAACTCGCCCCTGCGTTATGGGAGGATGTGAACTCCTACAAGTGGCGCGATCGCTCAATCAAGACTCAATGCGCACGCTCCGCGACACAACTGCGGCTGAAGACATTATTGACGCTTACGACAAGGTGCTCGAAGCTAATTATCGCCTTAGCATGATTCCTTTTTGGTCTGGGCATCACGATCAGGCTCAGGTGTTACTGCTCGACTTTGAAAGTGACGCTCAAATTCTGGGTGATATCGTGGCGGCTCAGAAACATGCATATCTGGCCGCCGAAACGAGCCAAAATCCACCCCTCCCGCTCGAAACCTGGGTCGAAATTCGTCGCTTATGGAGGCAGGCGATCGCTCATCTGAATCGAGTCCCTGAAGGGGCGATCGCATATCCCTTTGCTCAAAAAAAACGAGCAGAATATGAAACGAACCTCAGCAGCATCAATCAGCGCATCACCCTAGAAGAGCAGGCTCGCACCACTATCGCTGCAGCTCGTCATGCCGCCCAAATAGCCGAAACCCGTGAAAATAGCGCTGATGCTCTTAAAGACTGGCAACTCGTCCGCGTGACGTGGCAAGTTGTGATTGATCGGCTCACAGAAGTGCCCCGTGGAACAATGGCCTATGCAGAAGCTCAACAGCTCTACGCAATTTATGAACCCCGATTAACGGCTGCATTAACCCGACAGCAGCAGGAAGTTATTTCAGAAAATGCGTATCATCAAGCCGTCAACCTGGCAGAAGCGGCCATGGGCTTTGAGCAGCAAAATCAATGGTCTAATGCCGTTATAGCTTGGCAAAATGCTCTAGCTCAGGCTCAACAAGTTATTGGGGAGACGACGTATCATCACCAAGCAGAGCCCCTGTTGAATTCTTACTCACGAGCCCTGACGATGGCTCAGCAAAACCTCCGACTGGCGATCGCCGTTCAAGGGGCTGAGGTTGATCTCAATCGCATTTGCAATACCAACCCTCCAATTTGCAACTACACCCTAAATCCTGAAGCAATCGAAGTTCAGATTGTTGAAGAGTTTGATCAAATTGTTGAGCAAGCCATCATCACCCGTGACACAGCCAGTTCTTATAATGGCGCTCAAGGCATGGTCTTCAAAGTCAATACGCTGCTCGACGAACTGGCAATGATTAGCGAAGGGACTCAAGTTGCTATTGAGCTATCAAATGCCAACGGAGTCGTCTTTGGCACCTATGCTCCCAATCAACCTGGTTATCGTCCCACTACAGTGGTTGCCCCAAACCCGACAGCCACCAACTGACACAGATCGAGTCTTGGTGTTTCTTGGGTTAATTCTTCAGTCTTAACGGCTTAGCGTTAGGTTCTCAGTTTTTAGTTTAGGGCTCTCAGTTCTTAGGTTGGGATTCTCAGTTCTTAAGTTGAGGTTCTCAGTTCTTAGTTTAGGATTCCTGGATTTTAGTTTAGAATTCTCAGTTCTTAGGTTGGGGTTCTCAGTTCTTAAGTTGAGGTTCTCAGTTCTTAGTTTAGGATTCCTGGATTTTA
>CAZCXK010000070.1:19904-29301 GCA_964502605.1 uncultured bacterium
GTTTTGAGTTCTCAGTCTTTAGGTTGGGGTTCTCAGTCTTTAGGTTGGGGCATCCCTATTCCCTCAGTAGGACATCTAGAAGGTCAATTGGGTTCGGCGTAGTCAGTCTGAAGAACTGATTGCATTGAAAGCCGTTACCGTGCTCAAGACATCCTCCCCAGAAATAGGGGTGCGGCATGAAGATATTTGGACATGGTAAGTGCAGATGTGAGGAGGGTTACATGCATTTGTGTCTGCTTAACCTGAATCACTAATGCAGAGTGAGCTGTGCAGCCGCATTGAAAAACTGTCGATAAATCCCCTGAATCACTAAAAGAGCTGCAACCAGATTAGTAAACGCCAACATAAACATGATGAGAATTTGATAGAGTGCCGCGTTAAACGGGCTGACTCCGCTCAAAATTTGCCCGGTGATAATGCCAGGTAGCGTCACAATGCCAACCACCATCATCGAGTTAAGCGTTGGGATCAGCCCTGCGCGAATCGCCTCACGGCGAAACGACGCCACTGACTGCTGGGGAGTTGCTCCCAAACTCAGATAGGTTTCGATTTCGAGTTGGCTGGCGTTGAGGGTGCTCACAAATCGCTCTCCAGCGATCGCTGATGCATTCATGGCGTTACCCAAAAGAATCCCGGCAAGCGGAATTACATACTGAGGGTCGTACCATGCCTCGGGCTGGATCACGATCAGATTGACATAACTCAGGGTCAATGCAGTGCTCAAGAGAATTGACCCTCCCACCCAGGGCAGCAGCGATGGCACCTTTTGACTAATGCGGTTACGGGCTGTGATGGCAGCAATTGTCAGCATGATGGCAATGATGAGAAGCACCGCCCCAGGGTTATTGATCGCAAATACGGCTGAGAGAATGTAGCCAACAACAACCAACTGAGTAATAGTGCGTGCTGTAGCGATCGCCAAGTTCCACGTTAATCCCAAACGCTGCCAGGCTGAAAGGGCGATCGCCACCACCATGAGCATTAACGCCCAACCCAACCGTACAGCATCCAGTTCGATGAGAGAGTTCATAGGCAATCCCTTGCATGTTAGATTCCTGTGACAGCATCATGACACGGTATTATGCCACGGTTGCACTCGCCTGCCGTTGGCGCTAAACGGTGATTGACAGCTCAATATCAACACCCAAGTTCGGCATGAGGGCTAGAGCTAGAACGCCACGACTGCCCATAATATAAAGGAAGTGTCACTCCTGATAAATACTGACATCGTTTTACACATTGCTCATACGCGTGCAGAGTGTCCTATGTTGTTACAGATTCGTGGTGTAGGCCTGTGAACTCAATTCCTATTCTTGATTTAACGAAACAGTTTGAGTCGATTCGTGCAGACATGAGTGTCGCTGTCAGTGACGTTTTGGCGTCAGGTCAATACATTAAAGGAGCACGAGTACAGGCATTTGAGCACCATTTTGCCGATTACATTGGTGCACAGCATTGTATCGCCTGTAACTCAGGCACCGATGCGCTCTTTTTAGCATTACGGGCACTCGGCATTGGTCAAGGGGATGAGGTGATTACCACCCCATTTACCTTCATCGCAACCGCAGAAATGATCACAGCAGTCGGGGCTACCCCTGTTTTTATCGATATCGATCCGCAAACCTTCAACTTAGATCTCAACCAGATTGAAGCTGCAATCACGCCCCATACACGCGCTATCATTCCGGTACATTTGTTTGGGCAACCTGTTGACATGACTCAGTTGATGGCGATCGCCCAAGCTCACCAGCTTTGGGTGATCGAAGACTGTGCTCAAGCCGCAGGAGCCTCATGGCAGACAACTAAAGCCGGAAACCTCGGGCATGTGGGCTGCTTTAGTTTCTATCCTACGAAGAATCTAGGTGCCTGTGGCGATGGAGGAGCGATCACCACTAATGATGAGGCGATCGCCAATCAGATTCGCATGTTGGCAGACCATGGTCGCAAGGAAACTTACTATCACGAGGCGATCGGCGTCAACAGCCGCCTAGATGCTATTCAAGCCGCCATTCTTGACATTAAGCTCCGCCACCTAGACCAATGGAATACTCAGCGGCAGGCGATCGCCGCCTATTACGAGCAGCTACTTATCCCCCTAGAAGAAATCATTGCCCCTCAGTCCCTTGCAGCCAGCATCCATGTCTGGCATCAATATACAATTCGGCTGCCACAGAGACTAACCTCGCCCCATTCAGACCCACCAACCGACTCCCGGCGCGATCGCATTCGACACCATCTACACCGTCATGGAATTGGCTCTATGGTCTACTATCCCCTGCCGCTGCATCTTCAGCCCGTTTATACATCATTGGGCTATGTGAGGGGCCAGCTTCCAGTCGCGGAACAAATCGCATGCGAAGTCCTATCTTTACCCATGTACCCAGAGCTATCACCTGATCAGCAAGAGAAGGTCATCTACACACTTAAAGACGGGCTCCTTGCCGCTAAACAAGACTAAGCCTTACCGACTCTAGAACAATCGAGGTTGCAGATAGGAGCGATTCAGTGTTACGTTTCTTAACAGAAGGTAGTGGCATGCCGTTTCCTGAACGAGTAAAGAACCTTCCTGAACCGCTAGTTCTGGTTAGAAGCGTTTAGTTAATACTGTTTAGAGTTCAAGTTAGGACAATGACAGAGTGGATAACGCTGATAAGCTAAAGAAGTTGGTTTGCAAAATGATTAGTCAGTCTTGGTCATATGCAACCCCGCAAACTTTCATGATGTGAGGTAGCTGCAAGTTTGGTGGCATGGTAACTTAGTGAGTGGCGAAATTATCATCAGCTGCATAAGCAGATTTATCATTCGCCTTGTCAACTCACTATCTGTGGCTCTCTATCGCGTCAAGGGCGGCTAGTACATTAAGATTTAAGTTTTTAGGATTCAGTATTTGCCAACAGGCTGATGCTTTTTTAAGCAGGTTGGCACGGTAGGCGCTGGCAGGCAGTGAGCCTCATTTAAGTTTTAGTGTCTTTTTTGACTATGGTGGTTCTCTACGATGTAAATTCTTTCTTTTAATGAGTCCGTTCAGCTGATTTTAGCTAGTTTCCGTGAGTTGAGGTCTGGAGGTATCCGGTTTTATGTCTATTCGTCTATATGTGGGTAATCTGCCCAAAGAACTAGAGCGGCAAGAACTCGAAGCGGTCTTTTCTGAGTTTGATGAGTCGGTATCAACTAAGCTGATCACTGACCGCAAGACTGGAAAATGTCGCGGCTTTGCCTTCGTCACTGTAACCAGCGATGAACAGGCTGACGAAATCATTGAGAAATTCAATGGATACATGTTGAAAGAAACCCCGCTCAAAATTGAGAAAGCACTTCCTCGCTCCAAAGCGAAGGGTGAAGATAGCCCTCAGAGCACCAGTGCGCCTCCGACCCCCAGCAAAGCGCGTAAAGGAAGCAAAACCCGCAAGAGCACCAGTAGCTCATCATCGCCGTCATCAGATTCACAGGCTGCTCAACCTGACCCGCGATGGGCGGATGAGTTGGCAAAGCTGAAGGAATTGCTAGGGGCTCAAACCACAACCTCTTAAGTCGATTGTATTGGTTAGGTTTCTCTCTAAGATTTTAGTAATGCTCATTTGGGTAGCTGCGGTTCTAGCGTTTACCGAAGTGAGCATTTGTTTTGAAGAGACATCGGATTGCAGAGTCACTGATGTTGCTATGCTTGGGTGTCTATATCAACTCCAGTAAAGTTCCTGGACTGTTCTCTAGATAGAACTCCAAGTCTGAGCGGGGACGCAGCCTGGAACAAGGCAACGACACGCCGCTAGAGTTACTTAAAGTAAATCAACAGATTTAGACCTGGAATCGTACGCGATAATGTCCAGAGTAAAAGGGCGATGTAAAGCAATCCGAGTGTCCATTGATACCAAATTAGACTTGAAATCAGACCGGGCATATGTCGGTCACGCAGGCGAATATCATTGAACCCAAATCGAACTAGATTAATCAGGCTAAAGTCAAAGTAGTTGAGCCAGTTCCAGCGACGCTCCCAAGGAATAGGTTTGTAGCGATCGCGAAAAAAAGGGAATTCTGGAATCACAGGCAATCGCCCGATTAACAATCGCAGTTCTCGGGCTCCCCCGTCTTGGACAAAATAGCTAGAATCCATTAAGTCGTGGTAGCGCCCCCGAAAATAAAGCAGCACTAATAGCGCCATGGGTACGGGCACAATCACAACTCCCAAGCAGGTGAGGGTCAAACCGGGATTTTCAGCTGTGTTTAACACTGCTAGTATGCCACCTAACGCTAGCAACCCAATGCTGCTTGTCATCCAGATTGATTCATCGACCCGAGGCACAATGGCATAGGGATGCCAGCGGCGAAATCGATCAACTAGCCAAAATACCCCACTAAAAAACGCGGTTGCTAAAATCCCGATACCAAAAATGAGCCAAAAGCTTGTGCCGTAGCGCGTCAGCAGCAACAATAGCGTTAAACCCAACCAATGGAATGCCACAAGTAGCATTGCTCCGGGCGATCGCAACTGATCCACAATGACGCGATCGCGGATTTTGACATAGGTTGCCAGATCAATTGCCTCTAATTTCAATAAGTCTGTGATGTCTTGAAATGGTTGCTGAGTCCGATTCTCAATGATGGCGATCGCCTGTTCTGCTGTTAGCCCCGCTTGCTCGAGCTGTTGCGGCTTTGCCACATTTATATTTGTCCCAGATAGCTGTCGCCACAGTTGTTTAAGACGCAGTCGCTGCGTCGTATATTCCACCTGGTTGGCATCTGGAATCTGTTCCATAATCCGAAAATTTCGAACCAAATTACGCAGCAGCGTTTCGTTACCCTGCAAGCTAGGAACTGACAACACTCGGCCAATCTGCCCTGGATCACCCAAAATTTTAGCTTGCTCAGTGTTAAATTCCAATCCAGATACATTCAAATAAACATCTGCTGCAAAGCTAGCATCACCAAAGTCAGCCTGACTTAGAATGGCCGCGCCTCGCAAATTGACAGGTTGATTAAGCTGCACTTCTCGAAACGAAACCCGATCATCAAACGTTGCCTTAGTGAGAAACAGCGATTGGACAAATTTGCTCTTGTTGAACGCGGCCTGATCAAACCAGTGCGCTTGGGCAAAATCGGCAGTCCCGTTCCAGAGGGTGCGACTAAAATTTGCCAACCGTTGAAAGGCTGTCTGGCTAAAATTGGCGGTTTTTTGAAAGGTGGTGCTCTGAAACGTGGTCTCCCCCTCAAACTGAGCCTGATTAAACCCAGCCGTATTAAAAAAAATAGTGCTTCGCCAACGCGCTTCTTGTCTAAACCTGGCCCCAAGGGCGCTCACCGGCTGACTGAAGCGAGCTTCGGTTGCATCTAGCAATTGAACAAACTCCGCACCTTGAGCATCAACCCGACTGAGAAAAAACGTGTTAGACAAATTAACAACGCCCTCAAATCGGGTTTTAACAGCTCTCAATGGCCCTCGAAACACCGCAATTTGGGCCGAAGATTGCTGACGTTGAATCAATAGCGATCGCGACAGTTGACTCAGTTGCACCAGCCGCCGCCGATCGCGTCGCAGTTGGTCTTGCTCATCATCTGAAAGAATCGTGGGAAGCACTTTGCCATAAAGCGGCACGCTCAAGCCCAATTCAGATATATTTAATGGCCCCTGAATGACTGAGTTGCTTAAATCCAGACCCATTGGCACCCTAGACTGCTGCAGATGCTCTCTCAGCAATCGATAGAAGGCCATCCGAAATGCGTCATTCTCAGGTCGCAAATCAATCAGGCAACGGCGGAAATCAACCGTTTGCACCCCATCAACTTGAATCGGGGTCTGTATTCGCGTCTGCAGTTGCTCAATAGTAAGCGGCAAAGGGTATTCTGGCATCCTGGGTGCAGCGATTGCCATTTGCCCAGCCGCCCAGCCTAACGCTATCAGCACAACGCATATACAACGAAGAATCCCAGCTTGTCTCATGGGTCAGAACATATCCCATTTGCCATAGAAAACAATTACGCTACACCTGTTAACGCTATACGAAAAACAGGTGAGAATCGAAATCCTCACCTGATCAAACTAGTGAACACAGTTTAGATGATGCCAAGGCCGATTAATTCTCTAGAACATCAGGCCAATTGGTGTCAGCTTTCTCAATATTCCCCGGAATATCTTGCTGCCAACGCTCCTGAATCCTCGCGTCATAATTCAGGTATAGCTTACCATCAACAACAGCCCATGCAGTCGGATCGATTGGAGCTGTTTGTCCCTGACTAACGGCCCACGCACAATAGCCACCATATTGAGGCATATAGCGTTCTGGTTCACTAATAAAGCGATCGCGATTTTCTGCATTTGCAAATCGCCATGTAACCCCCATCCACTCATGCTCAAACGCAGAGAGTCCTTCAACAAATTCACTTTGCTCAAAATAAGCAACTGGGTCAGCGCCCTTAATCGCAACTCCGTCCTCAGCAAACACTTGAGCCTGTTCGGCCTTAACCGCTGTTTGGGCCGTTGGCTCAGAATTACCCCCACTAGTAGCAGTTGGAGCACTAGAACAGGCCACAACCCCACCCAAACTCAGCAAAACTGCCGATACAATTACTGTACTTCGATTAAGCATATGAATTAAACCTCATCATGGATCGTCAATAGCAACGTGAGTGCCCCAAACCCAGGCAGCCTTTATAGACTTGATTTAAGCCTCACTGCCTGAGGACGAGCTGAGAAAAATCTGTGCGTTCGCTGAACGTTGGAACACCATCAGGGAGAAATTCCAGGCAATATCGATACAGAGCAACAGGTCGTCCATTAGCTTTGAAGTAGTTGACATCCTGAGGAGAAAGATAGATGGCAGTAACCTGATTTGCGGTGATACTGGGAACCTTGTCAGCAGAATAAACATATAAAGTTGTTGTTTCAACTTCATTTAGATAGGGCTGAGAAGTACCCTGAAAAACTTGTAGGGCGATTTCTGTAGCAATAAATTGATCATCCGTCGGCGTTTCACTCAAACGTCCTGTAATTGTTGATACTAAATGGCGATCGCCCTTCAGAAGGGTAACCTGACGATTCGGGTTATTGGGATCAACTTTTACAGCTTGGAGCATAGACTCGCCCGCATCCCCCAACACCTGATGAAAATAAGCAGTTGTCAGATTAAATCCGTTAAACGCACGGTCAGCCACGATGGGTATTGATTGATCAACTCGATACAATCGGCGTAGAAATCCCGACGCGCGCACCTGCGGCTTTTGTGCGAGAAATCGAGCCCGAAATTGCAGCGGTTGCTGCAGATAGTCTTGGTTGCTGTCATAACCAGGCGTCACGATATCTGGTGACAGTGGCGCAATCATTTCGACCAGGGTAGTTGTCACAATCCATTCGCCCTGAAACCAGTCTGGATAAACTAAATCATCCACAGCTGCGTCAACCGACGGTTTTGCTTGCCAATTTGGAAACTGGGAGAGGCGATCGCCCAAAGCATTAGCATAGGCAGGGCCTGTACAAAGTATCCACAGCAGAACTAGCGCCAACAACCAAACTAATCGCCATCTCGTCATAACGCCTGCTCTCACCTCGCCATCAGTTCCCTGCCATCGCATCAGAGTCAATCTAGCGCATCGTCACAAATTCTTCTGCGGTCGTTGGATGAAGCGCCATCGTTGCATCAAAATCAGCCTTTGTCGCACCCATATTAAGAGCGATCGTAGCCATTTGAATAATCTCAGCCGCATCTTTACCAATCATATGGGCACCTAAAATTCGATCTGACTGCCGCGCAACAACTAGTTTCATCAGCGTCTTCTCTTCATCCTTAGGCAAGTTATAAAACAATGGACGAAACCTAGAACGATAGATGATGATATTATCCTCTCCTAATTCCTGCCGGGCTTTCGCCTCTGTCATCCCAACAGTTCCGATTTCAGGTTGTCCAAAAACTGCCGTCGGAATATTTTGATAACTGACTCGACGAGGATAGTTGCCAAATTCGCTATCGGCAAAGGCTCGCCCTTCAGCTACAGCAACAGGCGTTAAATTCACTCGATTAGTGCAATCTCCAACAGAGAAGATATTAGGTTGGGTCGTTTGAGAAGATTCATTAACAACGATTGCTCCACCTTCTGTTGCAACGTTCGCATTTTCCAGACCAAGATCATCTAGATTTGGAGAGCGTCCGGTCGCAAACAGAACGGCATCAACTCCTAATATCCCAGACTCAGCACCACTTAACGTTAATTTCAGCTCATCATCTCCCGCTGCCACTGAAACAACTTCTGTCTCAGTTAAAAACCGGATCCTACGCTTAGACATAGCATCCTGTAGATGACTTCGCACATCCTCATCAAACCCCATCAATATCCTCTCATGTCGGATAATTTGTGTAACCTGCGAACCTAGTCCATTCATAATGCCCGCAAATTCAACACCAATATAGCCGCCCCCGACAATTGCTAGATGCTGCGGCTGCTCAGAAAGTGTAAACATATGGCGAGATGTCAGGCCATGCTCACTCCCCGGGATAGTGGGAACGACAGCTTTACCTCCAACCGCTATCAAAACCTTATCAGCGGTAAAAGTCTGATCTCCAACAGTAAGGGTGTGAGCATCACTCAAGACTGCACGACCATAAATCAAATCGACTTTTGCCTTCTCAAGCAAACTCACATGGAGGGCACTCAACCGCCCCGTTTCTTGATCAATTGCATCGACCAACTTTGACCAATCAAATCTAGGCACAGTCAGTTTCCAACCATAGGCAACCGCGTTCATGTACAAATGAGAAAATTGAGATGCATAAAACATCAACTTTTTAGGGATGCAACCACGAACAACACATGTGCCTCCCACTAAACTCTCTTCTGCGATCGCAACCCGAGCACCATAGTCAGCAGCGCGTTTTGCCGCTGCCAGACCACCAGAGCCAGCACCTACTACAAAAAGATCGTAACTAACAGTCATCGTAAATTAACAAATTCAACGTCAAGCTGCCTGATAAATAGCTTTTCTGATCTGCAAGCTCATGCCAGCCTGTAGACAAAAACATACAAATTAAAAGTCATCAGACTCTTTATCCTGAATGAACTACCCCGCTGCATTCAAAGCAATACAGTCAACAGCTCATACTTATATCTTGCAATAATATTCAGCATGACAAGCTCTCACCTTAGAAACATTACATACAATGAACGTCTTCGCCGCAAACTGACAGAGTATCCCTTCACTACGCATCACAGCTTCGCCGCTCGGCTTCGTTCAACGATGCCCCCCTTTGAACTGCTGCGCCTCGCGCACCCCAAGGGGTAAGGAATTGCCCCGTAGTGATTAAAGTGAAGAAGAGGTATTTCAACGAGATACTCTACATCCTTCAATAATTTGTGAGATAGAGACTATAAAGCGATAGCCTCCCTCATCAGAATGATAAGGGAGGCTATGAAG